>CAKNLK010000008.1 GCA_930989535.1 uncultured Clostridia bacterium | reverse complement strand
CTCTTTCGAGCGGTATGAACGACGGAACGCGCCGATATCTTTGTACGGCATTGCGGGGCCGAGCATCTGCTTTGCCCTGTCAAAATACTGTTGCAATTTTCCTGCTAAATGAATCGAATCCTGAAAAAGCCGGGGCTATCCGTATTCGGATAGCCCCCTTTTTCCTTCTTGTTCAGCTTTGTTTAGACGCACTTTCCAGCCAAGTCGGTTTACTCGGTGCAAAGCCCGTCTGCGGGGCGTCTAACCACGCTTCGTACCACGCCGACAGCTCCGCCCTCTGCTCCGCCGTCAGTTTATCGTACCACAGCGCGCCGCGATTGATAACCGGGAAACACTCCGCCTCGCGCCGCGCCCGCAGCTTTTCGCTCCGCACTTGTTCTACCGTCATCAGCTGCCGGAAGATTCCGTTTTCGATTGTATACGCCCCCGGAAATCCATCCAGTAAGCCGAATATTTCCGAATCTACCGTGCCGCCCAATTCCACCGCCGGGTCGGTGCACTGAGGCCCTAAAACTTCCCATTTATCACCTATTTTCCCTATTAGATACTTCATGTCTCTTCTCCTTATTGACAAACATATGCAATGGTTCCTTTAAATTTAACGCCCGCGCCTACAGCGGCACCATTCGTTTTTGTACATCTGTGAAGCCATAATCGGCTCGAACCTTCATACATTCTTAGATTAAATTGTACATCAGTAATGCCGTCTGCCGTCAATTCACAAGGCGTTTCCGGAATACAAACGCCGACGTATTCCGGATTCGGGTTTAACTTCCCCTCCACTCTGGGCAACGGTAAACCTGTAGCCAATGCCAAATCCCGCCAGGCTACACCTGAAGAGCCGGGGGTAAATATCACAGTTACTACTACCAGTTTGCCGATTCTATATCCTACAATATTTCCGGAAGTTTGACCAAATCCTTCGTCAAACGCCAAACCGGATAACACCTCTGCGTCGGCTGTCGTTAAATTTACCGCTCCCGTCTGTCCGTTCACGCTCGAAACGGGGTACGGCGGCGGATTGCTTGCGGAATACTGTTGTACGTTGTCGACGTTGGAAAGCCCGACATCCCCTTTTGCAATCGTTACCGCGCCCGTCTTCCCCGCGACGCTCGTAACCGGCGCGCTCTGCAGCGCTGTATCCGCCTTGCCGAGAGAGGTTTGCACGGCTTGCGCCAAGTGCGATTTCGGTATTCCGGTACCCGGTTTCAAATAATACGGAATATGCCGCCCCAACACCGTGCCGATTGCCAGCCCCGAGCCGTCGTTCACCGTCGTCAGGCGCAGAATTGTGCCGCTCGAATCCTGCACCAAATCGCCGACGGCCAATGTATTGCCGCCGGATACGATATTCGGCTCGTCTATTATATAACTGTCGCCGGCTTGCGCCGTAAAATCGGAACCGTTGTAGGTGTACACCCGCGTTGTGCCGTTTAACATCGGCAGCAACACTTCGGGCTCTTTTTTCTCTTCGGGCGGCGTTGCGGGGCCGCCTGCGTACGATACCGTAAAACCGGACGATTTGGACGAGAGCGGCACGAGATTCATTTCGCTTTGCGTCCCGTACTGCGATACGTGCAGGCCTTCCGCATCCGCATATACGCAAAACCGCGTATACGGGATATCCCCGTTCAGATACACCAGCGAATACTCTTTCCACGCATTTGTATGCGGCAGATAGACTGCTTTCAGCTGCAACAGCGCGGCCGCCTCTGTATGTGTATCGCTCGATTCAAAGTAATCCAGCAGGCCGTTGACGAGGAATACCTCGTTTAAAACCGCTTTTGATACCGCACTGCCCGAATACCGGACATGTAAAAAATCCCACCAAAGCTGTGCCCCCGAATCGATTTGCCCCGCCGGGGCCACCTTCTGCGCCGAGCCGGCGGTCAGATTCGGGTATGTGCCGCTCTGCTTCGCATAGGTTGCCGCGATATCGTTCCCGTCTCCGTCCTGCGCGGCTTTCGTCGCGCTGTCCGCCGCAGCCGCGTGGTTGGCATTTGTCGCACTGTCGGCCGTCGCCGCATGATTGGCATTTGTCGCGCTGTCCGCCGCAGACGCATGGTCGGCATTCGTCGCACTCGCGGCGCTCCCCGCCGAATCCGCACTGCCGGCATGCGCCGCACTGCCGACGCTCATATCCGGATACGAGCCGTCGATTTGCGCATAATCCGTCAAGTCGGCCATGGCTCCCTGCACGTCGTACATGTACTGCGAGCCATTCAACACAACCGCGACGTTCGTGCCCGCCGCACACCGCAGCCCGGCCCCTTCGACAAAGCGCGAATCGGTGGTGAACGAATCGGAGATATTGTACACATACCCGTGCTCCGCCTCCGTCGGCGCCGCGGGCAGCTGCGCGTAAGGAATGGAGCCGCCGGGTTTGTATACCGCCCCGAGCCCGTCCGCAATCGCCTGCGCGCGGCTTGCCGAAGCCTGCGCCTCTCCCGCGCTCTGCGCCGCAGAACCTGCCGACTGTGCCGCCGCTGTTGCAGAACCAGCCGCCTCCTCCGCCGCAGAAGCCGCCTGCCCCGCACTGCCCGACGCGGCGCCCGCGTATCCCTGCGCCGCCGTCTCCGACTGCTTTGCGTTCTGCCCTGCCGTCTCCGCCGCCGAGCGGGCGCTTTCCGCCGCCGTTTTAGCGGCCTCCGCCGCCGCTCTCTCCGCATGTACGTCCGCAAAAAAATCGTCGGCAATGGTATCAAAACTTACAACCGTTTCCCAAAACTGCGTATTCAAGGCTCCGTCTGTATAAGGCGGCTGTGCATTGTCGGAAACTTTGGATTGCATAATCGCGCCGTGCGTGCCCGCCGCAGGGTAAAACACCAGCTCGTTTGCGCCGTACACGTGCCCGTCGTTCCAGGCGACGGCCGCGCGCGCGGCATAGTAGCCGTTGATTAGGTCGGCGCGCAGAGCGGTGAGTTCCGAAACGATGTCCGCATACGCGTCCGCCTCGGGCGCGGAAGGCAGCTGCGACGGCACGCCGCGCTCCACCGTGAACTGCGCGCTTGCGCTCGCCTCCTGCCCCTGCCCCGCCGAAAGAAAATAAAACTGCACCCGCACCGTGCCGTACTGCGCCGTGACGGAGGCGGGCAGCGCCAGGCGCCAGCCGCACACGGGGGCACCGCTTTCGGCGGCATACCCCTCCAATATCCCCGCATATTCCAGCCGGCAGCGGGGCGTGATTGTCCCGTCGGGCAGGCGGAACGCCGCGCTCACCTCCGCGCTCGCCGCATGCGGCGATACGAGGTACAGAGTATTCCCCTCCGCCGACCCTTGATACACGCTTTCGGGAATGCAGTGCGCAATGCCGCCCGAAGCGCTCAAAAAATAAATCATCCGAACCCTCCCCAAAGTAAAATGGAGCGGGGCGCCCGCGCAAAACGCGCGGGCGCCCCGCATCTATACCCATTATACCCGCAAAGAGGGCGCAAAAAAAGCCTTTCCGCCAAAAACTTTACGGTGCTTTCTCTTCCCCCGCCCGGTAGTACTCGGCAAACAGGTCGTTGGGCGTACATTCCAAAATGTCGCACAGCGCCTTCAGGTTTTCGAACTTGATGCCGCTCGTCTGATTGTTGACGATACGGTTAAAATTCTGATAGCTCAGCCCCAGCTGCATGTACAGCCAGTATTTGGTTTTCCCCTTTTCTTTCAGTATTTCGTCGATGCGCAGGTGCATACCGAATACCTCCATATCTCATGTATACATTATATATCGACGAAACGCTTGACAAATAGACGTATACATTATATACTGCATACATTAGATATTTGGGAGGATACAGACATGATTGAACACCGCGTTGTAAAATGCAAACAAAAGAAATCGAAGATCGCCAAAGTCTGCGAAAAGATGGGGTTAGACGGCTGGGAATACGCCGGCAGTTTCTACAGCCGCGTATTTCTGTTTTTTGGCGGTAACTACCTGATTTTTACGCGCAATTCCAAGTAGGAGGCGCGCCGTGGTACAGCATAAGATCGTAGCCTGCAAACACAGGCGCAAAAAAATTGAAAGAGTGTGCGAAAAAATGGGAATGGATAATTACCGCTACCGCGGCGATTTTTACAGCCGGTTCTTCTTCTTTTTTTCGCGGCACTACCTGATTTTCGCCCGCACCGCCGAGGAGGGCGCACCCGCCTTGGAAACGGAACAGGACGTCGACTGCCGCGGGTTCAGCTGCATCGTTACAGGTGCCATTGCCGCGGCTCTGGAGCTGATCGCTGCCCTCGCGTTCATCGGCATGATGAAGTCGGGAGCGGGCGGTACTTCCTCCGCATCCTATTTTTTAATGCCGCTCGCAATTTTATATTATGCCGCACTGATCTGCTCAATTGTCGGGCTTGTCCGCGGACGGAAATCGCAGATGAGCAAAGGCTTGCGCATCGGTTTGCCGGTTGCGGCAATCATCGCATGCAACCTTGCGCTTATCCTTTCGTTTGTTCTGACATTTACTTTCGGATAAAACGTGCGGTCATGGAAAGCGCCGACGGCAAATTGCCGTCGGCGCTCTTTTTATACAATCTGAAATTACACAATATATTTTTCCTCGGCGGCGGGGGCGCTGTCCAGCTCTTCCCTCTTTGCCTCGTAGCCCTTTTTGCCGAGCAGAGCATACGTAGCCTGCTTGCCCGCTTCCACGCCCGGCTGATTGAAGGTGTCGATATTGAACATCGCGCCCGCATACGCCGTCTGCAGTTCGAACAGGTACATCAGCTCGCCCAGCGTGAACTCGTTCACCTCCGGCAGCCAGATGGTGTAGTTCTGCCTGCCAGCCTTGGCGAGCGCGTATGCCGTCGCCTTGTTTTCGGCGGCGATGAGCTCGTTCATCGTGTGCCCGCCGAGGAACGCCACATCGGGAATATCCTCGCAGCCGTGCGGAATCGCCACTTCCTTGCGGTAATTTTTGACGGACAGGAAGGTGACCACCTTGTCGAAAGGCCCTTCCGTATACAGCTGCACCTGCGAGTGCTGGTCGGTGACGCCCAGGGATTTGACGGGCGTCTGCCCCACGTTGCAGGGCTTGCCGTCCAAAGTGACGTTCTTGCCCAGGCTCTCTGCCCACAGCTGGCAGTACCAGTCGGACATGAACTTCAGGCTGTCGGCGTACGGCATCATGACGCCGATATTTTTGCCGCGCTTCATCGCCGCATACTGCAACACGGCGCAGGCAAGCGCGGGGTTTTTGGCGACGGAAGGCTTGTTGCAGATGCCGTCCATATACGCGGCGCCCGCGAGCATCGCCTTGATGTCCAGCCCCAGAACCGCCGCGGGCAGAAGCCCCACGGGGCAAAGTTCGGAGAACCTGCCGCCGACGCCGTCGGGGATGTAGAAAGTCTTATAGTTGTGCTGTTTGGCGAGTTTGATGAGGTTGCCCTTCGCGTGGTCGGTGGTGGCGATGATGTTTTCGCTCGCCTTGTCTCCCAACGCCTTGGTCAAAATGTCGTTGATGATGAGGTACTGCGTCATCGTCTCGCTGGTCGCACCCGACTTGGTAATGACATTGAAGCAGGTCTTTTCCGGCTCGATGACGTCCAACAGCGCCGCCATGCGCTCGGGGTCTACGTTGTCCTCGACGTAGAACTTCGGGCCCCTTCTCTTGGAGGGAGCGAGGTCGTTGTAATGCAGGTGGCACAGCGCGTTGAACACGGCGATGGGGCCGAGCGCGCTGCCGCCGATGCCGAGCACGACGAAATATTTGAACTTGCGGCGCACCTCTTTGGCGGTCGCGAGAATGTCCTCGACGATTTCCTTCTGGTTGTACGGAAGCTCCGTCCAGCCCATCATGCCCTTGCCGCGGTTGTCGGCGACATAGTCGAAGGCGTCCGCCGCCGCTTCCCTGAGTTCGTTCAAATCGGAATCTTTAAACCCGTCGGCGCCGATGAATTTCTTCATCATATAGTTATAATCGACGGTCAGGCGCATGCTGTTGCGCCATTCTTTGTTTCGGATATTCATGGAAAAGAACCCTCCGTTTTATTCAGATTTTTACCCTATTATTGTAAAACAAAAGGGCGGCCGTTGTCAACACTTGCACGGAATTTTGCACGCGATTTTTGCAGAACTTTTTGTTATTCTATTTTGTCAATCAATTCGTCCAGATAATCGCACGAGCGCTTCAGCTCGGCGTAGCCGCCGTAGTCGCGCGGGTATACTTCGACGATGAGCGCGCCGTCAAAGCCGGCATCCTTTAAGCGCCGCAGGCACCCTTCAAAATCGAAAATCCCCCGCCCCGGCAGGCAGATTTTTCCGTTTTCGTCCACGTCGGAGAGGTGTACGTGCGAAATGCTCCCCTCCATGTCCTTGATATACATCTGGTAAGGATAGCCCGAAAGGCGCGCCTGCTTGACGTCCAGCACCCCCAGCAAACCGGGGCAGCAGCGCTTGAGCTGCGAAAAGATGCCCGGCTCGTTGTACAGCGCCCAGTGCACGTTTTCCAGGCACAGTTTTACCTCGTGCTCGGCGCAGGCGGCGAGAATTTCGGCAAAATTGGCGCCCAACGCATCGTAATTGAGCGGAGACGCGTTGCGCTTGAGCCGCGTGGTGGCGTGAAAGGTATACCGCTCCGCGCCGAAGATGTGCGCCGACTCCATCGCGCGGTGCAGGATATCGAAGGCGTCCTTTTTGGCGCGCGGATGCCCGCCGAAGAGCTGCGGTTCGAACTGCGTATTCAAAAGGTGCACCGAATTGACCTTTAAATTCCCGCGGCGGGAGACGAGCAGGCGCGCGAACTCCTCGGTATATTCGCTGAACGTGGTCAAAAATATTTCCGTACTCTTAACGCCGAGCGCGTTCAATACGCTGAGCGCGTCCTCGTTCATCTCGCGCAGAAACAGGCTTGACGTGGAAACTCCGCTGAACATAATTTTTCTACCTCTCTCTTTATTTTAACACAGCGCGCACCGCCCGTCAACGGAATTGTTTCGCTTTTTTCGGCTGCGCCGCGCGATTGACTTGCCGGCGAGCCCGTGCTATAATGAGTAAAAGGAGAAGCGATATGCAGTTTAAACCCTATCGACACAAGGTACAGTACTACGAAACGGACACGATGAAAATCGTGCACCACTCCAACTACATCCGCTGGATGGAGGAAGCGCGGGTGGATATGCTCGAGCAGATGGGGCTCGGCTACGACGTGATGGAAAAATCGGGCATTCTAAGCCCCGTGCTCTCGGTGGAGTGCGAATATAAGGCGATGTCTCGCTTTCCCGAAACGGTATCCATCCAGGTGCGGCTCGTGCGCTACACGGGCGTGCGGTTCGAGGTGGAATACGAGATGACGGGCGAGGACGGAACGCTTCGCGCACGCGCCAAGAGCACGCACTGCTTTATCGACGGGAACGGAAGGCCCGTTACCTTCCGCCGCCGCTTCCCCGCGTGGGACGATTTATTCAAACGCTGCGCGGAGAGCGCGCAATAACCGAACAAACAATTTTTGGGGCGCTCCGCAGTGCGGAGCGCCCCTCTCTTTTCGCCCGGCGCCCTCTATTTCCAAAGGACGACGGAATCGACGTTGAATTTTTGCTTGCTCCGCACCGCGACGGTGTGCTCGCCCGCGGAAAGCTGCCCGGACAGGAAGGAAATTCCGACGCCCTCCCCGCGCCCTTTCGCCGCAGCGTTTTCCGCCGCCTTTCCGTCGATGAGCACTTCAAATTCGCCGAAACCGGAGGAAAGGCAGGACAATATCCCCAGGCGCGTGCCCGTAAAGGTAAATTCGAGCACGGCGTTCTCCCCTTCGTAGCGGTGCCCGAAGCTCGAAAGCCCCGCGCTCGACAGCTTCCAGTTTCCGCGGTAGGAGAACATATCTTCATCGGGCGAAAGCTGCACGGCGCCCGGCAGCGTGTACGACATTTCGGCGCGGCGGAAAGCGATATACTTCGGCCCCTCCGCCCACGTATCGGTGACGACGATTTTGTAATACCGCAGTTCGCGCTCCGCAAAATCGACGGCTACATTGTCGTTTATTCGCTCGGAATTCTGCACTTCCGCGATGAGTTCGAGGTTTTCCAAATCCATGCCGCCGTACAGCACAAAGTTTTTCGGCTGATAGCGGCGGCTCGGCTCGCCGTACACCGTAAAGCGGTTGGCGCGCATCGTCTCCCCCAAATCGACTGTCAGCTCGAACGGGTTCTGCGCCGTAACGTACAGCGTTTTGTCCGAATGGATAAAGTTCGTATCGTCCTCGTCGAAGAGATTGGAGATGTCGTAGCGTTCGTCCCACGGGCGGTAGTTCGTCTCCACGAGCGACTGTTCGGCGGGCGTCTCCGCGTAATCGTAGGAATATTCCCGCCGATAGAAATAATCGCTCTCGAACGGCTCGCGCTCGTACGAACTGCGGTAGGCATTGAGGTAGCTCACCTGCACGTTTTCGCCGGAAAAGCGCCCCAGCCCCACGCCGATAAAACAGCGCCCGTTCGTGACGAGCAGCACCGCCTTGAAATGCACCCACTGCCCCTTTTTCAGCTCGACATCGGTGTAACGGCTTTTATCGTTCAGCTCGAAATCCGCCCCGCCCGACGCGTTTTCGAGTATCGCCGCGCGCTCGTAATTTTTGCCGTCGGGGGAGATATACAGCGCCGCGTTGTCCCTGCCGCGCAGGGCGATGCGGTACTTTCCGTCCGCAGGCGCCTCGAACTTGCCGCGGATTTCCATGACGGCATTGTTCGTCGGGTTCGGCTCCCAGATTTCGGCGTTGCCGTTCTGCACGCGGTTGGTGTTGTCCTCCTCCGTCGCCGTTGCGTGGCCGGCATACCCGCTTTCGTACGCCTCCGCCGCGCTCGTGGGCATAGCTTCGGGCGCGTAGGTGTACACGGTGCGCTCGAGCATGGTCGGCGTTTTCTGCTTCTGCCGCAGTTCAACGACGAGGTCGACGTCCTCCGCCTCGAACGAACCGTCCGCCCTTTCGATGCCGAGCGTCACGACAATTTTGCCCGAATCGCGGTTGGCGGCGTCGGGGGTATAGACGTACACGCCCTCGCTCTTTTTCGCGAGCGTTCCGTACTGCGGCTGCGTCACGTTTTTGATTGTATAGGAAAACCCTTCGGGCAAAACGATGTTTTCGCCAAAGTTGAGTTCGAAGTCCTCGCCCGTTTCGATGCCGTACGGCTGCGCCGTGCGGCTGTAATATTTTTTGCCGCCGCGCGTGTAACTGCGCCCCGTTTGATAGATGGTTGCCACGGGCACGAACATCGGGTAGCCTTTGCCCGCGTATTCGGAGAGCACGGACGGCGACACGCTCTGGTGCAGCAAATCCCGGAAATAATAGGTCATATCGTACCCCGCGGCGTCGCTGACCGCCTTATACCATGCGTCCGCGCCGCCCGAGCCGCCTCCGCCCTGCGCCATGCGGATGAACGCATCCTGCCCGAACGCATGCAGCAGATTGGCGTACGAATCGAGCGCGGAATTCGTGCCCGCATTTGCGAGCGTCTGCCTGAGCGACCAGCTCGGGTTGGTGTAGCGGTTCCAGCCGGTGGCATAGCTCCCCTCGGCCGCATTGCCGAGCGCGCGGTTTGCGGAGATACGGGTGAACAAACTGTATTCGACGAGGCTGACGGCGTTGTTCGTCACCTCGTCGCCGGGGTGAAAGCCGAAGCGCTGGTAATGGTGGTTGAACTCGTGGATGCAGCCCCAAAAATTGTCGGAAGCGTTATCGACGGCGCTGTCCGCGTCGAGCGCGGCGCTCATGCAGTACAGCGGACAGTTGACGGTATGCCGCCCGACAAAGGCGACCATGCTCCCCGCCGCGATGAACGGGTCGTACAAAAAGGTGATGCCGAGGTCGCCGCCCGAGCCCGCAGGCACTTGGTTGGACACGCGCGCGATCTTATCCCACAAGAGCGCCGCGTCGGTCAGCTCGTCGTAATCGAACTGCTCCGCGCGCGACTTCGGCCCCGAATGCCGCACCGAATCCTCCCACACTTCCAAATCAAAATAAGGTGCGGAAGAGTTTTTGTTCTGCTCGAACTCCTCCCGCGTGGTATAGCCGAGGATGAAGTGCGAATAGGCGACGCCGCCCGAAATCGTGACCGTGAACGGCACGCCCGCTTTGACGGGCTGCACATAGATGGGCCCGCCGAGGTAGGAGCCGACGTACGCCGTTGCGGAGGGCGTCGTCATCACGTTGGCGATCATGGGCATGCGGTTGAAAGTGCGCGCGAGCCAAATATTGTTCTGACTGCCGTTAGTGAGAACCTGCCCGATACTGACCTTTAAGCCGCCCGTTTTGGCGAAGTCCTCCCCGCTCATTTCGATTTTGACGATCTCGCCCGCGGGCGCGTACAGACCGGTGATGTGGTTGCCGCCGCTGCGCGGCTGTATGGTCAGTTTTTTGATGAGCGCGGGCTCGGAATCGGACACGTCGCCCCCGTACATGCCCGCGGAGGCGGTGTGCTTGTACAGCTTTCCGCCCGTCGGCTCGCCGTTCCGATACAGGTTGCCCTCCGCGTCCATCGAATCGTAGGTGGAGGCGGACGCGTTGAGGGCGGTATTCTCGTCGAGGACGGCCTGTTTTTCTTCCTCGGTGGCGGAAAAGTCGACGCCGTATTCGGGATAACGGGACAAGCCGCCGTCCGACACTTCGGGGAGGCGCCGCTCGGCGGTACCGAGATATTCCGCGCTCATGCCCACCTTGGACGGGCTGTACATGCCCGAAGAGAACAGTTCGGAGGGGTATCCGTCCCCTTCGGGAAGTTCGGGCAGTTCCTCACCCGGGCGGTTTTCCCCGGGCGGCGTTCCGTTTCCGCCGTCCGTGCCGCCGTCACCGTGCGAGCAGGCGGCAAACAGGCACGCGATTGCCAAAAGGCATGCCATGATTACGGATAAAATGCGTATCTTTCTGTATTTCATCGTAAACTCCTCTCTTCGGCGCAGGGGCGCCTATCCGAACGGCGGAAATATCCGCCGCAACAGTATGCCTCTTTCGGGGAAAATATTGCGCGCGGCGTGTTTTTAACAGCGCGTTGCCTTATTCCCGAACCTCGGGGACGGCTGCCGTTTGCAAGAGAATCCCCTCTCTCTTTTTCAAGATGCGCGGCACCATGACAAAAAATGTCGTCGCCGTTACGACTCCCGCCGCGATGTCCGCGATTCCCTCGCTGAAAAACACGCCGTCCACGCCCATCGCATACGGCAGCAGAAAGCAGAGCGGAATGAGCAGAATGACCTTGCGAAGGCAGGCGAGAAAGATGGAGATTTTCGCCTGGTTGAGCGCGACGAATACGTTTTGCAGCGTCATCTGCGCAAAAAAGAATATCGTGCCCATCATAAAGAAGGGCGTGTATTTTCGGACGAGCGCCATAACCGGGCCGCTCGCGCTGAACATATACCCGTACACCTGCGGCGCCAGAAGGGACAAAAGCCAGACGCTCGTACTGCCGCACAGCGCAATGATCGCGACGAGTTTGATCGCCTTTCGGATGCGGGCGGAGTTGCCTGCGCCGTAATTATAGCTGACGAGCGGCTGCACGCCCGTACCCAGGCCGTTGAGGGGCATACACACCATCTGGTTGGCGCTGAGCATGATGGTGAGCGCGGCGGTGTAGTCGCTGTTCCCGCCCGACCACAGGCGGAGGTTCACGTTAAATACGATCTGAATGGCGCTCTCCGTGACGGACATGATGAAGGGCGAAAGCCCCAAAAGCAGGATACGCCCCACAATTTTCGGTGCCGCACGGAAGAACGCGGGGCGGAAACGGAACTGCGACTTACGGCGAAAGAAGAAGAGCATTACCCACGCGGCGGAGACAGCCTGCGAAAGGACGGTGGCGAGCGCCGCGCCCTTCACGCCCATGCCGAAGGCGAAGATGAAGAGAGGATCAAACCCGATATTGAGCACCGCGCCGATGGCGACCGTCGCCATGGAGGTAAAACTGAACCCCTGCGCCGTGATAAACGGGTTCAGCCCCAGCGAGAGCATGACAAAAATTGTACCCGTGCCGTACACAAACAGATATTCGCTCGCATAGGGAAAAGCCGAATCGGGCGAACCGAACAGCCGAATGAGTGCGTCTCCCGCAATGAGAACGGCAACCGTAAGAACGACGCCGAAAAACGTGAGCATTACAAGCCCCGCGTTGAACACCTTTTCCGCGTCCCCGCGCTTCTTTTCGCCCAAAAAGATGCTCGCGAGCGGCGCGCCGCCCATGCCGACGAGGTTGCTGAACGCGCTGACGATGAGGGTGATGGGCAGAACCACGCCCAAGCCCGCGAGCGCATCGGTGCCGATGCCTTCGATGCCGCCCACATACATGCGGTCGACGAGGTTATACAATAAATTGATGATTTGCGCGACGACCGCAGGGATCGCCAGCTTTGCCACCAGCCTGCCCACGGGCGCCGTTCCGAGGTTCATAGTTTCTCGCTTTGCTTCCATATTCTGTCCTGCTCTCACAATATTCAGTTTATTATACCACAGAAACGGAAGAATGTCAAAGCGGGCATACCTTGCGCCGCCAATTCAAAAAAGCGCGGACGTCCGCGCTTTTTTGAATTTATCCTGTTTTTATACGAAAGTTAAAAGCGCCCTTCCGGCTTTACCGGAAGGGCACTTTTCCCGCTTACGCCTGCTCGAACTGCGAGTTGTACAGCTCGGCATAGAAGCCGTTCTGCGAAAGCAGCTGTTCGTGGCTGCCCTTTTCGATGATGTCGCCGTCCTTCATGACGAGGATGAGGTCGGCGTTGCGGATGGTCGAAAGGCGGTGCGCGATGATGAAGGAGGTGCGCCCCACCGTCAGTTTATCCATCGCCTTTTGGATGAGTTCCTCCGTGCGCGTATCGACGGAAGACGTCGCCTCGTCCAGAATGAGCATGGGCGCGTTTTCAATCATCGCGCGGGCGATGGTGACGAGCTGCTTCTGCCCCGCGGAGAGGTTCGCCTTGTCGTCGAGCACGGTGTCGTAGCCGTGCGGGAGAGTGCGGACGAAGTGGTCGAGCCCCACCGCCTTGCAGGCGCGCACGACTTCCTCGTCGGACACGTTCTCCTTGCTGTACACCACGTTTTCGCGGATGGTGCCGTCGAACAGCCAGGTATCCTGCAAGACCATGCAGAACAAATCGTGCACGTTCTCGCGGGTGAGTTCGTTCGTCGGGATGCCGTCGATTTTAATACAGCCGCCGTTCACTTCGTAGAAGCGCATCAGCAGGTTGACCATCGTGGTCTTGCCCGCTCCCGTCGGGCCGACGATGGCGATTTTCTGCCCCGCCTTCGCCTCGGCGGAAAAGTCGTGGATGATCACCCTGTCCTCGTCGTAGCCGAAGCGGACGTGCTCAAAGGTGACGTCTCCCCGCACCTTTTCGGGCGCGAGGTACGCCGTTTTGCCGCTCTCGTCGGAGAGCTGCGGCTCTTCCAAAAACTCGAACACCCGCTCGGACGCGGCGGCGGCCGTCTGCATGCTCGTGAACGCCTGCGCCAGCTGCGAGAGCGGCGAGGTAAACAGGCGGACGTACAGCGTAAAGGCGATAATCGTGCCGTAATCGGCGATGGTGCCGTTGACGAGCAGAACCGCGCCGACAACGCACACCGCCACGTACCCGAGGTTACCGATGAACGCCATGAGCGGCTGCATCAGGCTGGAGAAAAACTGCGATTTCCAGGCGCTCGTATACAGCTTGTAGTTGATTTCGTTGAAGGTCTTTTTGACGTTCCCCTCCGCGTTGTACGCCTTGACGACGTTGTGCCCCGCGTACGACTCCTCGATGTGGCCGTTGATGTCGCCGAGGTACTGCTGCTGACGCGCGAAGTACTTCTGCGACTTGCCCATGATGAGGAACATGAACACGAAGCCGATGAGGCTGGAGCCAATCGCCGTGAACGCCATAATCCAGTTGGTGACGAACATCATAATGACGCTGCCGACGAGCATCACGACCGCCGTGACGAAAGTCGTGACCGACTGGTTGAGCGTCTGGCCAATCATGTCCACGTCGTTGGTGACGCGCGAGAGCACGTCGCCGATGGAGTGGGAATCGAAGTATTTGAGGGGCAAAAGGTTGATTTTTTTGGAGATTTCGGTGCGCAGGGCCTTGGAATTTTTCTGCGTGACCGTCGCCATGATAATCCCCTGCACGTACGAGCAGATGAGCCCCGCGACGTAGATGATGACGAGGAAGAAGCACAGGCGGATGACCAGCTGCATATCCATCTCGTACAGGCCGGGGATATTGTTCTGGATAAAGGAGCCCTGAATGGCGTTCGTCAAATCGCTCAGAACGTTCGGGCCGATGAGGTTGAGCACCGTGCCCGCCACCGCGAACACGAGCGCTATAATGACGGGGACAAGGAAAGGTTTGATGAACAGAATGAGCTTGCCCATCGCCTTTTTAAAATCCTTCGGTTTTTCCGCGACGCGCGGGCCGGGGCCGTGCGGGCCGCGGCGGACGGGCGGGCGATTCTTTTCTTCACTCATGCGCGCTCACCTCCCATCGAATTTTCCAGTTCCTCCGCGGACAGCTGCGAATAGGCAATTTCGCGGTATACCTCGCACGATCTCATCAGCTCGTCGTGCGTGCCCTTGCCGACCACCCTGCCTTCGTCGAGCACGAGGATGAGGTCGGCGTCGCGGATGGTGCCGATGCGCTGGGCGACGATGAGCGAGGTCGCCTCGCCCGTCTCCCGCTTCAGAGCCGTGCGCAGCAGGCGGTCGGTCTTATAGTCGAGCGCGGAGAAAGAATCGTCGAAGATATAGATTTCGGGGCGGCGGCAGACGGCGCGCGCAATCGCGAGGCGCTGCTTCTGCCCGCCCGAAAAGTTGGTGCCGCCCTGCGCCACGTGCGCCGAATAGGTATCCTCCTTCTTTTCGATGAAGTCGGTGCCCTGCGCCACGCGCACGGCCTCCTTCACGTCGTCGAGGGTGTATTCGGTGCCGTCCTTTTCGCCGTAGGCGACGTTGCTCTCCACCGTGCCCGAGAACATCACGGCGCGCTGGGGAACGTACCCGATTTTGTCGTGCAAGGCGCGGAGGGTGTAATCCTTCACGTTCACGCCGTCGACCAGAACCTCCCCTTCCGTCGCGTCGTAGAAGCGGGGAACGAGGTTGATTGCCGTCGATTTGCCGCTGCCCGTGGAGCCGATAAAGGCGACCGTCTGCCCCTTTTCCGCCTTAAAGCTGACGTCGTGCAGGACATATTCGCTCGCGTCGGGGTATTTGAAGGAGACGTTTTTAAACTCGACCGTGCCGACGGGCGAGCCTTCGGGAGAAGCGGCGAGCGCGCCGTCCTTGATGGTCGATTCGGTGTCCAACACCTCGCCGATACGCTTGACGGATACCATCGCGCGCGGCATGATGATGAAAATCATTGCGAGCATCATGAACGCCATGACGACCTGCATCGCATAGCCCGAAAAGGCCGCCATCTGCCCGAACAGCTCCGAGCGCTCCGCCACCGAGGAAAGCCCGTCGATGAGGTAGGCGCCAATCCAATAGATGGCGAGCGTCAGACCGCTCATGAGCATCGTCATGACGGGCGCCAAAACTGCCATCGCGCGGGAGGTGAACAGCTGCGTCTTCGTCAGTTCGAGGTTTGCGCCCTCGAATTTTTCCTCCTGGTACTTTTCCGCATTGTAGGCGCGCACGACGCGCACGCCCGTCAGATTTTCGCGCGTGACGGAGTTGAGGTTATCCGTCAGTTTCTGCACGCGGCGGAACTTCGGGAACACGACGAGCAGCAGAATGAGCATCATGACGGCCATGATGACGACGGCCGCCGCCGTGACGACCGACCACTGCCAATTTTGGGTGAGAATTTTGCAGATTGCCCAAACCGCGAGGATGGGCGCCTTGATGACGACCTGCAGCCCCATCGAGATGAGCATCTGCACCTGCATGATGTCGTTCGTGGTGCGGGTAATGAGGGACGCGGTGGAAAATTTATTGATTTCCTCCATCGAGAACCCTTCCACCTTGTCGAATACCCGGCTGCGCAGGCGGAAAGACACCAACGCCGCGATGCGCGCGGCGAAAAAGCCGACCGCGACCGAACTTACGGCGCTACCGAGCGCGCAGGCGAGCATCAGCCCGCCGTTTTTCCAGATTTCGGGCATGTTGGCCGCGTCGCTCATGACGGCGAGCTGGGTGATTTGCGACATATAGTCGGGCATCGTCAAATCCAGCCACACCTGCAGCACGATGAACCCTACCGCCGCGACTGCATACAGCCATTCCCTCCACTTCAATGTTTTTAAAACTTTAAGCATCGCAACCTCTGCCTTTAAAAAATTTTTCCGCTGGAATGTTGGCAAAATTATAGCACGGCGCCCGCCGCCTTGTCAAACAATTCATATATATTTATAATAAATGTTTGTGAAATGTTTGCGAAATGAATTGACAGAACGCGCGCAAGAGGCTATAATAAGAAACCGAGGATAAGCGTATGAATATCGAAAAAGCGGAAGAGTTGGTGCATCTGATTTTCCGGACGGCGCCGCCTTTCCGAAAAAACTATATACGGCAGCCCGAACAGGCGAAAGACCTGCCGCGAATCCCCCACCACCATCTGTTCTGCCTCATTATCTTGAGCCGCGGCGGAAAAGAAACGATGGGCTCGCTCGCGGACAAGATGGGCGTATCCGTGCAGCAGCTGACGCGCATCGTTGGCGAGCTTGCCCAGCACGGATTCGTCGAGCGCACGCAGGGCGAAGAGAACCGGCGCGTTATCTATGTTTCGGCGACGGAAAAGGGTCGGGAACTGCTCTCGAAGTTTTACCGCGCGGCGTGCGAGCATGTGCGCGAGCATTTTTCCGCTCTCAGCGACGAAGATATCGACGCGCTCATCTTCCATATGGGCGAAGTCGTCAAACTGCTCGACAAAATGGAGCAGTAACGGGCGTGACAGCGCTTTTGCGCGGGCGCACTGACACAGTATATGCGCATCGGCGCACATCCATACGGCAAAACGGAAAAGGCGGCGCGGACAGATTGTCCGCGCCGCCGCTTTTTACTTTTGAACGGTTTTTATGCCTCTTCGAACATATCCTTGCCCACGCCGCAGAGGGGGCAGGTGAAATCTTCGGGGATATCCTCCCACTTGGTGCCGGGAGCGATGCCGTTGTCGGGGTCGCCCGCCGCTTCGTCGTATTCGTAGCCGCAAACGCTGCAAACGTACTTTGCCATGTTTGTTCTCCTTTTTTATATTAGTATGTATATTATACCAGATTATTTTGCAAATGCAAGGGTATTTTTATTTTTCTGCCGCGCAGAGCAAAATTTATTTGCTGCCCGTCGAACCGAAGCCGCCCTCGCCCCGCTCGGTGTCCGAAAGTTCCTCCGCCTCCACGAACTGCGCAAAGGCGTACGGCATGATGACCAGCTGCGCCACCCGCTCGTACGGCTCGATTGTCTGCTCGTACTTGGAGTGGTTGTGCAATGCCACGCGGATTTCGCCGCGGTAGTCACTGTCGATGACGCCCACCTTGTTTGCGGGCGAAAGCCCCTTTTTCGTCGCCAGCCCGCTGCGCGCGAAGATGAGCCCGACGTAGCCGTGCGGAATCTCCGCCGCCAGCCCCGTGTGTATGATTGCCGTCTCGCGCGTGCCGATGCGGATGTCGTGGTCGGAGAGCGCGTACAAATCGGCGCCCGCCGCGTTTTCGCTGCCGTACACGGGCAGCTTTGCGCCCGGCACAAGCTTTTTGATTTTTAAAGTTACTTTATCCATAAGGTGGCCCCCTTTTAATATTTCGGAGTTTTTGCGCGGAAGCAAATTCGCTCCGCACGTTCGGCTGTTTTTACCGAGCTTTGCGCGGCGCGCTTTTTGCCGCGGCTCATCAATACTGCCCGTCTTTCCACAGCCGCACTTCGCCCTCGCGGAGGGTGCGCGGAACATCGATGATGCGCTGGTTGGCCGAGCCGCGGAAGCGCAGCTTCAAATCCTTCAAATCCTCGACGAATTCGCCGTCGACGAGGATGTCGAGCATGGAGAGCATCTCGTCCGTCGCCTCGCAGTGAGCGCGGCCTCCCTCCTGCAAATCGCTGTCGAAGGTATAGCCGGAATAGCACCAGACGTCCTTTTGCGGATAGCGCTCGCGGAATTTCCGGAGGAGCGGCAACAGCGCGCGCTGGTTCTGCGGCTCGAACGGTTCGCCGCCGAGAAGGGATAAGCCCGCAATGTAATCTTTGTCCAGCGCGTCTAAAATCTCCTCTTCCGTCTCCTCGGTGTACGGCTTGCCGTAAGAAAAATCCCACGCCTCGGCGTTGAAACACCCCTTGCAGCGGTGGGTACAGCCGCTGACGAACAGCGAAACGCGCACCCCCACCCCGTTGGCGACGTCGTATTTTTTGATGTTTGCATAGAACATAATAAACTCAAATTTACGAAAATCTCAAAATTTCCGTGATTTTACAGGCTGATTAAGTAATCTGCTTGCGCGTCCGCAAACCGCGCTTTTTACCCTTCTATAATTTCTCGCGCAAGGAAAACCGCGTTTAAATAATTGGATCGAACAAGCAAAAATCGCACTTTTTGCTTGTTCACTCAATTTGCCGACACCTCGGCTTGCGGAAGGGGTGAAAACGCCGCGCATACTATGGTGCGCCCTTAAAAAGCGCGGCGTTGAGGGGAAAGCCGTTCGGGTTTCCCCTCCAAATCGCAAGATTTTGTTTTGTCTGCTCAAAACAAAATCTGCGAGCCATCACAGGTGCAGCACCCTCGCCTTGATTTCCTTGGTTTTGCCGAGGTTCCAGAAGTTTTCGCCCAGGTATCCGCAGGTGCGGCGCGTCACGTTCATCTTGCGGTGGTCTTTGTTGTGGCAGTTGGGGCACTCCCACTCGTTGTCGTCGTTGATGATGATTTCGCCGTCGTAGCCGCACACGTGGCAGTAGTCGCTCTTGGTGTTGAATTCGGCGTACTGGATATTGTCGTAAATGAACTTGACGATTTCCTCCATCGCCTCCAGGTTGTGCTGCATGTTCGGGATTTCGACGTAGGAGATGCACCCGCCCGACGAAATAGTCTGGAACTGCGCCTCGAACTTGAATTTGGAGAATGCGTCGATATGCTCGCGCACGTCTACATGGTAAGAGTTGGTGTAGTAACCCTTGTCCGTCACGTCCTCGACGGTGCCGAACTTCTCCTTGTCGATGCGGGCGAAACGGTAGCACAGCGATTCCGCCGGCGTGCCGTACAGCGCAAAGCCGAGCCCCGTCTCTTTCTTCCACTTGTCCGTCGCATCGCGCATGTGCTGCATGACGCGCACCGCAAACTCCTCCCCTTTCGGATCCGTCTGCGTGACGCCCGTCATCAGCTTGGTCACCTCGTACAGCCCGATATAGCCGAGCGACAGGGTGGAATAGCCGTTGAACAGGAGTTTATCGATTGCCTCGCCCTTGTCCAGCCGCGCGATGGCGCCGTACTGCCAATGGATGGGCGAAACGTCGGACTTGGTGCCCAAAAGCGCGCGGTGGCGGCACATGAGCGCCTCGCGGCAGAGCTCCAAACGCTCGTCGAACAGCTTCCAGAACTTCTTCTCGTCGCCCTTGGCAATGAGGCCGATTTGCGGCAGGTTGATGGAGACGACGCCCTGGTTGAAGCGCCCCTCGAACTTATAGTTGCCCTTTTCGTCCTTCCACGGGGAGAGGAAAGAGCGGCAGCCCATGGGGCTGAACACGTTGCCCTCGTACACCTCGCGCATCTTTTTGGCGGAAATGTAGTCGGGGTACAGCCGCTTGGAGGAGCATTTGACCGCAAATTTGGTGATATAGTCGTATTTGCCGCCCTTCAGGCAGTTGATTTCGTCGAGAACGTACACGAGCTTGGGGAACGCGGGGGTGACATACACGCCCTTTTCGTTCTTGATGCCCTCGTAGCGCTGGCGCAAAATCTCCATGATAATCTGCGCGTTCTCCTCGAGGTACTCGTCGTCCTTGTCCAGATACAGGAACAGGGTGACGAAAGGAGACTGCCCGTTGGTGGTCATCAAGGTATTGATTTGGTACTGAATGGTCTGCACGCCGCTGCGGAGCTCGTCCTGGATGCGGTCGTCGACCAATTTTTTGATTTCCTCGTCGGAAAGCTCGGGGCAGGCGTCGCGGAAGTGCCTTTCGAACTTTTCGCGGCTCTTGCGGAGGTACTTGCCGAGGTGGCGGATATCCACCGACTGCCCGCCGTACTGCGAGCAGGCGACCGCCGCGATAATTTGCGTGACGACGGTGCAGGCGACCTGGAAGCTCTTCGGGCTTTCGATGAGCTTGCCGTTCATGACCGTGCCGTTATCGAGCATGTCCCCGATGTTGATGAGGCAGCAGTTGAAGATGGGCTGAATAAAGTAGTCCGCATCGTGGAAATGCAGGATGCCCTCGTCGTGCGCCTTGGAAATTTTTTCGGGCAGGAGGATGCGGCGGGTGAGGTCTTTGGACACTTCGCCCGCGATGAGGTCGCGCTGGGTTGCCGCCGCGAGCGCGTTTTTGTTGGAGTTCTCCTCCATCACGTCCTTATTGGAGTTGCTGATAAGGCTCAGAATCGCCTCGTCCGTCGTGTTCGCCTTGCGCACGAGCGCGCGGTTGTAGCGGTAGATGATGTACGTTTTGGCGAGCTCGTAGTGCCCCTGCTCCATCAGCTTTTCTTCGATAATGTCCTGGATGTCCTCCACGAGCATGCGCTTTTTCTTTTTCCCCTCTATGTAGGAAAGGATAGACTCAATCTCTTCGCCGGAAGCGCGCTCCTGCGCCTCCATTTCCGCATTCGCCTTGCCGATGGCAACGGCGATTTTCGCCCTATCGTAATCGACGACGGTACCGTCTCTCTTGATTACCTGCATCTTGCTGTACCCCTTGAACTTTTTTACTTTATCTATTATAGCACCTTCGCAAAAAAAAACTGTGGCATTTGCAACAATTTCAAAAAAATACTATATCTTGTATATTTTGCACAAAATTTGAACAACATATGGAAAATTGTTTCTCCACGTTTTTGCCGTTTTTGTAGAGAAAAGTAAGCGCCGCCCCGCCGCTTGCGCGATACAAATTCTTTCGGAATACACACAAAAAAGCGGAGAGCTGCCGGACAATTCGGCCGCTCTCCGCTTAAAAAACGATTGCGTTTATTCGGTTACAAACTGAATGGCAATATCGCCGTTGTTGCAGTTTGCTTTCAGGGATTTTGTGCCGCCCTCCTTGCTTTCGGGAAGGTTGCATTCCCCCTTTTTATATTCGCAGGTAATGGAAAAATCGTCCATACCGCCGAGCACGGAGCCGGTGATGTTCCCGTTTTTAGCCGTCACGGTCAGGCTTTCGCCCACATCGATCTTTTCGAAATTCAAATCGCCGCCGTTGGAATCGAGCGAAACCTCCCCCGAAACGGACAGGGGCGCAACGTCGATTGCCTCGTTCGTCGTCTTGATTGTGAGTTCGGACAAAAGTTCGCCCGGCACCGACAGCTTTATCTTGCGGTATTCCGCCGCGGGCTTCGTTCCGATATAGTCCGTCCAGCTCTTGTTCGTTTGAAACTTCATCGTCAGTTCGCCGCTCTCGGAGAGGGATATTTTGTACTCCTTTCCGACAAGCTGACCGAGCCGACGGTGGAGAACCTGTGGAATTATCTGCGCCATTTCTTTGCGCAGGTCGGCGAAGAGAGGCGCGGCGATTTTGCCTTCGAGGACATGGCGGGAATATACGAAGCGGACGGAAAAACCCGCCTGTTCGCCGTGTGCACCCGCTATTCGCAGATTGAAAATCTGCTGACGCTGCCCGCGGGCGAATACCTGTGCGCCGAATGTACGGAAGAGACGCGCGCGGCCGTGCGGGAAGAACTTCTGGCCCGCGCAAGGGAGAAGGGCGCGGAGCCGCAATATATCGTGCATATCGTCGTGCTGACGGGCATCCTGCAATGGAAATACGAATTGCAGGTGCGGCTCGGCGAATAATTTATTTGACGATGCCGAACGGCCTCGCCTGCACCGCTTCGGCGCGCAGGGTGATTACCGTACTGCCGCCCTCGCGCGCGATTTTCAGCTGCACGCCGCCCTGCAAAAAGAAATAGGAGGACAAAACCCTCTCCAAATCGCGCGCCAGAACGCGCTCGCACTCTTCGGCGAGGGGCGCGTTCTCCCGTTCCAGCAAATTTTTCGCGCGCGCGGCGCTGTCCGTCAGTTTGTGCATACGATGTCCCTTTTCTCTCCCGCGCGTAAACTTACAGCGTCTTCTTCAAATTTCTCCGGATGCTCCCGAAAAACCCGTTGTATTTATAGGCGGCGTTGTATATTTTGCGCGTGCCTTTGGCGATGTTGCCCGCCAAGAGCCTGAACGCCTTCCGCGCGCCGCTCCCCCGCTCCCTTTCGCCTAAAAACACGCCGTCCTCCTGCGGGACGATGCCGATGAGCGGAATCTTTAAAATTTCCGAAATTTCGCGCGGGGACAGAATTTCGCCGTCGACGAGCATATCCCCCCGCACCATGTTGATGACGAGGTCGACGCTCTTCAAGCAGTAGCTCTTTAATACCGCGATTACTTTATCCGCGTCGCGCAGAGACGAGATGTGCGGCGTGGTGATTACGAGCGCCTCCTCCGCCGCCGCGACCGCGCGGTGGAACCCGCCCTCGATGCCCGCGGGCGAATCGATGAGGATATAATCGAACCGCGGCGCGAGGTTGTCTAGAATCAGCCGCACTGCCTGCGGGGATATGTACTTGCCCGGGTCGGTATGGTTGGACGCGAGGATGAACAGGTTCGGGTATTCGGGGTGCTGCACGAGCGCCTGCCGCGTGCGGCAGCGCCCCTCGATGGCGTCGACGATGTCGTAGGTGACGAGGTTTTCCACGCCGCACACGACGTCGATGTTGTTCAGCCCGAAATCGGCGTCCGCCAGCACGACGCGCTCGCCCATCGCCGCGAGGCGCATGCCGAGGTTGGCGGCGACCGTCGTTTTGCCGACGCCGCCCTTGCCCGATGTGATTACGATTTTCCGCGCCACTATCCGCACCCCCTCGTATTCTTTCAGCCTGTATTTTATCACACCCGCGCGCGCGAAATATGCCTTTTTTGCGCGAAAAGGGAGGAGCTTTGCCGAAAAGCTCCTCCCCTTATTTTATTATGGAATTGCGGCGCACCGCCAATTGTATTGCGGCGCCGCGCGCCGCCTTTTGCCGAACGGATGCCCTTTTACGCGTCGATGGAGCAAAGCTCGAATTTGTCCGCATCGAACAATCCCCTGTCGGAGAGCTTTAAAGACGGGATAACGAGTAGCGCCAGAAACGACAGGCTCATGAACGCCTCGACGTCGCGCGAGACGCCCATCGAGTACGCCTTTTCGAGCAGTTTTTCCGACTGCGCGATGTACTCCTCGGCGGGGAGCGAACTCATCAGCCCCGCGATGTCGAGCGGGAGAGACTGCGCCTTTCCCCCTTCGGCGATTGCCATGCCGCCGCCGATGCGCTTCAGCTCCGCGACCGCCGCGGCCATGTCCGCATTGTTGTCGCCCAATACGATGATATTGTGCGAATCGTGCGCGATGGTGAGCGCGATGGCGCCGTTTTTCAGGCCGTACCCCTCCAACAGCCCCAGCCCGATGTTGCCCGTGCCGCGGTGCCGCTCGACGACGGCGAGCTTCAACAAATCGGTGCCGCAAAGTTTTACGTCGCCGTTTTCGCTCTCGACTTCGCGCACCACCTTTTCGGTGACGACGTTGTCCTTTAAAAGGCGGATGACGTTGGCGCGCCTGCCCTTCAATTTTATCTTGAAATCGTCCGGCGCAACGTTGCCGACGTGCACGGTGTTTTTGACTTCGGCGGGAAGGTACTTTTCGCCCGTTTTAAACAGCGCTTTGCCCTCCTTGGCTACGAGCCTGCCGCCCTTGAAGACCATGGCGCAGTTGAAATTTTTCAAATCGTCGAACACGGCGATGTCGGCGTCGTACCCCGGCGCAATGGCGCCCTTGCCGTACAGACGATAGCACTCCGCCGAATTGAGCGTGGCGGCGATGATTGCCCACACCGGGTTCATGCCCGCGGCGACCGCGACGCGGAGAGCGTTGTCGAGGTGCCCCTTCGCCTTTAAATCGGCGGCGTGCCTGTCGTCGGTGCACAAGAGAAAGCGGCGCAGGTTCGCGGCGTTTGCCGCCCCGCAGTTGGCCGCCACGTTGCGGGTGGCGCTCCCCTCGCGCAGATGCACGTACATGCCCTTGGACACCTTTTCGAGCGCCTCTTCGGGCGAGGTGCACTCGTGGTCGGTGGAGATGCCCGCCGCGATGTACGCGTTGAGCCCCAGCCCGCTCGTGGCGGGGGCGTGGCCGTCGACGACCTTGCCCGCTTTCCGCGCGGCGGCGAGCTTTTTCATCACTTCCGAATCTTTATAAAGCACGCCCGGGTAGTTCATGAACTCGCCCAGACCGTGGATAAAATCGGCGCCGATGTATTTTTCGGTATCCGCGCCCGTGAGCGTCGCGCCGCTCGTTTCAAAGGCGGTGGCGGGAACGCAGGACGGGAGCATCACCTTTACTTCGAGGGGCGTGTTTTTGGACGCGTCGGCGATGTACTTCGCCCCCGCGATGCCGCACACGTTGGTGATTTCGTGCGGGTCGGCAATGGCGGTCGTCGTGCCGCGGGGCAGAACGAGCCGCGCGAACTCCTCCGGCGAGAGCTGCGAGCTTTCGATGTGCACGTGCGCGTCGATGAGCCCCGGCACGGCGGTTTTGCCCGCGAGGTCGTATTCCGTTTCCCCCTCGTATTTGCCGAAGCCGACAATCTTGCCGCCCTCGACGGCGATATCCCCTTCGCAGATTTCGCCCGTGAATACGTTGACGAATCTGCCGTTTTTCAGGACGGTTTCCGCCTTTTTTCTGCCGACGGCGGCGTCGATATACTGTTCGAGCATGGTTTTTCCTCCGTTGATTTTATTCTATTATAGCATGCCGCGCCGCAAAAGAAAAGCGGCCGCCGAAAATTATTGAAAATTTGCCGCAAGCAAAAGCGCACCCGTCGGGTGCGCTTGTAAGTTTCGTTTTTCTCCGCTCAGTGCGTGAACAGGAAGGTGAACAGGAACACGAGCGTGAGGATCGCCGTAACGGGGCTGATATCCTTGACTTTGCCCGTGCAAAGCTTGATGAGCGAATAGGAGATAAAGCCCGCCGCAATACCGTAGGAGATGGAGTAGGTGAAGCTCATCATCGCGATGGTGAGGAATGCGGGGACAGCCGCCGCGGGATCTTTCCAATCGATGCTCGTGACATTGCCCATCATCAAAACGCCGACGTACAGCAACGCACCCGCCGTTGCGCAGCGCGGAATGAGCGCGGCAATCGGGCTGAGGAACATGGCGATCGCAAACAACACCGCAACGACCAGAGCGGTAAAGCCCGTTCTGCCGCCTTCCGCAACGCCCGCGGAGGACTCGACGAAGGTCGTGACCGTGGAGGTTCCGCAGATTGCGCCCGTGCAGGTCGCAATCGAGTCGCACAGGAGAGCCTTCTGGATGTTTTTGACCTCGCCCGTATCGTCGAGCAGGCCGCTCTCCTTGCCTGCTGCCTGGCAGGTGCCCATCAGCGTGCCGATCGTATCGAACATATCGACCATCGCGAACGCGACGAGCGTTGCGATGAAATCAAAAATTTTGTCGCCTCCGATTCCTTTGAATCCGTTGATAAACGCCTGCCCGAAGGACTGCGTGCCGAAATCGGCAAATGCCTGTAAGGGGTTCGAGAAGGTGATTTTCGCGAACATCGCTTCTGCCGCTGCATTGCCGACAGCCAACGCAATCGCCGCAAAAATGTAATACAGCACAGTGCTGCCGATAATACCGAACAGAACGGCACCCTTAACCTTCAGCTTGGAAAAGATGGCTATGATCAGCAGGGAGAGAAGCGCAACCGCCGCCGACATTGCCGCAAATCCGTCAAACTTGTCCGCCAAAATATTAAAGGAAACGAGCTTAACGAGCGTTGAATCGTCGTTGACAACGATGCCCGCCTGCTGTAAACCGACAAACGCGATAAACAGGCCGATACCTGCCGGAATTGCCAAACGAATCGCGGTCGGAACGGAGCGGACAATCATCTTGCGCGCACCGACAATCGTGAGGATGAGGAACAACAAGCCCGAGCACAGCACGATGAGCAAAGCGTTTGCATACGAATACCCGAGCGTACCGCACACCGTAAAACAGAAAAAGGCGTTCAATCCCATGCCCGGGGCCTGCGCAAAGGGAATTTTTGCCAAAAACGCCATTAAAAGCGTACCGACAATTGCTCCCAGCGCGGTAAAGATGTACGCCGCACCGTAGGTTACGCCCGTCGTGACAAACATATCCGCGTTGACCATGAGGATATAGACCATGGTCATGAACGTCGTCAGGCCCGCGAGCATCTCCGTCTTGAAGGAAGACTTCATCTTCGTAATGCCGAAGTAATTGTCGACCTTTCCAAGGAAGCCGGTGTACTTCGATTCCGCAACAGCCTCCCCTCCGACTGCTTCCGCAACCGGCTGCTCCGCCGGCGTTTCTTCAGTCTTCGGTTCTTCGAAGTTTTGATCTTCTGCCATCTGAAACCTCCAAAAGTATAAATTTGTATAAGCCGCACCGCGGCGGCCAATAGCCGAAGATTTCGTTTGCGCCCCTTTTTTCCTGTGAAGGAAAAAAGGACAAGGCGCCTTGTCCACTTTATTATCTTTATTTTATCACAAGTTTTTAACAAAGGCAATCGGATACAGCGAAAAAATCGGTTTTTGCAAAAAAGTCTTAGCAAAAATGCAAAATTTCCGCCCTCCGCCCTGCTTAACGGCTATTCCCGCGGCGCTTTGGCCCGCCCTTTTGCGCTGCGCACCCCAATTTACAGGAGGATTTTAATAATCAACTGCGCGTGGCAAAACGACGTTTTTGCCTAAGCGCCCTCAATTTGCCGCATACCTACGGCTTTTGCGGAAAGAGTGAATTTGCGGCATTTTATAATATGTGTGCCCTTTTACGGGGTCCCCGAAAATCGCAACAAGCAAAGCGAAGTGAGATTTTTGGGGAAAAGGAGCAATAAGTGTACGAGGGCGTGGCGGCAAGCAACGCGCGCCGTCTGCCCTCTGTCACCTTATTACGACGAGGCGCAAAGAGAGAAAATCCCGCCGTTCGGCTTACGCCGACGGCGGGTTGTCTTTTTATTCGCAGAAAATCGCAGGCGTCAGCTCGCCGAGATTTTCGCGAGCTTTTTAGTATGCCCTCGCAAACAGCACCACGTGCTTTGCCTTTTTGCCGCAGCAGACGCACGTTTCGGCGTGTTCGTCCTCGACGAGCACGCGCGCGGTGGCGGCCGTCTGTTCCTTGATTTTATCCTCGCACTCGCGGCAGCCGCACCAGCCCGCCTTGACGAAGTTTCCGCCCTCGACGCCCTTCAAAAGTTCGTCGATGTTCTCCGCGGACACGACGCGCTCTTCCTTGCGCTTTTTCGCCATTTCCAATAAATTGGACTGAATGTCCGCGAGCAGCTTCTGCACCGTTTCGGCCGCGTTTTCGAGGGGCGCTTCCACCTTTTCGTGCGTGTCGCGCCGGACGAGCACCATTTTGCCCGCCTCGATGTCGCGCGGCCCCAGCTCGATGCGCAGGGGCACGCCCTTCATCTCCCACTCGTTGAACTTCCAGCCGGGGCTGTTGTCGGTGGTGTCGGAATCGGCGCGGATGCCCGCCGCAAGCAGCTTCGATTTCAGGTCGGCGACCGCCTCCAAAACGCCCTCCTTTTTCGCCGCGATGGGGATGAGGATGGCCTGCACGGGCGCAACGACGGGCGGCAGAACCAGGCCGCGCTGGTCGCCGTGCGCCATGATGAGCGCGCCGATGAGCCGCGTGGATACCCCCCACGACGTGGTGTAGGCATACTTGTGCGTTCCGTCCTTGTCCAAAAACTGAATATCGAACGCCTTGGCAAAATTCTGCCCGAGATAGTGCGAAGTGCCCGCCTGCAGGCTCTTGCCGTCGTGCATCATCGCCTCCATGCCGAAGGTGGCGACGGCGCCCGCGAACTTTTCCTTTTCCGTCTTTCTGCCCGTGAACACGGGGATGGCGAGGCAGGTTTCGGCGAATTCTTTATACACGCCGAGCATCTTCATCGTCTCCTCCATCGCCTCCTCCTCGGTGGCGTGGGCGGTGTGCCCCTCCTGCCACAAAAATTCGCTCGTTCGGAGGAAGGGGCGGGTGGTCTTTTCCCACCGCATGACGTTCGCCCACTGGTTGATGAGGATGGGCAGGTCGCGGTAGGATTGCAGCCACTTGGAATACATTTCGCCGAAGATGGTTTCGCTCGTGGGGCGGATGACCAGCGGCTCGGCGAGCGTTTCGCCGCCGCCGACCGTTACGACCGCCACCTCGGGCGCGAATCCCTCGACGTGCTCCGCCTCGCGCGTCATGTAGCTGTATGGGATGAGCAGCGGGAAATAGGCGTTCTGGTGCCCCGTGGCCTTGATGCGCGCGTCCAGTTCCTTCTGGATATTCTCCCAGATGGCGTAGCCGTACGGGCGGATGACCATCGTACCCTTGACGGGGCCGTAATCGACGAGCTTGGTCTTGACGACCACGTCGGTATACCAACGGGGAAAATCCGTTTCGATGTCCGCAATCTGATTGACAAACTGATTGTCCTTTGCCATAACTCCCTCCGCTAAAAAACAAAAATATGGTGATACTCGCTCAAGTATACCATATTTTTTGAAAAGATACAATTTTATTTGCGCAGCTTCGCAAATTTTTTCGCTTTTGCCCGCCTTTTCGGCGTTTTTCCGCGCGGTTTTGCCCCTTTAATCCTGCCGCAGCTCCTTCGTCAGCCAAATCATGGACACCGAGCCGGGGCCGACGTGCGAGCCGATAACCGGCCCCATGATGGAAATTTCGGGGCGGTACCCCCAGCGCTGTTCCACCATATCCGCAAGTTCCTTCGCGCCATCCTCCGCGTCGGTGTGCACGATGCGCATCATGCGGTTCTCCTCGACGGGCTCAAACTTTTCCGTTTTGGCGAGCGCGTAGGCGAACGCCTTTTTCATGCCGCGCACCTTTTCGACAACCGTAAGCTTGCCCTCGCTTGTAAAAGAAAGCACCGGCTTGATGTTCAGAAGGGTACCCGCGGCCGCCGCGACCGACGATACCCTGCCGCCCCGCTTCAAGTAATATAAATCGTTGGCGATGATGGCATACTGGATATGCATAGGCATATCCGCCGTGATTTTTGCGATTTCCTCGAACGAGACGCCCTCCGCGCGCAGGCGCACCGCCTCGCGCACGAGCGCGCCCTGCCCGATGGTCGCCGCAAGCGAATCGATGGCTATAATTTTACAGTTCGGATACTTTTCCATGACTGCCGACGCGGCTTCCTTGGCGACGTTCGCCGTGGGCGAAAGCCCGCCCGACAGGCTGTAATGCAGAACTTTTTCCGCACCCTCCTCCGCCAATTTCTTAAAGTGCGCATAGTGGCTGTCGAAATTCAGCATGGAGGTGCGCGAAAAGCCGCCCTCGCGCAATTTGTTGTAGAAGTCGACGTACTGCGCGTATTCGGTGAACGAATCCACCCCCTCCGTCAGCTGCCCGTTCTCCTCCATCGTGTAATGGAGCAGCACGATGCGGATATCGTGCTCGCGCACATAGTCCGCGTACAGGTCGCAGGTGGAATCGCTCGAAAGGATAATTTTTTCCATCAAATTTTATTTTCCCTTTATGTCAGAATTGTTCCTCAATATTTCCCCCTTTTCCGATATTTTTTACACAAATGCCGATTACAGAAAACGAGCGCCGCGCGCGGCGGCTCTCGCTTTTGTCGTTGTTTTGCTCTGTTGAATTTAACCGTCGTTGCGCTCTTCCGCCGATTTCCACAGCATGGAGACGGAACCAGGCCCCACGTGCGTGCCGATGACCGGCCCCATAATCGTGACTTCGGGGCGGAAATTCCAGCGCTCCTCGACCTTGTCCGCGAGTTCGTTCGCCTCTTTTTCCGCGTCGGTATGTACGATGTGAATGACGCGCCCCTCCTCGACGGGGTTATATTTTTCCATCTTTTCGAGCATGTACGCGAATACCTTTTTCATGCCGCGCACCTTGTCGATGACGGAGAGTTTGCCGTCGCGCGTGAAAGACAAAATCGGTTTGACGCCGAGCGCCGAGCCGACAATCGCCGAAGCCGCCGACACCCTGCCGCCCCGCTGGAGATAGAACAAATCGTTCGCGGAGATGACGTACTGGAAGTGCAACGGGAGTTTGGAGACGATATCATACGCCTCGTCGAGCGTTTTGCCCGCGTCGCGCAGGCGCACCGCTTCGTATACGAGTTCGCCCTGCCCGATTGTCGCCGCAAGCGAATCGACAGGCTTTAAATTGAACGCGGGGAACTCCTTTTTCACGTCCGCCGCAGCCTGCCGCGCCACGTTGATGGTGGAAGCGAGCCCCGTGGAGATGGTAAAGTGCAGCACGTCCGTCGCGCCCTCCTCTGCCATCTTTTTGAAGTGATTGTAATGGCTTTCATAGTTGAGCATGGAGGTGCGCGCCGTCGCCTTTTCGCGCAGCTGCTGAAAGAAACCGACGTACTGCGAATATTCGGTAAAGGCATCGAGATACTCGGTCATGACTCCGTTCTTCTCGATGGTGAACGTGAGCGGCGCGAGCCGCACGTCGTGCTCTCTCACATAGCTCGCATATAAATCGGCCGTGGAATCGGTCGACACGATAAATTTTTGCATAAAACCCTCTCTATGTCAGAAAATCAGCGCCTCGTGCGCTGTGTATATTATACCATAAAAAATTGTTAATGTAAATGAATTGTGTGACAAACTTCCGCAAATTTTCCGAGGACGGCGGCAAAGCAGAAAAAACGAACAAAAAACGCGCCGTTTTTTCAAAAATAGCTTGTAAAACGGGCAAAAACGGAGTATAATGGAAAAGAATAACGTTAATGGAGTTTTATATGGAATCTTTATCTCGGCTGAAAAGCGGCAGCGACGTGCGCGGCACCGCCCTGGCGGAAGCGCCCGGCGGGCGCTTCGATTTGACGGACGAAGCCGTTTCCGCCGTCGTGCGCGCCTTTTATGTCTGGCTTTCGCAAAAGTGCGGCAGGAAAGAGCTGACCGTCGCCGTCGGGCACGATTCGCGCCTTTCGGCAAAGCGGATTTCCGACTGCACCCTCAAAGCGCTGACCGAGAGCGGCGCGGACGCGCTCTTCTGCGGCCTGTCCTCCACACCCTCGATGTTCATGATTTTGCAGGAGGCGGATATCGGCGCGGACGCGTCCGTCATGATTACGGCGAGCCACCTGCCCTACAACATGAACGGGCTGAAATTTTTCACCAAAGAGGGCGGGCTGGAAGGCAAAGACATCGCCGAAATCCTCGCCCTCGCGGATAAAGGCGCGAGCCTTTCGGGCGGCGGGCGGGTGCAAAACGTCTCCTACCTCGGCAAGTACAGCGAGCACCTCGTGCGGTTCGTGCGCGAAAAAACGGGCGCGGACAAGCCCCTCGCGGGCAAAAAAATCGCCGTCGACGCGGGCAACGGCGCGGGCGGATTCTACGCCGAAAAGGTGCTTGCGCCCCTCGGCGCGGACGTATCGGCGAGCCAATTTCTGGAGCCGGACGGGCGCTTCCCCAACCACATCCCCAACCCCGAAAACGCGGCGGCGATGAAGTCGGTTTCCGACCGTGTGAAAGAGACGGGCGCGGACTTCGGCATCATCTTCGACACCGACGGCGACCGCGCGGCGTGCGTGGACAGGAGCGGCGAGGAAATCAACCGCAACCGGCTCATCGCGCTCGTTTCGGCGATTCTGCTCGCGGAAAAAAAGGGCACCATCGTGACCGATTCGGTGACCAGCGACGGGCTGACCAAATTCATCGAGAGCCGCGGCGGCAGGCACTGCCGCTTTAAGCGCGGGTATAAAAACGTAATCGACAAGGCGAAGGAGCTGAACGCCGCGGGCGAATACGCCCCCCTCGCCATCGAGACGAGCGGGCACGCGGCGCTCGCGGAAAACTACTTCCTCGACGACGGGGCGTACCTCGTGACGCGCATCCTCGTGACGCTTGCAAAGCTCTCGGCGGAGGGCAGGGACATTTCCGACCTCATCGCCGATTTGCCCGAACCCGCCGAAAGCGCGGAGGTGCGGCTGGGCTTTACCGAGGCGGGAAAGGCGGATTTCAAGGCCAAGGGCAACGCCGCCATCGAGGACATCGCAAAGCGCGTCCCCGCCCTTTCGGGCATGACGCTCGCGCCCGAAAATTATGAGGGCGTGCGCATAAATTTTGACCAATCGCACGGAAACGGCTGGGCGCTCGTCCGCATGAGCCTGCACGAACCCATCGTGCCCGTCAATTTTGAAAGCGATTCGGCGGGCGGATGCCTCGCCATCGCCATAGAATTGCAGGAGCTGCTTTCCCCCTACGCGGCGGACATCGATTTGGCAAACCTCAAAAAATATATCGAAAAATCATGAAAGGAGATACAGAAACTATGAACGTTCAGCAAGAGACGGTAAACGCGATTCGCGTGCTTTCGGCAGAGGCCATTCAAAAGGCGAACTCGGGGCACCCGGGCCTGCCGCTCGGCAGCGCGCCCATCGGCTACACCATTTTCGCGGACTTCCTGAAATTCAACCCGAAAGACCCGAAATGGGACGACAGAGACCGCTTTATCCTCTCCGCGGGGCACGGCTCGATGCTCAATTATTCCCTGCTCTATCTGTTCGGCTACGACATTTCCAAGGAAGATTTGATGAACTTCCGCCAGCTCGGCTATAAGACGCCCGGCCACCCCGAATACGGCCACACGCCCGGCATCGAAACGACGACCGGCCCGCTCGGCCAGGGTATCGCCAACGCCGTGGGCATGGCGGTCGCCGAGGCGCACCTCGCCGCTACGTTCAACCGCGAGGGCTTCCCCATCGTCGACCACTACACCTACGCGCTGTGCGGCGACGGGTGTCTGGAAGAGGGCATCTCCTACGAGGCATGCTCCTTTGCGGGCACGCATAAGCTCGGAAAGCTCATCCTCTTCTACGACGACAACAACATCACCATCGAGGGCGATACGGACATCACCTTTAAAGAGGACGTGGCGATGCGCTTTAAGGCGCAGGGCTGGCAGGTGCTCAAAGTGGACGACGCGAACGATTTGGAGCTGTTGAAGCGCACCGTCCGCAAGGCGAAGGCGGATACCGAGCGCCCGTCCATCATCATCTGCAAGACGGTCATCGGCTACGGCTCGCCGCTCGCCGGCTCGCACGAGTGCCACGGCGCGCCGCTCGGCGCAGAAAACCTGCAAAAACTGAAGGACAACCTCGGCTGGACGTGCGAGCCCTTCGAAGTGCCCTACGAAGTTACCGAGCATTGCAACGCCATCGCCCGCCGCGGCGTAACCCGCCAGGGGCGCTGGAAGAGGATGTTCAAGGAATACGAGGCGCAGTACCCCGACCTCGCGGCGAAGTACAGGCTGTACATGAGCGGCGAACTGCCCGATTTGAAAAACGACGCCGATTTGTTCGAGTTTGCAAAGCCCGACGCGACGCGCAACACGAGCTTTGCCGTGCTGAACAAGCTCGCCGACCGCATCCCCAACCTCATCGGCGGCTCGGCAGACCTCGCCCCCTCCAACAAATCCAACATGAAAAAGCGCGAGGACTTCACCGCCGAAAACAAGGCGGGCTCGAACATGCACTTCGGCATCCGCGAGCACGCGATGGCGGCCATCGCCAACGGCATGCAGCTGCACGGCGGACTGCGGGCATACTGCGCGACTTTCTTCATCTTCTCCGACTATATGAAGCACGCCATGCGCCTCTCCGCGCTCATGCACCAACCCGTCATCTATATCCTCACGCACGACTCCATCGGCGTGGGCGAGGACGGCCCGACGCACGAACCCGTGGAGCAGCTCATCGCGCTGCGCTCCATCCCCAACATGAAAGTGTACCGCCCGGCGGACGGCAAGGAGACGGCAGCGGCGTGGATTTCCGCGCTGACGGGCAACTCCCCCACCTGCCTGGTGCTCACCCGCCAGAACCTGCCGCAGTACGAAAATTCGGGGCTCGAAGCGCTCAAGGGCGGCTATATCCTCGCCGACAGCGACAAAAAGGTGCCCGACGTTCTGCTGATTGCGAGCGGCTCGGAAGTCGAGCAATGCATGCAGGCGAAAGCGATTTTAAAGACGAAGGGCGTGGACGCGCGCGTCATTTCCATGCCGTGCATGGAGGAGTTCGAAAAGCAGCCCATCGCCTACCGCGAGAGCGTGATTCCGCCCGAGGTGAAAGCGCGCGTGTGCGTGGAAGCGGGTTCGCCCTATTCCTGGTACAAGTACGCGGGCGACTGCGGCGAAATCATCGGCATGACGACCTTCGGCGCCTCCGGCCCCGCGAACAAGCTGTTCGAGATGTTCGGCTTCACCGCCGACAACGTCGTCGAAAAGGCGTTCCGCTCGCTGAATAAAGCGTAAAAGATTATACAGCAAAAGGCTTTGCCGAATTCGGCAAAGCCTTTTTTATCGCCGTTATTTTATTGTTCCGCGCCCGTTCTTCTGGCGCGGCAGAGCCATTCGGTTCCCTGCTCGACGATTCCCAACACCAAACCGGCAACAAACCCGCTCGCGTGTCCGAGGTTATGCAAAAGGTCATAGGGATACCATTCAAAGCCGATGGAGGATGTTCCCCCGTTAAAGCACATGGCAAAATAAATCAACCCCAGCATCACCGCGCCCGCAACGATATTGATTATATCGCGCTTGCGCCGCAACAACAGCGTAAAAATATATTCGATGCCTATGTAGCCGTACAGACCGTAATTGACGCCGGAAAAACCGCGCCAAGCAACGGAAATATCGTTTGTACAGACTGCGAAAGCCGTAAACAACGACATCAAAGCCATAAACAACAGAAAGGGAAGGCTGCCTTTTTTGCGCTCGAGATATACCCCTGCAAATAAAAAGCACAGCATATTCAAAAGCACGTGCTGCCAATTCGAGTGTGTATAGCTATTCACGAGTGCCTGAAACAGATTATTTACAGAAAAGTTGCCCCAATTGTACCGCATACTGAAATCCCCCGTATCCGAACCGCATACGGCATAGAGAATAATGTTGAGCAGCACAATCGCCACTGTAACGGCAAAACAATAATTCGCATTTCGCCATGTCGTGCATTTACAGCCGTCATTGAGTATGCGCGAACTTAAAAACTTCCCTTCTCGGGCTTGCTCTGTGTCCATTTTTTCATATCCCCCTCTCACTTTCTGGCCCCATTATAACACGCGTGCCTTCCATAGGCAAGCGTTTAACAAAAATAATGCGCTCCTTTCGGCCCAGCCGCGGCGGCGCCCATATAAAAATTTTGTAAAACCCTTGCAATTTGCGGACGGCGATGGTATAATGACGGCAAGGAGGAAGAAAATATGAAAAAATGTTTGCAAATGCTCACGGCCGCCCTGCTGTGCGGCGTGCTCTTGTTCGCGTTCGTCGGATGCGGCTATGAGGTGGAGGGGCAGGTTCCCCGCGGCGAGGAAGGAAGCATGCTCTTTTTCGGCGTGAATTACAACCGAGAAAACAGCCTCTCCGACGGGGTAAAGCTGGAGGTCAACTTCGCGCACGAAAATGTGTCCGTCAAAGACGTGCAATACTCAATCTATTCATATACAAAAAACGAAACGGACGGATATTATTCTGCAGGCTCTCTCTATGGGCTACCCTATGATTTCGCTACGAGCGAAGATTACAACGCAAAGAGCGTAAACAGGGAGGAATTTCTCCCCGGTATGTTCGCCTATTCGTGCAAATTCCCGCAGAAGGCGGTGGAAATTACGCTGCCCGCCGAGCTGTTTGCGGGCGAAAGCGGAAGCTTCAGCATCGTGCTCGCGCCGAACGACGCCGACTTTTCCGATTTGTCTGCGCTGTGCGCCTACGAGCTCGATTACACCGTCGACGGCGACGCCGTCACGCTGAACAGCTGAAAAGAGCAACCAAAAAAGGGGCTCCCGAAAACTCGGGAGCCCCTTTTTTGCAGAACGTGCGCGGATAGTTTTACCCCTTCACCTCGAATTTCAAAAACAGCTTCTGCCCCGCGAACATCTGCTCGACGACGAAACAGCCGTTCTCCATTGCCACGTTTTTGCTGTACGTTTTTCCGCGCACGGTCGCGGTGAAGAGAAGATTGTTCCCCTCCCCGTATTCGTAATGCCCCTTTGCCGTGCGCTTTTTGCCGCTTGCGGAAACGACCTCCAACAGGCAGGTGCCGCCGTCTTCCAGCGTGAGAACGACGGAGGGAAACTCCTGCAATAAATCCCTGCCGCCGAAGCGCGCCTCGGTACATTCGTACGCGCCGATGTACGGCTTTGCGAACGAGCGCAGCGACGACAGCTCCGACGCGTTGCACCCCGCAAAAGCCAGTGCGAACAGTACGGCGAACGCCGCCGCGGCATATTTCAGATGCTTGGAAAGTATTTTCATACCCGATTTCGTTTGATTTTTTGCTTGTTACAGGATATAATAGGAATCAACAAACCGAACTATATCCGAAAGCAGTTTGCGCAGTGCGCGCTTTCTTTATACGGGAGACGATATGAAATTCGACGTAGAGCTTGTGGGCAAAATCGGCTCGATGGCGCTCATCGACAAAAAAGACAACATGATTGACTACACGCGGGTGGCGCGCCTTTCGCGCGAGCTGAAACCCGGCTATATCTGGATATCCAGCGGCGCGACGGAAATCGGGCGGCTGGACTTTATGATGCGCGCGGGGCGCGAACTGCCCGACAATGAGGACGCCAAGACGGACTACGCCGCCCAGGGGCAGGCGATTTTGATGCAGACCTACCGCCAATACGTGGACAGCAAGTATTCGGTGCGGCAAATCCTCGTGGAGCACCACCATTTCAACGACCCCGTCAAGCGCGAGCACATCAAGCGGCTGCTCCTGCGCTGCCGCGAGCAGAACGCCATCCCCATCATCAACTACAACGACGCCGTTTCCGAATCGGAGAACAGGCGCATGGAGCTGGCGGCGCTCGCAAAATCGCAGGCGGAGGTGCACGAATGTGTGGATAACGACGAAACCGCTTCCCTCGTGGCCTGCCTCGTGCATGCCGAAACCCTTCTGCTTCTGACCAGCGTAGACGGCATCTATACGAATCCCGCCGACTCTTCCACCATCATCGAGGAGATTGCGGGCAAAGACGCATACGAGCTCGTCGAAAACATCGAAAGCTATAAAAAGTACTGCGAGGGCGCTTCCCGCAAGGGCGCGAACGGCGCAAAGGCGAAGTTGGAATACGCCAAGCAGGCGGCGGCGCAGGGCACGCGCGTTTTAATCGCGAATGCGAAGTACTCCATCCGCGAAATTCTCGCAGGCGAGGTGCGCTGCACGAAGATACACATCCGCTGACAAATACGAGTTTATTTTAAGGAGAGAATGATGGATAAAAAGGAAAAGCACGAGCGCATAAAACGGACGCTGAAAATCGTGGGGCCGATTGTCACTGCCGCGGGACTGATTCTCGCCGTCGTCGGCTTTGTGAGCTTCTTCAGCGCCTTCGGAAGCGGCGGAATGCCCTCTCTGTTCTGGTGCGCTTTTATCGGGCTGCCCATATTCGTCATCGGGCTGAGGCTCACGATGGCGGCGTTCCGCCGCGAAATCGCGACCTACCACAAAAACGAAGCGGCGCCCGTCGTCAATGAATTTGCCGAGGACATCAAGCCCGCCGTGCAGAGCGTCGCCTCCGCCGTGCGCGGCGAAACCGCCGCGGAGGGGCGCATTTGCCCGCAATGCGGCGAGCAAAACGGCGCGGACGCAAAGTTCTGCCAAAACTGCGGCTCCGCCCTGCAGAAAGTTTGCCCAGCGTGCGGCAACAGCGCCGACGCAAAGGCAAAATTTTGCGACAACTGCGGGCATCACTTTCCCGAATAACCGAAAAGAGAGCGGCGGCTTCGCAAGAAGCCGCCGCCCGCATTTTATCCCTTTGCTTACTCCATTTCGTAATGGCAGCCGGAAATCTGCGTGGGAGGGAGCGTTTCGCCCTCCTTCATATACACGTTGCCGATGACCTGCCCTTCGGGGCTGACAACCTTGTAGTTTGCGGATTTGGGCGCCGTATCGCCGGAATTGAGCTGCATCATTTTCAAAAATCCTCCTCAAAATGATATAACTACTATGTGCGGCGGCAAATTTTTTATGCGCCCAATCAAAAAATAATTTGCAGGGCAAGCAGTACCGCCGCCAGCACCGCAAGGTAAACCGCAAACCCCGTCAGCCTGCCGCCCTTTACCGCGCGCAGCATCCCCTTGATGGAAAGGAACCCGAACACCGCCGCGAAAGCGCCGCCCACCGCCAGGCACTGCCAGGAGACGCCCGCCGCATACCCGCCGCCCCGCATCGCCTTGACGAGTTCCACAAAAATCGCCCCCGCGATGACGGGTATGCTCATCAAAAAGGAAAAATCCGCCGATTCCTCGCGCGAAAGCCCGCACAGCACGCCCGCGGCGAGCGTGGTGCCGCTGCGCGAGAGGCCGGGGATAACCGCCAGCGCCTGCGCCCCGCCCGCGATGAGCGAGCGCCCCGCGTTCAGCGGCCGCAGCGCGTGCGGGCGGCGCGATTTCCGCTCGCAGGCGAACAGGAGCACCGCCGTCAGCGCAAAGAACAGCCACAGCCATTTTCCGCCGAAAAAGAGGGAATCGACATAATCGCCGAGCAATACCCCCGCCAGCGCGGCGGGCACGGTGGCGAGCAGAATATAGGCGAGCTTTTTGCGGTCGTTTTTCAGCAAATCCCACAGCATGGGCGCATAGACGGCGAGCACCGCGACGAGCGTGCCCGCGTGCAGCATGACGCCGAGGAACATATCCGCCCCGCCTGTATCCGCGTTGAGGAGCCGCTCGAACAGAATGAGATGCCCGCTCGACGAAACGGGCAAAAACTCGGTCAGCCCCTGCACTATGCCCAAAATTGCCGCCTTCCAAAGTTCCATATCCGCCCCCGACTGCTTGTACTGAATCGCGCGGGAAGGGAGCGTTCGGCCGCCCTCCCCGCACGATACTATTTGTATGCGGCGGCACGGAGGATAAGAACGACTAAAAGAGTTGTTTGAGATGAAAATTTGCGGCATCGGCGGCGGGCTTTCGCCCCTCTCCCCGAGGCGCTTTTCCCCTCCCCTGCCACCGAAAGCGGGGGAAACCGACAAAAATTTTGGGGCGGGCGGCGCATATAAAATTTGCCTGTTGCTTTTTTCGGCTTTTTTTGTTATAATATTAACAATCAAGCGAAAGAGAACAACCGTACCATGCTCGAAAAAATATTCGGTAAAAAATCGACGGGCGTCGTATATATTATCTGCGCGGGCTTCCTGCTGCTGACGCTCGCGGGCTCCGTCGCCCTCTATTTTGCGGAGGAGGGCGGCTCTCTCCTCACGCTCGTCGGTTCCGCCGTGTTTACCGCCATTGAGCTCGTGCTCATCAGCCTGCCCGTGTTCGTGCAGAAGCGCTGGCGACTGTACATTCCGCCCGCCATCGAAATCGGCATCTGCCTATATGCCGTGCTCTTTCTGTTCGGAAACACGTACTACGACCCGAAAACGAATATCTTCGTTTCGCTGACACCCTTTATCGGCGGGTTCGTGTTCGCGACGACCGTCTTTTCCATCCTGTATTCGCTCAGCTCCCTGCGTGCGGAAAACAAGGGCAAACGCCCCTCACCCCTGCGCGTTTCCGTTTTGACCTTTTTCGTCACGGAATTGGTCGTCGCGCTTTTTTATCTGTGCATTTACCTCGTCGGGCTGGCGGTGCGCGCCGTCGTGCCCGCGGATATCTCCCGCTTTCTGGCGTATTCGACGGCGCACCAGGGCGGAAACTTCGTTTTTTGCGTAATCGGGTTCTTTACCGCCCGTTCCCGCCGCGCGGAGCGGTATAAAATCAAGAGCTTTAAAAACGCGCAATCGGCGGAGATTGCGGCGCTGAAAGCAAAGGATAAAACGCAGTATACCGTTATCAAAAATATCAGCAACGACGATACCGACTACCGCAAATTACTGCGGCGGGCGAGGGCGAATTTTTTAATCGGGCGCATCGTATACCTCGCCATATACGCCGCCTACCTCGTGCACACCTGCATCACCTTTGCGAACCGCGGCAATCTGGGAATTTTAATCATCGTTTTCCTCGCCGCGGGCTTTGTGCTCTCCGCGCTCGTGTACGTATACGAATACTACCTGTTCCGCAGGGGCGCGCCCAACCAGCGGCTGCGGCGGCTGAAAATCGGCAAAGCGGCGGTGCGCGTGTACAGCCTGCTGCTGATTTTGACCGCCTCCTTCGCCGCCGATTCGGGCAACGAGCCGGTTTCCTCCCTCTTTTCCGCCGTCATGGTGGTGTTCAACCTGTGCGTGCTGTTTTACAACCTGTTCGGCAAGCCGCGCAAATACCCCTCCGCAAAGCGGGAAAAAGAGGAGAGCGATTCCAACGCCCCGCCCGCTTTATCCGCCGAACCCGCCGCAGAGCCCGCTGCCGATGAAGAGACCGACGGCGCCAATCCCCTCCTGCCGCCGCAGAGCGGGCGGGAAGAGGGCGGAGCGCAATCCCCCGCCCCGCGGACATAATCCGCTGCAGCGGCAACGCAAAAGCGCAAAAAATTGCCCCCGCCGAAATCGGCGGGGGCTTTGCAAACGGACAAAAGGGAGCAACAGGCGTTGCGTTCCCCTTCCGAATAAGCATACGGCCGTAATCGAAACAGCGGGGGCAACATTGTACCCCCGCCGAATTTTTTGTATATTCCGCTCAGCGGAATGTTTTAAAATCGCGGCTTTCCGCTTCCTTGCGGGCGGCTGCGTTCGCGCGCGAGGCTTTTGTTTTTGCCTCGCCCTCGCGGCGGTATCCTTCTATATCCTGCTGCGTGATTTCGCCCTCCGAGTACAGCCAATCGACGTACCCCATCTCCGCGCAGACGCCGCAGCGCTTCTTTTCGCCGCGGATGCGGTTGGCAATTGCCGACATAAAAAAGGCGATATCGTGGAAAAATCCTCTGTGCGCGACGTATTCGGCGTCCTCTTCGAACATATCGGGATAGGTGAGCGCCTCGCCGCCGTACATCTCCAGGGAACTTACCAGCCCCGGCCGCACCGAAAAGCGCTCCTGCGCACCCTCGCCGACCGCCGCAGCGTCCGCCATGGACATCGGGCGCGGGCCGACGAAGCTCAAACCGCCCGCCAATACCGCCAGGAGGGCGGGATAATACTTCATGCCGCAGGCGCGGAGCACCCGCCCCATCGACGTGATGCGCTCCTCTTCGGGCAAGAGTTTTCCGTTTGCGTCGTGCCGAACCGTCGCGGTGGCGAACACCGTGTAACGGACGGGCACGTTCTTTTTGCCGCAGCAATATTCCTTCACAAAGAGCGCCGGATAGGCGTTCTGCGATTTATTGTAAATTGCGTCCGCGAGCAGGAAGATGAGGAAAAACGGAAAGAACACGACTAAAAATACCGCGGAAAAGAGGATATCGAGCGCGCGCTTGAAAAACCACCGATAGTTGAGCGCGATAATCAAGAGCAGCACCGCGATGTCGAGCAAAATAAAAATCGTAAGTCCCCACCAGGTACTCAAAAAATCGGCCGAAGCCGCAAGGTTGTTGAACATTGGAATCCTCTCCAAAAATTAGTTCACACGATTTGTTTCGCGCAGGCAAAACAATTCGCCGTAAGTCCGCGCGGCGCGAAGGCATCGCTGTCCGCGCGGGCGGTTCCCGTTGACGAAATTTGTTTCGGGCCGCCAAAACAAAATTACGAGCTCTGTTTTTTATTATAGCACGCAAACGGGAATATGGCAACCGCCGATAGCACAATTTACGATAATTTACAATTTTTGTTCGGGCGGCCGAAAATCACTGCGCCTCGCCCGCATCTTCCTCATCCGCGTCCCATTCTGGAGAAGCGAAGCGGGCGCACACGCCCTCCAGCACGGAAAGCACCTCTTCCCGCCCCTGCCGCGTTTCGGCGGACGTCGCGATTACGTTCCCCTCGCCCGTCTTGAAGCACGCCGCGATGCGCCGCACCGCTTCCCTGACGCGCATGCGCGAGAGTTTATCCGCCTTGGTCGCCACGATGGTGAAGGGAGTCTGCGTGGCGTATAAAAAGCCAATCATCGTCTTATCGTCGGCGGTCGGGTCATGACGGATGTCGGCGAGGGCGAACACGTGCTCCACGTTCCCATCCGCAAAAAAATCGTCCAACAGCTGCGCCCAACGCTGTTTTTCGCCCTGCGACACGCGCGCGAAGCCGTATCCCGGCAAATCGGCGAGCACGAACTGCCCGAAATCGAAGTAATTGACGAGCCGCGTCCGCCCCGGTTCCGCCGAGGCGCGCGCGAGCTGTTTTCGGTTTGCGAGCATGTTGATGAACGAGCTTTTGCCCACGTTCGACTTGCCGCACACCGCGATGACAGGTTTTTCCGTTTTCAGAAAGCCGCGCTTATCCGCGGCAGAGGTGACGAACTTCGCCTCTCCGATATTCATATGCCACCCTTACAGCCCCGCGATGGCGTTGCGGAACACCGTATCCGCCTCCGATGCGGGGATAAAGTTGAGTTCTTCGCGCACGGCGGCGGGGATTTCCGCCTCGTCGCGCTCGTTTTCCTTGGGAATAATGATATTTTTGATGCCCGCGCGGTGCGCCGCGAGCGCCTTTTCTTTCAAGCCGCCGATGGGCAGAACCTTGCCGCGCAGGGTAATTTCGCCCGTCATGGCGATATCCTTGCGCACCGCCTTGTGCGTGAACGCGGATAAAATCGCCGTCGCCATCGTGATGCCCGCGCTGGGGCCGTCCTTCGGGGTTGCACCCTCGGGGACGTGGATGTGAATGTCGGTATTTTCAAACGCTTCGGGGGCGATGCCGTAGCGGTCGGCGTGGGCGCGGATGTAGCTGATGGCCGCGCGCGCCGATTCCTTCATGACGTCGCCGAGCTTGCCCGTGAGCAGAATTTCGCCCTTGCCCGGCATGGTGGAGACTTCGATGGTCAGTGTGGTGCCGCCCACGCTCGTCCAGGCGAGCCCCGTCGCCGCGCCCACTTCGTCGCCGTCCAGGTGCGCGGAATCGCGCGAATACCGCTTGACGCCGAGCAGTTCCTCGACCATCTCCGCGGTGACGGTTTGCTTTTCCATGTCACGGTTTTCCGCATACCGTACCGCGATTTTACGGCACACCGATCCGATTTGCCGCTCCAAATTGCGCACGCCCGCCTCCATCGTGTATCCCTCGATGACGGCGACGATTGCGTCGTCGGTGAGCTCGAGGATACCCTCGGGCAGGCCGTTCTCCTTCATCTTTTTGGGCACGAGGTAGCGCTTGGCGATTTCCTTCTTTTCGTCGAGGGTGTAGCCGTTCAGCTCGATGAGCTCCATGCGGTCGAGCAGCGGCTCGGGGATGGTTTCCACCGTGTTCGCCGTGGTGATGAACAGCACCTTCGACAAGTCGTACGGCACTTCGAGGAAGCGGTCGCGGAAGGTGGCGTTTTGCTCGGGGTCGAGCACTTCCAGCAAGGCGCTGGCGGGGTCGCCGCGCATATCGGAGGATACTTTGTCGATCTCGTCCATCAGAAACACGGGGTTGATGCTGCCCGCCTGCTTCATGGCGTAGATGATGCGGCCGGGAATGGCGCCGACATACGTGCGGCGATGGCCGCGGATTTCCGCCTCGTCCTTGACGCCGCCCAGGCTCATGCGCACGAACTTGCGCCCCAGCGCCCGCGCGACCGACTTGGCAATCGACGTTTTGCCCACGCCCGGAGGCCCGACAAAGCACAGAATCGGCGCGTTCATGCTCTTGGTGAGCTGCAGAACGGCGAGGTATTCGGTGATGCGCGTTTTGACCTTTTCGAGCCCGTAATGGTCTTCGTCGAGAATCTTCTGCGCGTCGGAAAGGCTTTCGGTGTCCTGCGTCTCCTCCGTCCAGGGCAAATCGATGAGCCAGTCGAGATAGTTGCGGATGACGGTATACTCGGGCGAGGACGGGGGCATCTTGTCGGTGCGGGCGAGCTCCTTGAGCGCCTTCTCCTCCACTTCGGCAGGCATGTGCTTCGCCTTGAGCTGCTCGGCGAGGGTATCGCGCTCCTCCTCGTCGTCGCCCAGCTCCGTGTGAATGGCTTTGAGCTGTTCGCGCAGGAAGTATTCCTTTTGATTTTTATCGATGCTGCGGCGGACGGTGGCGCTGATTTTGCGCTCGAGCTTGGCGATTTCCAGCTCGTCGTTGAGGCAGCGCTCGAACAGCTTGAGCCGCTCGACCACGTTCACCATCTCCAAAAGTTCCTGCTTGGTATCGTCTTTAATGTGCAGAAAGGTGAGCACCTCGCCGATAAATTCGTCGGCGTCGGTGATTTTCTCCAGCCCGCCCAGCCCCTCTTTCGCGAGGCGCGCGTCGCTGGAGGCGATGTCGCGCAGTACGTCCTGCGCGGTGCGCAGGTACGCCTCCTCCAAAACGGGGTCGCCGTGCACCGACTTCAGCTCGGAGACGTTGGCATAAAAGCAGCCGTCCTCCTCGTAAATTTCCTCCGCCTTGGCGCGGTACAGCCCGCGCACGCTGACGCGCAGGTTGTTGGAAGGAAGTTTCGCAATCTGCGTAATTTTGACGACCGTGCCGACGCTGCACACGTCCTGCGGGGTAATCTCGTCCTTCGCGGCGTCGCGCTGGTAGCTGACAAAGAGTGTCATATCCCGCTCGGAAGCCTTGGAAACGGCGGTGAGGGATATGAGCCTGCCCGCGTCAAAGGAGTTGTCCGTCGCGGGAAAAATAACCTTGCCGCGCAGGGCGACAAGCGGATAATTGACGATTTTTTTTGTTCTCGGCATACTTGACCTCGGTTTCTGAAAGCGGAAAACGCCCGCAAGTTTGTTCACTATCAAGTATACCACAAACCCTACCGATTTACAAGCCGATTTTAAATTATTTCATAAAAGCGGCGGAATGTTCACGCAAAAGCACCGAAAGCGCACGCAATTATCACAGGAGCACATTCTTTGCGCCGCCGCGCCCCTTTTGCCCGACGAGCTTGCCGCATCCTATCCGCCGCAGGTTCCGCACGGGCAAGCCTGCCCTTGCGCACAGTATAAAATCGGTCTTTAAAATTTTGTAAACGCAAAAAAGGCCGCGGAAACGTTACAAACGTTTCCGCGGCCTTTTTCTATTTTACCTATGCGCTCTTTTTGATGAGTTCGGGCTTTGCGGTACCGAGCACGCAGTCGCGCGTGATTTTCACCTCGCTGATGTCGCCGTCCGTCGGAATTTCGTACATGACGTCAATCATCAGGTTCTCGATGATGGTGCGCAGTCCCCTCGCGCCCGTTTTGAGCTTGATGGCGGTATTCGCGATTTCGCTGACCGCCGACGGCTCAAAGGAGAGCTTCACCCCGTCCATGCCCACGAGCTTCTGATACTGCTTGATGAGGGCGTTCTTCGGCTCGGTCAAAATTTTGACGAGCGCCGCCTCGTCCAAAGGCAGCAGGCTGACCACGATGGGGATACGCCCGACAAATTCGGGAATCAGACCGAATTTCGTCAAATCCTGCGGCTTTACGTCGTCGAACATGCGGTAATCCATCTCGTCGTTGCTCTTGACGGTGCGGCCGAAGCCGAGGGAAGTGTTATCTAGCCGCGACTGCACGATTTTATCCAGCCCCACGAACGCGCCGCCGCAGATGAACAGGATATTCGTCGTGTCGATGCGCATGCACTCCTGCTGGGGGTGCTTTCTGCCGCCCTGCGGGGGTACGCTGGCGACCGTGCTTTCGATAATCTTCAAAAGTGCCTGCTGCACGCCCTCGCCGGATACGTCGCGCGTGATGGATACGTTTTCGCCCTTGCGCGCGATTTTATCGATTTCGTCGATGTAAATGATGCCGCGCTGCGCCTTTTCGATGTCGTAATCGGCGTTCTGAATGAGCTTTAAAAGGATATTTTCGACGTCCTCGCCGACGTAGCCCGCCTCGGTGAGGGTGGTCGCGTCCGTCGTGGCGAAGGGAACGTTCAGAATTTTTGCGAGCGTACGCGCCAAAAGCGTTTTGCCGCTGCCCGTGGGGCCGAGCAGAAGGATGTTGCTCTTTTCGATTTCTACGCCGTCGTCCTTGCTCGAAAGCTCGCTGTTGATGCGCTTATAGTGGTTGTACACCGCGACGGAGAGCACCTTTTTCGCCTTGTCCTGCCCGACAATGTATTTATCCAGCTCCGCCTTGATTTCGGCGGGCTTTTTGAGCTCGACGGCATCGGAGGGCTTTTCCTGCGCGCCCTTGATTTCCTCGCTGCAAATTTCGACGCATTCGTCGCAGATGGCGAGTCCGTTCGGGCCGGTAATCATGACCTTTGCGCGGCTCTTGGGTTTGCCGCAGAAAGAGCAGAATTGTTCTTCGTCTTTCATATTTTTTCCTCCTTTGCGCAGATGGGCTGCGCGAATGGGATAGCGTTGGGATATGGCGGACGGCGGGCAGATATTTTGCCGCCCCGCCTGCGCCGCACGGCGCACGGAAATATACCGCGGTTTGCGGCGGTAAATTCCCTAAAACCGCAAAAATTTCTTTCAAATCATGAAAGAAATTTTTCGCGTGCGTTGATTATCTCTTATAGAATACCTCATCGATGAGGCCGTAAGCTTTCGCCTCTTCGGCGGAAAGGTAATTGTCGCGGTCGGTGTCGCGCTCGATTTCGGCGATGCTCCTGCCCGTGTTTTCAGCGAGGATACGGTTCATTTTATCCTTGATTTTGAGGATATGCTCCGCCTGGATTTTGATGTCGCTCGCCTGACCCTGCGCGCCGCCCAAGGGCTGGTGAATCATCACCTCGCTGTTGGGGAGGGCGAACCGCTTGCCCTTTGCGCCGCTGGAGAGCAGGAACGCGCCCATGCTCGCCGCCATGCCGACGCAGATGGTCGACACGTCGCAATGCACATACTGCATCGTATCGTAGATGGCAAGCCCCGCCGAAACGCTGCCGCCCGGGCTGTTGATGTACAGGCTGATGTCCTTGTTCATGTCCTTCGCTTCGAGATAAATCAACTGCGCGACGATGGTGTTCGCCATGCCGTCGTTGATTTCGCCCGAAAGAAAGATGATGCGGTCTTCGAGCAAGCGCGAATAGATGTCGTACGAACGCTCGCCCCTGCCCGACTGCTCCACAACCATCGGGATCAGATTCATTTTTATATCGTCCATATTAACTCCTTAATTCCTTCACGAAAACCTCGGCAAGCTGTTGCCTGCGGTTTTCCGTGATTTGAGGGGAAACCCGAACGGTTTTCCCCTCAACGCCGCGCCTTTTAAGCGCACGCCATTTATATGCGCGGCGTTTTCACCCCTTCCGTAAGGCAAGGGATTGCCAAATTGAGTGTAAGAGCAAAAAATGCGATTTTTGCTCTTACGAGTTATTATTAAAAATATAAATCCTTATACTCACGGAAAATCGCAGCGAAGCGAGATTTTCGTGAATAACGGCGGCGGAGCCGAGGCGGAAGCGAGCAATGCCGGAGGGCATTGCGAGAAACTTGCCTCGTGCGCAGCCGCTCAAATCGCAGCGAAGCGAGATTTTCGTGAATAAGGTAAAATTACTCCGCTTTGTCAGCGGCCTTTTTGGTCGTCTTCTTTGCCGTGGGCTTCTTGGCGGGTTTCTCTTCCGCAGCAGCGTCGTCCGCCTTTTTAGCCGTCGTCTTCTTCGCCGCGGGCTTCTTGGCGGGTTTCTCTTCCGCAGCAGCGTCGTTCGCCTTTTTTGCCGTCGTCTTCTTCGCCGCGGGCTTTTTGGCGGGTTTCTCCTCCGCAGCCGCGTCATCCGCTTTCTTTGCCGTCGTCTTCTTCGCCGCGGGCTTTTTGGCGGGTTTCTCTTCCGCCGCCGCTTCAGCGCCGTCCGCCTTCTTGGCGGCCGTCTTCTTCGCCGCAGGCTTCTTGGCGGGCTTTTCCGCCGCGTCCGCCGCGAGGTTGTTGTTCTCCTTCAGGAAGTCGAACAGCTTGTTGATGACGATGTCGTTGGCGATATACTCGCGCTGCGAATCGTCGACGTCCTTTTTATACTCTTCGAGCGATTTGTTCGCCTTTTCCGCAAACTCGGCGAGCTTGGCTTCGACGTCGGCGTCCTCCGCCTTGATGTTCTCCTCGCGGATAATTTTGTCGATAACCAGCTGACTCTTGACCGTCTCCGCCGCCTGCGCGCGGTAGCCTTCGCGGAAGTCGTGCATGTTGCTGCCCATATATTTGAGGTAGTCCGCGAGCTTCAGGCCGCCGTACTGCATGCCCAAACGGTATTCGGCGTTGCGCACCATGATGTCGATTTGATTCTCAATCATCGCGTCGGGGATTTCAACCTCGGCGGTCTCGGTGATGGCTTTGACGATGTTGTTCTCCGTCTCCGCGTCGCCCTTTTCCTTCGCCTGCTTTTCGAGGCGCTCGCGCGTCTGCTTTTTGTATTCTTCGACCGTCTCAACGCCCGCCGCGTCCTTGATGAACTCGTCGTTCACTTCGGGCAGCTCCTTCTTTTCGAGCTTGTTGAGTTTGACGGCGAACACGGCGTCCTTGCCCTGCAGGTTCTCCGCCTGGTAGTCCTCGGGGAATTTGACGTTGACGTCCTTCTCCTCGCCGACCTTCATGCCCACGACCTGCTCTTCGAAGCCGGGGATGAACGAGCCGCTGCCCAGAACGAGCGGATAGTTCTCGCTGGTGCCGCCCTCGAATTTTTCGCCGTCGACGCTGCCGGAGAAGTCAATGGTCGCGGTATCGCCGTTTTCGGCGGCGCGGCCCTCCACTTCGACGAGGCGGGAGTTGCGCTCCTGCAGGCGCTTCAAATCCGCTTCGACGTCTTCGTCCTTTACATTATACTCCACTTTTTGGATGTTTATACCCTTGTATGCGCCGAGCTTGACGTCGGGCTTGACGGGCGCCTTCGCGGAAAGCACGGCGCCTTCGTCGGAGATGTCCTCCACCGAAAGTTCGGGCTGGCCGACGACGGTATAGTTATCCTTTTCCTTTTCGATGATGTCGTAATAATGCTCGGAGAACAGGTCGTTGAGCGCATCTTCATAGAACACGCCCTTGCCGTAGTTCAGCTCGATAACGTGCTTGGGCGCTTTACCCTTGCGGAAACCGTTGACAAAATACCTGCCGCGGGTCTGTTGATACGCCTTCATGTTGGCGGCGTCCCACTCCGCCTTGTCAAACGTCATGGTCACTTTGACGGTGCTCTTCTCGGAAGGCTCGATTGTGTACTTCATAATCCTTTTCTCCTATAAATAAGAAAATCTTTATTATACGTTACAGTATTTTAGCACAAAAGCAAAATTTTGCAAAGCGTTTTTGCGTTACAATTTTTCTTTTGTCCGTACAAAAGAAAATTTGACAGATTTCCGCCCGCTTTTTAACGAGCGCGCCCCCGAAAATTTTCGGGGGCGCGCAATGGCTTTTTTATTATAAGGTTATGCGGCAATCGCCTCGTAGCCGAAGGTACCTTTCGCCGAAGCCTCAATGTCGGCGGCGTAAAGCTGTCCGCTCATTGTAATAGAGCCTTTGAACGCGGCGTCCGCAGAGAAAGACGTCAATTTCATGTCTTTATCTGTTTCAATGATAACGGTCAAAGTTGCCGTTTCAACCGTAGCTGAAACGATATCTTCGATAGTAGGAAGAACTGTGCCATTTGAAACCATTACATACTGCACTAGCGTATATATTTCCGAAATAGACAAATCCCAAAAGCTTTGCGTAATAAAAGCTCCCAACAACGGATAAAATCCGGTCATGCCGGCTGAATCCAACAACGGACCGACCAAAGCGGCTAATGTTACGTCTCCCAAAGCGACGGTACCATTCTCAAAACTAATGGAGCCGTCTTCCTTTACCGTCACTTTCAGCGAATCCAAAAGTGCACCGAGCGTATCCAAATCGAGCGGCGCTCCTAAGACAGCGCCTGTAACGATGCGAACAATTTTGTTTGCAATATCGGAAACTTCTTTTTCTTCTAAAACCGTATTCAGCAAGTCAAACAAATTGCCGATGGTAAAATCTGCCGAAAAAATCTCAGAAACCCAGGCTTTCGCAATTTCATCCGCCGTCGCATCCCCGGAAAGATTTGCGCCTTCCGGAGCAGTTTGAGGCATAATCATCACAAATATGTCACCCAATGTAACCCCTTCCGCGGCAGAGGGCGTTTCTCCGCCGTTCTCGTCGGTACCCTTTGCAAAAAAGCCCTGTACAGCTTCCACCGCAGGCTGAATATCTTCCGTTGTGACGGTAATCGTATATTCGTAACCGCTGTTATCTACCAAAGGCTCAACCGTGCCGGCAAAGAAATCTTCAATACCTCCTATCCCGGCAAATAAGCTGTAAATATCTTCAAATACCGTCAAAATATTGGTTGCATAGAGAGATTCGAGCGTATATGTATCGGAAACGCTCTCATCGATGGTCGTCGATACGGAATTCCCTTCCGCATCGGGCTCCGTTGTGGTTCCGGACGCGCTCGCGTTCAGCGTGACGGAAAAGCCTTCTGCGGTGCTGATTTGCTCCAAAATCGTCTGCGCAAACAACTTTGCGTCGACGGGTTGCAGAGATTCGTCCTCCTCGTTGCCGCCCGTGTTGTCGCCGGTGTTATCGCCCGTGTTGTTGCCGCCCTGCTCGGTGTCGTTTCCGTTGCCGTTGTTCGGATCCTTATTTGTCTCCTCGCAGGCGACCATTGCAAACGCCATTGCCAGCGCCAAAATGAGCGCTAAAAGTGCCGTTATAAACTTTTTCATATATTCCTCCGTTTTTTGAGTACTGTTATGATATTAGCATATATTGTCACTTTTGTCAATAAAAATCATTACATTGTATTACATTTGTTTGAAAAAATGAGGGGCACGCCGCCGAACGGTTTGCCCCTCTGCAAATGATTTCTATCACAATTTTTTTATAACGGTATTCAAAAATACGTACACGCTCAATTCCGCGAACACTTTTCCGCGTCGACGGCGAGCGTGAACATCAGTACCAGCAACGCGTTTTGCGGCTCAACGACGTCGAGCACATATGTATCCGTCCAATTCCAGATTTCCTTGCCGATTTTCGCGACGAGCGCACCTTGCGGACTGACAATGCTGTAATCCCATTCGAGGAAGCTCCCCTGCACCTGCCAGCCGCAGCAATCGATGGTATACTGCGGTTTGAACCAGGTCCACTTTTTGCGAATACACCCCGCATAGCGGTCGCCTAAGTACAGCTCGAACTTCGGCAGCCAGGTAAACACCTTCTCCTTGACTGTGCCGACAAAATTACCCGCCGCATCGAAAACGCGCAGGCAATGCCCCCACGAAAGCTGCCCCTTAACCGTATAGGCGACCGTTCCGTTTTCGTAATAGATATCGTAGCTGTCGAACCACGAAAAAAAGCGCTGTTTGAACAGTAATTTCATTGAATTCTCTCCTTTTTGCGGCTGCGCACGAGGCAAGTTTCTCGCAATGCCCTATGTCGTGTATCGCTCGTTTCCGCTGCCTTGTTTACGGAAAATCTCGCTCGCTTTGCCCCCGCGTTTTTCCGTGAATATTTTGCTCCCTGCGATTTTCCGTGAGTTTACGGTTTTATATTTTTAATAATAATCTTCTCGAAAAAGGCAAAACCGCGCTTTTGCCTTTTTCCCCCGATTTGCCGCAAGGCTTACGGGAAAAAGGTGAACGTGCGCGATTTTATAATAGGAAAGCCCCTAAACATCGCGCACGGAGGGAAAAACCGCCGTCTTGTCGGCAGGTTTTTCCCTAAAATCTCGACAATTCGCAGCGCCTTTGCGCGAGAATTGTGAGAGCTTTTTTTCAAAACTCAAACTTCGTATCCCGCGAAAACAGCTGCGAAATGCGGTTCATGCACAAATTTTTCCACTCCTCGCCAGACTGCGGATGCTCGGCAAAGCAGACGTCGTACACCGCGTCGGTAATGGGCAGTTCCACGCCGCACTTTTCGCCCAGCTTTTTCATCGCCGCAGCCGTCATGACGCCCTCGGCGAGCTTTTCGAACTTCTGCCCCTTGACGAGCATTTCCCCGTACATGCGGTTATGCGAATGGCGGGAAAAGAGCGTCGTTTCGTAATCGCCCAAATGCGCCAGTCCGTAGGCGGAAAGCTCGTTGCCGCCCAGCGCCTTGATGAGCCGCGCCACCTCCCGCGCCCCGCGCGACATGAGCGGGCCTTTCAGCGTAGACACCCCGCCGCCGTCCAATACGCCCGCGGCGATGCCCATCACGTTTTTCGCCGCCGCGCCGATTTCGGTGCCGATGATGTCGTTCCCGTAATAAAAGCGAATCAAATCGCTCTTGAAATCGTCGGCGAGCGCCTTTTTGAGGGATACGCTGTGGCTGTCGATGACCATGCAGTTGGGGATGCCCGCCGTGAAATCCTGAATGTGCCCAGGGCCTACCCACACGGCGATTTTATCGGGGGAGATGCCCGCCCCGATGAGGATTTCGGAGAGGCGCTCGCCCGTTTCCACTTCGATGCCCTTCATGCACAGCACAAAAATTTTATCGGACACGTCCGCGCATTCCCGGATGCGTCGGATAAAGCCGCGCAGCCCCTGCGAGCTGATGGAAATGATGATGATTTCCGCCCGTTCGACCGCCTTTTGCAAATCGCATGTGAGCGTGATGCGCCCGTCTAAAGTGACGTATTCGTTTTTGCCCGTCTCTTTGAGGACCTTATACGAATAATCGTCCTCCGGCCCCCAGGAATATACGTCCTTCCCCTTTTTCGTTGCGAGATACCAGGCGATGAACGAGCCCCAGCGCCCGCAACCCAAAACGGATATTTTTTCCAATTTTCCCTCCGATAGCGGCTGTGCCGCCCTTGTTCACGAAAATCTCGCTCCACAGCAACTTTCCGTGAGTTATTGGTTTTATAAAATTATCTGTTCACGAAAATCTCGCTCGCTTTGCTCCCCGCGATTTTCCGTGAATGTAATGTTTTATATTTATAATAAATACTTGCAAGAGCAAAAACCGCGTTTTTTGCTCTTGCACTCAATTTGGCAATCCCTTGCCTTACAGAAGGGGTGAAGTTGCGCGATTTTATAATATGCGTGCCCCTAAATATCGCGCAACGAGGGGAAAGCCGCTCGGGTTTCCCCTCCAACTCACGACTTTTTGTTTCGTCAGCTCGAAACAAAAAGTGTGAACACTAAATCTCTTTTCGTTCCACGAACGCCCGCGAAAGAGTCACGTCGTCGGTGTATTCGATTTCCGAGCCGACGGGAATGCCGCGCGAGAGCCTTGTGACCTTGACGCCCAGCGGCTTGATGAGCTTGGCGATGTACATGGCGGTCGCATCCCCCTCCACGTCGGGATTGGTGGCGAGGATGACCTCCTCCACTTCTCCCCCGTTCAGCCGCGCCAAAAGTTCGCGGATGCGGATGTCGTTGGGGCCGACGCCCTCCATGGGGTTGATGACACCGTGCAGAACGTGGTACACCCCTTTATACTCGTGCAGTTTTTCGAGCGCGATGACGTCCTTCGGCTCCTTGACGACGCAGATGACGCGCCCGTCGCGCTCCTTGCAGATGTCGCACTCGTCGTTTTCGGTGAAGTTGCCGCAAACCTTGCAGTATTTCACCTTCTTTTTGACATTGAGGATGGCGGCGGCGAACTCCTGCGCCTCCGACTCCGTCATGTTGATAATCTTATACGCGTACCGCTGCGCCGACTTTTTGCCCACGCCCGGCAATTTGGAAAATTCGTTGATGAGCCGTCCGATTGGCTCGATGTAGACCTGCATGGCTTACAAAAGACCTCCCATGCCGCCCATACCGCCGCCGAGCGGGCCCATCTTTTCCTTATATACCTCGTCCGCCTTTTTGTAGCCGTCGTTGATGGCGGCCATGATGAGGTCTTCGAGCATCTCCACGTCCTCGGGGTCGACCACCTTCGGGTCGAGCTCGATGCCGTCGATCTTCTTTTTCGCGTTCATGTACACGACGACCGCCTCGCCGCCGCTCGTGCCCACGATTTCCCAATCGTCGAGCAGTTTTTCCGTCTCCTGCAGCTGTTCCTGCATCTTCTGCGCCTGCTTCATGAGGTTCTGCATGTTGCCGCCCATACCCATGCCGCCTTTATATCCTGCCATATTGCTAACTCCTCTCTTTTTTCCGATTTATTTTTTGATTTCAATGTCCGCGTCGGGGAAGTTGCGCTTCAGCTCCTCCACCGCATCCTCCGCGGGGTCGCGCCTGGCGCCCTTCAGCCGTATGTCGAAATCGGTGATGCCGATGCTCTCCAACGCGAGTTTTACGCTCTTATAGTTATCTTCGCTGTTCAAACGGCGGAAAATCGTGTCGCTGTCGGTGGACAGCACGAATTTATCCCCCTCGAACGCCGTATCCAAATCCTGGCACATGGTGAACAGGATGCCGTTTTTCACGTTGCGGCGCAGCGATTGGCGGAAATACGCCCCCGCCTTGCGCCTGTTTTCGGGCAAGAGTGCGTTCACGCCCTGCGCGCTCTTTTTCATGGAAAACAAGTCGGGCTCAAAATGCTCCTCGGGCGGCGCCTCCGCAAAGGGCGGGCGCGCCTGCCCTGCCTGCCCCGCAGAACGGGGCGATGCGAACGGATCGTCCTCGTCTGCGGGAAGTGGCGCAAAGTCCTCCTCCGCAGCCGGGCGCGCCGCGTGCATCCCCCCCGACGAAGCGTTCCCCGCGGAAACGCCGCCCGTGCCTGCATTGCTTCCGCCCCCCTGCGCGGGGACGAACGCGCCGCTCTTGAGTTTGCCTTCCAGAATATCCAGCCGCCGCGCGAGGCTGAGCGCATCGGCGTCCGCTTCGGGCAGGCTCGCCTTGACGACCGCCGTTTCAAAGACGATGCGCGGCGACGTCGAATAGCGGAGGCTGGTTTCCACCTCTGCAAAAATTTCGCACGCGCGCAGAATTTTGCGGCCGTCCGCCTTGTCGGCGATGCGCTTGATTTCCGCGTACATTTCGGCAGGCAGGTTCAAAAGCTGCTGCCCGTTGCGGCAGGTCTTGGCCACGGTGCATTGGTTTAAAAAGTTCAATACGTCCTTGGATAACACGCCCACGCCCTTGCCCGCGGCAATCACCTTTTCCGTTTCGGTGAGCGCGTCGGATACGTTGTCGGTGAGGATGCTCTCGCCCAGCTTCGCCACGTCGTAAAAGTCCGCGCCGCCCAAAACTTCGTTTACGTCCTGATAGGTGAGCTTGCCGCGGCTGAAGGAGATGCAGATGTCGGCGACGGACAAACTGTCGCGCATGCTCCCCGCGCCGGCGCGGGCGATGGCGGCGACCGCCTCGTCCTCGTATTCCTTGCCGATCTGCTTGAAAACATATTTCAGGTGTTCTTCGATGTCCGCCTGCGGGATGAGCTTGAAATCGAACCGCATGCACCGCGAAAGAATGGTCGCGGGGAGTTTGTGCGGCTCGGTGGTAGCTAAAATGAACACCGCGTGCGCGGGCGGCTCCTCGAGCGTTTTCAGCAGTGCGTTGAACGCCGAATCGGAGAGCATGTGCACTTCGTCGACGATGTACACCTTATAGCGGCACGCGACGGGCGGATATTGCACCTTTTCGCGCAAATCGCGCATCTCGTTGACGCCGTTGTTGGACGCGGCGTCGATTTCGGTGATGTCGAGGTTGGAGGAATCGGAGAGCGCCCTGCACACCTCGCACTCGCCGCAGGGCGAGCCGTTTTTCGGATGCAGGCAGTTGATGGCCTTGGCGAAAATTTTCGCCGTGCTCGTTTTTCCCGTGCCGCGCGGGCCGCAGAAGAGATAGGCGTGGCCGACGCGCCCCGTCTCGATTTGATTTGTCAGGATTTTGACGATGTGTTCCTGCCGCACCAGCCCGTCCAGCGTGGTCGGGCGAAATGCTCGATAGAGAGATTGATAGGACATAGAAAAACCTCTGCTCTGCTCGGCGAAATCTTTTTGAAAGAGACAAAAATCTTTCGTCCGATTTTAGGGAGACACCGCCGTTCAAACGCTCCGCGTTTTCTGCGGCGTTTTCTCCCTCTTTTTGCCCTTTTTAAGGGCTCTCATTTTTTATGGGCAAAAATTCACCCTCTTCCCAAAAGCCGTATGTATGCGGCTGCTTGGGGGCGCTTTCCGAAAAACGTGGTTTTCGGACGCGCCTTTGATTATTTCAACATTTTTGCGCGTTTTAAAATCGCTAATTTGGATTGGCTCATCCTAAGCACAATCTATTGCTTTTGCAGGACATTGGCGATTTTGCGCTTGGCGCGCTGGACGGCGTTTTCGCAGCTCTTTTCGCTCTTGCCCTCTTTGGCGGCAATCTCCGCAATCGTGAGCCCTTCCATATACAGCGAGAGCGATTTGTATTCCGCAGGGGAAAGCTCCCGCCGCAAAAGCGCCAAAAACTCTTCCTTCTCCTCGCCCGAAATGACGGCGCTCTCCGGGTCGTACGGAGACAAAAGCCCCTGCCCGTCCGCGTCGAACAGCGGAACGTAATCGTTGAGCGGGATGTGCTTTTTGCGCGATGCGCTCTTGACCGCGCTCATGATGCGGCGGTTGATGCAAAGATAGGCAAAGTTTTTGAAGCTCATGCCCCCTTCGCGGAAGTCGGTGATGGCGTTGTACAGCCCAATCATTCCCTCCTGCACCAAGTCCTCCGTTTCGCCGCCCTCCAGAAAGTAGCTGCGCGCGGCGCCGCGCACGGAATTTTTATACCGCTGCAGCAGCTGTTCCTCCGCGGCCTTGTCGCCGCTGCGCGCCGCAAAGGCGAGTTTTTCGTCGGAAATTTCGCTCATCGGCGCTGCCTCACCGCCTCGTACGCCGCCGCGCCCAGCGCAACCGACGCGTTCAAAGAATTGACCTTGCCGTATAACGGCAACGACAGAATTTTATCGCACTTTTTGCGGGTGAGCGCGCCGATGCCGCTGTTCTCCCCGCCCACGACGAGCGCGATGTCGCCCGTCAAATCGCACGCATAGATGTCCTCGCCGTCCGATTCCAGCCCGTACACCCAATAGCCCGCCTTTTTCAGCTCGTCGATCGCATAGTTGACGCCGGGAACGCGCGCGACCTTGATGTGGTTCGCCGCGCCCTCGGAGATGCGCACGACCGCTCCCGTGATTTGCGCGCTCTTGTTTTTGGGAATGACGACGCCGTCCGCCCCCGCGCATTCGGCGACGCGGACGATACTGCCGAGATTGTGCACGTCCTCCACCCCGTCGCACACGACGACGAAGCGGGGCGAACCCTTCGGCGCGCACAAATCGGAGAGGTCGGCGTATTCGTATTCGGAGACGAAAGCGATGACGCCCTGGTGCCGCCCCGTTTCGCTCTCCCGCTCGAGAGCGCGGGCATCGGCAAACTGCACGCGGATATTCTTTTCGCGCGCCATCGCAAAGATGCGCCCCGCGCTCCCCTCCGCGCCCTTCTGCATAAGCAGTTTATCGACCGATTTATCCGATTTTAAAAGCTCTAAAACGGCGTTGCGCCCTTCGACCTTCATGCAAATTCTCCCGATAACAGTTCTTCGATGCGCGCATAGTCGCCCACGAGATACAAAAAGCCGATGACCGCCTCCACGCCCGTCGAGATGTTGTACTCGGCGACGGAGGCGTTTTTGCTCTTGGTCGGCTTTTTCGCATTGCGGCCGCGGCGGAAAATGTCGTGTTCCTCCTCGGTGAGCGTGCCCTCGATTTTCTCCAAAAGTTTCGCCTGCCCCTTGGCGGAAACCCGCTCGGAGGCGAGCTTTTGCAGGGTGCCCGTCTTGTAGTCCGCCTCGAACACGAGCGACTCGCGCACATACAGCGACCACACGGCATCGCCCACGAAGGCGAGCACGACGGCATTCATCCCCCGCGCGCGCTCGCGCGGCATCGTGTCGTTGAATTTAATCATAGAGATATTATAGCATATGCGGCGGAAAAATTCAATAAAACGCGGCGGATTTTCGCAGATTTGCCGCACGCTTGACTTTCAGCGGTTTGCCGCTGCTCTCTTCGCCCGCCCCTGCACGTTGCCGCGCCCGCCTGCGCTGCGCACGGCGGCCTGTCTTTTCCGCCCGAACCGCGCGGCGCCCATAACAGAAAAGCCGCCCTCCGCCGCATGGCGGAGGGCGGCGCGATGACCGTCGACAAACGTACATATGTACAGGTGCGCCCTTACGCGAAAAACGCGAGTACGCCCTGAAAAACGGCGAGGGCGACCTCTTTGCGGTATTCCTCGGTGAGGAGCAATTTTTCGTCCTCCGCGTTCGATAAAAAGCCGCACTCGACGATGACGGAGGGATATTCCGTACAGTTGAGCATGAAGTAATCGCCCCGCAGCGGAGAAAGCTCCTGCCCGCTCAAGCCGTTGAGCCGCGCCTGTATGCCCGCCGCGAGCGCCTCGCCCGACGCGTCGTTCGGCTTGAAGAACACCTGCCCGCCCCGCCGCGAACGGTCGGAGAGGAAGTTGTTCTGGTGCACGGAGATGACGGCGTTCGGCCGCGCCTCCTCGATGATTTCCCTGCGCTTTTGCATATCCCGCCGCTTGTAGCCGCTCGTGGGGAGGCCGTACAGCCCTCCCTCATTTTTGCGGGTGAGCACGACGCGGAAGCCCGCATCGGCAAAGAGTTTTTCCAGTTCCCTGACGATTTTCAGGTTGATTTCGCTCTCCTTCACCTTGCTCGTGCCGCCCACGACGCCCGGATCTAGCCCGCCGTGCCCCGCGTCCAAAACGACGGTGAAGGCTTCCGCCGGCACGCTCGCCGCGGCGATGCCCGCCAAGCCGAAACTGAACAAAAAGATTGCCGCCAAAGCAACAGCGAGCGCGGCGGCCGCGCTCCTTTTGAATACCAGCATACGCTCTACTGTATGCGCGGCCGGCGCGAAAAATGCGTGCCTTCGAAAGGCTTTATTCGCGGCGTTCCGTTGTCGCTCAATTTCAAAAGGGCGTCGTACGCTGACTCCGGGGTATAGCGATTCGCCTCGCAAATCGCATACCCCTCTCTCGCTCCTTGCGCAGATTTCGCAGAATCTCCGCGTCCGCCGAAAATTGTACCCCTATTCAACCGCCTGCGTAAAAAATCCAACATACCGCAAAATTCTCTCTTCCCTTGCCCCTTCCGCAGCAATGCCGCCACCTGCAGCGCTTCGGAAACCCGAAGCGCCGCGGAAACATTTCCTCATTTGTTCTTCGTTTTTTCAGCCGCTTTTTTCTGCTTTTCCGCGAGGTTTTCGCGGGCGGTCGAAAGCATCAATTTGATTCGGTTTTCCTGGTTGACCTTCGTCGCCGAAGGATCGTAATCGACCGCGACGATGTTCTCGTGCTCGTACATCTGCTTCAACGTGCGCACGGTGCCCTTGCCCGCGATGTGGTTGGGCAGGCAGCCGAACGGCTGGGCGCAGACGATGTTGTCGGTACCCGTTTCGGCGAGCGCCGCCATCTCCGCAGGGATGAGCCAGCCCTCGCCCATCTTCACGCCCTGGTTGATGACCTTGTCGGCACAGCGGCGCAGATGCTCGAAATCGTGCAGCGGCTCGAAGCCGTACTTTTCGGTGATTTTGATGATATTCTTCTGAATATGGTGCAGATATTTGTATACGATGTCAAAAATCGGAGTCGCAATGCTCTTTTTGTTGTACAGTTTGGCGTCGTTGACGTTGTTGACGGCGCAGTACATCACGAAGTCCATCAGCGCGGGCACGACCGGCTCGCACCCCTCGGAGAGCAAAAACTCCTCCAAATGCGAATTGCCCAGCGGCGAATACTTGACGTAAATTTCGCCGACGATGCCGACCTTGACCTTCTCTTCCCTGCTCCGCTCCACCTTGGAAAAGCGCTCGAGCAGGGCGCGCGTCACCTTTTTGTACTTGCGGTAGCCGCCCTTGGCGAACTTTTCGCCGATGTATTTCACACAGTCGGCGCGCGCCTTTTCGCAGTCCCCCTCGCGCAATTCGTACGGCTTGCACTGGTTGTACAGCGACATGAGCGTATCCCCGTAAAAAATCGCGAAGGCGAGCTTGATGATGGTTTTCAAATCCATGGGGAAGCCGCTGTCCTTTTCCAGCCCCGAAAAGTTGAGGGAGATGACGGGAACCTTGGGGAACTCCGCTTTGAGCGCCTTGCGGATGAGCGGGATATAGTTGGACGCGCGGCAGCCGCCGCCCGACTGGGTGATGAGCACCGCCGTATGCTCGACGTCGTATTTGCCGCTCTTGAGCGCGTCGACGAACTGCCCCGTGACGCAGAGCGCAGGGAAACAGGTATCGTTGTGCACGTGCTTCAGCCCCTCGTCGATGACGGCGCGCGAATCGTTGCGCAACAGCTCGATATCCCAGCCGTCACGCCGCAGGATGTCGACGATGATGCCGAAATGCACGGGGAGCATGTCCGGCACCAGAATTTTGTGCGTGTGCTTCATTGCGGGGGTGAATTTCGGATAATCGTCGCGGAAGTCCGCCGTTTCGCACCCCTGTACCGATTTTTTATCTTGCATCCTTTTGCCTCTTTTGTTCCTCGATGGCGGCGAGCATGCTGCGCAGGCGGATTTTGACCACGCCGAGGTTGTTGATTTCGTCGATTTTGATTTGCGTGTACAGCCTGCCGCGGCTCTCCAGAATGGCGCGCACCTCGTCCGTCGTAATCGCGTCGATGCCGCAGCCGAAGGAGACGAGCTGCACGAGGTTGACGTCTTCGTTTTCGGTGACGAACTCCGCCGCGCGGTAGAGGCGGGCGTGGTACGTCCACTGGTTGAGCACGTTGACGAGAACCTGCTTGCCCTTGTCGAAAATGCTGTCCTCCGACAGCACGGCGATGCCCAGCGAAGTGAGCAGTTTGCCGATGCCGTGGTTGATTTCGGGGTCGATGTGGTACGGCCGCCCCGCCAGCACGACGACGGGCTTGCCCTCCTTCCGCGCCGCGGCGAGAATCCTTTCCCCCTCCGCGCGCACGTCGGCGTAGTATCTGTTCAGACGGGCGAACCCTTCGGCGAGCCCCGCCTTTATCTCGCGCGGCCTGACCTTCCAGCGGGCGAGCGCCCTCTGCAATGCACGCACCGACGACTTTTCGTCGTTCAGATCGAGGTACGGCATGACGAAATTTTCGTCGTCCAGCCGCTCGTTGTTCGCCTTCAAGAGTTCGGGGTAGTACGCCACGACGGGGCAGTTGTAATGGTTGACCGAATCGTGCTCGTCCAGATTGTAGCTCTCGCAGGGGAAGAAAATGAAATCGACGCCCTTGTCCAACAGGCTCTCGATATGCCCGTGCGTGAGCTTGGCGGGGTAGCAGACGGTGTCGCTGGCGACGGTGTGCTGCCCCTTGAAGTACAGGCGGCGGGAGGATTCCTCGCTGAGCACCACCTCGAAGCCGCACGCCTCGAAAAAGCCCGCCCACAGCGGGAGCTGTTCGTAGTAGCCGAGCGCGAGCGGAAGCCCCACCCTGCCCCGCTTTCCTTTGGCGCCGGTCACGCTTTTTAAGATACGTTCGTACTTATAGTGGTACATATCCAGCTCGTCCGAATGGGGTTTGAGCCCCGCGCCCTTTTCGCACTTGTTGCCGGAGATGAATTTGCGGCCGTCCGAAAAGCCGATGACGTTGACGTTGCAATGGGAAGTACAGCCCTTGCAGATGTGGCTCTTCGACGTATATGTAAAGTATCTGAGTTCCGCTTCGGTGATGAGGGTGCTTTCGCCGCGGACGTTCTCCTTGGCGTACAGCGCCGCGCCGAACGCGCCCATCAGCCCCGCGATGCCGGGGCGGATGACCTGCTTGCCCGTTTCGATTTCGAAGGAGCGCAGCACCGCGTCGTTTAAGAAGGTGCCGCCCTGCACGAGGATGTTGCTGCCGAGTTCGTCGGGCGTCTTGGCGCGGATGACCTTGTAAATCGCGTTCTTGACAATCGAGGAAGAGAGCCCCGCGGAGATGTCCTCCACGCTCGCGCCCTCCTTCTGCGCCTGCTTGACCGAGCTGTTCATGAATACCGTGCAGCGGCTGCCCAGCTCCACGGGGTGCTTTGCAAATAAGCCGAGCTTGGAAAACTCGTCGATTTCCATGCCCATCGCCTTGGCGAACGTCTGGATAAAGGAGCCGCAGCCGGAGGAGCAAGCCTCGTTGAGCATGATGGAGTCAATGGCGCCGTTCTTGATTTTGAAGCACTTGATGTCCTGCCCGCCGATGTCGATAATGAAATCCACCTTCGGGTTGAAATGCACCGCCGCCTTGAAGTGTGCGACCGTCTCCACGATGCCGAAATCCGCTTTCAGCGCCGCCTTCATCAAATCTTCGCCGTAGCCCGTGACCGCCGCGCCGCAAATTTTGATGCGGCCGCCCGCGAGTTCGTAAATCTCGCGCAGGCGCTCCAACACGATGTCGAGCGGCTGACCGTTGTTCGACTGATAATGCTGGTATAAAAGCTTGCAGTCGGGCGTGATGAGCACGAGCTTGGTCGTCGTCGAGCCGCTGTCGATGCCGAGGTAGGCGTCGCCCGCATAGGTCTTAATGTCCTCGAACGCGAGGTCACTCGCCTTGTGACGCGCGACAAATCGCTCGTACTCCTCCCTGTCCTTAAAGAGGGGCTCGCCCGTGACGACGTCGTCGCTGCCCTTCGCCTCCTGAATGCGGGAGATGATTTCCGCGAGGGGCATTCCCTTTGCCGCCTGCGAATACAGCGCCGCGCCGATGCTCATAAAGCAGGGAGCGTTGTCGGGGAAAATCGCGTGCTCGTCGTCCAGCTTGAGCGTCTCCTTGAAGGCGCGGCGGAGCCCCCGGATGAAGTAGAGCGGGCCGCCGAGGAACAGAACTTTGCCCTTGATGCGCCGCCCCTGCGCGAGGCCTGCGACCGTCTGGTCGACGACCGCCTGAAAGATGCTCGCGGAGATGTCCTCTTTCCGCGCGCCCTGGTTCAGGAGGGGCTGGATGTCCGATTTTGCGAACACGCCGCAGCGGCTGGCGATGGGATACACCTTTTCCGCCTGCATGGAGAGTTCGTCCATCTCGGAAACGGAGATGTTCAGAAGCGTCGCCATCTGGTCGATGAACGCGCCCGTGCCGCCCGCGCAGCTGCCGTTCATGCGCTGCTCGGTGCCGCCCGTGATGAAGATGATTTTCGCGTCCTCGCCGCCGAGCTCGACCGCCGCGTCCGCGTCGGGGTAGTACTTGCGGATGGCGGTGAACGCCGCCTGCACTTCCTGCACGAAGTTCAACCCGCTCCGCTCGGCAAGCCCCAGCCCCGCCGAACCGGTGATGCTGACGGCGTAGTCGCCCGCGCCGAACTTTTGCTCGACGACGGAGAGCTGGTTGAGCACGCACTCCTTGACCTTTGCAAAGTGCCGCTCGTAGCTGGTGTATAAAATTTCGAGTTCCTCCGACAGCACGCACACCTTTACGGTAGTCGAGCCGACGTCGATACCCATGTATTTTGCCATGCAATGACCTCTTTCTATTGTATACGGTGTAGTGTATTATAGCACATCTTGTGTAAAAATACAAGGAACTGAACGCGGAAATTTATGCCGCGCCCGCCTCGGAATCTGAGCCGCGCTTTTACCGCCTTTTCGCGGGAAAGGGTTGACATTTGCGCCCGCACATATTATAATTGTATAAATCGATAGATTCCGAGAGGTGTACGACGATGAAAGTAATTTTAAAGCAGGACGTAAAAGGCACGGGCAAAAAGGGCGAAATCCTCGACGTGAGCGACGGCTACGCGAAGAACTTTCTCCTGAAAAAGGGATTGGCGGAGCAGGCTTCGTCCGTCGCCGTGAACAGTTTGAAGATACAGAAAGAAGCGGAGGAGCGCCGCCGCGCCGAAGAGGTAAAGGCGATTCGCGAACTCGCGCAGAGGATGGACAAAGCCAAAGTGAGCGTCGCCATCAAGTGTGGCGAAAACGGAAAGGTATTCGGCAGCGTGACTTCCAAGGAAATTGCGGCAAAGCTCGCCGAACAGGGATTCGACGTGGACAAAAAGAAAATTATCCTCAAAGACGCGCTCAAAACGCTGGGCGATTACACCTGCGAGGTGCGCCTGATGGAGGGCGTTTCCGCAAAAATTTTCGTGAGCGTCGTACCCGAATAACAAAAAAACATTTATGCAAGCAGGGGCTTTCCGAAACCGGAAAGCCCCTGCCTTTTTATTCTGTTTATGCGGCGGTTTCGGCCGCTTTTTTCCTGCGCACCCCCCTGCCGCCGCGCGCACCTGAAACGCGGGCGCCCTTTTGCTTGCCCCTCTTTTCGATGAGCCGCCAGACCGCCTTGTAAATTTCCGCCGCGGGGATGACGGCGAGCGAGGAGGCGAACACGACTCCCCACTGCGCGGGCGAGAGGAGCACGATGCCGAACGCGTCGCGCACGGGCGCGAGCGGGCACAGGAGCAAGTTGACCGCAATGCCGATGAATACCGTTAAAAACAGCATCCTGTTGGAGAAAAAGCCCTTCCCGAACGCCGAACCGCGCTCCGAGCGGATGTTGAAGGAATGGAACAATTCCAAAAAGGAGAGCACGAAGAAGGTCATCGTGACGGCGACGGCGTTGCCGTAAGCGTTCGCGCTCCACACAAAAATTCCCACGCAAATCGCCGTCTGCACCACCCCGTAAAACACGACCGCCGCCATCGAATCGCGCGAGAACAGCGATGAAGCATGCACGGGCGGCCGCAGCATCACGTCGCGCTCCGCCTGTTCCGCGCCCAGCGAAAGCACGGGCAGGCTGTCGGTGATGAGGTTAATCCACAACAGCTGCGTCGAGGTGAGGAAGTCGAATTTATACAGCGCGAGCGTGACAATCAGAATCGACAAAACTTCCGCAAGGTTGGTCGCCAGAAAGAATTGAATGGTCTTTTTGATGTTGGAAAAGACGTGCCGCCCCTCCCGCACCGCGGTGACGATGGTGGAAAAATTGTCGTCCGCGATGACCATATCGGCGGCGCTTTTCGTGACGTCGGTGCCCGAAATGCCCATCGCGATGCCGATATCCGCCTTGCGGATGCCGGGCGCGTCGTTGATTCCGTCGCCCGTCATCGCAACGACCTCGCCAGCCCGCTGGAACTGCTCGACAATCATGCTCTTGTGCTTGGGACTGACGCGCGCGAACACCCGCTTTTCCGGCACGCGCGCGGCGAGCTCCGCCCCGCTCATCCCGTCCAGTTCCGCGCCCGTCAAAACGTCGCTCTCCCGCTCGGCGATACCCAGGCGCGCGGCGATGGCGTACGCCGTATCGCGGTGGTCGCCCGTTATCATCACAGGCGTGATGCCCGCCGCCTTACATTCGGCGACCGCCTCCTTCACCCCCTGCTTGGGCGGGTCTATCATGCCGCAGACGCCCAAAAAGATGAGTTCGTCCTCCCGCGGCGCGCCCGTATATTCGCGGCAGGCAAAGCCGAGCACGCGCAGGGCGCGGCAGGCGAGATTGTGCGCCGCGGCGGAAACGTTGCGCCTGTCCGCCTCGGTGAGCGGACGGACGGCGCCGCCCGACCAGATGCGGGTACAGCGGCTCAGAACCACGTCGCACCCGCCCTTGACGAAGCAGTAACTCCCCTCCGCCGTGCGCGCGGCGACGGACATCATCTTGCGCTCGGAAGTGAACGGGATGCCGCCCAGCCGCGTATTTTCGCAGGAAAAGCCGAGCGAATCGGTAAAGTTGACGAGCGCGATCTCCGTCGGGTCGCCCATGCGCCTGCCCGCCGTGCCCTTGACGGTGTTGCAGATTGCCATACATTCGAGCAGCTTCCTTTCGCCGCCCTGCGCCGCATTGGTGAGCCGCGCGCGGACAGGCTCGCCCGAAAAATCGGCGACGACCTCCTCCACCGTCATGCGGTTTTCGGTGAGGGTGCCCGTCTTATCCGAGCAGATGCAGCTGCACCCGCCCAGCGTTTCCACGGCGTGGAGCTTGCGCACGATGGCGCGCTCGCGGCTCATCTTCTGCACCCCCAGCGCCATGATGACGGTGACGATGGCGGGCATGCCCTCGGGAATCGCCGCCACGGCGATTGCCACCGACGACATAAAGTTGCCGAGCAGAGTACTCTCTTTAAAGAAGATTCCGAACACAAAGATAATCGCCGCGACGGAGATGACAAAGACCGTGATAACTTTGCCGAGAACCGCTAAAATTTTTTCGAGCGGCGTCTTTGCCGTTTCGGTATTCTCGAGCAAATCGGCGATTTTGCCGATTTCCGTATCCTTGCCCGTGCGCACGACGACCGCCTTCGCCTGCCCCTTGACGACGAACGACGAGGAGTACAGCATATTCCTGCGGTCGAAAACGCCCGTCTTTTCCTCGCACGTTCCCGCGTTTTTGGTGACGCCGACCGATTCGCCCGTGAGCGCGGATTCGTCGCATTTGAGCTCCTCGGCGCGCAGAACGCGGCAGTCGGCGGGAACCATGTCCCCCTCCTCCAAATCGATGACGTCGCCGGGGACGAGGAGAGCGCTGTCGAGCAGCAGATCCTTGCCGCCGCGCACCGTTTTGACGCGGCAGACGGAGAGGGATTTGAGCTTTTCGATGGCGTTGTCGGCGCGATATTGCTGAATAAAGCCGACGAAGGTATTCAGAAAGATGATAAAGAGCAGGATACCCGTATCGGCGAGCTCGTGCGCGTCGCCCGTGATGTAGGCGATAACCGCGGAGATGGCGGCGGCGCAGATGAGCAGGATGGTCATAAAGTCCTTGAACTGCGACAGAAACAGCCGCAATGCGCCCGCCCGCTTTTTGGTGCGGAGGGTATTTTCGCCGAATTTTTCCAGCCGCTCGGCGGCCAGGGATTCCCCCAAACCAAGTTCGGAAGTCTGCAATTCGGATAAAACCGCTTCGGCGGGAAGGGAATGGTATGCGCGCATAAGCACCTCGGCATCGTTTTCGTTACAGACTATTGTATTCGCCCGCCGCAAAGTATATGCGTACCCCGCGCCGCCCGGCTCTCCCCTTCCGCGCAAAAAGAGGCCGTCCTTCCTATCGGGGACGGTAAGTATCCGCCGATACCCCTGAAGGGGCCCCCTCGGCGGAGCGTCGCTTTGTTTTGCCGTTTCCCTTCGGGAGCCTCGGCAAAGTATCGCAGCAGAGCTGCTCACGCGCGCGAACAGCCGTCCGCTCCGTTATTGTCAATACGTTTATTAACAAGCGTATCAACAGTTGCCATATGGCGCATCAAAAATCAGCTCCGGATAAAATCTCTTCCAACTCTTCATACCATTTTTCTTTAAAACAGGAGGAAATAAAGTCATATATTTCCTCTCTTTCTTCCGTTTCGACGAAACTAGTTTTCTCATTGAAGCGCTCAATTTTTCTTAGTGTATCCCGAAGGATATTTTTTGCCTGATTTTTCGAGATACTATTCGTCATCAGATTTGCGTAATTTTTTAAGATACTTTCTATTTCGTCTATTTCTTCCTCCGTATGAACACTTGTACCGTCCGCCAGAGAATTTCGCCACATTTCTGCAAAATTGCCAGTTTTTGGCGTCGGTGACGGAACAAAATCATATTCCCGATACTTTTCTTTCAACTCTAAATACTTTTTCTGCTGCCTGTCGTATTTCTCCTTGTTAGAATACGAGGTGCTACCCTGATTTTTCCCTGCAAATAAAATGTAATCAATAATATTTTTATCGTTCTCATTCCAATCTTCCGACGTTCCGTTGTAAAAATTTACAAACACATCCGGCCGCCGTGCCTCAAACATTGCATAACTGTCTATGTCAAAGATATCCATGCGGCAATCAAAATATTTCAGCTTTTTTGCCTGAACTACCGGACGGATATCTTTGTCCGCCACGCGCACATAAAGCCATAGACTGCTGAGTAACGGCAAATTACGGATGAAGTCAATGCTATTTATTATTCCCGTTTCGGAACAAATTTGAAACTTTTTAGCAAATTTTAAGGAAGAGATATCCGTCAATCTGTTGCAATCACTCAACAGCAAAGCATTTATATCGGGAGTTTTGCTCAAATCCCATAATTCCGTAGCTTTATTGTTCCACCAGAGAACTACCGTCTTCAGTTTTCGAAAATTTTCCAAAAAAGAAAAGTCGCGCAGGCCAGGCGAACCGGAGATATAAAACGCTTCAACATCCGGGCTTATCTCTTTCAAAACGGTATCAAATTGTTTTTGATTTACATTGTCCAACCAAACTTTCTTTTTCCCCTTTAAGGGCACAGGAATCGTTCCATGAAGCGTACGCGATATAACCCTGTCGCTCGCATTTCCTTCAAAGACGCCTATCGTCTTGTCGGAATATTCACAATTCTCACAGCGTACACTTGCAGGCTCGTCTTTGGGATATGGTGTTTTATCCGGTGATTTCATCCATTCTTTTAAACGTTCCGAATGTTTCTTTAAATAAACCGCATATTCAGGATTACAACAAGCCGACTCAGTTCGAGCCCAACGACATATTTTATTTAGCTCAAAAACTGATTGCATCTTTCTAATTTGCTTATCTGTCAATCTCAAAATAGTTTTCCCCTTTTTTCTAACCTACTTAAACTATATGCTCAATGATAATACCAATAGGTTATTGTTATTTTAATGATATCACAAGAAAGAAATATCTGCAAGGCTTACATCATCATAAATATAATGATTTTTGTCTTAATGCATGCGGCCGCCTGTTCAACTCTTCGGTACGTCCCCACCACGCAAAAAGAGGGTACCCAAAGGTACCCTCTTTTTGCGTGGTGGAACGGAAGATGACAAATTCGATTGAAAAGAGACAGAGAAAACCCGGCGATCTTCGGGTAAAAGTCCGTCTGGATCATCGGGTTCGGGCAATTTGCTGAAATTGTAATGGATTTCGAGTTTATCATCATACACGTCCACCTTGCGGATCATCGCGTCAATGATAAGTTGAGGCTCCTGATCGGGCAGAATAGTCAGAAAGTCTATGATCTGTTCCCGCGTGAGGAGATTGCTTTCTTTGCTCTCCTCCGCGAGTATCTTACCGTTGAGAATGTCTATCTCTTCCTCCAGCTCCGTCATGCGGCTCTTGGTCGTGGCGGTCAGCAAGCCTTCCTCAACGGCATTCAAAAGGTTTTTAAGTGCCTTCTGCTTTTTATCCCTGTCCTCTTTCAAAATATGCAGCACGGATTGATCCTGCCAACGCTTGCGGTGAATATCTACGACGGCATCCGCGATACGCTCTGCATTCCCCGGCGCACGCAGCAGGTTTACGGTCGTCTGCAACACGATTTTTTCCAAATCTTCTTTCCGGATATTCGCTTTTGGGCAGGCGGAACTTTTCTTCTTCCTCGTCGAACACTTATAATAGTAATTGACTTTTCCGTTATAGGAAGTGCCGCTCTCTCCGTTCATCTTCTTCCCGCATATACCGCAATAGAGTTTTCCCTTTAACAGGAATTCGGTCTCCCTGCTGTGCGAACCGAGTTTATTTTTTGCCAGCATCGCCTGAACGGTACTGAACAACTCCGTCGCTACGATGGGCGGGAAAGCGTTCGTATATTTCTTTTCATTGTGATAATAAACGCCTATGTAGCGGGTATTGCGCAATATCTGATAAATAGCATTGGGCAGGAACGGCTTGCCTCTGTGGGAAAGCCCGCGTTGGTGCAGGATTTCAATGATTTCACGCGCGACTTTACCGGAGGCGTATTGGTCAAAGATATAGCGGACAGCCTCCGCCTCGTCTTCATTTACGACGATCTTTTTATCGACGACTTTATATCCGTAGGCGATACCGCCGCCGACAAAGTTGCCTTTTTCCCTGCTCTCGTTCTGTCCGCGCTTAATCTTTTGGGAAAGCTCGGCAGAATAATATTCGGCAATGCCGATCATGACGTTTTCGAGGATAATACCGTCCAGATTTTGCGAGCCGTCTATATTCTGCGACGTCCTCTGTGTTGCGGAGATAAGAATTTTTCCGTTCTTTTGAAGCCGCTGCTTATTGATGGCGATTTCAATGGAATTTCTACCGAACCTGTCGAGGGCATAGACGAGAACGATCTCCCACTCCTGCGGGGTATCGCTGTCCGAGAGCATCCGCTGAAACTCCGCTCTATGGTCGTTGGTGCCGGTCATGGCACGGTCGATGTATGTTCCCACGATGCGCAGCCCGTTGCGCTCCGCAAATTCGTTGCAGACGCGGAGCTGTCCTTCAATGGATTGCTCGGACTGCCGCTCGCTGCTATATCTCGCGTAAATCACGGCTGATTTCATCGGCGATACCTCCTTACATAGCAAAGTTCTTTCAGCCATTGTACGGTAGAAAGGTCTTTCTCAAAATTACAGAAAAACTCCCTTTTCAGCCGTATGGCTTGTTCGTCGGGCAAAGTGAATCTGAAATAGTAGGCAATGCCTTTATTCGGATACCTGCCCGGCTTGGTGACGTCTGCAATGATGACTGTCTGCATAAACAAATCCTCCTCAAATTTTTTGCTTTCATTATACCTCATAACGGCAGGGAAAACCAGGCACGGAAACGGCAGCGTTTCCTGTAAGTATCCCGATATACCGGAGAACGAAGGAAACATAACCGATACAATTCCCGTATAATTTTCAGCCTGCCGTACCTTTCGGCGAAGAAAAAAAGGGAGAGCGGGAACGGTGTGTCAAAGGTCTGCCCGCAAGGGACGCGCAGGGATTGTTGTAAATCATTCTCATTCGTATCAAAACAATTCCTGCGCGCCTTTGACACAGCGCGAAAGCTCTCCCAAACTCCATACGCCGAAAGGTGCGGCGGAAAAGTTTCGGGGTTGTATCTCTCCGTTGGGTTTCGGTTGGGTATTGTTGGGGTTTTGTACGGGCAGAGTTCATTGCAAAAGCCGCGCCTCTGTGGTATAATGGAAGCACAAACAAGCCGAGAGGTTTCATATCACGGAGAAGTAACAATTACTGACTGTGGGAATAAGATGCGCGGAAGTAGCCGGGCGCAGAGAGTTGCGCCGGATGTGAATTAGAAATACGGCGAAATAACCGGGTTGACCGTGACTGTCAGGCAAAGAACGGGCGAGAGATCGTCCGTCCTTTTGTCTGCGGTCACGGTCTTTTTTTATTTTCTCGGAAAAATTTTGCAGAGACCGCCACCTTTGCAAACTTTTTGTCCTTGTGGTAGTGAAAGGAAATGCAGGTTTCAAAAAAGAATGAAAAATTTTATCCGGAGTGGTTGTATTTTTGGGATAAGTGTCCTTAGAAAAGTGAGAGGAAAAATTTTAGAAATGGTGACAGGTTTTGTCCTTATTGCGCTGTAAACTGAAAGAAAATTTTTCAATGCGCAAAAAACTTGCGTATTAGAGTGGTTTAATAGGAACAGAAAGGCGGGAATTGAGAAAATTCCGTGAAATTTTCCGTGAACCCGTGGACTTTTCGGGATAAGTGTCCTTGTGATAGTGAAGGGAATTTTTTCTCGAAAAATTTTATAATGTGCAGGTTTTCTGCCCATTTGACCGTTACACTATATCCGTAACAAAATTTTTGAAAGAATTTTTCGGAAAGAGGGGGTCAAAAGCATATGTCCCACTCCTTTATAGTAAGAGGTACAAATAATACAGACAGGAGGAAAAAATGACGACGGAAGAAATCAAAAAAGACTTGAAGACGATACGCGGGTACTATGCGGAACGGCAGGCATTGGAAAGCGAGTTTCTGCTCCTCCCGCATAAGACGACGAAGCTGGTGCAGGCATATGCAGACGCGATCTACGACGCTCCGCTCGACCTGTATCGGGTATATTTTGCCCTGTACGTCAAAGGTTTGACACAGGAGGCAGCGGCGGAGGAACTCAACTACTGTACCGAGTATATCCGCCAGAAAAACAAGAAACTTTTGGAGTATCTCCGAGAGAATATAACGGAAAGGAGGAAAGCGGCATGACAAAGGAACTGTTCGAGTATCTCTGCGGCAAATGCAACGTGTACCGCACGGCGCGGTATATCATAGCGCAGCAGATTGTGGAGCGGCATGACGAGAAAGCCGGGAACTACACGATGAGCCTGGACTTCCGCACTCCCCGCACGCCGGAGTTGGACGAGCTGTACAACAGATGGTTTGCTGGCAGGATGCGGCTGAACGGCTGGCGGCTGCGTACCGATGTGAGAACATTGCACGGACTGCGCTGACGGAAAAAAACTGATTTATGCGAAGGAGGTGATTGTGTTGGAAGAAATCGAGGTCAAGGACAACTCTCTCGGAATTAAAGTTTATGTCAACGGGATACCCGACATTAACAAAATGCCGGAGCAGGAATTCGGCCTCTTTGTTTCTTCTCTGGAATTGCGGATGAGCGAATATTTTGAAAAGTTAAAAGAAAGCAAGTAAAGCATACGGACGGTGAAGAACTGCGACGTCAAGCGGCTGCCGTAATGAAAGTTTCCGTATGAGAAAATGAAAGAAAACAAAAACCAAACTCATCCGCCGGAGAAGGAATAAAGAGCAAAATTTTTATTTCATTCAAAGGAGGATAACAGCTATGCCGTATAGCAAAGTAAAAGTCTACTCGGACGGGAGCCACCGCATCGGGATACCGTATGAGCCGAACCCGTATGTAAGGAAACGGCGCAAACAGCCCGAAGAGGTGATCACCGTCACGGAACCAGCCGAAGATGTTTCGGCAACCGTACCCGATGAAAATACTGTCGGGAACGAACCTACTCAAACGGAGAGGGAGAATATCCCTACTGTTCCCAAACAAAGGCAAATGACGCGCAAAGAACTGTTCGAGGAACTGTATCAGAAGAGCGTCGGTATGAAAAAGCGGGAACGGAAAGCGTATGTACAAAGAGAAATGCTGCCCTATTTTAAGGACAGCACCTCCTGCCGCGCATTCGTGGAAAAGAACTTCGAGCGCAAGCACAGGAATATGGTCTGCCGCAAAATACGGCTTTGGAGAAAGATAAACCAGCAGACATTCAACTATTTTGTAACTTTCACCTTCGATGATAAGAAACACACGGAGGAAAGTTTTCAAAAGTCGTTGAGTACCTGCTTGCAGCATTTCAGTTCAAGAAAGGATTGGCTGTATATAGGCGCGTGGGAGCGCGCGCCCGAAACAGGGAGATTGCATTTTCACGGGATATTCTATATCCCGGAGGGCGCGATGTCGGGAAAGCTGGAAGAAGTCAGAGATTATGATACCCGCAAAAAGAGGATGCAGACAATCCTGCAAAACTCTTTCTTTGCGGAGCGGTTCGGGCGGAATGAGTTTCGTCCCATTCATCACTCGTCGGAATTGCCGCAGATGGTGAAATACCTGATGAAGTATATCGAAAAGTCGGGCGGCAAGCTGGTGTATTCGAGAGGGCTGTACCAGTATTTTGAAACAGATATAATGGACGAAGATATCATCTGCCCTTACGGTCTGGAAGGCAGGAAGTTCATACTCTTTGATGATTTCGGGTGCTGGATAGAGGGAGAATACATAGGACAGTCGAGCGACAGAGAGGTGATAGCGCGGTTGCCGAAAGTGACGTAACAAAAGCGCGGCGTACACTGAAAGGGCTAAAACAATAACGGTACAAAACCGACGAGAAGAAAGCCGTGCGCGGCGGGAAAAGCGAAAGCCCGCCCCAAGCGGGTTAGCGGGGCGGCTTCGCTACCGCCGCGCTTTCGTTTCGGTTTTCGGTTTGTTTGCCCGTTGGGGCGTGCGCTTGGCTTCGGCGCCCGCGAGCGCAGCGAGCGGGTGACGGCGCGGCGTCAGCCGCGCCGTCAGCTTCGCCGCCGACTTGTATATAAGCCAAGCGCACGCCTTACTGCCATCTCCATTTTTAACCCTGTTTTCCGTTCTGTTTTTTGCATAACAAAACCGCCCCTTGTATATAAGCCAAGCGCACGCCTTACTGCCATCTCCATTTTTAACCCTGTTTTCCGTTCTGTTTTTTGCATAACAAAACCGCCCCTTGCGGAGCGGCTTTGAAAGAGTATTTAGCTTTTTGTTATATCGCCGTTTGTACAATGAATTGTGTATTTGCCCGTATTGGCATCCCATGAGATTCCTTTCTCAATCATATTCCACTGTTCCATTGTGCCATTGAAATAAATGTTTGTTAGTGAATAACAGTCCCAAAGTGAATACTGCCCGATACTTATTACTCCATTACCTAGCGTTACGCTTTCAAGCGAAGTGCAGCCAAAAAAAGCATAAGCACCTATACTGGTTACGCTATCCGAAATTTTGATTTCCGTGAGAGAACTGCAATTATAAAATGCACCTTGCTCTATGGTTGTGACACTATTTAGAATGTTAATACTTTCAAGGCTGGAACAATATTGGAATGCATACTTTTCTATGGTTTACAATTGGCTTAATCCCGATAAATACCGGGATTACTATATTATTCTGCTTTCTGCTATCCAAGAACCAACGCTAATGCCGAATACTTTTTCGGCATTATTCAACAGTTTTCTGTTTCGCGGACTTTTTGACTTCTTCGTGGAAAAAGTAATTGACGACAATGGGCGGCGCGTCGAACGGTCTTCGCATGCTGTCGTCGTCGCGGATATATTCAAGGCCTTCCTCTTTACAAAAGGCCGCAAGCTCTTCGTTGAGCGCGCTCCAATAGGCGCGGCTGTTCCTGCGGTAGATGTCGTCATAGAGCGGCACAAGGTCGGGATGTTTCTCCGCGATATATTTCAAGATGACGGGCTTATAGTTGCCGCGTAGGTTGAGGTTTTCCAGCCAGACGAGATTGCACTGATTTTTCGCCCGTCTTATGATTGCCTTGCAGTCTGTGATACCCGGGAAGATTGGCGAAATAAAGCAGGTGGTGCGCACGCCCGCGTCATGGAATGCCTTCATTGCCGCAAGGCGGCGTTCAATGGATACGGCATTGTCCATAACGTTTTTGAAATCTTCGTCCAGAGTGTTGATCGACCACGAAACACGCGCATTCGGGAATGTTTTAATGAGGTCTAAATCGCGCAAAATGAGGTCGGACTTGGTGGCTATTGAAAGAATAGCCCCGCTGCCTTGTAACTGTTCCAAAAGGGTGCGCGTCCTACCGAACTTCTCTTCCAACGGCTGATAAGGGTCAGTCACCGAGCCGATGAACAGCTCCTTGCCACGGTATTTTTCGGGGGTTTTGATTTCGCCCCAATCTTTCACGTCCACAAAACTGCCCCATTCTTCGGAGTGGCTTGTAAAACGTTTCATAAAGCAGGCGTAACAATACTTACAGCTGTGTTCGCAGCCCGTGTAGGGATTGACCGAAAAGTCACACACGGGCAGGTTGGATTTGGTTATCACGTCCTTTACAGGAATAACTTTGACAATCGTATCCATAAGATAAAAATCTCCTTATCCGCCGAGTTTTGTGCTCTTGTTAATAAATTCACCGCGCAGCCGTTCATAGAGGGCGCTGCAAATAAGGCAGTCTTTTTCGGCGCGGTGCGCGCCGTCTATATTAATGCCGAAATACTTTGCCACGGTGGTCTGCTTATGATTTTCAAGTTGCGGCAGATACTTTCTTGTGAGCCGCAATACGTCCAGCCAGTCATTGGAGAGCGGCATATTGCGGTGTTCAGTCAGACTGTCGTACAGAAAGTTTATATCAAAGTTGACGTTGTAGCCGAGCAATATATCGTCTTTGATAAACTGTGTAAAGCCGTCAAGCGCCTCACTTATGTCAACGCCGTTTGCCGCCATCTCGTCGGTGATGCCCGTCAGACGTGTAATAAATCGGTCTATCTTGCGGGAAGGCTTTATCAGCGTGGAGTATGCATCTGTCTTTTTACCTTCCGTGAACTTTACGGCGGAGATTTCAAGGATCTCGCACTTCCCAGAAAAAAGCCCGTTGGTTTCGATATCGACGACGGTGTAATCCCGCGGCAAAAAGTTCACGCTGTGTCCTTTCTGCGGGCGGACGGTCATTGTTTTGCCTCCAATTCGTATTGCAGTCCATACGACATACGGATCGGTCCGCGCACGGCAAAAATTCCGTATCCCTTGAGCTTTTCAAGCGGAACGGGCTGCGAGAATTTTCGTTTCAGACGTATCTTCATCACTCGCTCCATATGCACTTTGCCGTTGTCAAAGTGGTAGGGTATATCCGTTTCAAGTACGGCACATTCGTACACAATGCCCGAAACGGGCGCTGCGATATACAGATAGACGGTATCTCCCGCCGTAATATTGTTGCTTTGCTTCCAGATGATCTCGTCGTTCTTCGAAAAAGCCTTTTCGATGTCGTAATATTTCGGATTGACGGGGACTATCCAAGTTTGAGGTTCATCTCTGTTTTTTGCACGGCTGCATCTTTCGCCCGTTATGGAATAACTCATATCGAGGAGTCCGCAAGCCTGTTCTTTTTCCGCCGTGCCGTCCAAAAGCACGCTGATCCAACGCTCTTTATTGAGATGATAGGCGGGCAGAAAGCCCTTTCGCGAAAGGAGCACAGATTGTAACCCCGGTTCGCATTTTGCGACGAGGATATCCGTACGGTCATCACCCGGAAGTCCTAATCTGACATTCGGCACATTCATGACGATCCCGTACCATTTGCCATTTGGATGACGCAAAACAGCATAGGCAGGAAGATATCTCCACGGATATTCCGGCGTCGTTCCGTATTCGTTTGCGGCATACACAAAAATATCGTCGCGCACTGCACCCCTTCTATCTTCCGTCATTCTTGCCTACCTCTCTTCACCGAATCTGATAATCGCTTTTCCGCCTCATCGCAATATTGGTTGAACAGCGTGAGTAATGTTTTCACGGCTTCACATCCCATACTGCCTAAAATCTCGCTCTCTACACCTATGAGTTCATCAACGACAGGGCGCGCCAGCTCTTTGCCCGCCTCTGTCAATGTCAGACGCATTTCTCTGCCGTCGCGTTCGCTCTTTTCAAGGATAAGAAGTCCGCGCGCACACAAATCTTTGCAGACGGTATTTACCGTTTGCTTAGGCAAACTCCATTCTTCACTGACTACTTTTTGCGTACTTTCAGGATCTTTATAGGCGACGTACAAAACCGCCAGAACGTTGTAACTGATGCCGTGCGCCTTTGCCCACTTGTAATATAATCTGTCTACTCGGTTGGAGCGTTCGCCCAAAACCCTCATAAACTCGTATGTTTCCATGTCTTCCTCGCTTTCCTTCAATTATAGTCATTATTCGGACTAATGTCAATGGTTTGCATAAAAAAATGATGCCGGTGGTTCCGACATCATTCTTTCGCTTGAAGGTGCAATTCATATCAAAATTTAATCTTGATTTTATTCCCTATGGAAACTGCACTTTACCGCAGCACCTTTTTTGATTTCAACGTAAAAAGCGCCTCTTTTCAAATCATCATTTGGTAAACAGATAATTCAGCCTTCCATAGGGCGCACTGTCGCCCGTAGTATAGAGCAACATAATATCCGACAGAAGGTCGACATTGTCCGTCGCCTTAAATTCAAAGGAAGCATGGTCACCTAAAAGCGACTTCGCCACTGTAAACTGAATATATTTTCCGTTAACAATATATTCCGCATCACCCACAGTTTCGCCGTTTCCGCCGACCAGTTTTTCTACGCTCGCCTTACCGTTTTCTCTGGAACGGTTAATTACAAAATCATACCCGTCGGTCGATTCGGAAGTTTTCAGCCATAGATTCATCCATTCGCTTCCGTCTGCAGCAGTGATTTCCTCGTTTGCCGTCAAAAGAAAATAGTAATTGGAATTGTCCTGCGCAACGCGAACCTCTACAATATCATTGCGCTTGGTGGTATTTTGATATCGCCCGCTGCCGTCACAATTGATAAAATCGCGCGTTTTTTGGCCGGCAAAATCAGCCACGCCGGACTGAACAACGTTCCAATTTTCAGAGATTTTGTCCGCCTGCAAAGCAGCCGTTTCTACGGATATTCCGCTCCCCGACTGTCCTTTGAACTCCCGGATATTCTTAATCATCTGCATATAATAATTATCGCCGAAAAAGCCGCTTATCGGCTCGATATCACGCGAGAATTCCGGGGTAACGCAATCAAAGAATACGACTGTATTGCCGATGCCAACAACCTCCGTAGCCAATTTCAAAGCCGCCCATTCGTTCCATTCCAGGATAAAAGCAATGCGCGCATCCTGCGATTGAATGGCCACATCCCATTGTTCCTGGAAGTTCGCACCTTCGTCTATCAATTCTTCATTATTATTCCCTTCGGTCGTATACCCTCTGCCCCAATTCTGATTGTAATAATCGATATCGTTGGGGCTTTCTTTAAACTGCACCGAATTGCTCATGTGCATGCCGGAATTCTGAGCAACGGAAACGCTGATAACTCCGTTATGCACAGGCTGCGGGCGCTCGTATTCAATCCAAGGGAAACCGTTATCCTTGAACGGCTCGTTCGGCCACTGGCTGTCGCGGAAATAAAATTTGTCGCGGACGGCCTTGGGAAGATAAACCTGCTGCTCGCTCCGCATGGTAAGCCAAGGCTTCCCATCCGGGTTCCTGCCCTCATCGGTATCGGTAAACCAAAGTTCCTGATAACGGTTATCCTTATAAATGAAATCGTACAATTGTTGCACGCGTTCATTTGAATTCGTATTGGTCAAGAACATGATTTTAGGTACTTTGTACCCCTCCAAACGATACTTCTCCAAAATTTCCAAAAGAATCGTGAGCGGCCCTTTATAGATATTATTGTTCGTGGCGTCAATGCCTAAAAAGTCTATGCCGGCGGCAATAAACATCTGTACATGGCGCTCTACAACCCAATAATCCTGCATGTTATAATACCCGAACAACGGCTCAGCATAAAAATGGTGCTTTAAAAACGGCGATCCGCTTCCCGAAAAGACAGTGTTGAAATCCATCTTGGATATGTCGTATATACCGTCGAAATACGGTTCACCCTCGTCTGAATAATCGTTCCCAAGCCAAAGCACATAGAAAATACCTACCAGCCTGTCGTTTGTTGCTTCCCCGGCGGGTTCAATTTTCCTGCCGACGTCGTCCGTTCCCGAAAGCGCATAACTAACATTCTGCCGTTCGGTAAGGGGCTGTATCTTCACTTCTTCCGTCACTGCATCTCCTCCGTCGTCCCCCGTATTGCCGGGCGCGCAGGCGCAGCAAAGCGAAAGCAATGCCGCGCACAACACTAAACATAATATTTTTTTCATCTTATACCTGCCACGAATAGCTGAACCTTCCGATGGGAGCACTGTCTCCGCTGACATAATAATCCATTATATCGTCAGGGTGAGTGATATGGTCGGTAACCTTAATTTCCAACGTAAAGTTATCGCCAAGCCCCAAAAGCGTCTTCGGAATCGCGACTTGCAGATATTTGCCGTTCACGGAATACTGCGCATCGCCGATTTTCTCAAAGGAATAGCCGCTCAAGCTCTTTTCGACGGAAGTCGTGCCGCCCCCCGGAGTACGATTGATTACATACTGCCAGTTTTCGAATGCGGGAGCATCACTGCCATCGACTCCGATAAGAATATTCATCCAAGACAAATCGCCCTGCTCATGTGCGGTTATATTTTCCGCCGTCGAAACGAGAATATAAATATTGTCGTTGTCGTAGGTCAAACGGACTTCGGAAATATCGTTACGATTGGAGATATCCGTATATGTGGAAACCCCGGCGGCATCCACATAATTACGTTCGACCGCATCGCCGACAAAATCGCGGAACGAGGAAGTCACAGCCTCCCACTGTTTGACGGAACCGTTTGTATCGATGGTCAATTTTTGGCCCTTTGCATACTCGCCGTCCGTATATCCCTTATAGGCACGGATATTTTCAATCATCTGCAAGTAATAATTGTCGCCGTAACCGCCCTTCATCGGTTCGATGTCGCGCGAAAATTCTTCGTTGAAGGTATCGACAAAGAATACCCTTCGGTCGGGGATGCCGACGCGGGAAGGCACACCCGTCGTAACGGTAATATCCTCGAAGTTTTTAACGGCAATCCACTCGTTCCAACCGGTTACAAATACGGTGGACGGATCGGCTTCTATCGCGTTGTCCCACTGCTCCTGGAAGTTTGCGCCCTCGTCAATTTTACTCGGGTCGTTCACCCCGGCCTCCGTGGTATAGCCCCTGCCCCAGTTTTCATTGTAATAAGTCTTGCCGGACGCAGCCTGCACATCCTTATACTGAATAGAATCGGAAAAAGGCCAACCGGGATGCTGCGAAACGGAAACACTCATGATTGAACCGCCCGTAACGCCGCCCTTCGGATAAACTTTCTGCGGGCGATTAAAATCAATCCAGGGGAATCCGTCTTCATAATCCGTTGTTCCCGGCCACTGGCTGGAACGGAATTCGAAGAAGTTGCGGATTTCTTCCGAACACCCCGCTTTGTTCGCGCAGATGATCAGCGGTTTGCCGTTGGGGCAGAACCACAAATCTTTAAACAAACCCTGCGAATACAGCTGCGAGTACAGCTGGGTAACGCGCTGTTCCGATTCGGTATTAGTATAAAAAACAATCTTCGGAATCGCAAAACCTTGCTCGGCAAATTCTTCCATAATCGGGAACATAACCTGCCATACCTGGTTATAGGTAAATTGGTTGGTCGCGTCAAAGACCAAGAAATCGATGCCGGCCATTGTAATCATCTCCAAATGGCGGCGAATCACCCAAGGATCCTGTGCATTATAATAGCCAAACAGGGGCTCGCCCCAATAATGGAATTGACTGGGAGGCGACGTCACAATTTGCGTGCCGTCCCAAAAAGCATCTCCCAACTGTTCGAAAAGCACGGTATTGTCATAAATCTGCGTCTGCTTGGTTCTTTCCTGCCCATTCCACAGGAAATAGAAAAGCCCCATGTACCTCTCGTCATTGGAACCGGATATTGCGGGAACTTCCCGCCCCAAGCGGTCGACCGCCGTCAAGCTATTGACCGTCTGTTCGGTAGTATTGAGCAGCAGTATTTCATCTTGTTCCTGCCCCGGCTCATCGCCCGAATCGGGCGCGCAGCCGGCAAACAACACCGCCGTAAAGACAAGCGACAGCATTATACAAATAAATTTTTTCATTCATTTCCTCCTACAATATTACAGCTTCATGCCCGAAGCATAGTCGCCGTTGATAAAATATTTGAGGCCGATAAGCGAGGTAATCGCCAAAGGAATGCCCGCCAACAAATACATCGCATAGGACACGCCCGGTTTGGTCATGTTGACCGTTTCCGCAATATATTTCAAGCGAGGCATCAATGTTTGAATCGAATCGTTTCGGACAACGAGCGTCGGCCACAGGAAATCGTTATACATAAGACTGAAAGTTCCCAATGCCTGAATAATCAATACGGGAACAGCCAAAGGCAAAGTGATATAGGCATACATAACGAGATCATTTGCGCCGTCGAGCGTAGCGCTCTCAAACAGAGAGGATGGCTGTTGCGAAAAAAATGTGCGGAACAGAAAAATTGCGCCCACCTGTCCCCCGGCAATTCCCGGCAGTATCAGCGCCCAACGCGTATCAAAAATACCGATATTCAAAACGGTAAGATACGAAGGCGTCATTGTAAGCACGCTCGGAACCATCATAAGTGCAAGTACCAGCGAAAAAAGTACCTCTTTACCGAAAAATTTATGGCGCGAAAAGACGTACGCAGTTATCGAACTGAACAAGACAACCCCCAACGTGGTCACAACACAGACAATAAGGCTGTTGAACATGTTGCCCCAAATTGCATTAAACGCATCGACATAGTACCCCCACTGCGGGTCGGAAGGCCAATCCCAAACGCTGAGCATGTGCTCATACGGCAACTTTAAGGAATACAGGAACGTTATAATCAAGGGCATGAGCACCAATGCGACAATGATTGCAAGACAAATATACAGAACCGTTTGTGCAACGGTGCCTTCGATGCCATGTTTTCTATGTTTCAATCTTACGTCCCTCCCTTAAAAATTACTTTCCGTTTTCTGCGCTTTCATATTGAAAAGCGTCGCGCCGAAGATGAATATAAACAGCACCATACCCATCGCGGCAGCCCTGCCGTATCCCGTACCAGAGTTCAGCGTCATATACATCTGCAAGGCGGGAATATTTGTAGCACTAATCTGCCCCGTCGTCATATAGACTCGCCCGAAGTCCTGTATCGAATTGATGAAACTGATGATAAATACATACTTAATCTGCGGCATAATCATCGGGAAATCGATATAGATGATGCTCTTCAGCCAAGAACAGCCATCCAACTTTGCCGATTCGCGATACGAATCCGGTACAGACATCAGCGCTCCGTAGAACAGAATATATTGTCCAACCCATGGCAAACCAATCATAATCAGAGAAGCCAATGCGGTACTGTCGTTGCCGAGCCAATCGACTTTATTTCCTCCGAAACCGAGCATAATGGAGTTCATCAGCCCCATGTCGCCGTAAATACCTTTCGTCCAAATCAGCAGGACGGCGACGCCCGGTAAAATTCCCGGAACATAGATGAGCACGCGCACCCAATACTGCGCCTTTTTGGAATTTAAAGCGAAAATCATTTCAGCTATCAATACCGCAGGAATGATTGCTTTTATCAGGTCGGTTACCAAAAAGATGAGCATATTCCCAATGCCGCCGATGAAAAACGGATCTTGAAATATCGCGATAAAATTTTGCAGACCAACCGGTCGAGTATACACACCGGGAACATAGTCGAAAAACGACAATACCAGTCCCCAAACGGCGGGAAAATACATAAATATACCCAGCAGCACAAAGGTAGGCAATACGAAGGTATAACTCTTCCAACTCCTGCGGAATCCCCTGCCTATCCGGTGCAGCCTTCTGCGCAAAATGACATTCCGCGAATCGTCAATAGCAAACCACCCGGCAACGACCAACACAAGGCACACGGCCGCGAGTGCCAACCCGACATATTTTGCCCATGAAAAAAAGCGTACAGCGCCGATGCTTCCCGTATCGTAATATTGCGTATTGAACCCGCGATATTCGGACAGCGCAATCGTACCGCTGTCCGAAAGCGATATATGCTGCACTTCCGTCGGCGCGGAAACCTTTGTAATATTGCCCGTCTGCACGTCGACAATTGCGGCGCTGCCGCTCACATTGGCAGCCACCACAGTGGACAGCGAATTGTTCGTCGTAAAAGCACACAGAGACATTCCGGTATTGATCATGCGCAAAATTTCGTTCCCTGAAAATACAGTAATATACCCGGTAACATCCGCCACGACAAGTTCATTGCCGGAAAAACCGAGCGCCAAAGGCTCGTAGCGAACGGCTGAAAACCGTGAATCGCTCAATCCTCCTTCTGCAGGCGCGATCGCATGAATATTATAATTCGTAAATACCCCGTATAGCGTGCCTGTCTGCGGATGTATTTTTACATCCGTGATTATATCTGAGACCGAGACGGAGAGCGCTTCTATCTGCTCCCTATAGCCGGAATAATAGTAGATAACACTTCCGTTCAAGCCTCCCCTTCTGGCAGCGATATATAATTGGTCGTCATCGGCATCCATCGAAACAATGGAATAAGGAACTTCGATGGTATTGAGGAGCTCTCCCGAACTCTTTTCAAAGATATCGACCTTTCGCTCCGAAACATAGGATATTGCGATGGAATCGGAAGTTATAACCACGTCAGACGTGCGGTCTGCAATCTCAGTTTCCCAAGCCGTATCGGCTCCTTCATAGCAAATAAGCCGATTATCATTGGTTGTAACGAACGAAACGCCGTTTTCGCTCTGTACAGAAATGATCTGCAAATTTTGGTCAGGCAGAGAAAAGGTACTCGTGCGCGAAGACAAAATAAAACCGCTAACCGTAAAGCCCAAAAACACCACAAAGGCCAATATTGCCGCACCAAAAAAGATTACACTTTTCTTCACTTTATGCATATAATCTCCTGCAACAAGGAAAGCTCGCTTTCCGCCCGAAGGCGGAAAGCGGTTCCTTCTTTTACTTTACGTTAAGCTTTTTTCCGTTTGACAATGACAAACGCTACGCATGCAATGACCAACACAGCCGATACAGCGCCCGCGGCAAAGCCGACCGAACCGCTGCAACCACCCTCTGCGGGAGGTTCTTCTGTACCGCCGCCGGTTCCGTCGGCCGTAACCGTGACCGTAACTTCACTGCTGAACACGCTGCCGACGCGGACATAAATGGTGACCGTGCCTTCGCCGACCGCCGTAATTTTACCGTTTTCGTCGACCGTTGCAATGCGGTCGTCGCCGCTGGCAAAGGTGGGCTTTACAGTGGACGGGTCTACCGTCGCATTGAGCTGGTGGGTTTCGCCGACTTTCAGGCTTACTTCTTTCTCCGTAACGGTCAAGCCGCCAAGGACGGTGACCTCGCAGGAAGCGCTCATTCCGTCGACCGTATAGGTGATGGTCGCGGTACCGCTCTTGACAGCGGTAACCAAGCCCGACTGGTCTACAGTCGCAACGCTTTCATTGGAGCTGCTCCAGACAGCGGATTCGGGAACATAGCTGATCGGGTTCAACGTGCCCGTGAGCTGGAATGTAGCCCCGACTTTGATCTGCTGAGAAGGTCTGCTAACCGTTACGCCGTTCAAAATACCGATGTTGACGTTCTCGATTTGGAGATTCGCCGTTGCGGGAGCCGCCGCGATAGTATTGCCTACCCCGACCGCAAGAACCCAGTTACCGGTGCCCGTAGCAATATCGCTCCAGTTAAACTGCAAGGTGTACGGCCCGACATAATCCGCAGCGCCGCCGGAAGGATAGGTCATATCTTCACTGCCGTCAGGAACTTCACCTTCGATAAATACGGGAGTAAAGGAAACTTTAAATAATTCGCCCTCTCTCCACATTCTGACCTGGATGCGAGTTCCGTCTGCAAAGGCGCGGGCAAACGCATTGCCGAATCTATCCGTGCCTTCCAAAGGACTCGTCGGAGTATTTTCGGGGGTTACAGCCTCCGTTCTCGTCCCGCCAACGCCTGTCACATACGACTGCAGCATTTTGACGCCGCCGTTCCACCATTCCGCATTACCGTCCAAATTTATCTGCAAACCGGACGCACTGCCCATAAGCAAATCGTCCGCCGTCATATCGTCAGCATCTCCCTGCGCGATACTGAACCCAAAGTATCGGTTAGTACGGTTCGCATAGGTTGTATTGTTTACATCTGCCTTGTATATGAAATCGAACGAGATTGCCCTTTCGAAAGTGATCCCTTCACCGATAATCGCATAAGTTGCGCCGTTCTGCAGACTACTATTGATCGTATATTCGTTGTTTACGGAGGTAAAACCGTTCTCGACAATCACGCCGTCCGAATATACGTAGTGCTGACCGTCTTCATGCACGTCGGCAGGCTGCTGATAAGCCTCTACCGTAACGGCACATTCCGCTTTCAGCTCCAAAGCGCCCTCTTCAAAGTTGAGGATGCGCCCCGTAACCGTAGCAGTGCCCGCAGACACGCCGTGCAATAAACCGTTATCGTCGATTGTTACAACATCTTCATCGGAGGATTCCCAAACGACGCTCAAGCCGACCGGATTGGTGGATGCCGTCAATGTCGTATATCCGCCCTCCGTTACAGTGAGCTGCGATGCTCCCAACAAAATTTCATCCGCAATCGTCACATAGGCGACGCCTTTCCTTCCTAAATTGTCCGTAATATCGATTGTCGTCGTTCCGGCGCTGACTGCGGTCACAAGGCCCGTCGCGGAAACAGTAGCCACACCCGTATTGGCGGAAGTATAGGTCAGCCCCTCGGGGTCTTCCCCTTCATTGGTTTTTACGCTGAGCTGCTGTGTGCCTTCCGGTTTTAAAAATACCGATTCAGGCGTCGCAACCAACCCCGCCTCCTCTGCCGTAATTGCAGAAATCGAAGCTGAAACATTGCGCTCTGTTGCGTTTCTGTTTGAAAATTCAAAACCGATATAATACGGATTCGTATTTTCGTCATCTATTGCCAATCTCGAGAGAGGGAACGACGTCTTGTACGTATTAACGCGCCCAGGTACTTCAACAGAACGGTCGACCGTGATCGACACATAAAAATTATCTACACCACCGACTTTTTCCGTTCCCATCGTGATTGTAAAAGGTCTATTATCCGAAAAGGCCCAACCCAAATCAGTAAAAGCATTTACGCCGGGATCGCTATCGTTTACGCCTGTACCGTGATACATCGAGTCGCTGTTGATGATATCCCCTTTTCCGTCAAACGTGGCAAGACGAATCATACTGCGATAACTGCCGCCGGAATCCGGAGCCAAATCTTCTCCTGTAAACAGTTGCAAACTGACACCGTTTCCAGAAGCACGCAAGAAGTAGAAATCGTTAGCGTCAAAAGCTCCGTCCGTTTTCTCTGCCTGGGTAAATACGATGGAAAAATATACGCTATTTTTCAACGAGTCGCCAGTCAACCCCGTAAAATCCTGGTCGATTTGCGTAGTAAAGCTGATCTCGCTGCCGAGGGAATAGCCGTGGTCATACACGACAATCGAACGGCTGTTGCTCTGTTTGCCTCCGACCGTTACGCCGCCATCCGTACCGTCTGTCAGCGCGACCGAATTCGTGCCCGTAGGCGTTCCGTCTTCATCTGCCGCCACGTCGGTGACCAATACAAATTCGTCGGTATCCCCCTCCGCCGCACCGGCAAAAACCGGCGCGAGGGAGAAGCAAATCGAAACCGCGAAGAGTAAAGCCAGCAACGACAGAAATACACTTTTTACTCTGCTTTTCATAATTCCTCCTCAAAAAATTATATATTGATCTGCCTTATTACAGGCTGGGATCTCTTTCCGGCGTAAGATACGCGTCCGACCTCCAGCCGAGCTGCGTCATATAGTTGGGAATACCCTGCTGAAGCGCAGTGGTGAACTGCGAAGCAAAGTTGTCAATAGTGGAGGCACCGCTGAAATAATTTCTGCAAAGAAGCTCAAACGTCTGATACACAGTTCCGTTCATGCTGCAGAGGTTGCCGAAGAACTGCCCGACCGGATTATTGTGGCAAAGGCCGGGAAATTCATAGTCTTTTGCGGGATAAATCTCCTCCGGCATTTCAACGCCTTTAACAAGGGAGTTGCCGCTGACATACGCACCCTGTTCTTTCAGGCTCTGGTTATAAATATCCTGCCCCTGCTGGCTGCCCCAAAACATCATGAAATCCATGACGAGGTCGTTGTGCTCTTTATCCTTCTGCACTACGCCGTACCAACCGACAGCGCCGCCGACGGAACGCACCGTTGTAGCATCCGGCGCAGATTCGCCCGTACCCGTCATCGGAGGCGCGGGGAAAAAGCCGATTTCAAACTTTGTCGCTTCAGGGCGCTGTTCAAAAATCTGTTTATAGGTATTAAAGAAGTCGGTCGTATTGTAGACCATCGCAGCCGAACCAGTCCAGAAAAGCTCCTCCGCCTGATAATAGTTGTTGGAAATAAAGTTCTCCTGGCAATAGGACGTAAGATCCTTCAAATTGGAAATCATCGCCTTATATTTTGCGTCGTTCGGCGTAATATCACCATCCATTACGGCGCCGTAGAAGCGCAGCATGTTTGCCGTATAATTGGAAGGCGAATCATTGTCTTTATCCGTAATATCCAGCTGCCAATCCGCATCGATATCGGGATCGTAGCAGTAATCGCCGGCAATAGCATGTATATCTTCCACGATGCTCCTGAAATATTGATCGCCGTAGATATTCAAAAGCCAACTCATCGTGCCCGTGGTATACGTAGCCCCGCCGGCTGTGAAGGGAACAATCTCCGGCATACGCTGTTGGATTTGTGCACAGAACTGCAACAATTCGTCCCAAGTTTGCGGAATTCTGTCATTCCCGTTCTCGTCGACTAACCCCGCTTCTCTCCACAAAGTTTTGTTGTAGAAGAAGAAGCTCATATTGGTTGTAAAGTTCATCGTATAGATGCCCGAGCGATCGGTAGAAAGCGGATAGGCATCTGCTTCCAGCACGTCCCTCCACGCCTGATTATCGTTATAGGGATTCGGCTGCACCAGGTAAGAACTATAGTCCACCATGCGCGAAGTGAGATAGGTGTTGCTGATTAACAGTGTCTGCACGATATCCGCATCCGTTACAGAAGCACCGCCCGCGAACTGCGAATCCAACCAATCCTTATAGGTAGACGATGTCTGCCCTTCCAAATTGATCGTTGTTTCGGGGTGCAACTCCATATAGGCATCCGCAACCGCCTGCAACGCGATATCCTCAAACGGATAGTCTTTGACGGGAAGGTTAATATTGATTGTCCCGTTATAGTTGATGCTGTTCCCTCCGCTACCGTTGCCGGGGTCATCTCCGCCGGGAGTATTGCCGCCACCGCCGCAACCCGCAAATACGCCGACCGAACCAATCAGCAATACCGCGGATATAAACAAAGTCAAGAGTTTTTTCATTTAAATAACCTCCTTTATTTTAATTTTCGAACCCGAGCAACGCAGGTCGGCTGTTACCGGTTGCACGAGATTTGAAAAATCTGTTTCGACTCGAATCGATTCTGGGGCAGTCACGTTAACGCGGCTTCCATTTTCGTCCGTCCAAATATCCACTGCAATTTCCGCGCCGCCGGAGACGGGAACGCGGCAATGTACTTCTTTGCACTTTCCGATATTCGGGCGAATAAGCACCTCAGCAAACCCGGTGCTTAACGGCATTACGCCCGCTATGCGCGACGATATCACGCCACAAAGTCCGCTGTCGGGATGAGACAAATCGCCCCAATTTAAATTATCGCCGAAATTGCATGGCGGATTATGCATACATTCGTAAACGGTTTCCGGCATGTCCTTATTGTCTACAATCGAAAACCAATCGACGACGCTGAAGAGAACTCCGTTTTGATAGAGCGGCAACTTCCCCGTTAAGAGCTCCTCCGCTAAATCGGAAAATCCGTAATCATACAATCCCTTTATCATCAACACAGTCACTTTGCCGTACGCCTTCGTTGCTCGCCTGACCTGCGCCGCAATCTTCGCTGCCTGGGCTTGGCTGACCATATGTTTTCCCATCGCGTACGGATTTGCCATATCGCACAGCTCGCGCCAATCCTTGCGCTTTACAAAGCCGCCCCGCTCTTCGTCGTACAAATAAGCGAAGACACCCTTTCGCATTGCGGACGCATGTTCCCTGTATTTTTCGGCAGATACCGCATCGCCGAGCAGTTCGGAATAATCCGCCAATTTTTCGAAGGCGTCCAAATTCATGAGATTCGTATAGGTATTCTTGCCCGTATCGCCGAGATAGTGATCCCAAAGCCCCTTGCTCGTTTCATACCTCTGATCAAAAAGGCCATCTTCCGAATCGACATATTTCCACAGATAATCCATGCAACGAGTCATTGTGGGATATAATTCCTTTACCTGCTCGTCGCCGCTCAATTTGTAATACGTCAACACGTCAATCACAAACCAGCAGGCGAACATATCCGACTGATAATCCCCGTAATCCCCGGTTTCGGGCGCAATAAGATTTTCGGGATAGCACGTCGCAAATACAAAACCTTCCGGGGTTTGATGGCGAGCCAAAATCCTCAGCGTATTTAAGGCGTCCATTTTTTCGCCGAAGGAATACCAACCGTTTTCAAACGCCCAATCCAAATCTCCCGTCCAAGGCAGCCTGTCACGCTTGGCCCCGTCTGAGATGAAATACCCCGACTTCCGGATATCAAACCCGGTCAAATCACCCTGCCAAGCAAATACTGCTTTTTTGCCGCTTGCGACGGACAAATCGTCCACCAAAGCGCGCCACTCCGGCTCCATCCAGAAGCCGAAGCTTCCGCCTGTGCGGAGCGCCTTATCATAACAGAGAACCTCTTGCCCGTTCAAAAATACCCGTGCGCCTGCGCAATCCGCAATCAATTCGAAATCTTGTGGCATATTGTCTGCAATCGGCTCTGCGTACGACGTTGTCAACAGTTCAGAATGGTCTCCGTTCAGCTCCTCCAAGCGAAGCTCACCATTCTCCGTCAGGCGCAGAAGGTATCCCTCTTCCGCCGAGCGGGCAAAGAACAGAAGACCGATGCCTGTTTCGTGTTCCGGATTACGCGACAACTCGAATTTGCATTGCAGGCGAATTTCCCGCAAAGAGGCGTCACGGTAGATTGCACCATTATGCCACTTCGTCAGCTTGCGCAAACAAAGTCTGCCGCAGACGCTCTCCCATTGGTTCGCCCGCACCGTAGCTAAGCGAGATGTTCTTGCGCTCGCAAGCCATACCCGATCCAGCGCGGGATTATCACTGGAAAAACTCCCAATCGGCGTTTCGGGCGCAGAATCGTCTATGATATAAAAATTCTTTAAAACAACATTTCCGCCGCTCACCGTAATGTAAACGAATCTTTCCTGCCCTTGTATCAAGGGGTAAAGAAACAAGCCAACCCTTTGTATCGTATAAGCCTCGAAACGGTAAGGGTTGGCCGGCATGACCGGAAGCTCGACGCCGAGATAGGTGCAACTGCCGCGGGTGAAATCCCCCTTCGCCATCGAACTCTCCTTCAGATAAGGAATCATCCGATCGGAATAGGAGATGTGTACAACGGGTCTCCCCTCAAAAGAGGCAACCTCAAAGGCGGGGTACCCCCCGACCGAGGGAGCGCCCATGTCGTAAATGACATAACTCTCCGCCGTCAAACGCAGCGCTCCGTTATTGCCGCACAGCGTTTCCGCACCGATAACACCTTTTTGTTTCCGAACGGAAACCGGATAGTTTACTTTTTTGAAAAACTCTAACTCAAACTTTTTCATAAAAAAATCTCCGTTTACAAATTTATTGTAATACAGAGATTGCAAAAAGTATTTAGACAAAATTTTCGCGAGTTTGGAGTTTTTTATCAAAATAAGTGAATTTTTGTGAAAACAAGTTCAAGGAGCAATGTTATTTTTGATATAATCGCTCGGCGAGCAACCGACTTTTTGCTTGAAAAGGCGCGAAAAATAGTGCATATCATCGTATCCAACCATATAGCTGACCTCCGATATGTTATATTTCCCCGTTTGAAACAGCTTTTTTGCCTGTTCGATGCGATAGCCGATTACGTACTCCAAGGGAGCGCGATTCATTTGATGCTTGAAAATTGCACGGAAGCGGCTCGCCGATATCCCGTAATCGCGAACCACCTTATTCAAATCAATTTCCTCCGCATAGTGGTGCATCGTATAATCGATAAAAAGCGAAACATAATCTGCACCGCCGTGGCTTTCATGCGAAGAACTTTTTAATTCGTCCAATAGTTCTGCAATAATGAGTATCATCATTGCTTTTGTGCGAAAGCGCCCGCAGACCGACCTGTCATGGAAATTTTCATACAATTGATTGAAAAGTTCGATAAAACGATAAACATTTTTGACAGGATAACTCTCCACCAATTCCATAATCTCCGGCTTGTACCCTTTTCGTGCCGCGAGATCTTTACGGATGGGTACGGTGTTGAGCCGCCGCTCACAAGGCTCTTTATACACTTCCCATGCGGAAAAATCGGGGCTGCTTTCGTCAAACATAAAATCAAGGTGTACACCGTAATAGGTCGTTGCCACATGCTCGGGAACTACGCGCGTATGCCTTACAAAAGGCGGCATTATGTGCAGGCAACCTTCCCCGATCGTATATTCCGAGTCTTCTTTCAATACTTGCAGTGAACCCTTTGTCACGAAAATGATTTCAAAATCATACAAAATTCTCCATGGAACGATATGATTTTCGTGAACAGCTCCCTCCAAGCGGTTTACATACCGAACATAGGGATTGAACTGGGCTACCCCTATTTCATATATTTTTTCATCCATTGTTCAGTTCTCCGTTTTCTCTCTTGCCCCTATATATTTTTTGCCGTCAAGTAATTTTTGGTTGCCATGGCAACCAAAAAAGGGCATGCCCTTTACCGCAATACCGATAGGGAATTTTGGTAAAGGTCGCCCTTTGAAAAAGAGAGCAGGCGTGGCGTGAAAGCCACGCCTTTTC
>CAKNLK010000007.1 GCA_930989535.1 uncultured Clostridia bacterium | reverse complement strand
AGGTGTCGGCAAATAGGGGTGCGCAGCGCAGAAGTGTGATTCTGCTTGCGCGAGTGATTATTCAAAAACAATCGGCGAGAGCCGTTTGCAGATAAAAATTCAAAATTCGGTAATATCTTTTACCTGATAAAGGAGTGATATATTATGGGAAAAGTAATCGGCATTGACTTAGGTACAACCAACTCTTGCGTCGCCGTCATGGAGGGCGGCGAAGCGGTCGTCATACCCAACCCCGAAGGGGCCCGCACGACGCCTTCCGTCGTCGCGTTCCAAAAGGACGGCTCCCGTATCGTCGGGCAGGTGGCTAAGCGCCAGGCTGTCGCCAACCCCGACCGCACGGTCATCTCCATCAAGCGCCACATGGGCAGCGACTATAAGGTGGATATCGACGGCAAAAAATATTCCCCGCAGGAAATTTCCGCGATGATCCTCTCCAAACTGAAGGCGGATGCGGAGAGCTACCTCGGCAGCAAGGTGACGGACGCCGTCATCACCTGCCCGGCGTACTTCACCGACAGCCAGCGCCAAGCGACCAAGGACGCGGGCAAGATCGCGGGCCTGAACGTTTTGCGCATCATCAACGAGCCGACGGCGGCGGCGCTCGCCTACGGCTTGGATAAGGATAAAGCCAACCACAAGGTCATGATCTACGACCTCGGCGGCGGCACGTTCGATGTCTCCATTCTGGAGATCGGCGACGGCGTGTTCGAGGTTCTGGCGACCAACGGCAACAACATGCTCGGCGGCGACGACTTCGATAAGCGCATCATGGATTACCTCGTCTCCGAGTTCAAGAGCAAAGAGGGCATTGACCTTTCGAAGGACAAGATGGCGATGCAGAGGCTCAAAGAGGCCGCCGAAAAGGCGAAAATCGAGCTTTCCGGCATGACGACCACCAACGTCAACCTGCCGTTCATCACGGCGACGGCGGACGGCCCGAAGCACCTCGACGTAGACCTCACCCGCCAGAAGTTCGACGCATTAACCGCAGACCTCGTCGAAAAGACGAGCGAGCCGATGCGCCTTGCGATGAAGGACGCGGGCCTCTCGTACAGCGACATCGACAAGGTTATCCTGGTCGGCGGCTCCACTCGTATCCCCGCGGTCGTCGAAAAGGTCAAACAGATTACCGGCAAAGAGCCGTTCAAGGGCATCAACCCCGACGAATGCGTCGCGATCGGCGCGGCAATTCAGGGCGGCGTGCTTTCGGGCGAAGTCAAAGACGTGCTGCTGCTCGACGTCATGCCCCTGTCTTTGGGTATCGAAACGCTGGGCGGCGTGTTCACCAAGCTCATCGAGCGCAACACCACCATCCCTGCCAAAAAGTCACAGGTGTTTTCCACCGCGGCGGATAACCAGACGCAGGTTGACATCCACATCCTGCAGGGCGAGCGCGAATTTGCGAAGGACAACAAGACGCTCGGTCGCTTCGAGCTGACGGGCATCCCGCCCGCACCGCGCGGCATTCCGCAGATTGAAGTCACGTTCGACGTCGATGCGAACGGCATCGTGCACGTCACGGCGAAAGACCTCGGCACGCAGAAGAGCACCGATATTACGATTACGTCTTCGACAAATCTGTCCGAAGCGGATATCGACAAGGCGGTCAAAGAGGCGGAGCAGTACGCCGAAGAGGACAAGAAGCGCAAGGAGAAGGTCGACAACAAAAACCGCTTGGACGGCATGATTTTCACCGTCGAAAAGTCGATTAACGAACTGGGCGACAAGCTCTCCGCCGAGGATAAGGCGCAGCTGGAAGAGCTGGTCAAGAGCGCGAAAGAGGAGCTCGCCTCCGACGATGACGACCGCATCAAGGCGGCGACGGAGAAGCTGACGAACGAGAGCCAGCAGATTTTCGCGAAGATTTACCAGCAGGCGGGCGGTGCGCAAGGCGGCCCCGAAGCGGGTGCAAACGGCGCCGACGGCGGCGAGGAATTCCATCAGTAAATAAGTTCACGCGTTTCTCGGCGAGCTGACGCCTGCGAAACGCCGTGAAAAAGACAACCCCGCGGGTACGCTTGGTAACAAGCTATCCGCCGGGTTTTCCTTGCCGCGGCATTTTTAAGGGCACGCATATTGTAAAATGCCGCGGCTTCACCTTTCCTGTGAAAGGCAAGGGATTGCCAAACAGGGTTGCGCTGCGGAAAAATGTGATTTTCCTTGCGCGACAGTTTATCGAAAATCGCGCAACTTCACCCTCTTCCCGAAAGCCGTAGATATGCGGCAAATTGAGTGCGCTTTCAGCGGCTACGCACGAGGCCGGTTTCTCACAAAGCCCTGTCGGGCATTGCTCGTTTCCGCCTCGGCTCCGCCGCCTTATTCACGAAAATCTCGCTGCGCTGCGATTTTCCGTGAGATATTCGGATTTATTTTTTATAAAAATCACTCGCGCAAGCAAAACCGCGCTTTTGCGTTAGCGCACCCCTATTTGCAAATACTTTTGCTTTTGCAGGAAAGGTGAATGCGGCGCGCGTAGTGTGGTGTGCCCTTGAAAGGCGCGCCGCAGAGGAAAACTCCGACGGTCAAGCGGCTTTGCCGCGCGCCGTGGGGTTTTCCTATAAATCTCGGCGTTTCGCAGGCGACAGCTCGCCGAGAAACGCGAGAACATAAAGGTTTTATCATGGCAGACAAAAATTATTACGAAATATTGGGCGTAGACCGCAAGGCGACGGACGCCGAAATCAAGGCGGCGTACCGCAAGCTCGTCAAACAGTATCACCCCGATCTTCACCCCGGCGACGCGAACGCGGCGGCGAAGTTCAAGGAGGTCAACGAGGCGCACGAGGTGCTCTCCGATTCGCAGAAGCGCGCCAAGTACGACTATGAGCTCGACCACCCGAACGCCGGCTTCGGCGGCGGGGCGGGCGGCTTCGGCGGCTTTTCGGGCTTCGGCGGTTTCGGCGACATTTTCAACGACATATTCTCCGGTTTCGGCGGCTCCGCCTCCTCCGGCGCGGCGAGCGCCGAGCAGGGCGAGGACGTTACGCGTGAGGTCGTTCTGAGTTTCCTCGACGCGGCGAAGGGCTGCACCAAGGAGATTCGCTATACCCGCAACGTGCCCTGCGAAACGTGCAAGGGCACGGGCGCGAAGAACGGCACCGCCTATAAGACTTGCGAGAAGTGCAAGGGCACGGGGCAGGTGCGGTATACGCAGGATACCATCTTCGGGCGCACCATCCGCATGGCCACCTGCGACGCGTGCGGCGGCACGGGCAAAAAAATCACCGAAATGTGCCCCGACTGCAAGGGCAAGGGCTACGTGCGCAAGGAGACGATCGTCACCCTCAACATCCCCGCGGGCGCGGATACCAACAGCTACATCCGCAAAAAGGGGTACGGCCAGGCTTCGGCAAAGGGCGGTTTGCCCGGCGACCTCATCGTCATCTTCCGCGTCGAGCCGCACAAGATTTTCAAACGCAAGGACAAGGATTTGTACGTCGAGCTGCCCGTCTCCTTCAAGACGGCGGCGATGGGCGGCAAGGTCAAGGTACCGGGGCTGGACGAGCCGTTCGAGTACCTCATCCCCGAGGGGACGCAGAGCGGAACGGTTTTCTGCGTGCGCGGCAAAGGCTTAAAGACGCGCACGGGCACGGGCAACATGTATATCACCGTCACTGTTGAAATTCCTTCCAAGCTCACGCGCGAGCAGAAGGCGGCAGTGGAGAGCTTTGACGCCGCAACCGACATCCGCCAGACCTCTAAAATGCGTTCCTTCCGCGACAATATGCAGGCCATGTACGGCGTAGATCCGTACGCTGGCAAGTAGGGGCGCGGACTGCTTCGGGCGTCGCAGAGCCTCCGTGCGGGCAAATTTGCATAGAACATACTTTCGGCCTTCCCTGCGGGGAGGGCCTTTTGCTGTATCCGCCGAATCGCGGCGTTCGCCCGCGCCCTTTGGCGGCGCCGTTTGCGGGCGCAGCGCGGCGGCATAATTGCAGGGCAAAAGTGCGGCGGAAAGCCGCGCGGCAGAATATTCGGGGAGATTCCCTTCATACAATAGGGGTATGAAGTTATCCGAATTGTCCGCCCGTACAAGCGGCATCGTGCTCGCCGTACATCTTCCGCCCGCCCTCGCCGCGCGCCTGAACATGCTCAACGTGCGCCGGGGCGCGCATGTGCGCATGCTGCGCGCCGCGCCCTTTCGGGGCGGATTCATGCTCGATGCGGGCGGCGTCCGCATCGCCCTGCGCGGCTCCGTCGCCGAGCAAATCGAGGTTGCGCTCTGTTCCGGCGGCGAAAGCGGCATTGCGCCGTCGCCGGCCGCGGCACCGCACGCGGCTGAGCGGGGCGGTGCGGCGGAATTGCGGGAATGTGCGGCGGGCGCGGAAGGAGAGATGCCTCTTTCGCGCCCGCCGCAGGCCGAGCCGTGCGGCGTTCGGCGGGCAAAGCGGAAGTTTGGTGGGACGCGGGCGAAGCGCCGTTCCCGGGGCGCCGCGTCCGCAGAGAAGAGGCTGCCGCGCATCATCCTCGCCGGAAACCCGAACTGCGGCAAATCCACCCTGTTCAACGCGCTGACCGGTTCGCATACAAAGACGGGCAATTGGCACGGCGTCACGGTCGGCGTCAGCTCCGCGCGCGCGGTTTTGGCGGGCACGGAGGCGGAGCTGTACGATTTGCCGGGCATCTATTCGCTCGACGCGTACAGCATGGAGGAGAAGATATCCCGCCGCGAAATCGAGGAAGGGGAGTATGACCTCGCGCTGTGCGTGGCGGACGCGCTCACCCTGCCCCGCTCGTTCGCCCTGCTGCAGAGCATCCTGCGCCGCAAAAAGCGCGCCGCGCTCGTCGTCACGATGGCGGATTTACTGCGCCGCCGCGGCGGAAAACTGGATGCGCGCGCCCTCTCCGCGCGGCTGGGCATCCCTGTGCTGGCGGTGTCCGCGCACGATGCGGCGGACGTCAAAAAACTCAAAACCTTTTTGACGGATTCCCTGCGCGCGCCCGCGGGTTCGCAGCCGCGCGCCGCGTATGCGCCCGCCGAGGAGCTGCTCGCAGGCGTATGGTCGGCCGGCTCGCAGGGGGAGGGCCGAGCCGCGGCGCTCCTGTACAACAAATACGTTGCATTGCCCCTGTTCGCCGTCGCCATGCTGGCGGTGTTCTTTTTCGCGTTCGCCCAAAATATGCCGGGCGTTCTGCTCAAGGAGGGGTGCGAGTGGCTGGTTTCCGACGTGTGCGGCGGATTCCTCGCCTCGCTCGTTGCGGGGGCGGGCGCGCCCGTCGCCGCGGCGTTTGTCGGAAGCCTGTTTTCAAGCGTCGGCATGCTCCTCTCCTTCGTGCCGCAGATCGCCATCTTGTATTTCGCGCTGTTTCTGATGGAGGAGAGCGGCTTTCTGTCCGCGCTCGCGTTCATGTCGGACGGGCTGTTCCGCCGGGTGGGGCTGACGGGGCGCGCCGCCTTTTCGGTGCTCATGGGCTTCGGCTGCACTGCCGCGGCCGTGCTCACCACGCGAGGGCTGGAGAGCAAGCCCCTGCAAAGGCGGGTAGTGTTCGCGCTCGGCTTCATCTCCTGCAGCGCCAAAATGCCCGTGTATCTCGCCGTGTCCTCGGCGTTTTTCGCCTACCCGTTTGTCGCTGTCGTCGCGCTGTATCTGGCGGGGGTGCTCCTGTCCCTCGCCGCCGCGCTCGCTCTGCGCGGCATCGATAGAGGCGGGGAGGAATTCGTGCTCGAACTCGCGCATCCGCAGCTCCCGTCCCTGCGGCTCGCCGCAAAATCGTTGCTATTTTCCGTCAAACAGTTTATAATGAAGATCGTAACGGTGGTGGCGGCGTTCCTCATCGTCATGTGGGTACTGCTCTCCTTCTCCTTTTCCTTCGAATATGTGGGCGCGGGGAGCGAGCAAAGCATGATGGCGATCCTGTGCCGCGGTCTGAAATATCTGTTTTATCCGATGGGGATTGCGCAGTGGCAGGTGGCTTTGGCGGCGGTTTCGGGTCTGGTTGCCAAGGAGAGCGTGGCGGGCATGCTCGCCCTGTTCTACGGGGAAAACCTCGCGGCGGCGATGAGCGCGCCCTCGGCAATCGCGTTTTTGCTGTTCATCCTCGCCTGTTCCCCCTGCGTTTCGGCGATTGCCGCCTCCGCGCGCGAAGTGGGGGCAAAGCGCGCCCTCGCCAATGCCGGTATTCAGACGGCAATCGCCTTTCTGCTGGCGTACGCGGCGTACGGCCTGCTCGTTTGCGGCGCGGCGGCGGCAGCCTGTCTGGCCGCGGCGGTTTTATTGGCGGCGCCCGTCGTTATCCTCATCAAACGGACGAAAAAGCATGAAAAAGTTCCTCGTACAACGGGCGCAGAGCCTCAGAGACTTCACCGACGAAACGTACCCGCAGGGCTCGTTCGCCTTTTCGCGCCTCCTGCGGGAAAAAGACGTGCGCGTGAACGGCGAACGGGTGGGGAAAAACGTGCCTCTCGCCGCGGGCGACGAGGTGACGTATTTTACTTCGCCCAAGGAGGAAGCCCGCCCGTTTTACCGCGAAGTATATCGCGACGAAAATATCCTCGTCGCCGATAAATTTGCGGGCGTCAATGCGGAAGGGCTGTTTTACGCCCTGCGCGGGGAGTGCGGCGCGCGGTTCATCCACCGGCTTGACCGCAACACGAGCGGGCTGATGGCGTTCGCCTTAAACGACGGTGCGGAGCAAGAACTGCTCGCCGCTTTCCGCGAGCGGCGGGCGGAAAAAATCTACGAGGCGCTGTGCTTTTATCCCTTTCAAAAGCAGGCTGAAACGCTGACAGCGTACCTGAAAAAGGACGAAAAATCCGCGCACGTGCGCGTATTTTCGCGCCCGTGCCCCGGCGCGGAGCGCATCCGGACGGAGTATGAGGTCAAGGAAAACTTCGGCGAGTATTCCCGCGTGGAAATCCGCCTGCACAGCGGCAAAACGCACCAAATCCGCGCGCACATGGCGTTCATCGGCCACCCCGTCGTCGGCGACGAAAAGTACGGCGACGAGGCGCTCAACAAAAAGTACCGCGTGGCGCGGCAGGTGCTTGTGGCGAAAAAGCTGTCCTTCCGCTTTGCGGGGGAGCTTTCCTATCTGAACGGCAGGGTGTTCGAATCGGGCTTTTCGGCGCGCCTGCCCGAATAAAGGCAAGTTTGGAGGGCGCCCGTGCGGCGCCCCGCGTTTTTGCCGACAAATTGCGCTGGCAGGAGACGGGAACGGTTGACAAGACATTCCGTTTTCATTATAATAGATTCGTTTCAAAGAAAAATTTTACTCCGGAGAGACCAAAAAGGGAATTTCGGCGCCGAAGGTGTAACCCGCAGGGATGCGGCTATCTCTCAGGCAAAAGGACGGAGCGGTTTTCTTTCCGCATGCCGCCGCAGGGCGGCTTTCTTTTTGGCAATTTTTGCAAATGACATTTGAAGAGATTGTAAAGGCTATCGACGATGTCGTGTGGGGTATTCCCCTCATCGTGCTCATCCTCGGCGTCGGCATATACCTGACCGTGCGGCTGGTGTTCCTGCCCGTCCGCAAACTCCCCCGCGCGTTCAAGTATATGTTTCAGAAAGAGGAGGGAGAAGGGGAAGTTTCCAGCTTCGGCGCGCTGTGCACCGCGCTGTCGGCGACCATCGGCACGGGCAACATCGTCGGCGTGGCAACGGCTATCGCCGCGGGCGGCCCGGGCGCGCTGTTTTGGATGTGGCTCGCCGCATTTTTCGGCATGGGAACAAAATACGCGGAGGGGCTGCTCGCCGTCAAGTACCGCAAGGTATACCCCGACGGTCACACCCTCGGCGGCCCCTTCTATTATATTGAAAACGGGCTGGGCAAACGCTGGAAGTTCCTCGCCGTCATCTTCGCGGTGCTCGGCATGTGCGTGGGGCTGTTCGGCATCGGAACATTCTCGCAGGTCAACAGCATCACGGGTGCCGTCGGCGGGCTCTTTGAAAACGCGCCCACGCTCACCATCTTCGGGCAGGAATACAACTGGGCGGTCGTAATCGCGGGGATTATTCTGACGGCCGTGGTCGCGCTCGTGCTGCTCGGCGGCATCAAGCGCATCGCGAAAGTCTCCGAAATGGTCGTGCCCTTCATGGTTATCCTGTACGTGCTCGTCAGTTTGATTATCCTCTTTGCGAATATCACGGCGATTCCCTCGGCGTTCGCGCAGATTTTCGTCGGGGCGTTCAACCCCCGCGCGGTCGCGGGCGGGGTTGCGGGCAGCATACTTGTCGCCATGCAGAGCGGCATCGCGCGCGGCATCTTCTCCAATGAGGCGGGGCTGGGTTCGGCGCCCATCGCGGCGGCTGCCGCCCGCACCAAAGAACCGGTGCGGCAGGGGCTCGTTTCCATGACGGGTACCTTCCTCGACACCCTCGTCGTCTGCACGATGACGGGGCTTACAATCGTCATCACGGGCGCGTGGCATATCGAGGGGCTGGAGGGCGTCTCCGTCACGATGGAGGCGTTCGCGCAGGGACTGCCCGGTATTTTGTCCGTTGCCGGGCCGACGATTTTGACCGTCTGCCTCATCTTTTTTGCGTTTACCACTGTACTCGGCTGGAATTTTTACGGCGAGCGCTGCCTCGAATATGTCGCCGGCAGGAAAAAGTTCGCCATCTATGCCTACCGCATTTTATATATTCTCGCAATCTTTATCGGGCCGTACATGACCGTGCAGGCGGTCTGGAACATCGCGGATATATTCAACGGGCTGATGGCAATTCCCAACCTCATCGCGTTGATATTGCTGTCGGGCGTGGTATTCCGCGAGACGAAGAGCTATTTCCGCCGCTATCCCACGATGAAGAGCGCGGCTTTGGAGAGCTCCATCGAGCAGTCGGCGGAGGACGCCGCGCGGCGGCTGGAAGGGGAATCGCCCCCGAACGTGCCCGAAGATTTGTACGTTCCGCCCGCCGAACAGGCGGGAGAGCGCATCGCCGCGGGCGGGACGAGCCCGCCGGGGCAGTCCGCAGAGAAAGAGGAAAATTTCGGCCCGGAATAATCGGACGGCGGCGCGCTTTGCAATTTGCGGCGCGGGGCGGAGAAAAGCTCGCCCCGCGCATCGTTTGCCTTGACAAAGCGCGCATATTCGGATACAATGGTTGCAATACGGTCATTTACTCCGCACCGTCATAGCGGCGGATGTGCGCGGAAGAATAAAAAATTCACGGGAGAGAGCAAATGGAAGAGGAACAGACGCCGTTGGTCGGCGATATCGCAGAGGAGGCGCCCGCCGCGGAAAACGCGGAGAGCGCGGGAGAATCGGCGGGCAAAAAACATGGCGGTTTTACGGGTAAAATCGGGTTTGTGCTCGCTGCCGCCGGTTCGGCGGTAGGGTTAGGCAATCTATGGCGGTTTCCGTACCTGGCGGCGCAGTACGGCGGCGGCATGTTTTTGCTGTGCTATATCGTCCTCGCCGTCACGTTCGGGTTCTGCCTGTTGGTGTTGGAAATTGCCATCGGGCGCAAGACGGGCAAGGGCGTTATCGGCGCGTTTACGGCGCTCAATAAAAAATTTAAATGGTTCGGCTTTTTGCTGTTGGTGGTACCGGTCATTATTGTGCCGTATTACTGCGTTATCGGCGGATGGGTGATCAAATATATGTGGGCGTTCCTCGTCGGAGACACGGCGAGTTTTTCCGCTCAAACGCTGTCGGAAGGCTTTTTTTCCTCGTTCACGGGCGGAACATGGGAGCCGATTGTATTCTTCCTGATTTTCGCTGTGGCGACGGTGTTCGTCGTCGTTTTCGGGGTGCAGAAGGGTATCGAGCGCGTCAGCAAGGTTTTGATGCCGATGCTCGCAATTTTGGCGGTATTCCTCGCCGTCTATGCCTGCTGCCAGCCGGGTGCGCTGGAGGGGCTGAGAAAACTTTTTGTGCCGGATTTTTCCGATTTTACGTATGAAACTCTGCTTGCCGCGCTGGGGCAGCTGTTCTATTCGATGTCTCTTGCGATGGGCATCATGATAACGTATGGCTCGTATATGAAGAAGGAGGCAAGTATCCAAAGTTCTGCCCGCCAAATTTCTATATGCGACACGTTGTTCGCTATTTTTGCGGCGATGATTGTTATTCCGTCCATCTTTGCCGTTACGGGCGGCGGTGCGGCGGCGGAGGACGCGATGGGCGAATCCGGCCCCTCGCTCATGTTCGTCGTTCTGCCGCAGATGTTCAACGGAATGTTCGGCGGCAGAGTTATCGGGTGCATCTTTTTTGTTCTGGTTCTGTTCGCGGCGCTCACCTCGTCCATCTCGCTCGTCGAGGCCATCGTCGCGGTTCTGCGCGAAAATTTGCATATGAAGCGCTGGGTAGCCTGCCTGTGCGTGTTCGGCGTCATACTTGTGTTGGGGATACTGTCATCGCTCGGCTTCGGCCCGCTATCCTTTATCCACATCAAGGACAAGACGATTTTAGACATTTTCGACTATGCGGCCAACAGCATTTTGATGCCGATTGCGGCCATCATTACCTGCGTCATCGCGGGGTTCTTTGCCGATACTGAATCGCTCGTAGATGAAATCGGCATCAAACGGAAAGGTTACCGCATGTATTATAAAATTATGATTCGCTACATTGCGCCCGTATGTATGGCGGCAATCTTAATCAGCGGTTTCCTTTCTCCTCTGTAATGGAACGAATATTGTTTCGTAAAGCCGCCCGCACGGTTCGTGCGGGCGGCGCGCCTTTGGCGCTTTAAATTCGATTGTATTTTCTGACGCGGCGTGCTATAATGTGCATATACGGCAAAGGGGGCGGAGAAATGAAGCAAGAAGATAAGCAGCTTTTAAAAATCGCGCAGACGTCCATCGATATTCTCTTTATTATTTTGGCGATACTGTGCGTCGGGTTCGGCATCGGGCTTTGCGTCTATGGCAATTGGGTTGCGGGGTTGCTGCTGTTGTTCGGCGGACTTTTAATCTGCTACGGGCTGTGGGCGCTGGTGCGCCTGTTTATCCTGCATGTAAAGAACGTGCAGGCTATCCGAGACGAGATCTGCAAAGGCAGGAATTCGGCGGAGACGGAAGAGGACAAAGGCGAATAAACTTGCATTCAAGGAAAGGCGCGCCTGCCATATTGCGGGCGCGCCTTTTGCCGGCATTTTTGATTGGCGCGGATACATTTTTGTGTACGTACAGCGATTTTTGTGCCGGAATGTGCGCGTGTATTGCATAAAAATTCCAAGTTTGCGGAACAATAGGGGTATGAAAAAGAGAGTATTGCCCGCAGACGAGGCGAGAACGCGCGACGAGCGCGAGAGCTGTTTCCCCGCCTTTTCCGCGGAGGAGGGGAAGCATGCCGCAGGAACAAGATAGCGCGGGCGCGGCCGCAAAGAAAGGCGCCCCGCAAGAGGAAGGCGCGCCCGCGGGGCGCAACGGCAAGGCGGCGGCGCAGGGCGTGCAGCCTTCGCCGAGCGGCGTCAACCGGAATTATCTCAATTACGTCAAGTCGCTCGCGCCGCCCACAAAGCATTTCCACAACTGTTTCCGCGCCTTTATCGTGGGCGGGCTCATCTGCTGCGTGGGGCAGTTTCTGCGCACCGAATTTGAGTACCTTTTGGGGCTTACGGGCGACGAGCTCGCGGGGGCGGTGTCGATGGCGCTCATCTTTTTGGGCTGCCTGCTGACGGGTTTGGGCGTGTACGACCGCATCGGCAAGGTGGCGGGTGCCGGCTCGATTGTTCCCATCACCGGGTTTGCCAACAGCGTCGCCTCGCCCGCGCTCGAGTTTAAATCGGAGGGGTATATCACGGGCATGGCGGCGAAGATGTTCACCGTCGCCGGGCCGATTATCGTGTTCGGCGTGCTCGCCGGCACGATTGTCGGGCTGATTTATTATTTTATATAACCTTAAAGAGCACCTTTCCAGTGAAAGGTGTTTTTTTATCGGAAGAGGCATTTGTTTTCCGCATTTTCTTGCGCGGCCGCCGGCGGAGTGGTATAATATTGAACAGAGGGTATAGCGATGAAAAAATATATCTTATCCGATTGCAATCTGGTCGATGTTGAGCACGGTTGCGCCCTGCTGCCGCACAGAGATATTTATATCGGCGGGAAGGTCATCGAAAAAATTGTTCCGCACGGCGATGCCCCGCAAGGGTATACGGTGATCGATGCGAGCGGCAAGTTCGTAATGCCGGGGCTTATCAACCTGCATGTGCATCTGTTCGGTACGGGCAGACCGAGCAAGGCGCTCGGCGGCGGCAAAGCGCAGCAGCGGCTCCTCCGCTTTGTGCAGACGGCGTTCGGCAAAAAGATTCTCGGCAAAATTGTAGAGGCGTCCGCCAAAAATCAATTGTACTCAGGCGTTACGACGCTTCGCGCCGTGGGTGACCTGTTCGGTTCGGATATTGCTTTAAAGCGCAGGATCGAGAACGGCAAGGGCGGTGCGAAAGGGCTGCGCATGTTCATTTCGGGCATGGCGCTCACGGCACCGGGCGGGCACGGTGCGGGCACGTTTGCGCGCACGGCAAGTTCGCCCGAGGAGCTTGCCCGCATGGTCGGCGAAGCGGTTTCGGCGGGCGCGGATTTTGTCAAAATCTGCATCACGGGCGGGGTAATGGACGCCAAAAAGCGGGGCGAGCCGGGCGAAGTGAAGATGACGGAAGAACAGGTGCGCGCCGTGTGCGACCGCGCGCACGCGCTCGGCAAAAAGGTCGCGGCGCACGTGCAGAGCGAGCGGGGCGCGGAGATCGCCGCGCGCTGCGGCGTGGATACGATCGAGCACGGCGCTCCGCTTTCCGGGGAGAGCCTGCGGCTTCTTTCCGAGCGGAACGGAGCGCAAGTCGTTACGTGCACGCCCGCTCTGCCGAATGCCCGCCTTCCGCACGAAGCGACAAAACTCAACGAAATGGCGGCGTACAATTCCGAAGTGGTCATGCGCGGAATGATCGAAGGCGCGAGGCGGGCGATGGCGGCGGGGATCGCCGTCGGCATGGGTACCGATTCTTCCTGTCCCTTTTGTACGCAGTACAACATGTGGCGCGAGGTGCAGTGGTTTCAGAAACTGATGGACGTGCCCGTTAAAACCGCGTTGTATATCGCCACTTTGGGCAATGCTGAAATACTCGGTATCAGCGATGTTACAGGCTCGGTGCGCGAGGGAAAGAGCGCGGATATCCTCCTCCTCGGAAAAAATCCGTTGGAAGACTTGTCCGCGCTGCGGGATATCGATTGCATGTTCGCGCAGGGGAGGTTTATCGCCGAGCCGCGCCCTAAGCGTATGCCCGAAATCGAGCGGCAGCTGGATAAACTTACGGAGGAATTGTAGAATGGAAAGGTTTGCGATCGATACCTGCGAAGAGGTAATTCTCAACGGCGACAGGCAAAATATCCGCATTCGCGCGGCCAAGGAAGGACTGCCCGTGATATTGTTTCTGCATGGCGGCCCGGGCGTGTGCGACAGGCATTTTGTACTGAAAAATCAATCGCGTTTGGCGGAGAAATATACAATGGTCTGTTGGGATCAGCGCGGCTCGGGCAAGAGCTATTCGCCGAAAATTCAGGAGGAAGCGCTCTCCGTCGAAACGTATGTCGACGATGCCGAAGCGCTCATCGACCTGTTGCGTGCGCGCTTTCATACGGAGAAGGTTATCCTCTCTGCACACAGTTGGGGGACGGTGCTCGGCACAAAGCTCGCCGTGCGCTGCCCTGAAAAGATCGCCGCCTACGTCGCGCAGGGCATGTTTATCGACGGGAGCGAAAACGAGCTTGAATCGTATCTCTTTTGCGTGCGCGAAGCGGAACGCACAGGCAACAAGAGGGCTATCAAACAGCTCGCGGGGATCCGCCCCGAAAACGGCAGGTATCCCTCCGACAAGGCGATGATGATCCAACGCAACTATCTTGCAAAATTCGGCGGCGGTACCTATAAAAAGCGGGAGGGAATGTTCCGCTCCCTGCTTTTGCCCCTCTTAAGGAGCCCCGAATATAAATTGCGCGACATTCCGAAATACGCCAAGGGCGGGCTGTATCTCTCCAAAACACTGTGGAACGACGTCGTTGCGGTCAGCTTTCAGAATATTTCCTCGCTGTCCGTACCCCTCATCGTTACGCAGGGCGCGCACGACTACAATACCCCGACGAAAATAGCGGAGGAATGGTTTTCGCAGGTGCAGGCACCGTTTAAAAAGTGGATAACGTTTGAAGAGTCTGCGCATTCGCCCATCTTCGAGGAGCCGGAAAAGTGGGGCAGAGAGGTCGAAAAAGCGCTTTGCGAGGCGCTTGAAGGGAATGGCGGGCCCGCATCGGAGGCGCAACGCAAGTGAAAAAGCATTTGGAAGTAGTCGGTGCAATCGTCGTGCAGGGCGGAAAAGTGCTCGCCGCCAGGCGCGGGGAGAGCAAGTACGCATACGTTGCGCACAAATACGAGTTCGCGGGCGGGAAAATCGAGCCGGGCGAAAGCGCGGAGCAGGCGCTCGCGCGCGAAATCAAGGAGGAGCTGTGCGCGGATATCCGCATTTTGCGCCCCTTTATGACGCTCGAGCACGAGTATCCCGATTTTACGATAACGCTGCACACCTTTTTGTGCGAATTTGTTTCCGATTTCCGCAATACCGAGCACGAGGCGCTCGCGTGGCTGCCCCTTGCCGATTTGAACGCGGAGGAATGGGCGCCCGCCGACGCCCCCGCCGTCGAAAAACTGAAGGGGATGCGGGGCGAAAACTTTTGAGAATACAAAAATATGATTTCGCTGCCGGGTAAATGCCCGAACGGCTTGTAAATATACAGGGGCGGGCAACCGAAAGGTTGCCCGCCCCTGTATATTTAACCGCATGTTTTAAGTTTATGTTTTTGCCGACGGAACCGCCGCAATGTCGCTTTTACGGCGGACGGTATTTTCTTGCGCGGGCCGGCTTCGTCAGCTTTTGCGCTCGTAATAGGGGATGAGCAAATCGGCAGCCGCGCTCACCGAGCGGGTTTTGCCGCTTTCAAACTCCACCGTGTACGCGCCGCCGCCAAAATCGAGCACCACGCCCGCGCCGAAATGCGGGTGCCGCACCTTGTCCCCCGCCTTGAACAAAAACCGCTGTTCGGACGCGGGCACGATGCCCATGGAAAGCTCGCTCTTTTTGATGTGGCTCTTCGAGCGGGCGAGGTGCCCCTCCGAAAAGGCGCCGCTCGCTTCGAGCAATCCCTTGTCGATGTCGAATAAAAAGCGGGATGTGTACAGGTTTCCGCCGCAGTTCGCGTCGAATCCCTCCGCGTCGGAGAGGTACAGTAGATTTTCCGCGCGCGTCAGCGCAACGTAGGCGACGCGCCGCTCCTCCTCCATCTCCTCGCGCGTGCGTATCTTGCGGGAGGGGAACAGCCCCTCATTCAGGCAGCACACGAACACGACGGGGAATTCCAGCCCCTTGGCGGTGTGCACCGTCATCAGCTTCACGCACTCCTTTTTATCCTCCGCGTCCGCGCTGGTAATCAGAGAAATGCCGTTGAGGTAGTCCTCCGCGCTCACTTCCTCGCCCGCCGAGTCGACCGCTTCGCGCACGGAAGCCTTCAATTCGTTGAGGTTGTCCAGCCTGTCCTGGTTGCCGCACAGCCGCAGATACCCCTCGTAGCCGCTCCTTTGCAGGAGAAAATCGAGCGTGTCCGCGAGGTCGTTTTCGCGGGAAAAATCCTTCGCCTCGTCCAATAGTTCGAGCAGCTCGCGCGCCTTGGTGCCCTTGAAGAGGGGATGCTCCGCAAGTTCCCGCAGGGCGCAAAGTATGGATACGTTTTTGCTTTCCGCGACCTCTTGGAGCATGTTCTGCCGCGTTTTGCCGATGCCGCGCGCGGGCACGTTGACCACGCGCAGGAAGGAAACGTCGTCCCCGAACACCGCAAGGCGCAGGTAGGAGAGGGCGTCTTTAATTTCCCGCCGCTGGTAGAACGCCGTACCGCTGTAAATTTCGTAGGGTATCTTTTTGCGCACGAGCGCCTCTTCGATTGCGCGCGACATGTAGTTGCCGCGGTAGATGACTGCGATGTCCGACAGGCGCACGCCCCCTTCGTGCAGGGCGGCGATTTCGCCCGCCAAGGCGTCGCTCTCCTCCGCGCGCGAGCGGGCGTGGCGGTAGCGCGGCATTTGCCCGCTTTGGCGCACCGCCTTCAGCTCCTTTTTCACCCGCCCCTCGTTGCGCGAAATCAGCGAATTGCTCACCGCGAGGATTTCGGGCGTGGAGCGGTAGTTTTTGTCGAGCACAATCGTCTTTGCGCCCTCGAATTTCTTTTCAAAATCGAGGAAAAAGCGCACGTCTGCGCCCCGCCACGAGTAGATGGTCTGGTCGGGGTCGCCCACGATGAACAGGTTTTTGTGCTTCCCCGCGAGCCGCCGCGCCAGCTTGTACTGCTCGCCCGAAACGTCCTGAAATTCGTCGATTTGGATGTATTCGAACTGCTTTTGCCACTTTTCGAGGAGCTCGGGGTGGGTGTCGAACAGGTACAGCGTGAATTGGATGAGGTCGGCAAAATCGAGGTAAAAGTTTTTACGCTGGCTTTCGAGGTATTTAAGGATGACAAAGTGCATCGAGCGGGTGTCGCCCGCCTGCGGCAAATCGGGCGCGGGAATTTTTCGCTCGGTATCCGCCAAAAAGGGCACGTAGTTGCTCTCCGATTTGTACATTTCGATGGCGTCGAGGCATTTGCGGAAGGGGAATTCGCGCAAAGTCAGCCCGTTTTCGTCGTAGATGCGCTGCAAAATCGCCTTTTGGTCTTCCTCGTCCAGCACCATAAAGTTGGAGGGGTAGGCGAGGGCGGAAATATCCTGCTTCAAAATTTTGTGGCAGGCGCTGTGGAAGGTCAATATCCAGCCGCCGTCCTCGTCGGGCAGGTAGGCGCGGATGCGCCGCTTCATCTCCCACGCCGCCTTGTTCGTAAAGGTGACGGAGAGGATATGTTCGGGCGGCACGCCGAGCGCCTTGGCGATATACACATAGCGCGCCGTCAGAACCCTCGTCTTTCCGCTCCCCGCGCCCGCCGCCACGCGCACGTATCCCTCCGTTTCCTCCACGGCGGAGAGTTGCTGCGCGTTCAGTTCGCCGAGCAATCCCGCAAGCTCCATTTCGTCCTCCGATTTTTCAAACATTTGTTCGTTTTTATTCTATTATACCGCCGCAGAGGCAAAAAAGCAAGGGGAACGGGGCTATTTGCGGCAGAAATCTTGCAGACAGCAGAAAAAAGCGGAAACAGCAGTGCGGCTGTTTCCGCTTTGTACGATTTGTCGGTTATTTATTGCAGAGGTGCTGCGGCGGGCGGATTTGTTCCGCCTGCATCCCGTTCCGCAATGAGGTCGCGGTAGAACTCCGCCTGCGCTGTCTGGAGGTAGGGTGCAATCCACAAAGTTAAAATTCCCAACGTGAGAATGCAGAGCAACAGCCAGCCGATAAAGCTGCAATGCAGGCAAAACAACCGCCATTTGTTGCCCCGCATCAGCTCCATCGAGCGCTTGCGCGCCTCGTTTGCGCCCATCTGCGGGTTATCCGCCAATATGTACCAGCTCATCGAGTAGGAATACGCCTTGACGATGCCGGGGATGATGAACAGCAATGTCCACAGTGCGGTGAATATGGCAATCAGCAGGTACAGCGCGAGTGACGAGCCGTAATTTTTAAACCCGTCGAACAGCTGCGCCGCGCGCACCTCCTGCTTGCGCGCGGCTGCAAGAGCCATGATTGCCAGCCCCAGCGCAAACGCGCCCGTCAGAAACAGCGCGGCAAACCCGCCGATGTAGATAAGGGAAAGCGCTCCGCACGCACCCAAAATCAACGCGTAGATGAGCGTCGCAATCGCCATCACTCCCCATTTGCCGCGCAGTTTTTCCCACGCGGCGCGCCTGTAATCTCTTGCCTTCATTCATTTCTCTCCTTGTGTGTTTTGTTCAATCATAACTGAACCGTTACTATTATAGTACGTTATTAACTTACTTGTCAAGTATTAACTTACTAATTGTCTATAATATTTTTATATGGAAACGGTTACGAAATTTCAGGAGAGATTTAACGAATGTCTTCGATTTTCGGGGGCGAAGCAGGTAGATTTGGCGCGCGCGGCGAATGTTTCGAAGCAGTGCATTTCCGACTATAAGAAGGGGAAGAGTGTGCCGAGCATCGATACGCTCTACCTAATTTGCAAATATCTCGACGTATCCGCCGACTATCTGCTCGGCTTGGAGGATTAAAAGGGATTTTTGGCGGGCGGTTGACTGTGCGGCGCTGCCGTGTTATAATGGCAGCGCAAGCGATTGAAGGGGGAGAAGAAATGAATTATTGCGAGAACTGCCAGGTTGCGACCGATTTGCCGCGCTGCCCGTGTTGCGGGGGTAAAAAGCTCCGCGAAGCCAGGAGCGAAGATTATTGCCTTTTAATCGAAAAGAAGGCGATGGACGGCGAGATGCTGGCGGATGTTCTGCGCGGCAACGGAATCGAATGCGTCACGATGCCGTCGGGCAGCGGCGTGCGTACGGCTTTTGCCGCGCCGCTGGAAAACCGCAAACTGTTTGTGCCGTGGCGCTCTTTAGAGCAGGCAAAAGCGTACCTGCGGGAAGCCGCCGACACGGAGACGGAAAAGTGGCGGCAATATCTGTCGGAAAATGCCGATAAGCTGCACATTCCCCCGAAGCTGGAAAAAAAGGTCGTCAAAAAGAGCAAGGGCGCCTGCGGGGAAGATGTTGCAGAGTTTTTCCGTAGATTCATTGCGTCCGCCGATCGCATCAAAGACGGCGGTATGCGGCGCATCGGCGACAATTTTGAGCTTTTTTGCTATGCGAACGGCGATACGGTCATCATCGACGGCAAAACGCTGAAAATATTGTCGGTTTCGTTTCAAAAGCGTTGAAATTCAGCGATAGAATATGGTTTGCCCGCCGGCTGTATGCCGGCGGGCAAACTCATTTGGTGGGATTGGAATTACAGCGGGCGGGGCAGTTCGACGGTGCGGGTGGCTACGTTCCGCCGAAACGCCGCGTCGTGCTCGACGAACAGCAGGGCGGGGCGGTATTCGAGAATCAGCTCCTCCAGCTGTATGCGCGAAACGAGGTCGATAAAGTTGAGCGGCTCGTCCCAGATGTACAGATGCGCAGGCGTTGCGAGCGAAACGGCGAGCGCGACCTTTTTCTTTTGCCCGTCGCTGTATCCGGAAACGTCGCGCAAAAAGAGCTCGCTGCGCAAGTTGAATTTGTTTAAAATCGCCATTACGAGCGAGGGTTCCGCGCCGCGCGCGGCGGCGTATTCGGCCACGGTGCCGCAAATGCCGCTTACGTTCTGCGGCAGGTAGGATATGCGCAAATCGCCCGGCACCCGCACGATGCCGCCCTGCGCGGTCAGCTCGCCTGTCAACAGCTTCAAAACGGTGGACTTGCCGCAGCCGTTTTCTCCCTTGAGCGCGATGCGCTCGCCCCGCTCCACGGTCAGCGAAAGGTCGCGCACGGCGGGCCTCTCGCCGAAGCCAAAATCGACATGGGTGAGCGAGCAGAGTTCCTGCGCGCGGAAGGACAGGGGCGTCAGCTTAAAATTTCCGTAAAACTCCGCGTTTTTGAGCAGGGAACGCTTTTCCTCCGCCGCCTGCTCGCGGCGGCGCTCGGTCACTTTTGCGCGCTTTGCCATCTTCGCCGCCATCGCGCCGATGTGCCCCTTGTCGGGGTGCAGGCCTGCCACTTTTTGATTTTTGCTCGCCTCTACCTTGTCCGCCCACGCCGACGTGCGCGCCGCCGAGGCTTCCAATGCGGAAATTTGCTTTTGCAGGCGCGCGCCCTTCTCCGCTTCGGCGGCGTCGGCGGCGGTTTTATCCCTCCACCAGTCGGAAAAACTCCCTTTGCGCAGCTCGTACCCCTCCGCGTTCAGCGCCAGAACGTGGTCGCAGCAGCCGTCCAAAAAATCGCGGTCGTGCGAAACGAGGATAAAGCCGCGCTTTGCGGCGAGGTATTCGCTGAGCTTTTTCCGCCCCGCTTCGTCGAGGTGGTTGGTCGGCTCGTCGATGAGCGGAAAGGCATTTTCCTTCGCGAACAGCGCGGCGAGCAAAACCTTCGTGCGCTCGCCGCCCGAAAGGGTGCAAAGCGGCCTCTCGAGCGCATTCTCGCCGACGCCGAGCTTGTTCAGCTCCGCTTTCAGGCGCCACAGCTCGATGTCGGGTTGGGCGACGTACAGGGCGGAAAGAGCATCGAGCGATTCGTCGACGGCGTAGGGGAAGTATTCCGTTTGCGCCCCGGCGGATATTTTGCCCCTGTATTCGTATTCGCCGCACAAAAGGCGCAGCAGGGTGGTTTTGCCCCGCCCGTTGCGGCCCGTCAGTGCGAGCTTCCAGTCGCTGTCGAGCACGGCGGAAAAGTTTTCAAAGATATTCTGCGCGGCTCCGGGATAGCCGAAGGTCACGTTTTGCAGAAGAATGGCTGACATAAGAACCTCCTTTCCGAGCCGCAAAATACAATGAGAGCCGCACAGAAGATGCGGCTCTTTCAAAAACAGAAAATAGGCGATGATAAAAAAATCTTCTGCGGCAAGGCGCGCCGAACCCGCGGCAACATGGTGCCGAAGGACGGGCGGGTTGAGTTTTATGCGCAGAAGATATACATGGCTCCCTCGAATAATTTTTTACCATTGTAGCACAGCGCGCCGCTCCTGTCAAGCGAAAGGATTCAAGGCGGCGGTGGTAAAATCAGAATTTGCGGCGAAGGATTGACAGAACGCCGGCGCAGTGTTACAATGGAATCAGTAGAATGTAGGGGGGGAGAATATGAAATACTGTGAAAATTGCCATGTGGCGGCCGATTTGCCTCGCTGTCCGCTCTGCGGCGGCAAAAAACTCCGCGAAGTCAAGGACGAGGACTATTGTTTCCTTACGGAGATGCGGGCGGTGGACGGCGAAATGCTCGCGGACGTTCTGCGGGGGAACGGGATCGAATGCGTCGCGATGCCGTCGGGAAATGGTGTGCGCCCGAATTTTTCGTTGTGGCTGGATAAGCGTAAGCTGTTTGTGCCGTGGCAATCTTTGGAGCAGGCAAAAGCATACATGCGGGAAGTTGCCGATACGGAAACGGAAAAGTGGCGTCAGTATCTTTTGGAAAATGCCGATAAGTTGCATATTTCCCCAAAGCTGGAAAAGAAGGCCATCAAAAAGAGTAAAGGCGCCTGCGGGGAAAGTGTAATAGAATTTTGTCGGGGGCTGATCGCGAATGCGGGGCAAATTTGCGACGGCGGAGGTTCGTTTTCTCCCGCAAGCGGAGTCGATTTGATTTGTTATGCGGAAAATGTTACAGCTATTATTGCCTCCGAAACGTTTGAAATATTATCGATTTCGCTCAAAAAACAGTGAGGCAGGGTGCGCTGTAAATACCATCGCTCGCAATTGAAAATGGCGATGGAACAGTGTAAAGCAAATTTTGCGATAAAAATACAGCAAAAAAGGGAGCAGGCGTTCGCCTGCTCCCTTGTCGTTTTGTTATATAGAGGAATTACTCCTGTTGGCTCGCGAGCTTTTTGTAGCCCTCGTAGCGCTCCTTGCTCTCTTCCTCGTTCTCCTTGAAGAGCTTCTCCGCAGCCTCGGGCTGGGTCTTCTTCAACGAAGAGTAACGGGTCTCGCCGAGGATGAATTCCTGATAGACGCCCGTCGGCTCCTTGCTGTCGAGCGTGAACGGATTCTTGCCTTCCTCTTTGAGAGTCGGGTTGTAGCGGTACAGCTGCCAGTAGCCGCAATCCACCGCGCGCTTCTCCTCTTCCTGGCTCTTGCTCATGTTGATGCCGTGGTTGATGCAGGGCGCGTATGCGATGATGAGGGACGGCCCGTCGTACTTCTCCGCTTCAATCAAAGCGTTGAGGAACTGCTGCTTGTTCGCGCCCATGGAAACCTGCGCGACGTACACATAGCCGTAGCTCATCGCCATCATGCCGAGGTCCTTCTTCTTGACGCGCTTACCGGAGGAAGCGAACTTCGCAACCGAGCCGGTCGGCGTGGACTTGGAAGCCTGGCCGCCCGTGTTCGAATATACCTCGGTATCCAGAACGAGCACGTTGACGTTTTCGTTGGAAGCGAGCACGTGGTCGAGGCCGCCGTAGCCGATGTCGTATGCCCAGCCGTCGCCGCCGAAAATCCAGATGGACTTCTTGACGAGGCAATCCTTCGCTTTGAGCACTTCCTTGCACAGCGCCGCGCACTCTTTGCCGCAATCCTTGCAGCTCTCGCACGCCTTGATGAGCTTGTCCGCCGCAACCTGGCTGCCTTCCGCGTCTTCCATGTTGGCGAGCCATTCTTCGCACGCCGCCTTGTCGTCGCCCGTCCACATCTCGGCGAGCTGTTTGACTTCCGCTTCGAGCTTCGCGCGGCGGGCCTTATACGCGAGGTTGATGCCGTAGCCGAACTCCGCGTTGTCCTCGAACAGGCTGTTCGCCCATGCGGGGCCGTGGCCCTTCTTGTTCACGGTGTAGGGGCAGGTAGGGGAGGAACCGCCGTAAATGGAGGAGCAGCCCGTCGCGTTCGCGATAATCATGCGGTCGCCGAACATCTGGGTGACCACCTTGACGTACGGCGTTTCGCCGCAGCCCGCGCACGCGCCCGAGAACTCGAACAGCGGCTGGTTGAATTGGCTGCCCTTGACGCTCGTCCTCTTGATGGAGGAGGTGTCCGCCTGCTGCACTTCCTGTGCAAATTCCCAATTCTTGGAATCGGCGTCGACCACTTCGTCCAACGGAACCATCACGAGCGCCTTGTTGCCCTTCATGCCGGGGCAGACGTTCGCGCACACGCCGCAGCCCATGCAATCGAGGGGCGAAACCTGCATGCGGAACTGCGTTCCCTTCAGGCCGGTCGTGGGTTTGGTGACGAACGTTTCGGGTTTTTCGGTCGCATCGTCGATGACCGCCGGGCGGATGCACGCGTGCGGGCATACGAACGAGCACTGGTTGCACTGGATGCAGTTTTCGGGGAGCCACTTCGGCACCTTGACCGCAACGCCGCGCTTTTCGAACTTGGTCGTACCGACGGGCACGGAGCCGTCCGCATTGAACGCGGAGGTGGGCAGTTTGTCGCCCTCGAGCGCGAGGATGGGGTGCACGACTTCCTTGAAGTACTCGTTGTCCGCAACGGCTGCCATCGGCGCGCCCTCGGTCGCGGTTGCCCAGCTTGCGGGGTAGTTGACCTCGACCAGACCGCTCTTCGCGGAGTCGATGGCGGCGTAGTTCATGTTGACGACCGCGTCGCCCTTGCGGGAGAACTTCTTGTAGACGGCCTTTTTCATGTAATCGGCCGCCTGCTCGTAGGGCATAATCGAGTCGTTGATAAAGAAGAACGCCGACTGCATGATGGTGCTCGTCTTGCCGTTCAGACCGATTTGCGACGCGATGCCGATACCGTCGATGTTATAGAATTTGAGGTGCTTTTTCGCGATTTGCTGTTTGACCTTCGCGGGGAGGTTCTTTTCCAGCTCCTCGAGGGAGTTCCAGGAGGAGTTCAGGAGGAACTTGCCGCCTTCCTTGATGTCGGAGAGCATGTCGTAGCGGGTGATGTAGGAAGGGTTGTGGCAGGCAACGAAGTCCGCGCTGTCGATGAGGTAGGAACTCTGAATGGGCGTCTTGCCGAAGCGCAGGTGCGAAACGGTGATGCCGCCCGACTTTTTGGAATCGTAGAAGAAATACGCCTGCGCGTACATGTCGGTGTGGTCGCCGATGATCTTGATGGAATCCTTGTTCGCGCCGACGGTGCCGTCCGAGCCGAGGCCGTAGAACTTGCACGAAATCGCGCCCTCGGGAGCGGCGTCGTACTTCTCGGAGAAGTCGAGCGAGGTGTTGGTCAAATCGTCGTAGATACCCACGGTGAAGTGGTTCTTCGGCTGTTTCTTTTCGAGGTTCTTGTACACCGCGTAGCACATGGAGGGGTTGAACTCCTTCGAGCCCAAGCCGTAGCGGCCGCCGACGACCTTGATTTTGTTCATGCCCTTTTCAAACAGCGCCGAGCACACGTCGAGGTAGAGGGGCTCGCCCAAAGAGCCGGGCTCCTTCGTCCTGTCGAGCACCGCAATCTTCTTGCAGGTTTTCGGCAGAGCCGCGGCGAACGCGTCCGCAACGAACGGGCGGTACAGGCGGACTTTGACCAGGCCGACTTTGTGCCCCTCGTTGTTCATCTTGTTGATGGTCTCTTCCATCGCGTCCGCGCCGCTGCCCATCATGACGACCACGTTCTCCGCGTCGGGAGCGCCGCAGTAGTCGAACAGGTGATAGCTGCGCCCGGTGAGGGCGGAAACCTTGTCCATCATCTCCTGCACGATGGCGGGAGCCGCGAGGTAGTACTTGTTCGCCGTCTCGCGGTTCTGGAAGTAGGTGTCGCCGTTCTGCGCCGTGCCCTTTTGGATGGGGTGCTCGGGGTTGAGCGCGCGGCTCTTGAAGTCGTCGATGTCCGCCATCAGGCCGTTGTCCTCGACGAGCTTTTTCATCTCGTCGTAGTCGATAACGTCGATTTTGGAAACTTCATGCGAGGTGCGGAAGCCGTCGAAAAAGTGCAGGAACGGCACTTTCGCGCGCAGGGTGGACATATGCGCGACGAGCGCGAGGTCCATGACCTCCTGCACCGAGCAGGAAGCGAGCATCGCGAAGCCCGTCTGGCGGCAGGCCATAACGTCCTGATGGTCGCCGAAGATGTTCAGCGAGTGCGCCGCAATCGCGCGCGCGGAGACGTGGAACACCGTGGGGAGCAGCTCGCCCGCAATCTTGTACATGTTGGGAATCATGAGCAAAAGCCCCTGGCTGGCGGTATAAGTGGTGGTCAGAGCGCCCGCGGAGAGGGAGCCGTGCACCGCGCCCGCGGCGCCGCCCTCGCTCTGCATTTCGGCGAGGCGAAGTTTCTGGCCGAACATGTTTACGCGCCCGGCGGTCGCCCATTCGTCCGCGACTTCCGCCATCGGCGAGGAGGGGGTGATGGGGTAGATGGCCGCCACTTCCGAGAAAGCGTAGGCGACGTGGCTGGCGGCGGTATTGCCGTCAATCGTCATCTTCTTCATAAAAGATATAACCTCCGAATAACTTTTTCCGAATTTAAAACATGGCTGACGCCGAAAGACGCGCGGCCTTTCGGACAACCATCTAAATTATAAAGGTTTTCGCGCCAATAGTCAATTTAAACGAGCGGATTTTGTCAAATATTTATTATAGAAAGGTGAAAATCGCGGCAGGCGGCAGAAAATTGTTGTTAAATTTTTCCGCTTTTGCTATAATGTTGACCTATGGAAGCAGTTCGGTTCGACAACGTTAAATTTTCCTACCGCGACGACGGCTCGGGTTTTGCCGTCAACGGCGTCAGCCTCTCCATTGAGGAGGGGCAGTTCGTTGCAATCCTGGGGCGCAACGGCAGCGGCAAATCCACCCTCGCCAAACTCATCAACGCCCTCATCGTTCCGACCTCCGGCACCGTGTCCGTGTTCGGCATGGACACCGCCGACGATAAAAAGACCTTCGAAATCCGCAAGAGCGCGGGCATGGTCTTTCAGAACCCCGACAACCAGACGGTCGCCTCCATCGTGGAGGACGACGTGGCGTTCGGCCCCGAAAACATCGGCGTGCCGCGCGAGGAAATCGGCAAACGCATCGACTTTGCGCTGGACGCGGTCGGCATGCAGGAATTCCGCCATTCCACGCCCGCCAAGCTTTCGGGCGGGCAGAAGCAGCGCATCGCCATCGCGGGCGTGCTCGCCCTCATGCCCAAAATCATGATTTTAGACGAATCCACCGCCATGCTCGACCCGAAGGGGCGGCGGGAGGTGATGGCCGTCATCAAAAAACTCAACCGGGAGCAGGGCATTACGGTCATCCTCATCACACACTTTATGGACGAGGCGCTGCAGGCGGACAGGGCAATCGTCATGCACCGCGGCGAAGTGGTCATGGACGGCGCGCCCGAGGAAATCTTTTCGCGCAGCGACGAGCTGGAAATGTACAACCTTACGCTGCCGCGCGCGGCGTACATCTGTAAAAAATTGCAGGCGGCGGGCATGCCCGTCGCGAACGCGTTCACCGCGGAGGAGCTTGCGGAGGCGATATGCGCATCGTTGCAAAAGGGCTGACCTATACTTACAATCCCAAATCTCCCTTTCCCTCGCAGGCGCTCAAAGGGGTGGATTTGACCATCGAAGAGGGCGAATTTTTCGGCATCATCGGGCACACGGGCAGCGGAAAATCGACCTTTGTCCAGCATCTGAACGCCCTCATCAAGGTGACGGGCGGGGAGCTGCGCATCGGCGGCATCGGCGATGCCGGCTACGACCTCGCGGATAAAAAGTGCAACTTTCTGGAACTTCGTTCCAAGGTCGGCATGGTCTTTCAGTACCCTGAGTACCAGCTGTTCGCCGAAACGGTGGAAAAGGACGTGGCGTTCGGCCTGAAAAATTTCCGCAGGGATATCAAGGACGAAAAGGAGATTGCCGCGCACGTCAAGGAGGCGCTGGAAACGGTGGGGCTGAACTACGCCGCCGTCAAAGACTGTTCTCCCTTCGAGCTTTCGGGCGGGCAGAAGCGGCGCGTCGCCATCGCGGGCGTCATCGTCACCAAGCCCGAAATCCTCATCCTCGACGAGCCCGCGGCCGGCCTCGACCCGCTCGGGAAACAAGAATTGATGGAGCTTTTGCATTCCATTCACGGCGGGTGGTGCAAGACAATCGTCATCGTGTCGCACGACATGGACGAAATCGCCGAAAACTGCACCCGCGCCGCCGTCTTTTCGGAGGGGAAGGTGGTCATGGAGGGCAAGCCTGCGGAAATTTTCCGCCGCGGCGAGGAGCTCCTTTCGCTGGGGCTGGACGTGCCCACGACCGCCCGCTGTGCCATGCTTTTAAAGGAACGGGGCATCCGAATCGATACCGACTTCACCTGCGACGACTTCGCCGAAAAGGTGCTTGCGCTGTACGCGGAAGGGAAGGCGGGCAAGGAGGGCGGCGATGCTCAATGACGTAATCTTCGGGCAGTACTACCCGCAAAAATCCTTCGTCCACCGCATGGATCCGCGCGCGAAAATCGTGTTGATGATAGCCTATATCGTGGCGATTTTTCTGGCGAACAATTTTTACGGCCTTGCGGCGGTCGTCCTGTTTCTGATTGTCGCGGTGCTCTTCTCGCGCGTGCCCTTCGGCAGCGTGCTCCGCTCGGTCAAGATGATTTTGTTCCTCATCGTCTTTACGGCGATATTGAATCTGTTTTTCTATTCCACCGAAAACGTGCACCTCATCTGGCAGTGGGGCATCCTGTCCCTGTCGTGGGAGTCCGTCATCAACATGATTTTTCTGGCGCTGCGGCTGTTTTTGCTCGTCATGGGTACCTCCATCCTCACGCTGACCACGGCGCCCGTCGAACTCACCGACGGCATCGAAAGCCTGTTAAAACCCCTCAAATATATCAAATTCCCCGTGCACGAGCTGGCGCTCATCATGAGCATCGCGCTCCGCTTCATCCCCACGCTGATGGACGAAACCAACCGCATCATCGCGGCGCAGAAGGCGCGCGGGGCAGACTTCGAGACGGGCGGGCTGTTCAAGCGCGCCAAGGCGATGATCCCCGTGCTCATCCCGCTGCTCGTGTCGGCGTTCCGCCGCGCGGAGGAGCTGGGCGACGCGATGGACGCCCGCTGTTACAGCGGCGCCAAGGGGAGAACGAAGTACAAAAAACTCACCTTTACCTGGCGCGACCTCGCGGCGACGTTCGTCGTCGCGGCGCTGATTACGGGTGTGGTGCTCCTGAATATCTACCTCGGCGGAAAATTCGATATACTCTACTATTTTTTGTGAGCGGAGGGCAAAATGTTCAAAAAAATGCGTACGTTTGCAGAAAATGGGTACAATAACCAATGAATACGGTGCTTTTGGTCGCCTATGACGGCACAAATTTTTCCGGCTGGCAGGTGCAGGCGAACGGCCGCACCGTGCAGGGCGAGCTGGAGCGCGCCATCGGGGAATCGTTCGGCAGCTTTTCGCGCGTTACGGGCAGCGGCCGGACGGACGCGGGCGTGCACGCGGCGGGGCAGGTTTGCAACTTTGCCCTCGCGGACGAAATCAAAATTTCGCCCGGGCGAATCGCCGACGCGCTGAACGCGAAGCTCCCGCCCGACGTGCGCGTGCTCGAAAGCGCCGCCGCGCCCGAGGAGTTCGACGCCTGCCGCTCGGCAAAGAAAAAAACCTACCGCTATTCCGTCTACTTTTCGCGGCGGGAGAACCCGCTCCTCGAGCGGTACGCGGTGCGCTTCGGCGAATCCCCCGACTTTGCGCGCATGGGCGAATGCGCGCGGCTGTTGGAGGGCGAGCACGACTTTGCGGCGTTCTCTTCGACGGGTTCGTCGGTCAAAACGACGGTGCGCACGGTGTATTCGGTGGAAACCGCGCCTTGGGCGGACGAATATGCGGAAGGAGTGCTCGGCGTACACATCGAAGTGTGCGGCGGCGGGTTTTTATACAACATGGTGCGCATCATGGCGGGCGCGATTCTCGAATGCGGCACGGGGAAGCTCCCCCTCTCTGCGGTGGAGGAGGCGCTGCGCACGGGGAACCGCGAACTTTTGGGCAAAACGATGCCCGCCAAGGGGCTCACGCTCCTGCGGGCGGAGTACGGATTTCCTCTCTTCGGTTGAGGAAAAATTTTCGGAGACAAAAGCATGGAATTATTTATTTTGTACAGCTTTATGGCGGTATTCGGCGATCCGCGTTACGCGTATATCTACGGGTTTAACAGGGCGGAAGGCTGGGTGCTCTGGACGGTTGCGGCGGCTGTGTACGTCGTTATCTGCGCGTTCAAGGGGATCGGCCTGTATGCGATGGCGAAAAAGCAGGGCAAGAACGCGCTGGTTTGCCTGCTCGGCTTCGTGCCTTTCGCAAGTACTTTTGTGATGGGCGAAGTTTCGGGCAGCCTGCGCATGGGGCGGGGCAAAATCAAACATTTGGGTTTGTTCGCGATGATTGCGGAAATTCTCCTTTGCGCTGCCTATGCCGTGCAGTATATCCCCGAATCGATTTTGTATTCGAATCCCGATCTGTATACGGTCAGCGTCGTCGAGCAGGGGAATCAGGTCTTGATTTCGCTGGAGTTTTCGACGGCTGTGCCGCAGACTCTGATTAACGCGATGAATGTTTGCAGTATTTTCGGAACGATTTTCTATTTTGTATGGCTTGTATTGTTCGTGTTCCTGTGCATGGCGTTCTTCCGAACCTACGCGCCCGCGAGCTATATCTGGATGGTCGTTCTGTGCGCCTTTATCCCCGTCATCACGGGCTTTTTCGCCTTCGCGTTCCGCAACCGCAACCCCGTCGACTACGACAAATTTATGCAGGAGCGCATGGAGCGCATGCGCCGCGCACAGCAGGCGCAATACGGCCCCTACGGCCCCTACGGCGGCAATCCCTACGGAGGGCCTTATAATCAAAACCCTTACGGCGGCAACCCGTACGGCAATCCGTACGGCCAGAACCCTTACGGTCAAAACGGCTACGGCGGCCAGGGCGCGCCCAAGGAGCCGGACGACCCGTTCGGCGAATATTCTGCCGCTCCGTCCCAAAACGGCGGAAACGGCCGGGGCGACGCGTCGGGCGGCGATCCGTTCGGCGAGTATTCGGGCGACGGGCAGGGCAATTCCGGCGAGAATAAAAACAGTTGATTTTTTAAGGCGGCGGCGCATAGCGCAGCCGCGCGCTTTTTGTGCGGCTGTTTACGGGCGTTGACAAAATTCCGTTCGTATGCTATAATTTGGAAGAAAACAGGAGCAAAATTGACATGGTAAGCGATATAATCGCCGCCGTTTCCACGCCGCCCGGCAGGGGCGGAGTCGCCGTCGTCCGCCTGAGCGGCGCGGGCGCGCTGGAAATCGCGGAAAATATGTTTGAGCCGGCGGGAAAAACGGCGGTGTGCGATTTTCAGCCGTACCGCATGTACCCCGGCTCCGCCGACTGCGGGGCTTTCCGCGATTTCGGCATGTGCGTGTATTTCAGGGCGCCGCACAGCTTTACGGGGGAGGACGTCGTCGAATTTCACTGCCACGGCGGCACGGCGATTACCCGCGGCATCTTAAAGCGGGCGGTCTCCCTCGGCGCACGGCTCGCGGAGCGGGGCGAATTTACAAAGCGCGCCTTTTTAAACGGAAAACTCTCCCTCGCCTCGGCGGAGGGCTTGGTCGATATGATTAACGGCGAAAGCGACGCGCAGGTGCGCGCGGGCTATATGCTGTATTCCGAGCGGCTCACGGGCAAAGTGCGCGCTCTGCAGGATGCGCTGACGGAGATTCTGGCTGGCATCGACGCGGACATCGATTTCCCCGAGGAGGACATCGAACACACAGATTTGAAGGACGTGCGCGAAAAAATCGACCATATTGCCGCCGAGCTCGCCGCACTGTCCGCCACCTACGGGGTGGGCAGGAAAATCAAGGAGGGGGTGTCCGTCGTGCTGGCGGGGCGGCCGAATACGGGAAAAAGTTCCGTTTTAAACGCTCTGCTCGGCGCGGATAAGGCCATCGTCTCCTCCGTCGCGGGAACAACGCGCGACGTGGTGGAGGGCACCGTCGAAATCGGCGGCGTGCGCTTTAATCTGTACGACACGGCCGGCATCCGCGAGAACGCGGGCGAGGTGGAGAGCATCGGCATCGGCCGCGCGCGCTCGCTCATCGAGGGCGCCGATTTGGTGCTGTTTATTCTGGATTCGTCCGCGCCCTTTACTGCGGAGGACGAGGCGGTGTATGCGGCGGTATCAGACAAAAAACGCCTGACCGTATACAATAAAACGGATATCGCCGACGGCGGCGGGGAGCCTGTGCCCGCGGACATCCGCGTTTCGGCAAAGACGGGCGAAAATATCCCGCTTTTGCGCGAAAAGATGTTCGAATTGTGCATGGAAGGGTACGATTCGGACGCGCAGTTCCTCATCGAGGAGCGGCACTACAACGCCCTTTCCCGCGCGGAAGGGGAAATGCGGCAGGCATTGGAATTGTGCGGCCGCGTTCCGCTCGATTTGTTGGGGATACACTTGAAAGGGGCGTGGGAAGCGCTCGGCGAAATCAGCGGCGAAACGGCGAACGAAGCGATTATCGACGAAATTTTCGCAAAATTCTGCGTCGGCAAATAAGCCGGCAAATAAAAAGTATCTGCGGGCAGCGGCGCGCAAAGGAGGGCAGATGGTCAATCTCGAACTTTACAGGGTATTCTACACGGTCGCCAAGTGCGGCAGCCTCACGCGGGCGGCGGACGAGCTGTTCATAAGCCAGCCGGCGGTTTCTCAGGCTATCAAACAGCTGGAAAGCCAGCTCGGCACGCCCCTGTTCAACCGCACCCACCGCGGCATGGAGCTTTCGGAGCAGGGGGGCAAGCAGATTTTCGGCATCGTCGAAAAGGCGCTCGCGGAGCTGGACATGGCGGAAAACAAACTCAAGGAGATCAACTCCACCGCCACGGGCACCATCCGCATCAGCGCGTCGGACACCATCTTTTCGTATGTGCTCATCGACAAGATTGCCGAGTATCACGAGAAATATCCCGACGTCAAGCTCAACCTCATCAACTGCATCACCACCGAAACGATTGAGCTTTTGAAGAACAACAAGTGCGACATTGCCTTTGTCAACCTCCCCATCGACGACAAGGATTTCACGCTCACGAGCGTCGTCATGCCCCTGCACGATACGTTCGTCGCGAACGAGCGGTTCAAAACGCTCGCCGAGGGGGTGCAGCCCCTCAAATCCATGCACGATTATCCGCTCCTGATGCTGGATACGAACACCGTCACGCGCAAGGCGATTATCCAGTTTTCCCACTCCATCGGCGTGCACCTGCACCCCGAAATCGAGTGCGGCAGCCTCGAACTGATGATTCAGCTCGCCAAAAACGGCGTGGGCATCGCGTGCGTTCCCAAGGAATACGTCCGCCGCGAGCTGGGCGAGGACAAAACGCTGTTCGAAATCAAAACGGAGCCGCAGCTGCCCGCCCGCTCGGTCGGCATCGCCTTCCCCAAGGGCCAGCCCGTCTCCTTCGCGTGCAAGGAATTTTTTAAGATGTTCAACGACAATTGAATGATTTTTCTCCTACGGTTTGAATTTTTCGTTGCGAGAGGGTGCGGCCGCGGCAATGCGCGGGGTGCCCTCTCGTTTTTCTTTGGCGGCCAAATTTTTCCGGAATCCGCATAAAACGGTCGGCGCGGAACAAACTGTTAACGCGGAAATTTCTGCAAGAGGCGGTTTTTATGCAGCGCGGGCATACGGTATTTTTTGAAAATCGGCCGAAGATTGTCGCAACGGCGACGGTCGCGGGGCCGAAGGAGTGCGCGGGCATCGTGGGCGGATACGTCGATTTGCCCCTCTCCGACGACATGTACGGCGAAAGCACGTTCGAGCGCGCGGAGCGCAAGATGTTTTTGGCGGCGGTTGAGCGGAGCATCGAAAAGGCGGATATCACCCAGCACGAGGTGGACGCCATTCTGGCGGGCGATTTGCTCAACCAGATTATCTCGGCGAGCTTCACCGCGCGGGAAACGGGCATGCCCTTTTTGGGTATCTACAGCGCCTGCTCCACGATGAGCGAGGGGCTTTTGCTGGGCGCGGTTCTCACCGACGGCGGGTACGCCGAAAACGTCGTCGCGGCGACGGGCAGCCACTTTTCCTCGGCGGAGCGGCAGTACCGCTACCCGTTGGAGCTGGGCACCACCCGCCCGCCGCAGTCGCAGTGGACGGTCACGGGCGCGGGCAGCGCAATCATTTCGCGCAAGGGCGGCGGCCCGGCGATTACCTGCGGCACGGTGGGGCGCGTCATCGATTACGGCGTTTCCGACGTGAACAACATGGGCGCGGCGATGGCGCCCGCCGCGGCGGATACCATTCTCACCCATCTGAAGGATACGGGGCGCGAGCCGGGCTATTACGACCTCATCCTCACCGGCGACTTGGGCGCGCTGGGCAGCCGCATCGTCAAAGACCTCGTGTGGGAAAAGGGGCAGGACATCTTTCCCAACCACGTCGACTGCGGCGAAATCGTCTATAAAGTGATTGAGGACGAATTTCAGGGCGGCAGCGGCGCGGGCTGCAGCGCCGTCGTGCTCAATTCGTACATCTACGACAAAATGAAGCGGGGCGAACTCAAGCGGATTCTGTTTGTCGCCACGGGTGCGCTGCTGTCCACCGTCTCGTCGGGGCAGGGGGATACGATTCCGTGCATCGCGCACGCCGTCGCGATCGAGGCGGATACGGCGGGGGAGGCTTGACGATGGAAAAATATTTCGATTTGCTGCTGATGTTCGCCAAGGCGTTTGCCGTCGGCGGAACGATTTGCCTCATCGCGCAGATTGTAATCAATTTCACAAAGCTCACGTCGGGCAGGATTCTCGTATTCTTCATGCTCGCGGGCGTGGCGCTCGAGGGGCTGGGGGTGTACCAATATCTCGTCGATTTCGCCGGAGCGGGCGCGACCGTGCCCATCTCGGGGTTCGGCTATCTGCTGGCGCGCGGAGCGATGCGCGGCGCCGAGCGCGGCATTTTCGGCGCAATTACGGGCGCGCTGTCCGCGGCGAGCGCGGGCGTCACGGCGGCGGTCATCTTCGCATTCGTGTTCGCGCTCATCTTCCGGCCGCACAGCAAGAAAAACTGAAAGACGCAAAAAAAAAGCAAAAACAGAGCAGAAATTTGCAAATTATTACCTGTTTTTTGAAGGGGGAGTGTGATATAATAAAGGTATTAAGTTTCAGATAGGCGTTCCCGCGGGGGGCGCCCGGGAGGAAAGTATGACGAAGAATAAAACGCGCGCGCTGGATATCCTGCACTACAAGCCGGTGGACAGGCTTCCCGCCGTGCATTTCGGCTATTGGCAGGAGCTTTTGCAGGAATGGGCGGAGCAGGGGCACATTTCCCGCGAGCTTGCCGAAAACAATTGGGACGGCTCGGATAAGGACAGAGAATTGGATAAAATGCTCGGCTGGGATCACAACTGGTATTGCACGGTCTGCGCGAACAACGGGCTCAATCCCCCGTTCGAATATAAAGAGCTGGAAGTTTTGCCCGACGGATTCATCCGCGTCCAAAACCCGGAAGGGTTGATTGAGCGCGTTCGTCCGGGTGCGGGCTCGATTCCCGCGGAGGACGATTACCAGCTCAAAGACCGCAAGGCGTTCGAGGAGCTGTACAAGCCGAAGATGCAGTTCACCCCCGATCGCGTGGACGTCGAATTTTTCAAAAAGTTCAACGATACCGAGCGCGATTATCCCGTCGGCCTGCATCTGGGCAGCGTATTGGGCAGCGTCCGCAACATGCTTTCGGTGGTCGGCATGAGCTACATGCTCTGCGACGACTACGATTTGATGCACGAAATCGTCGATACCTGGGCGGATATGCAGTACCAGTGCGCGAAAGCGGTATTGGAGACGGGCGCGAAATTTGATTTTGCACACTTCTGGGAGGATATCTGCTTCAAGAACGGGCCGCTGCTCTCCCCGATGATGTTCGAAGACCTCTGCGCCGCGCATTACAAGCGCATCACCGACCTCGTGCGCTCCTACGGCATCGACATCATAAGCCTCGACTGCGACGGCGTCACGGACAAACTTCTCCCTATTTGGTACGAAAACGGCGTCAATACGATGTTCCCCATCGAAGTGGGCACGTGGGGCGACCAGTTCGCCGCGGCGCGCAAAAAGTTCGGCAAGGGCATGTTGGGCGTCGGCGGCATGGATAAGAGGGTGCTGCGCGAGGACAAAGCGGCGGTCGACGCGGAAATCGAGCGCATCAAGCCGCTCATCGAGCTGGGCGGTTTCGTTCCCTGCCCCGACCACAGGCTGATGCCCGGAACGAAGTGGGAGCTCGTGCAATATTATACCGACCGCATCAAATCGCTGAAGATTTAGAGATTTGCCGCAATTTCGGAGATTTCTGCATATAATATTGTTTGAAATAATTGACAACGAGCGTATAAAATGCTAAAATAGTCCTTGCGACTGTGGGCGCATATTTTTTTGCGCGCCCAAAAACCGCGGGCATGCCGAACGGGCGATGCGCAGCGGGCAGCCGCAAGGGCTTTTCTTTGCCGGAAAAAGGCAAAGAAAATTTTGTGAACAGGCTTTCTCTAAATTGCGTAAGGGCAATTTATTGAAAATATATTCCAATCTTACAAGGAGGTAAAACATGCCTACAATCAACCAGCTCATCAAGCACGGCAGAGAGCGCCGCGTGGAAAAGAGCAAAACGCCTATCATGGGTCAGTGCCCGCAGAAGAGGGGCGTATGCCTTTCCGTTTCCACCACCTCTCCGAAAAAGCCGAACTCCGCGCTCCGTAAAATTGCGCGCGTACGCTTGACGAACAAACAGGAAGGTACCGTTTACATTCCGGGCGAGGGCCACAACCTCAACGAGCACAGCTCCGTCCTCATTCGCGGCGGCCGTGTGCGCGACTTGCCTGGCGTACGTTACCACATCATCCGCGGCGCGCTCGATACCGCAGGCGTTGCGAAGAGAAAACAGGCTCGCTCCAAATACGGCGCAAAGCGTCCTAAATAATTTCGGATAAGAGCGGCGGATAATTCCGCAAAATCGAACCTACTTGTCGGAATATATTTTCAATATGGCCCGATAGAAAGTAGGCAGTATGCCGCAAGGCAGAAGGTTCGCTACTTTTCCCTGCAGTCCGCACAGGAATACCGGCAGCGGTTTGCCGGGGTTCGAGCGGCAGGTGGAAGAGCAAGCGATAGCTGTACTAGGGTTATTTTCCCTTACACTGTATCAACCAAACAGGGGCTCGCCCGTTGCAGGGCGGCAAAAGCCCGAAGCGCGGTTCCGTTTATATTATTTATAGTATAGTGCGGACTTGCGCGGCTGACATTAAAATTTAGAGGAGGATTCAATCATGCCCAGGAGAGGCAATGTTCCCAAAAGAGACGTTCTGCCCGACCCCGTATACGGCAGCAAGGTCGTCACGAAGTTGATTAACCAAATCATGCTCGACGGCAACAAGGCCACGGCGCAGAAAATCGTTTACGACGCATTCGACATGATGAAAGAAAAACTCGGCAAGGAGCCGATGGAAATCTTCAACCAGGCGATGGCGAACGTCATGCCGGTGCTCGAAGTAAAGGCGCGCCGCGTCGGCGGTGCGAACTACCAGGTTCCTATCGAAATTCGTCCCGAGCGTCGCCAGACCCTCGCGATTCGTTGGATCGTCATCAATACCCGCAAGCGCAGCGAGCGCGAAATGAGCAAAAAGCTCGCCGCGGAGCTGATGGACGCGTTCAACAACACGGGCGGCTCTGTCAAAAAGAAAGAAGATACCCACCGCATGGCGGAGGCGAACAAGGCTTTCGCGCATTTCCGTTGGTAAAAGGAGTGGACTATGCCCAGACAATTCGGTCTTGACGTAACAAGAAACATCGGTATCATGGCGCACATCGACGCGGGCAAAACCACCACGACCGAGCGTATCCTGTTCTACACGGGTAAAACGCACAAGTTGGGTGAAACGCACGAGGGCGCCGCTACCATGGACTGGATGGTACAGGAGCAGGAGCGCGGCATCACGATTACGTCCGCCGCTACGACCTGCACATGGAAAGGCCACCGCATCAACATCATCGATACCCCGGGCCACGTCGACTTCACCGTCGAAGTGGAGCGCTCGCTCCGCGTTCTCGACGGCGCCGTCGCCACCTTCTGCGCGAAGGGCGGCGTCGAGCCGCAGTCGGAAACGGTGTGGCGCCAGGCGGATAAGTATAAAGTTCCGCGCATCGCGTATGTCAACAAGATGGACATCAACGGCGCAAACTTCGACAACGCGGTCAAAATGATGCGCGAGCGCCTCGGCACGCGCGCCATCCGCATCCAGCTCCCCATCGGCAAGGAAGATTCCTTTAAAGGGATCATCGACCTCGTAAACATGAACGCGGAGATCTATAAAGACGACCTCGGCACGCAGTTCGAAAAGACGGATATCCCCGCCGACATGATGGAGGACGCGAAGAAATACCGCGCCGAGCTCGTGGAAGCGGTCGCCGAACAGAGCGACGAGCTGATGGAAAAATACTTCGAAGAGGGCGATTTGTCCGTCGAAGAGCTGAAAAAGGGCCTGCGCATGGCGACGATTAACATGTCCGTCACGCCCGTCCTGTGCGGCTCTTCCTACCGCAACAAGGGCGTGCAGTTCCTGCTCGACGCAATCATCGATTATCTGCCTTCCCCGCTCGACGTCGACCACGTGAAGGGCATCAACCCCAACACCGGCGAAGAGGAGGAGAGAAAGACCTCCGACGAAGAGCCGTTCGCGGGCCTCGCGTTCAAGATTGCGGCAGACCCGTTCGTCGGCAAACTCGCGTTCTTCCGCGCCTATTCGGGCGTTCTGGAGTCCGGCTCCTACGTCTATAACAGCACCAAGCAGAAGAAAGAGCGCGTCGGCCGCCTGCTGCAGATGCACGCGAACCACCGCGAAGAGATCCCGATGATCTATTCGGGCGATATCTGCGCGATCGTCGGTTTGAAGGAGACGACCACGGGCGACACGCTGTGCGACGAAAAGCACCCCATCGTCCTCGAACAGATGGAGTTCCCCGAACCGGTTATCAAGGTCGCCATCGAGCCCAAGACGAAAGCCGGCCAGGAAAAGATGACGATGGCGCTCATCAAGCTGGCGGAAGAGGATCCGACTTTCAAGACGTATACCGACAACGAGACGGGGCAGACCATCATCGCCGGTATGGGCGAGCTGCACCTCGAAATCATCGTCGACCGCCTGCTCCGCGAGTTCAAGGTGGAAGCGAACGTCGGTCAGCCGCAGGTTGCTTACCGCGAAACCTTCCGCAAGGCAGTGGAGGCCGAAGGCAAGTACGTCCGTCAGTCGGGCGGTAAAGGTCAGTACGGTCACTGCAAACTGCGCCTCGAACCTCTGGAACCCGGCCAGGGCTATGAGTTCGTCGACGAAACGGTCGGCGGCTCCATCCCGAAGGAATATATCCCCGCCATCGACAAAGGTATCCAGGAAGCGGCGAAGAACGGCTTCCTCGCCGGCTACGAAGTGGTGGACTTCCGCGCGGTCGTGTACGACGGCTCGTATCACGAAGTCGACTCCTCCGAAATGGCGTTCAAAATCGCAGGTTCCATGGGCTTCAAGGACGGCTTGAAGAGGGCGAACCCCGTTCTGCTCGAGCCGATCATGAAGGTGGAAATCGTCACCCCCGAGGATTACTTCGGCGATTTGATGGGCAACGTATCCTCCCGCCGCGGTACGATTACCGGCACGGAGGACAGGAACGGCGTCAAGGTCATCGACGCGCAGATTCCTCTGTCCGAGATGTTCGGCTACGCGACCGACCTTCGTTCGCGCACGCAGGGCCGCGGGCAGTTTACGATGCAATTATCCCATTACAGCGAAGTTCCCCGCTCCATTTCCGAAAAGATTATCGGCGAGCGCGGCAAAAAGGCGGAGTAAGCGGCGGTTTTTCAAAAATTTTTTGAAAAAAGTCGCAAAAAGATTGATATATTTTTCAAATTAAGATATAATTATACTTGCTTGTAAAAGCCGCTATTCATGTTAATGATAGATAGCTGCAAGAGCCGGAACCATTTCGGCGCACAAGTTATCATTAAAAAATAAAAATTTATTTGGAGGAACGAAAATGGCTAAGGCTAAATTCGACAGAAGCAAACCCCACGTTAACGTCGGCACGATCGGCCACGTTGACCACGGCAAAACGACTCTGACCGCAGCTATCACGATGGTTATGGCTGCCAAAGGTCAGGCTGCTAAAATGAAGTACGATGAAATCGACAAGGCGCCGGAAGAGAAGGCTCGTGGTATCACGATCAACACCGCGCACGTCGAGTACCAGACGGACAAGCGCCACTATGCGCACGTTGACTGCCCGGGCCACGCCGACTATGTCAAGAACATGATCACCGGCGCCGCGCAGATGGACGGCGCGATCCTCGTCGTTGCGGCGACGGACGGCCCGATGCCCCAGACCCGTGAGCACATCCTGCTCGCCCGTCAGGTCGGCGTGCCTTATATCGTCGTGTTCATGAACAAGACCGATCAGGTCGACGATCCCGAACTGCTCGAACTCGTCGAAGAAGAAATCCGCGACCTGCTCACCAAGTACGGCTTCCCCGGCGACAAGACGCCCATCATCAAGGGTTCCGCTTTGAAGGCTTTGGAAAAGGCTACCAGCGGCGCTTCCGATGCGGAAATCCTCGCTGCTCCCGAGTGCAAGTGCATCCTCGAGCTCATGGATGCGATCGATGCGTATATCCCTGATCCCGTCCGTGAGGACGACAAGCCTTTCCTGCTCCCTGTCGAAGACGTGTTCACGATCTCCGGCCGCGGTACCGTTGCTACGGGCCGTGTTGAGCGCGGCGTGGCGAAAGTCGGCGATCCCGCCGAAATCGTTGGTCTCATCGAGAAGCCCCGTTCGACGGTCATCACCGGTCTGGAAATGTTCCGCAAGATGCTCGACGAAGCTATGGCGGGCGACAACGTCGGCGCTCTGCTCCGCGGTATCGACCGTAAGGACATCGAAAAGGGTCAGGTTATCGCGAAGCCCGGTTCGATTCATCCCCACACCGAGTTCGAAGCGCAGGTGTACGTTCTGACGAAGGAAGAAGGCGGCCGTCACACCCCGTTCTTCAACAACTATCGTCCTCAGTTCTTCATCCGCACGACGGACGTTACGGGCTCCATCAAACTGCCGGAAGGCGTTGAAATGGTCATGCCCGGCGACAACGTCAAAATCGACGTTTCGCTCATCAAGCCGGTCGCGGTCGAAGAAGGTCTCCGTTTCGCTATCCGTGAGGGCGGCAGAACGGTCGGTTCGGGCGTCGTTTCCAAAATCGTCAAGTAATTGAAAATTACTAATAAAAAAGACTTCGGTGAAAACCGAAGTCTTTTTTGCTGTATCCTGAACAAATCACGAAGATGCCGGATTGTTTGCCGCATAAACGAATAATGATAAACGATTGACAATTCCGCTCGGGGGGGGGTATAATGGATTTAGAATATGAATTATGGGAGGATGAACAATGAAAAAGATGCAGTGCCTTTATCGGTTTATTTCTGTATGGGTTGTATTGCTCCTGTGTGCGGGCATCGCTATACTCGCTGTCGGGTGCGGCGGTTCTGTTGAAACGCTGCAGGACGTTTACGAAGCCGCCGTAGCAGAGGGATACGAGGGCACATATGAGGAATTTGCAGCGCTTTTTGAGGGCGATTCGGCCTATGAAATTGCTTGCCGGCATGGGTACTCCGGGACGGAGGAGGAGTGGCTTTCATCGTTAATGGGGGCCGACGGGAAGGACGGAAAAACGCCCGCAATCGGTGAAAACGGAAATTGGTGGATAGGCGATACCGATACGGGTATTCCCGCCCGCGGAGAACAGGGAGAGCAAGGCCCGGCAGGTGAGCAGGGGGAACAGGGAGAACAAGGCGAGCAAGGCATGCAGGGCGAGCAGGGGATACCCGGCGCGGACGGACAGGACGGAAAAACGCCTGCAATCGGCGAAAACGGAAATTGGTGGATAGGCAACACGGACACCGGTATTTACGCGGGAGAGGCATTGCCCGGACAGAGCGCTTTGTTGGAATTTTATCCGATCGGAACGCCGGGCGGGAGCCGCGGCTACGCGGTTTCCGCGGGGAGAGCCAAATATCTGGACGATATCGTAATCCCCGCCGAATATAAAGGCGCTCCCGTCGTAGCGGTCGAGCCGAACGGGTTTGCCGATTGCACAATGCGCTCGGTGTATATTCCGTCTACTGTTACACGAATCGGTGCGCACGCCTTCGAAAATTGTGCCAATCTCTCCGATTTAACGATCGATTTAGACGGTTCTCTCAAAGCGGTGGGCGACCGCGCCTTTTACGGCTGTACGGCGTTGAAGCGGGCAATTTTCGAGGGAAGCGTGGAGACAATGGGGGAGGAAGTTTTTTCCGCTTCGGAGATTACGCAAATCTATTGCGGGGACGCGGAAAAGCCCGCCGGTTGGGCGGATAGTTGGAACGGCGGCTGCAAAGTGATGTGGCACAGCTTCCGCAATGGGGTTACGAACGTAATCGAGGGCCTTCCGTTTGTCACATATCTGCTCGACGCCTGGGAAACGGAACTGATTGACGCAGCGGCATTGGCGGAGGGAACGGGTATCGAATATCACCTTGCCTACGCTGTTACGGGCGATCCGTCCGTTGCGGCTGTATCGGGCGACCGTCTCGTCGCCGTCGGAAACGGAAAAACAGAGCTGTATCTCCACTTGGTGGACGATACGAAACAATATATCGGCGGGCTGTGCGGCGAAATCGTTGTTGCGGATGCAGATACGATGATTGCCGTGCGGACGGCGGAAGATTTGCAAAATATTGAAAATAACCTTGCCGGGAATTATGTTCTTGCTGCGGATATAGACTTGACGGGCGTCGATTGGAGGCCTCTCGGCTACGATGCTCCGTTTACGGGCATGTTTTTCAACCCGGGCGGTTATACGATACGCAATCTTACGATAGATTCTTCCTCCCTTGACGACGAACATGTCTATGCCGGGCTGTTTGCGGAGTCTGTATCGGCTTGCTTTATCGGTTTGCAGTTGGAAAATGTTTTTGTCGACGTAAGCGATTATGCGGGCGATCGGCAGTCCAGAGCGTGCGCGGGGGCGCTCGTCGGGTGCAACGGCGGGCGGGCAGTCTTTCAAAATTGCAGCGCGCAAGGCGTTGTAGTCGGGAGCCGCGCCGGCGGTTTGGTCGGTTCGGCCAACGATGCGGTTTTCCGCGGCTGCTCGTTTACTGGTACAGTCAAGGCAGAAAAGCCGGCTTCGCAGGATGGGGCAGACTGTTATGCCGGCGGTATTGCAGGGTTTGCTTATCATTTTTACGGCTCGAACCGCTTTAATTATACGTTTACCGATTGCAGCGTGGATGCAGACGTTATTGCGGCAGAAGCGGCCGGCGGTATCGTCGGGTATATGGGGCATATCGAACACGAAGGGATATTTTATAATTGTACTTATACGGGGGCTCTCACCGCTTCGCAAACGGACGATTTGTGCGGGCGTTGGGGTTAAGAGGAGGTTAAGAGGAATGGTATGCGCCGCGGGCTGAATGCCCGCGGCGCATACCGTTATAAAAAATTTTTGTCAAAATAATATATTTATATCGTTGTCTTTTTTATGAATTTATTTTATAATTTTTAAAGAAACCTTATTTGGGGGGAAACTTTATGCTGATTGAAAAATGCAAGGAAACGATGACTTCCAGGGAGCGGGTTCGCCGCACCTTTGAATTTGAAAAGACCGACCGCGTGACCATCGGGTACGACACCAATCCCACGGTGCATTCCAGATTCTGCCGCGCGCTCGGGCTTCCGACCGACGACATGGAGGCGATGTATCGTGCGCTCGGCGTCGATTACCGCGGCATCAATCCGCCGTATATCGGCAAGCAGATTTTTCATTGCCCGCCCGACCGCATGGTCGACCCGCTCGAGGGCTGCATCATGCGCAAAGTGGAAAACGAGAGCGGCTATTATTGGGACTTCTGCGATTTTCCGCTCAAGGACGCGACGGATGAGATGTTCGACAATTTCCCCGTCCCCGACGCGAACGATTTCGATTACGACGCGGCGCTCGCGCAGGCGAAGAGCTACGGCGGCGAATACGGACTGTACGTCGGCAGCGCAGGCGTTCCCGACGTGCTCAACTCCAACGGCAGGATTATGGGCGTGGAAGACGTGCTCTGCCACGTCATGCTGGGGGACGAAGCGGCGCTCCGCTTTATGCACCGCCGCGCGAAATTTCAGCTGGAAATGATGGATAAACTCCTCGCCAAGTGCAGGGGATACATCGACTTTGTCTGGCTGGGAGAAGACCTCGGCACGCAAATCGGCCCGATGATCAGCCTCGATTTGTACCGCGAGCAAATCAAACCCATCCATAAGATGTTCGTCGACCTCGCCAAGTCGTACAATCTGCCGGCAATTGTGCATACCTGCGGCAGCAGCAGTTGGGCATATGAAGACTTTATCGAAATGGGGGTACGCGGCGTCGATACGCTGCAGCCCGAGGCGGTGAACATGAGCCCGCGCTACCTTGCCGAGCACTTCGGCGGCCGCCTGAACTTCCGCGGCTGCATCTCCACGGCGGGGCCGCTCGCCTACGGCACGCCCGAAGAGGTGGACGCCGTCTGCAAGGATACGCTGGAGGTGATGAAGGCGGTGCGCGGCTACCATTTTGCGCCCACGCATCAAATTCAGGACAATACCCCCGTCGAAAATCTCATCGCTATGTACAATGCGGCGTACAAATACGGCCGCTATTGAGGGAATTTCATGCGCGAATATGAAAAGATGATACGCGGCGAACTGTACAACCCCGCAGACGAGGAACTCGCCTCTATGCGCAGCCGCGTGCGCCGACTGTTCTACCAATACAACAATTCGGAGGAGGACGAGCGGGAAAAGCGGCAGGCTCTCTTGCGCCGTATCTTCGGCGGGTGCGGGGAGCGCATCTGGTGCGAGCCGCCCATCCGCTTCGATTACGGTGTCAATACCACCGTGGGGGAAGATTTTTTCTCCAACTTCAACCTCACAATCCTCGATGTCGCGCCCGTAAAAATCGGGAAGCAGTGCTTTATCGGGCCGAACGTTTCCATCGTCACGCCCGTGCATCCGCTCCTTGCGTGCGACCGGAATATGCGCCCGGACGGCAAGGGCGGCACATTCGACTACGAGTACGCCCGCCCGATTACGATTGAAGACAATGTCTGGCTCGCCTCGAACGTCACGGTGTGCGGCGGCGTCACCATCGGGCACGACTCGGTCATCGGCGCGGGAAGCGTCGTCACGAAGGACATTCCCGCGGGCGTGTTTGCGGCGGGCAACCCTTGCCGCGTCATCCGCCCCATCACCGAAAAGGACAAGATGAAGCTGCCGAACGAATAAAAATTCATACAGAAAGTAGCCCCGCGCTATTGCGCGGGGCTGTTTTCATATAGATAGCGCTGCGGCTGCACCTGTGCTCTGAATTACAGGGCGCGGATACTCTCCACGGGCGGCTTTTTGGCGTAGAGCGAAACGGGGAGCAGGGTGGAGAGGGTTGCGGTTACCAGCGCCACCGCCGCCATAAACAGGAAAGACAGGGGCGTAAACAGGAGCAGGGATACGTTCAAAGCCGTGTTATCGATGATAGCCGCATTGATGACGGGGCAGAGCGCGACGCAGACGATTACCGACAGCACCAGGCATGCCCCCGCCACGATGAGCGCCTCCGACCAGAATATTTTGAACACGTCGGTGCTCCGTGCGCCGATGGCGCGCAGTATACCGATTTCCTTCTTTTTCGCCGTGATGGAAGCGGAGATGAAGTTGAACATGAGCAGCATGGCGAATACGGTAAATCCGAGCCCCACGCCGAGAGTCAGATATTGTATGCCCTGTATGATGGCGCTCGCGCCGAGTATTTCGCCCACGACTGCGTTGGCGATGGAGTCTGTCGAGTCGTCGTCACGGATTGTAAAGATGCTGTCAGTCAGCGCCGAGCCGTCGCGCACGGCAATCGTGTCGTTGCCGATGAACTGCACGTTTTTCAGTTGCGCCGCGTCTCCCTCCCGCGTGCGGTCGGCGATGATTTTGCCGTCTTTGAGTTCGATGATGCGGTCGGCGTAGTTCTACGCAAACTCCCTGTCGTGAAAATTTCGGCGATTCGCTTTTCGTCCCGCTTTTTGTTTTGCAGTTCGAGCGCGAGCGCTATGTTGTCCTCCACGGTAAATTCGCTGAGGATATTGTATTCCTGGAACACGAACCCGACGAGCGTGTTGCGGCAGCTGTCGAAGTCGGTAGGGGTGAAGTCCTTGCTGCTCTTGCCCTTGATGATAATTTCGCCCGAGTCCGCCCTGTCCAGTCCGCCGCAGATGTTTAAAAGCGTCGATTTTCCGCTTCCCGATTTGCCGAGCAGGAACACCATGCCCGTCTCGGGGAAGGAGACGGAAACGTCGTCCAGCGCCTTCGTCTCCGCGCCCTTTTTCGGGCGGTAAGTTTTACATATGTTTTTTACTTCCAGTATACGTTGTTTCCCGATATCAAATTTGCTATTGCACAATAGTATCCCCCCCCCCGTGAAAATGTCAAGCACTTGATTAACGATTTCTGCGCAAACTGTGTGAAAGTATAAAATTCGGCGGGTTTCGGCAATCGTATCCAAAAAACCGCCGCGGCGCGGGTGTATAATGAAATCGGAAAAAAGGCGGGCGGGAGGGGAGAAATGGTCGTCTATCTCGATACGCTCATCCTCGATAACTTCTGCGCCGACGCGGCTCTCTTGTACTGCGCGGTCAAAACGGTCAAGGGGGAGGCAAAGCTGTGGCGCATCTTTTTGACGGCGCTCTTCGGCACGGCGCTCGCCGTGGGGTATACGGTTTTTAAGCTGTATTATACCGTTCCCGCCGCCGTCGATATTTTGGTCAAGTACGGGGTGGCGGCGGTATTGCCCCTGCCCGCGGCAAAGTTCAAAAAAAAGCGGACGTACGCCCTCTGCTCGCTCGCGTTCGTCGGGTACATGTTCGCCCTGGCGGGCATGCTCACCGCGCTGTTTGCGCAAATTTCCCCCAACGAGGGGGAGGGGGAACTGACGTACACCCTGTTCCGCCTGCCCTCGGGCGTGCTGGTCGCGGGGTGCGTGCTGGTCGTCGTTTTCGGGATACGTTTTGCAAAAATGCTGACAAGACACGGCAAAACGGCGGCATACATTTTTACCTGCCGCCTGACGCTCGGGGGCAGCAGCGCGGAGGCGAAAGCGTTCGTCGATACGGGCAACCGCCTCAAAGACAGGCGTGGCAACCCCGTGGCGGTGGCGGAGCGCTCGCTGGCGCTCTCGCTTTTGGCGGACGGGCTGTTCACGGGCAAAACGCCGTGCGAAAAGCAGGCAGTGGAAACGGTCAACGGCAAAAGCGAGCTGACGGTGTTCCGAATCGATGAATTGGAGATATATTTTCGAGGCAAGGCGCATATAGTAAGAGATGTGGCGGTGGCAATCAGCCCGCGCCCGCTGGCGGGGGAATATTCGCTCATTCTGCCGCCCGCGTTTGCAAAGGAGGAGGATTTCGAAGGGAAGGGAGAATAAATCATGCTCAAGGACATCAAGGCAAAAATTCTGCGGCTGCTGCAGGGGATGCGCGGCGAAAACGTACTCGACTATATCTGCGGGAGCGAAGCGCTGCCGCTGCCCTATTCCGCGGAGGAAGAATCGGATATGCTGGGCAAACTTTCCGCAGGGGACGAGGCGGTCAAAAGCGCGCTCATCGAACACAACCTGCGCCTGGTCATCTACATCGCGCGCAAGTTCGACAACACGGGCGCCGATTCCGACGATTTGATTTCCGTGGGCACCATCGGGCTGATTAAGGCGGTCAACTCCTTCGACCCCGCCAAAAACATCAAGCTCGCCACCTATGCCTCGCGCTGCATCGAAAACGAAATTCTCATGTACCTGCGCCGCCTCGTGCGGCTGAAGAGCGAGGTATCCTTCGACGAGCCGCTCAACACCGATTGGGAGGGGAACGAACTGCTCCTCTCTGACGTTCTCGGCACCGATTCGGACACGGTGTATAAAGACATCGAAACGGGCGTGGAAAAGGAGCTGCTCCGCGGCGCGCTCGAAAAACTGCCCGAGCGCGAGAAAAAAATCATGAACCTGCGCTTCGGATTGGACGGCGGCGAGGAGATGACGCAAAAGGACGTTGCAGACCTTCTCGGCATCTCGCAGTCGTACATATCCCGCCTGGAAAAAAAGATTATCGCCCGCTTAAAGAGCGAAATGAGCAAATTGATATAGGGATACCCAAAGCATAACCGAACATAAGCCGCAAAAAGCGCCCGCGCATCGCCGGTGTGCTTTTGCGCTTTGTCCTGCCCCGCAAAAACGCGGGGCTTTTTGTCTGCCCGGAATCGGCGCGGACTTCGGCTCCGTATCCGCGCCCGCACCGCTGCAAAAGAGGTTGACGAACGGCGCAAAAACGGGTACAATAGTAGGAGAAAAAACGCGGAGGCGCGCCATGAAATTTATCGAATATACCGTACATACGACCACCGAGGGGAGCGAACTCGTCTCCGACATCTTTTGGAACTACACCAACTACGGCGTCACCATCTGCGACGTGAACGACATCATCGCCCTGCAAAAGGACAAGCGCACCTTTTGGGACTACATGGACGACGATTTGGCGGCGCCGCAGAGCGACGTGCTCGTCAAGTGCTTTCTGCCCCTGGACATCGCGGACGAAAACATCCGCTCCATCAACGCCGATTTGGAGCTTTTGAAGGAGCGCAGCGCGGGCTTTGTCCCCTTGGGGACGCTCGAAACTTCCCGCCGCGAAATCGAGGGGGACGATTGGATCGACGTGTGGAAAAAGCATTTCCGCCCCATCCACATCGGCGGGCGCGTCGTCGTCTGCCCCGAGTGGATTGCCTACGAGCCGAAGGAGGGCGAGGTCGTCATCAAGCTCGATTCGAACATGGCATTCGGCACGGGCGAGCACGAAACGACGTCCATGTGCCTTGAATTGCTGCAGGAATACCTGCGCGAGGGGGATACCGTCATCGACGTCGGGTGCGGCAGCGGTATTCTGGGTATTTCCGCCGTCAAACTGGGGGCGAAATTCGCGTATATGACGGATATCGACTACGTCGCGGTGCGCAGTGCCGAGCACAACGCCGCGCTCAACGGTGTCGCGGAAAGGGTGAAAATCGACCTTTCCGATTTGCTTGAAAACGCGGAGGTGCGCGGCGAGGTGATGACGGCGAATATCACCGCGGACATTCTCTGCCGCCTTTCGGAGAGCATCCCGAAGAATCTGAAGGAGGGCGGAACGCTGATTCTCAGCGGCATCATCGAGCCGAAGCTGGAGCAGGTGATTTCCGCCTACGAGGGCATCGGGCTGAAGCTCGTCAAACAGGTGCGCAAGGGCGAGTGGTTTGCGTTGGCAATGAGAAAATAAGTGATTCACGAAAAAAGTTTTAAGCTGAAGGTGCGCGAGGCTTTCACTTGCTCGCAAAAGCGAAAACGAGTGCACCGCAATCGCCTAAGCGATTATAAAACTTTTTTCCGTGATTTTGATGACAACCCCAACGCGCGCCGCTTAATAAGCGGCGCGGCGTTCAGAGTTTTCCTCTGCGGCGCTCGTCGCAACAAGGTGACGGAGGGCGGGCGGTGCGCATAGCTTGCCGCCAAGCCCTCGTACACTTGTTGCTCCTTTTCCCCAAAAATCTCACACCGCTACGCGCGTTGCGATTTTCGGGGACCCTGTTTATTTAGGGCACACCATTTTGCGCGCGCCGCATTCACCTTTCCTGCAAAAGCAAAGGTGTTTGCAAATAGGGGTGCGCTGCGCAAAAGCGCGGTTTTGCTTGCGCGAGAGAATTGCTCGCGAAATTTGTTTTAAGCTGATAAAACAAATTTCTGCGAATTTAGGGGAAACCCGAGCGGCTTTCCCCTCATGCCACGTCGCAACAAGGCGACGGAGGGCAAGCGGCGCGCGTAGCTTGCCGCCAAGCCCTCGTACACTTGTTGCTCCTCTTCCCCAAAAATCTCACACTGCTATGCGCGTTGCGATTTTCGGGGGCCCCGTTGTTTTTAAGGGCACTCATATTATAAAATGCCGCAACTTCACCCCTTCCGTGAGCCGAGGTGTCGGCAAATTGAGTGCAAAAGCAAAAAGCGCGGTTTTTGCTTTTGCGAGTAATTATTTTAATTATAAACCACAGACTCACGGAAAATCGCAGCGCGGTGAGATTTTCGTGAACAAGGCGGCGGAGCCGAGGCGGAAACGAGCAATACCCGACAGGGCATTGCGAGAAACTTGCCTCGTGCGCAGCCGCTAAAAAAAGGAGTTTTATGGCGACGGTACGCAGATTTTATGTCGACAAAATAGCGCGGGAAACGGCTTTGACGGGCGATGAGTATTCGCACGCCAAAAACGTTCTGCGCCTCAAAGAGGGGGACGAAATCGTCCTGCTCGACGGCAGCGGCAACGAATACGATGCCGTCGTCAATAAAATCGGCAAGGGCGAAATGCTGTGCGGCGTCGTGGGTGAACGCCCTTCCGACAAGGAGGCGAAAACGCCCGTCAAACTCCTCATCGGCGCGCTCAAAGGGGATAAAACGGAGCTGGTCGTGCAGAAGGCGACCGAACTCGGCGCCAAGGAGATCGCCGTGTTTTCCTCCCGCTTTTGCGCCGCGTATATGAACGAAAACAAGCTCGAACGGCTGAAAAAGGTCGCGCGCGAGGCGGCAAAACAGTGCCTGCGCGCCACCGTTCCGCATATCGAATATTTCGACTCGTTGGAGGGGGCGCTCGCCTCCTGCGCGGGGTACGAACATAAATTGTTCGCCTGCGAATTTGCGCATGCGTCCGATTTTGACCTCCATTCCCTCGCAGGTAGCACGGCGCTCGTCGTTGGCAGCGAGGGCGGCTTTTCGGAGGAGGAGTTCGCGGCAGCAAAGGCGGCGGGCTTTGCGGGCATTACGCTCGGCAAGCGCATTCTGCGCGCGGAAACGGCAGCCATCGCTTTCCTCTCCGCCGCAATGTTCGAACTGGGGGAGTGGGCATGAAGAAGGCTGTCGTTTTCACCCTCGGCTGCAAGGTCAACGGCTGCGAGAGCGGCTCGCTCGCGCGCGGGCTTTCCGAGCGCGGCTGGGAGGTTTCGGACGAGCTCGTGCCCGCCGATTTGTATATTCTGAACACCTGCGCCGTCACGGGCGAGGCGGAAAAAAAGTCGCGCCAGGCCATCGCGCGCATCGCCGCCGTTTCGCCGGATGCGCCCGTCATCGTGTGCGGCTGCGCGGCGGAAAAGGCGCCCGCGGCATTTGCGGATAAGCGCAACGTCACCCTCGTTACCGGCGCGCGGCAGAAGGGCAAAATTCTGGAACTCATCGACGGCTTTGCCCGCGGCGAAGGGTTGCCCTTTGCGGAAGCGCCCGAGCTTTGCGAGTCGCAAACGATACCCGTTTCATATTCGGCGGAGAAGGTGCGCATCGACGAGGCAGATAGGGAGTACGACGAACTTCCCGCGCCCGTGCAGCTGAAAACGCGCGCGTTCATTAAAATTCAGGACGGGTGCAACAATTTCTGCTCCTACTGCATCATCCCGTACCTGCGCGGCAGGAGCCGCTCGCGCACGGTGGAGAGCGCGGCGGCGGAAATCTTACAATGCAACGCCGCCGAGTGCGTCGTTACGGGCATCGACATCTCTTCCTATCGCGACGGGGAGCGAGGCCTGCCCGAACTTCTCCTTGCCGTCAAGGACGCAAAATCGCGCATACGCCTCGGTTCTTTGGAGGTCGGCGTCGTCACGGAGAAACTCTTGCGGGCGGCAAAGCAGGTGCGCGACTTCGCGCCGCAGTTCCATTTGTCCCTGCAGAGCGGTTCGGACGCGGTGCTCAGAAAGATGAACCGCCACTACACGGGCGAGGAGTACCTCGCGCGCGTGGCGCTCATCCGCGAATATTTCCCCGACGCGGCGATTACGACGGACATCATCGCGGGCTTCCCGACGGAAACGGAGGAAAATTTCGAGGAGACGCTTTCGCTCGCGCGCAGGGCGGCGTTTTCGCAGATCCATTGCTTCGCATACAGCCGCCGCACGGGCACGAACGCCGCAAAACTGAAGGAGCTGCCCGCCGCCGTCAAAAAGGAGCGGCTGCACCGCCTGCTTGCCTTGGGCAGGGAGCTGCGCGAACAGTACGAGCGGGCGCACATCGGCAAAACGCTGGAAATGATTCCCGAAGAGGAAAAGAACGGGTACACCGTCGGGTATTCGGAAAATTACATCCGCCTGTACCTTGCGGGCGGGGCGCCGGCCGGCCAAAAGGTGCGCGTGCGCGCCGTCGCCCTCTTCGAGGACGGACTGCTCGCCGAGCGAGTAGAATAAGCGCGGCAGGGGAAGCGCAGGCGCGTATTTTTTAGCGCAAAAACAAAATAAAAAACCGCGCCGCGGTACTTACTTTTGCGGCACGGTTGAAAAATATCGAACCATTTGGAGGGAAACATCATGGATAAAAACTGCCTTTTCTGCAAGATTATCGCGGGGGAAATCCCCTCGAACAAGGTGTATGAAGACGAGGATATGCTCGCCTTCCGCGACATCAACCCGCAGGCAAAAACGCACGTTCTGGTCGTGCCCAAGTCGCACTTTGCAACGCTGGCGGAGATGAACGCCGAACAGGCGGAACTGCTCAAAAAGTGCTTCGTCAAAATCCCCGAAATCGCAAAGTCGCTGGGGCTGGACGGCGGATACCGTTTAATTGTCAATCAGGGCAAGGACGCGGGGCAGACGGTCTTTCACCTGCACATCCACATTCTGGGCGGGCAGGACATGGGCGAAAAGTTGGTGTAACGGGCGTCCGTTCTATTAAAATAAAACGGACGGGGATAGCGTCGTTCAGTCGTCGATTCCGAAAAGTTGATTCGGGGAAACGCCGAACTTTTCGTATAGCAGCAAAATGCTGTCGTATCCCGGTTTCTTGCGTCCCAACAGCCATTGGCTCACCGTCGTTTGGTTCACTCCAAGTTCGTCGGCAAGTTTTTGCTGGCTTAAATTTTTTTCGCTCATCAGTTGTTTTATAACGTCGATAAAGGGCATGGTTTCCATGCCCTTTATTTTATGTAGAATCAGGTCAAAAGTCTTGACTTAGGTCAAAAGACCTGATATAATAAATATATTCAAACGGGAGGGAATACGAATGATAAAACTGACGGTACGGCGTTTATGTTTGGGAGGGGTGGCGCTTGCGTTGGCAGTGCTGTCATTGCTCAGCCTGCTTTTTGCGCCCGTTGCGATGGATTTTTCACAGTTTGAAGGGCTTTTTCAGGATTACGGGATATTCTTTCGACAAGTGCAGGAAAACGGATTTGCACTCTTAGACGGGAACAGCGGCGTTGTGGAGGCGTTTGAACTCTTTGCGCAGGGCTATGCGGAGACATCCGGTATAAATTATGCACTTCCGTCTTTGAAAGTGTTGGAAATATTTTCGCAGGTTTTTAATATATTGATTTTAGTATGCTCGATTCTCATGTGCGGAGCCGCTTTGCTTTGGTTGTTTACGGTTAAAAGCGAGCGGATTGTAAAAACGATTGCGCTGGCGTCCGTTTGGGTTGGCGCGGTGTATTTGATTGAGGGGCTTTTGTTTGTTATTTTTCTCAATTCGGAGTGGCATACCTTGCTCGGTGCCGATTCGGACGTGCAAAGTTTATTTATCGAAAATATTTTTACGACGTACGGGTATATTCCCTTAATTTTGATAGCTGTCTTTGAAATCGTGTTTTGGTGTGTGTACTATAAAGTGGGAGAAGGACACCCGGTCTACGATACGGAAAGTATTGCGCCGGTGAATGAAACTGCCGGTGCTTGTGCTCAAGCGGAGCAGGGATATTTTGAAAAGTTGAAAAAACTGAAAGAATTGTACGATGAGGGAGTTTTGACGGAGCAGGAGTTTAACGACGAAAAAGCGAAGATTCTGAACAAATGAGAGATTATTTTTATAAAAAGGGGGCGGCAGATTGCCGCCCCCTTGAAAAATCCCCGCGCGGTCGCGCGGGGATAAATTTTACGATTACGCTCTTACGCTCTGCGCTCTTTGAGCACGCGCGTGCACTGTTTGATGCGCTTTTTGATGGGGTGGCACCAGAAGATGGAGATGAGCCACAGCGCCAACAGGCAGATGCCGGAGATAAACGTCATGCCGCCGAACGCGAGCGAGGAAACAACGGCGGGCAGTTCGACAAAGTTGGGGGCAACGGCGAGCGCCAGCGGCGGCGCGATAAAAAAGATAAAGCAGGGGAGCCAGCACAGCAGTTTCACATACCACATGCCCACCTTTTTGTTGGGCAAAAAGATGTGCAGGAATGCAAACAGCGCCAAAATCGCCCACAAACCCGCCTGTACGAGCAGGAAAGCGGAAAGCCCCGTGCAGGCGAGGTTCACCGTGCGCAGCGTTTCCTCGTCCAATTGGTCGGCAAACGCGCCGGGGTCGGAGAGTATGGCGAGAATATCCGTTGCGCCGCCTTCACCCTCCGAACCTTCCCCCGAGCCGCCCATCGCGGCAAAGATATTCGCCGCATTGAACTCTCCGTCCACGGTTGCCTGGCTGACCAATTCGTCGTAGGTACTCATCACCTGCGCCCGTTCGTCTTCGGTGAGGGTGACGCCGAATTGCGCCAGAAAGCCGTCCAACTGCGAGGAGAATTCCGCTTCTGCGCCCTCAAAATCCTGGTCGTTCAGTTTTGCGACGGTATCCGCGAAGATGCCCGTGTCGATGTTCTCCAAATCGGCGTTTTCCAAATCGGCGCCCGCCGCGCCTGCAACGCTCACGGAAATCATGGCGGGCAGAATCTGTTCGCTCAGTTCATTCACGGTATCCGAAAGCCCGCCGAGGGCGTTCGTAATTAGCTGCCGCACTCCCTCTCTGCCGCCGTCGAATCCCGCCGCCAGAAGGTCAAGGGGCCGCACGGAAACGGTCACGTCTGCATCGGCGTCCTTGAACAAAAAGGCGTATTGTTTTGCCGCGTCGCCCGCGCCGCTCTCTTCGCCCGCCTGTTCGCTCATCATCTGCGCGACGGCCTCGCCGAATTGCGCGTCGATATGTACCGAAACGCTCAAAAGCTGCCCGAAGAGCAGCGAAACCGCCGCCGCGAGCGAGATGAGCAGGATAAAGATGTTGGGCAGAATCAGCTTTCGGTGCAGCTTGCGCCGCTCGCTCTGCAGCTGCTCGCTGGCATAGTTGCCGTAATTGACTTTCATATTGTTGCAACCTCGTACAGATATGTATATTTTTCGTATTTATTATAAGCGCAACGGAAGATTTTTGTCAAGCGGTTCAAACATATTTCGCTGCGCGGCCGCCGTTCGGGCATGGGATGCCGCGCAAAATACCTTTTTATCAAACTGCGTCGATTTTTCTTGCCTGTATTGGAAGTATTTGCTATAATAGGAAACAAGAGAGGAATTATTATGCCGTTTTACGATTTTTTCATGGCAGACGCCTGGGAGGGCGATTTTGCTTATACGGCGATTCATTGGGTAAGTTTTGCCGTGGTGGCGGCAATTGCCGTCGCGCTCGCGTTCATCGCGGGGAGTAAGCGCATATCCGACCGCGCGAAAAACAATACAATTATAGCGGTTGCCGTTTTTCAGATAGTATTTGAAGTTGGGTGGCGGATACTCTACTTGTACAAGGGGAACAAATTTCTGTCGCTTTGGCCGTTCTATCCTTGCAATTTGGCGGATTTTCTTCTGCCAATCGCGCTACTTATCAAAAACGAGAAGATGAAGGATTGCTTTTACCTGTTCGGCTTTATAGGTGGAGTTATTACGTTTGTATACCCTGTAGGCATCTTTATTACGCCGTATTTGCAATTCAGCGTCTTAAAGAGCATTTTGCAGCACACGGGCATCATTTTCATCCCCGTATTTGAATATGTACGCGGCACCTACCGCCCGCGGCTGGAAAAATTCGGCTACGTTCTGCTGGGGCTGATTATTCACGTCGCCAACAGCTACGGCTTGAGCACGGTGTTCGGCTACCCGGGTGACTATATGTATCTCGACAGCGGCCTGCCGTTCGTCATCCCGGGCGTTCCGCAGTTCATCACGATGGGCGTGTTCGCTATTCTCATCCTCTTCCTGGTTAACTGGGCGCTGGATTACAAGGGGATTGCGCGCATCCTGCAGGCCCGCCGCGAGAGAGGAAAAAGCGCCGCTCTCCGCGACGGTACCGCCCGCTGAGTGCGTTGGCAGATTTTTCGCCCGCGCAAAAAAACCGCGCGGATATGCCCGCAAATAACTTGACATCTTCTTCCTTTTTTTGTAAAATAGCATATGTTGAGTAAATGCGTAAGGCGAAGGAGGGTTGAAAGGAATGTCTACGATTAAAGTCGGAGAGAACGAATCGATCGACAGCGCGCTGCGCCGTTTTAAGAGAAAGTGCTCCCGCGACGGGATTCTCGGAGATCTTCGCCGCAAAGAGCATTACGAAAAGCCTTCCGTGCGGAAAAAGAAGAAGTCGGAAGCGGCACGCAAAAGAAGCAACAAGAATTAAACACGAAAGCCTGTTATTGAAAAATAACGGGCTTTTTGTTTGTGCGAATTATGGCGAAAGGGAGGGAAAAATGCAGAAAATACGCGAACGGAACTTCAAGAGCATTGCAAAAGAGGCGAAAAGCCGCTTAAAGAGCGGTTTTTGGGAGAACTGCAAAGACGAATTTCACGCCGAGGTCGCCCGCGCGAAGGACGCGGGCATCTCCGAAAGCCGCGCCGGGCGCTACTTTGCGGGTAAAATCACCTGCACCGTCAAGGGCGGCGACGACGACGCCTTTTACGAAAAGGTCAAAGCCATGCTCCTCTCCGACGGGGAAGTGTCCGACGCCATCGGCAGGCTCACCGACCACGCCTATTACGATACCCTTTCCTACGAGGAGAAACAGCGCTACACCCTCACTTTGTCCGAGCGGTATTTAAAGGCGCTCGAGCGCTTCCGGCGCGAGTCGGAGTACGAGGGGCGCTACCACGGTTAATCGCCGCGGGCGGGCGGCGGGAGCGGCGGAAGCCGTGCGCAATCCTGCGGCGAGGGTGTTGGCTTGCCGGCAGAGGCGGGCCATGCGCCCGCACCCCGGAGGACTGAGCGCGCCATGGGCGGCTCTCCGAATCGGCGTGCCTGTGCGTTTTGCACATTTTCAAAAATGCCGCCCCGCCGATTGCAGTGCGCCGCGTTTTGTGGTATAATGGAAGAATCAAACGGTACAGCAGGGTAAAAGAAGGACAAGAGAAAAAATGCAGGAAATTTTGGAAAAACTCAACGAAGAACAATTAAAGCCCGTCACCGACACGGAGGGGGCGGTTTTGGTGCTCGCGGGCGCGGGCAGCGGCAAAACGCGCGTGCTTACCTCGCGCATCGCCTACCTCGTCGAGGAAAAGGGGGTGCGCCCCTCGTCCATCCTCGCCATAACTTTTACGAATAAGGCGGCGAACGAGATGCGCGTGCGCCTTTCGGATATGGTCGAGGGGAGCGAGAGCATGTGGATTTGCACCATCCACAGCATGTGCGTGCGCATCCTGCGCATGTACGCCGAGCGGCTCGGGTACAATAAAAACTTTTCCATCTACAGCGAAACGGAGCGGGCGAACGTCATCAAAAAGGCGTTCGCCGATTGCGGTTTGGAGGACGAAAAACTCCTCAAAAACGTCAAATTCCACGTCGCGAACGCCAAAATGCTCGGCAAAACGCCCCAGCAGTACGCCGAGGAAAATGCAGATGTCAATGAGATACGCGACATCTGCGCCGTCTATGCCGCCTACTGCGACCACCTCAAAAAGAACAACGCGCTCGACTTCGACGATTTGCTCACCGAGGCGCTGCGCCTCCTCGAAACGGATAAGGACGCGCTCGAATACCTTTCCGGCCGATTCCGCTACATACACGTGGACGAGTTTCAGGACACCAACGCCGTGCAGTACGACATCGTAAAACTGCTGTCCACCGTGCACGGCAACCTGTTCGCCGTCGGCGACGACGACCAGAGCATCTACGGCTGGCGGGGCGCGAAAATCGAGAACATCCTCGACTTCGAAAAGGATTTCCCGAACGCGAAAGTGTATAAACTGGAGCGCAACTACCGCTCCACCAAAAATATTTTAAAGCTCGCGAACACCGTCATCCGCAACAATGGCCGCCGCAAGGACAAGGTGCTGTGGACGGAGAACGGCGAGGGGAGCGAGGCGCAGTACTACCAGGCGGAAACGGAGAACGACGAGGCGCTTTGGGTTACGCGCACCATCAGCAACCTCATGCGCGAGGGGTACAGCTTTTCCGACTTCGCTATCCTCATGCGCATCAACGCGCTCACCCGCGCATACGAGCAGGAATTTTCCAAGTACAGCGTGCCGTACAAGGTGTTCGGCGGCTTCAAGTTCTACGAGCGCAAGGAAATCAAAGATTTGCTCGCGTATCTGCGCGTCATCAACAACCCGTTCGACAGCGAGGCAGTCTCCCGCATCGTCAATGTTCCCAAGCGCGGCATCGGCGCGCGCACCGTCGAAATACTGGAGCAGTACGCCGCCGAAAACGACCTGTCGGTGTATGATGCGGTTTTAGACGTGGACGATCTGCCGCTGAATGCGGGCAGCAAACAGAAGGTCAGGGCGTTCGGCGCACTCCTCAAAAGCCTCGTGTTGAAGGGCATGGAGGCGGGCGCCGACGAAATCGTGCGCGACGTCATCAACGACAGCGGCATATTGAGCATGTACGCCGACGACTCGGACGAGAGCATCAACAAAAAAGCGAATATCGACGAATTTGTCAATTCCGTCGACGAATTTTGCCGCATGAACAAGGGCGCGACGCTCGGCGATTTCCTCAACCAGGTCACGCTCAGCTCGGATACCGACGAGATGGACGACACGAACTACGTCACCATTGCCACCGTCCATTCGGTCAAGGGGTTGGAGTTCAAGGTGGTGTTCGTGGTCGGCATGGAGGAGAACATCTTCCCCGTTTCCCGCGCCGCCTACGACGACAACGAGCTGGAAGAGGAGCGGCGGCTCCTATACGTCGCCATCACCCGCGCGCGGGAACGGCTGTTCTTCACCCGCTCGCGCAGCCGCTACCTGTACGGCGAGCGGAGCATGACGCTCGAATCGCGGTTCATGAAGGAGCTTTCCTCCGTGATGGACGTGGAGCCGCAGCGTTCGGCATACTCCGACTACGCGCGCGGCAGCCGCTACGGCGGGGGGTACGGGTCGCGGTACGGCTCTTCCCCCTACGGTTCATCTTATGGCGGGTACGGCGCGCGGCGCACCTTTTCCCGCTCCTCGCGGAACGACGAGGACGAGTACGGCTACCGTGCCGATGTCCCCGCGGACGACGTTCCGTCCGTTTCGGCGGGCAAGTCTTTCTCCGCGGCGGCGGGGTACAAGCGCGCGCAGGCGGGAGGGCGGAGTTCTTCCCCCGGTACGGCGGCGAAAGATTATGCGCAGTTCAAGGCGGGCGTGCGCGTGCGGCACCCGAAATTCGGCGACGGCATGATTATCTCAACCCGCGGCGAGGGGGCGGCATTGGTTGCGAACGTCAGCTTCCCCGGCCTCGGCATCAAGTCGCTCTCCGTGCAGATTGCGCCAATTACGATAATCAAATAAATTCTCACTTTTTGTTTCAAGCTGATGAAACAAAAAGTCGAGATTTTGAGGGCTCTGCCCTCGTTGCGCGATTTATAGGGCACACATATTATAAAATCGCGCAACTTCACCCGCTCAGGTCGCAGGTATGCGACAAATTGGGTGCGCTTAGGCAAAAGCGTCGTTTTGCCACGCGCAGCAAGTTTATTTAGCTCGCGAAATTCTCGCTGAGCTGACAGCTGCGAATTTCTGCGATTTGAGGGGAAACCCGAGCGGTTTTCCCCTCAGCGACGCGCTTTTTTAGGGCACACCAAAAATATGCGCGTCGCTTTCACCCCTTCCGTAAGGCAAGGGATTGCCAAATAGGGTTGCGCTGCGGAAAAATGCGATTTTCCTTGCGCGAGAAAATTTTCAAAAAAGAAATCGCAAAACACTCGGGAGAAACAGCGATGGACAGAATGCGCCAACTGGTCGACATCTTAAATAAATACGCCTACGAGTATTACGTTCTCGACAACCCTTCCGTGCCCGATTCCGAGTACGATAAACTGTACGCCGAATTGCAGGCGCTGGAGCGGGAGAGCGGCACCGTGCTCTTCGATTCGCCCACCCGCCGCGTCGGGGGCGAGCCGATTAAGGCGTTCGAGCGGCACGAGCACATATCGCGGCTGTACAGCCTCGACAAGGCTGTCACCGACGACGAGCTGAACGCCTTCTTCACCCGCGTCGGAAAAGTTGCGGAAAATCCCGCGTACACCGTCGAGTATAAGTTCGACGGGCTGACCATGTGTCTCACCTACGAGGGGGGCAAGTTCGTGCGCGCCACCACCCGCGGCAACGGAACGGCGGGGGAGGACGTGACGGCGCAGGTGCTCACCATCAAGAGTTATCCGATGACCATCCGCTATCAGGGCACCCTCGAAGTCAAGGGCGAGGCGATTATCCGCCTCTCCGTGCTCGAAAATTACAATAAAACCGCCGCCGAACCGCTCAAAAACGCGCGCAACGCCGCCGCGGGCGCAATCCGCAACCTCGACCCCGCCGTAACCGCATCGCGCAGGCCCGAAATCCTGTTCTACGACGTCAACTATATGTCCGAGCCCATCCTCTCCTCGCAGGAGGAGGCAATCGCCTTTTTGGAGCGGGAGGGGTTCAAAACTTTCCGCCACGTCCGCCTGTGCAAAACGCCGCAGGAGGTGTTCGACGCCATCGGCGAAATCGATATGGAGCGCAAAACCATTGACGTGCTCACCGACGGCGCCGTCGTCAAGGTGAACGACTTTGCCGTGCGCGAGGAGCTGGGGTATACCGACAAGTTCCCCCGCTGGGCAATCGCCTTCAAGTTCGAGGCGGAGGAAGCGGTTACCACCGTCCGGAATGTCGTGTGGCAGGTGGGGCGCACGGGCAAACTCACCCCGCTCGCGGAGGTCGACCCCGTGGAGCTCGCGGGCGCAACGGTGCGCAAGGCGACTCTCAACAACCTCGGCGACATCCGCCGCAAGGACGTCAAGGTCGGCAGCAAGGTGCTCATCCGCCGCAGCAACGAGGTCATCCCCGAAATTCTGGGCGCGTACGAGCATACGGGCGAAAGCGTAGACATCGCCCCGCCCGAAACCTGCCCGTACTGCGGAACGGCGCTCGTCGAGGAGGGGGCGAACATCTTCTGCCCGAATAGGTCTTGCCGCCCGCGCGTGGCGGCGATGCTCGCCAACTTCGCGAGCAAGGGCGCCATGGACATCGAGGGCTTTTCGGAGATGACCGCCTATCAGTTTTACGACGAGCTGGGTGTGCGCCGCTGTTCCGATTTGTACTTCCTCGGTAAAGAAAAGTTGCAAACGCTCGAGGGTTTTGGTGACAAGAAGATACGAAACCTCTTGAAAGAAATCGAAAAGAGCAAGCAAATCCCGCTCGACAGGTTTATCTTCGCGCTGGGCATCGGCGGCATCGGCAAGGTTGCCTCGGGCGACTTGGCGCGGCGCTTCGGCAGCGTGGAGGCGCTCGGCAACGCCACAATTGAACAGCTGGTGGAAATGGAGAACATCGGCGAAAAAACGGCTTCAAACATTGTCGCATGGTTTGCGGACGGGGAGAACCGCGCAGAACTTTCGCGCTTTGCGGAGGCGGGCGTAAAGCCGTTCGTCAAACAAATCGTTTCGGGCGGGCCGTTTATGGGGCAGAACGTGGTGCTCACGGGCACGCTGTCGCAGTTCAAGCGGAGCGCGGCGCAAAAACTCATCGAGGAGGCGGGCGGCGTCTGCCAGAGCGCCGTCACGCAGAAGACGACGCTCGTCATCGCGGGCGAAGCGGCGGGCGGCAAGTTGGAAAAGGCGCAGGCATTGGGCGTCAAGGTCATCGACGAGGCAGAATTTATAAAAATTCTCTCCGAAAACGGAATCGCCCTAAAATAGCTTGAAATTTTCCGCGTTTTCTGTTATAATGCAATATGCGGAAAAAGAGGCTTATTGCGGCTGCGCATGAGGCTCCGCCGCTTTGTTCACGAAAATCTTGCTGCGCTGCGATTTTCCGTGAGTTTTTGGTTTTATAACAATCAAAAGCGCGTTTGAGAACCGCGCTTCTCAAAAAGCGCCCTCCATTTGCCGCATACTTACGGCTTTTGCGGGAAAGGTGAATGCGGCGCGCGTAAAATAATCGCTTGAAAAAGGCAAAACCGCGCTTTTAGCGGCTGCGCACGAGTCTGGTTTCTCGCAATACCCTATCGGGCATTGCTCGTTTCCGCCTCGGCTTCGCCGCTTTGTTCACGAAAATCTTGCTGCGCTGCGATTTTCCGTGAGTTTTTGGTTTTATAACAATCAAAAGCGCGTTTGAGAACCGCGCTTCTCAAAAAGCGCCCCCAAGTAGCCGTATACTTGCGGCTTTTGGGAAGAGGGTGAATTTTTGCCCATAAAAAATGAGAGCCCTTAAAGAGGGCAAAAAGAGGGAGAAAACGCCGCAGAAAACGCTGAAAGCGTTTTGATGGGCGGTGTCGCCCTCAAATCGGACGAAAGATTTTTGTCTCTTTCAAAAAGCTTTCGCCGAGCGAGGTTTTTCTATGTACAGCATGACCGGTTACGGAAAGGGCGAATATAAGGAGGGCGGCATCGAGCTGACCGTTGAAATCAAAACGGTCAACAACCGCTACCTCGATATTTCCGTCAAAAGCCCCAAAATATTCAACGCTTACGAGGAAGCCATCCGCTCGCAGGTGCGCGAAAAATTGACGCGCGGGCATGCGGATATCTTCATCGTCTTTGTCGATAAGCGCGAAAAGGCGAAGCAATTGTTCGTCGACGAAAACGCCGCCAGGGCGTATGCCGCCGCCGCGCTTCGGCTGAAAACCATGTTCCCCGATTTGACGGACGATTTCACCCTCACCGCGCTCATGAAGAGTGCAGACGTCGTGCGGCAGGAGGAGGCGCAGGGCGCGGACGACGAGCTTTTGGGCGCGCTTTCCTCGGCTTTGGGCAAGGCGCTCGACAATCTGAACGCCATGCGCTTAAAAGAGGGCAAAAAGCTGGCGGACGACATGCTTTCGCGCATGGAGACAATCGAAAAGCTGGTAAACGGCATCAAGGCGCGCGCACCGCTGGTCGCGGAAAATTACCGCAAAAAGATGGGCGAGCGCATGAAAGAAGTGCTTTCGGGCGTGGATTACGACGAAACGAGGCTTCTCACCGAGGTAGCCGTGTTTGCGGATAAATCGAACATCGACGAGGAGCTGACGCGGCTGTTTTCGCACATCGCGCAGTTCCGCTCCATCTGCAGGGAGGAGCGCGTGGGCAGAAAGCTCGACTTTTTGGTGCAGGAGTTCAACCGCGAATCGAACACGATTTGCTCGAAGAGCAACGACATCGAAGTTACGAATACCGGGCTCGCGCTCAAAAACGAAATCGAAAAGGTTCGCGAGCAGGTGCAGAATATCGAGTAAAAAAGTTCTCGCATTTTTCGGCGGGCTGCCGCCTGCGAAATGTCGAGGTGCAACGGAACAATTCGCTTTGTAAAAGGAGATAAAGTTATGATAAATGAACCGGTAGTGGACAGGTTGGTTGAAAAGTTGGGTACAGACGGGCATCCCGCGTCGCGCTATGCGCTGTGCGTGGTCGTTGCAAAGCGCGCCCGCCAGATTATCGATCAGGAGCAGAACCAAGGGCTTACCGAGCTTCCGGGCAACGTCAAGGAAATTGCGCTCGCCTGCCAGGAAATCATGTCGGGCAAGCTGACGATGACCAAAGACTGACGCGCAAACGGCATTGTTGTGCTTCTCGCGGCGGCAATAGCTGCGGCGAGGGCGTATTTTGCGCATTTTCTGCTCCGAAATTCTTCGGGGCATTCTGTTTTTTACGGCAATTTTTGCGCGAGAAATTTGGGTTTATTATTTATAATCACTCGCGCAAGGGAAATCGCAATTTTCCGCAGCGCAACCCTATTTGGCAATCCCTTGCCTTACGGAAAGGGTGAAACGGCGGCATTAAAATAATATGTATGCTCTTAAAATATGCCGCCGTGAGGGGAAAGCCGTTCGGGTTTCCCCTGAAATCGTAGAAATTTGTTTTAACAGCTTAAAACAAATTTCACGAGCTGAATAAACACTCGCGCAAGCAAAACGACGCTTTTAGCGGCTGCGCACGAGTCCGGTTTTTCGCAATGCCCTGTCGGGCATCGCTCATTTCCGCCTCGGCTCCGCCGCCTTGTTCACGAAAATCTCGCTACGCTGCGATTTTCCGTGAGTATATGGTTTTATAATAATCAACTGCGCATCCGAAAACCGCGCTTTTCGGAAAGCGCACTCCATTTGCCGCATACCTGCGGCTTTTGCAGGAAAGGTGAGCCGCGCAATTTTAATAATAAGCGTGCGCTGAAATATTGCGCGGCGAGGAAAACTCCGACGGTCAGCGGCGTAGCCGCGCGCCGTGGGGTTGTCCTAAAAATCACGACATTTTGTTTTGACAGCTCAAAACAAAATGTGTGAGGTTCTGTTATGACCGCTGAAGTAATCGTAGACATCGCCCACAGCGAAGTGGACAAAATATTTGAATACCGTGCAATCGAAGGCGTCAAACCGGGTTGCCGCGTGCGCGTTCCCTTCGGCGGCAGGACGATTGAGGGCTACGTCATGCGGCTCAAGGAGGGGAGCGATTTCGACCCCGCCAAGCTGAAATCCGTCCTTTCGGTGGTGGACGAGCCGCTCACCGAGGAGTGCCTCTCCCTCGTTGAGAGTATCTCTTCGCGCTACCATTGCCCGAAGGCGCTCGTTCTGCGGCTGTTTCTGCCATCGGAGATGCGCAAGGGCGCCGTGCGCGAACTTTTCAAGACGATTGCCGTCCTGAAAGACGGAACGGCGGAAATTCCCGCGCGAGCCAAGGCGCAGGCGGCGGCATTCGCCTTTTTACAGGATAATCCCCGCTTCGGATATACCGAGCTCTGCGACAGATTCGGCCGCGGCGCGGTGAACGCCCTCGCCGAAAAGGGAGTAATCTCTTTGGAAAAGGAGCGGGTGCTCCGCACGCCGTACAGCGGCGTACAGGGGCAGGCGGCGGAGAGGACGCTCACGCCCGCCCAGAGCGCGGCGGTGGAGAATATCGGAAAATCGGAAAAGACGGTGCAGCTTCTGCACGGCGTAACGGGCAGCGGCAAGACGGAAATCTACTTAACGCTCATCGCCAAGGCGCTCGCCGAAGGGAAAAACGCCATTTTTCTTGTTCCCGAAATTTCGCTCACGCCGCAGATGTTTTCGCAGCTGCGCGCCCGCTTCGGCGACAGCGCGGCGATTTTGCACAGCGGACTGTCGGCGGGGGAGAAGTTCGACGAGTGGCAGCGGTTGCGCACGGGCGAAGCGAAAATCGCCGTCGGCGCGCGCAGCGCCGTGTTCGCGCCCGTCGAAAATATCGGCGTCATCATTTTGGACGAGGAGCACGACGGCAGCTACGCGAGCGAAACGGCGCCCCGCTACAACACGGCGGAAATCGCCGAACTGCGCGCAAAGTATAACGGCTGCAAGCTGGTGCTCGGCAGTGCCACGCCGTCGGTGGATACCTATTTAAAGGCGACGGAGGGGGAGTACAACCTCTTAAAACTCCCCGAGCGCATCAACAAAGGCCCGATGCCCGAAATCATCATCGCGGACATGCGGCGGGAGGTGCGCCGCGGCAACAACACTCCCTTTTCGGCGGCGCTGCGGGAGGAACTCGAAAACAGCCTCGCCGAGGGCAACCAGGCGATTATCTTTTTAAACCGCCGCGGCTGGGCGCAGAGCGTCGTGTGCCGCGAGTGCGGCGCGGTCGTCAAGTGCGCGCAGTGCGACGTTTCGCTCACCTACCACAGCGAAGAAAACTGTTTAAAGTGCCATTACTGCGGCGCGACGTATAAAATGCTTTCCGCCTGCCCCGAGTGCGGCGGCGTACATTTGAGTTATACGGGCACGGGCACGCAGAAGGTCGTCAGCCAGCTCAAAGAACTTCTGCCGCAGGCGCGCATTTTGCGCATGGACGTGGATACGACGAGCGGCAAGGAGGGGCATTATAAAATACTCAAGCAGTTTGCCGAGCACAAGGCGGATATCCTCGTCGGCACGCAGATGATCGCCAAGGGGCACGATTTTCCGTCCGTCACCCTCGTGGGGATTTTGGACGCGGATATGAGCCTGCATTTTTCCGACTACCGCAGCGGCGAGCGCACCTTTCAGCTGGTCACGCAGGTATCGGGGCGGAGCGGCCGCGCGGAGGAAAAGGGGAAGGTCGTTTTGCAGACGTACGACCCCGAAAATTACATCCTGCGCTTTGCGGTCAATTACGATTACGAGGGCTTTTTCAAGCACGAAATTTCCGTGCGCAAATCCACGGCATTCCCGCCCTTTGCCAAAATCGTGCGCGTGATGGTCGTGGGCGAAGAGGAGAAAAAGGCGCTGGAAGTGCTCAAAGGGGTGTATTTTTCCCTCCAAGAGGTGTTCGAAGCGCATCGGGAGGATTTCCTGTTTTTCAACAAGATGAAATCGCCCGTCAAGCGCATCCAGAATAAATTCCGCTATCAGGTGCTCATGCGCCTGTCAGACGAGCGGCTTTTGCCGGAAATTTACACGCGCGCCCTGCAATACAAGACGCGCGACGTGAACGTGTACGTGGAGGAAAACCCTTCCAACCTCTCGTAAAGCGGAGATTGATTACCCATTACCTTTTTACTATTTTTTAATTCCGAGGTTTGCATAGATGGCTATCAGAAACGTAGTGCAGGTCGGCGACGACGTTTTGCGCAAAAAATGCTTTGAGGTGACGGTGTTCGACGAAAAGCTCGCCACCCTTTTAGACGATATGAAGGAGACCGTCCGCAAAGAGGAGGGCGCAGGGCTCGCCGCGCCGCAGGTCGGAATCTTGCGCCGCGCCGTCGTCATCGACGTGGAGGAGGGCTTTTTCGAGCTTGTCAACCCCGTCATCGTCGAGAGCAAGGGCGAGCAAAAGGGCTGGGAGGGCTGCCTTTCCGTGCGCGGAAAGCGCGGCATCGTCGTGCGCCCGCAGACGGTTAAAGTCGAATATTTCGACCGCACGGGCAAAAAGAAAAAGCTCACCGCGCGCGGCTTCTTTGCGCGCGCCGTCTGCCATGAGCTCGACCACCTCGACGGCGTTTTATACACCGACCGCGCCGAAAAGGTCGTAAAGGACTGATATGGGTACAAAAATCATTTATGCGGGTGCGCCCGCCTTTTCCGTGCCGCCCTTAAAGGCCCTGCTCGAAGCGGGGTTCGACGTCGCGGCGGTTTTAACTCAGCCGGACAAGCCCGTCGGCAGAAAGGCTGTGCTCACGCCCACCCCCCTCAAGGCGTTTGCGGCGGAGCAGGGCATCCCCGTGCTCGATTTCCCTAAGGTGCGCGAGCACGCCGCCGAGCTTTCCTCCGTCGGGGCCGACTGCATGGTCACCTGCGCCTACGGGCAGATTTTGACGGCGGAGGTGCTCGATGTTTTTCCGCGCGGCGTGTACAATATCCACGCGTCGCTCCTGCCCCGCTGGCGGGGCGCCTCGCCCATCCAGCACGCCATCCTCGCGGGCGATGCGCAGACGGGCGTCACGGTCATGCGGACGGACGTCGGGCTGGATACGGGCGATATGCTTTTGGTGCGGGAAATTCCGATTGCCGCCGACGACACCGCGGCAACCCTCTCGGATAAATTGTCCGCGCTCGGCGGCGAGTGTATCGTCGAGGCGCTGCACAAAATCGAAGACGGCACGGCGGCTTTTACGCCCCAGCCTACCGAGGGGATAACCCTCTGCAAAAAAATCAAAAAAGAGGAGTGCGCCGTCGATTTTTCGAATACGTCTGCGGAAATCTGCAACCTCATCCGCGCGATGAACCCCGCGCCGCTCGCGTTTTCGTATCTGCGCGGCGCGCCCGTCAACCTGTTCTTCGCACAGCCCGCGGAAGCGGAACATGCGGAGGGGGCGCAGGCGGGCGAAGTGGTGCGCGCCGATAAGACGGGCATCTATGTCCGCGCGGGCGAGGGGCTCGTCAAAATCCTCGAATTGCAGGCGTCGGGCGGCAAGCGGATGCGTGCGGCGGACTTCGTCAACGGCCGCAAGGTCGCCGTAGGCGACGTGTTCGCCAGGGAGCCGCAATGACGAACCCGCTCTACGACCCGTACCAAATTTTGCAGAAGGTGTACGGCAGGGGCAGCTATTTGAAGCAGGCCATTGCCGAAACGTTCATCGAGGAAATAAACCGCGCCCGCACCGTCAAAATCGTCTACGGCGTGCTGGAAAACGACATCTACCTCGATTTCTGCATCAAAAGTTTCGCCCCGAAAAATCCGAAGCTCCCCGTGCGTATCCTGCTCAAAATCGCGCTGTACATGCTTCTATTTATGGAAAAACAGCGCTATATGGTCACGGACAACGCGGTCGCACTCGCCAAAAAGCTGGGCAAGGGGGGCGCGGCGGGCTTCATCAACGCCTTTCTGCGCGCCTTCGACGCGGACAAGCTGACTTTGCCGCAGGATAAAATTGCCGCGCTGTCGGTACAATATTCGTACCCCGCGTTCGCCGTTTCCCGCCTCGTCAGAGAGTACGGCGGGGAGGAAGCGGAAAAAATCATACAGCACCGCCCGCCGCGCACCTTCGTGCGCTTTGCCTCGGCGGAGGCGGCAAAGCCGTACCTGCAAAGCGCGGAAAAAACGCCCTTCGAAAACGTGTACTCCTTCTCCAATTTCCGGCGCGGCGAGGGCTTTGCCGCGGGGAAATACACCTTCCAGTCAATCGGCTCCGTCGCCATCTGCGAGGCGGTCGAGCCGTGCGAAAACCTGCTGGACGCGTGCGCCGCGCCGGGCGGCAAGAGCGTGCTTCTGTCTCAAAAATGCGGGCGCGTCACCGCCTTTGAATTGCACGAGCACCGCGCCGAACTCATCAAACAATACGCCGCGCGCATGGGCGCGGAAAACATCGAAATTACCTGCCGCGATTCCTCCGTCTATGACGGAGCTTATGCGGAGAAATTCGACGCCGTCCTCGTCGACGCGCCCTGCTCGGGCTTCGGCGTCGTTTCGGACAACCCCGACATCAAGTTTTTCCGTAAGGAAGAGAGCCTCGCGGAAATCGAAAAAACGCAGCTCGCCATTCTGTCGGCGTGCGCGAAGTACGTGAAGAAGGGCGGGTATTTGTACTATTCCACCTGTTCGGTGCTGGGCGAAGAGAACGACGGAACTGTGTCGCGCTTTTTGCAGACGTATTCCGATTTTGCGCCCGAAAAGGCGGAAAGCCCGCTCGCGCACAGGGATACGGAGTACGGCATGCAGTTCCTGCCGCATCTTTCCATGGGCGCGGGGTTTTACGTCTGCAAGCTCAGAAGGAGGGGCGAATGAAACGAATTTTGCAGGATTTATCCCTTGCGGAGATACAGTCGCTCGTGGCGGAGCTGGGCGAGCCGAAATTCCGCGCCGCGCAGATTTACCGCGGCGTCATGCTCGGCAAGCGCATTTCGGATATGAGCGATTTGTCCAAATCCCTCCGCGCGAAGCTGGCGGAAATATTTGAGGACGAGCCCGTCAAGGTGCGCGAGGTGTTCACCTCGGCAGACGGCACCGAAAAATACCTCTTCGAACTTGCGGACGGCAACATCATCGAAGGGGTGCTCATGTCTTATAAATACGGCAACACGCAGTGCGTTTCCACGCAGGTCGGCTGCCGCATGAACTGCGCCTTCTGCGCGTCGGGGCTGAACGGGCTCATCCGCAACCTCACGGCGGGGGAAATCCTGGCGCAGATACTCGTCGTCAACGCCCGCCATGGCGGCACGCCCGAAAAGCGCGCCGTCACCAACGTGGTGCTCATGGGCAGCGGCGAACCGCTCGACAATTACGAGAACACCGTCAAGTTCCTGAAAAACGTGACGTCGGAGGGCGGCATCTGCGTCAGCGCGCGCAATATAAGCCTGTCCACCTGCGGGCTTGTGCCCAAGATGTACGAGCTGGCGGAGGAGGGCATCCCCGTCAACCTCACCGTGTCCCTGCACTCGCCGGACGATGCGGAGCGGGCGCGCATCATGCCCGTCGCCAAGGCGTACGCCATTGCCGATATTTTAAAGGCGTGCGATTATTATTTTGAAAAGACGGGGCGCCGCTACATCTTCGAGTACTCCCTCATCGCGGGGGAGAATGCGGGGCGCGAGCACGCCGAAAAGCTCATCGCGCTTTTAAAAGGCAGACCCTGCCACGTCAACCTCATCCGACTCAACGAGGTCAAGGAAAAGCACCTTGCGGGAATCTCCGAAAAGGAGGCCTACCGCTTTTTGGGGCTGTTGGAGCGGGGCGGGCTGTCGGCAACGCTGCGGCGGCAAATCGGCGCGGACATCGGCGGCGCATGCGGGCAGCTGCGCGCTTCGCGCTTGAAAGAGGAAAAAGGAGAATAGGAAAAATGCAAAATGTCAAAATAGCGCCGTCCATTCTGTCGGCGGATTTCGCCGCGATGGGCGCGGCTGTGGAAAAACTCGAACAATGCGGCGCGGACTTCATCCATTGCGATGTGATGGACGGCTCCTTTGTGCCGCGCATTACCTTCGGCTCGCAGATGGTATCGGCGATTCGGCCGCATACAAAATTGCCGCTCGACGTGCATCTCATGGTCGTAAACCCCATGGATAAGGTCAAAGATTTTGCCGAGGCGGGCGCGGACTTTATCACCGTGCATGCCGAAGCGTGCGGGGAGCGGCTCGCCGAAACGCTCCGCTATATCCGCTCGCAGGGGGTAAAGTGCGGCGCGGTCATCAGCCCCGATACTCCCTTTTCGGCGGCGGAGAGCGCGTTGGAGCTGTGCGATATGTTCCTCGTGATGAGCGTGTACCCCGGCTTGGGCGGGCAGAAGTTCATCGGGCGCACCCTCCCCAAGGCGGAACAGGCGAAAAATTATATCCTTTCGCACGGGCTTTCCTGTCTCGTCGAAATCGACGGCGGCGTCACCGAGGAGAACGCGGCGCGCATCGCCGGCGCGGGCGTCGACGTGCTCGTGGCGGGCAACACCGTGTTTCGCTCGGCGGACATGGCGGGCACCATCGCGGCGCTGCGCCGTAAGGCGTAAACGGTATGGGCAGAGAGCAAAAGCGGGGCATCATCCTCCTCAACGGCGAGCCGTGGCAGGGGGAAATCGACTGCGAAAACGCGCTCGTCGTCTGCTGCGACGGCGCTTTGAAATGGGCGGAGGGGAAGGCGCGCATCGACATCAAGGCGGGCGACTTCGATTCGCTCGGGTATATTCCCGATAACGCAATCGTATATCCCAGCCGCAAAAACTTCACCGACGGCGAAATCGCGCTCGATATACTCTTGAAAGAGGGCGTCCGCGAAATCGAAATTTACGGCGGGGGCGGAGGCCGGGAAGACCACCTTTTCGGCAACATGCAGCTCTTATACGCGGCGCATAAAGCGGGCGCGCATGCCGTGCTGCATACCAAGTATTCGGATATCTCCTGCGGCAGCGGAAAAATCGAATGGCGGGGCATGCAGGGCAGAACGCTTTCGCTCGCACCCGTGGGCGAGCGGGCGCATATATTGGAGAGTGAAGGGCTGCGCTATCCGCTCATCGGGCTCACATTGCAAGCGGGCAGCTGCCGCGGCGTGAGCAACGTAATCGAAGCGGACTGCGCGCGCGTCGAATGTGCGGAGGGCGCGCTCTTCATATTCGCCGTGCGGGAGGAGATGGTATGATTCGCATCATCTGCATCAAACCGCCGAAGACCGTGCAAGCGGTGCTCCGCCTGTTCGTAAATACAAAGGAAAAGTAGACGAAAGAAAAAGGCGGGCGCACATCGCGATGTGCGCCCGCAGATTTTTTAGCAACAAAAAATTACAGATTTTGCGCAAATAAAGGAATTGCAAAGCCCGTCCCGCCGTGTTATAATACATCCGTTACAACGATACAGCGAGGAATGTATATGGAATATTCGGTAGAGGATTTAAAAAAACTGGCTTTGGAAGAGGGGTTTACCAACGCGGGGCAGCTGAATCTCAAGGCGCTCGTGTTCATGCCCGAGGTGCGGCAGATGTGCAGTGCGGATAAGTGCCACGCCTACGGCCGGAATTGGCGGTGCCCGCCCGCATGCGGAACGTTGGAGGAATCGGCGGCGCTCGCCGCGCAGTATTCCTTCGGCATGATTGTGCAGACGGTGGGGCAGATGGAGGACGAATACGACTACGAGACCATCGAGCGCGCGGGCAAGGAACACGCCGATTGCTTTATTAAGATGATGCGGAAAATCAAGGCGATGTATCCCGACGTTCTGGGCATGGGCGCAGGCACCTGCCGGCGCTGCAAGTCCTGTACCTATCCCGATGCGCCCTGCCGCTTCCCCGAAGATTCCTATTCGTCGATGGAAGCGTACGGGCTGTGGGTGAGCAAGGTGTGCGAGCTTTCGGGCATCCCGTACAACTACGGCCCGAACACCATTGCGTATACGAGTTGCTTTTTATTGAAATGAAGCAGTTCACGAAAATCTCGGCGAGCTGTCGCCTGCGATTTTCCGTGAGTTAAAAGACAACCCGCCGTCGGCATAAGCCGAGCGGCGGGATTTTCTCTTTTTGCGGCATTTTTAAGGGCACACATATTATAAAATGCCGCAAATTCACCCTCTTCCCAAAAGCCGCAGGTATACGGCGAATCGGGTGCGCTTATCCAATGCCGCTAAAAGCGCAAAAAGCCTCCCCGATAGGGGAGGCTTTCAAGCTCTCTGAATTCAATTAAGCGCGTTCCACTTTGTCGCTCTTGAGGCAACGCGCGCAGACGTAAGCGGATTCAATCTTTCCGTCTTTTACGATTTTCACTTTCTGTACGTTCGCTTTGAAAGTTCTCCTCGTCTTGCGGTTGCTGTGGCTGACATTGTTGCCCGAAGTCTGGCCCTTGTTGCAGACGCTGCACACTCTCGACATATTTCACACCTCCACGGTCGTAGTCTCGCAAAATGGGCGCAAAAAGCCGCCCCGCTCAAAACGAGCATAAATACTATACCAAAACGAGCAAAAAAAATCAATCGATTTTGCGTGTTTTTCCGCAAATTTTCGTCGAAAATAAAAAAATGGGCGGGGAGTAAACTTTTTCCTTGCAAAATCAACAAAAATAGTATAGAATATGTGTGTAACATACAGATTCGGTGCGAACCTATCGCGCCCTTCTCTATGGTACGGGAGTGCGTCTTATGTCAGTAAATACGAGCAATGCCTACGGCAAAATCACAATTTCCGATATGGCGATTTCGAAAGTCGCTTCGCAGGCGGCGATGGAATGTTACGGCATCGTCGAAACCGTTTCGCGCCGTTTTACCGACAGCCTCTCCGAACTCTTCAAGCGCGAGCCGCAGGGCAGGGGCGTCAAGGTCACTACCAGCGGAGACCGCATATATATCGATGTATATGTGATTATCAAATTCGGCGTGTCCATCAACGCGGTCGCCGAGTCGCTCAAGGAGAGCGTCAAATACAGGGTGGAAAAATTCACGGGTATGATTGTGGATACGGTCAACGTGAACGTGATTGGCGTCAAGCTGTAATTTTCCATCGAGCAAGGAGAAAGGTAATTCATGCCAAAATCGATTGGCGGCACCGAGTTCCGCAAGATGATTGTTTCCGGTGCCAAAGTGTTAGAGATAAACAGGTCGAAGGTGGACTCGCTCAACGTGTTCCCCGTGCCGGACGGGGATACGGGCACGAACATGTCCCTCACCATACAGTCGGCGGTCAAGGAGCTGTCCTTGTGCACATCCAACCGCCTTTCCGAACTCTGTGACGCCGTATCCAAGGGCGCCTTGAAGGGCGCGCGCGGAAATTCGGGCGTCATTTTGTCGCAGCTGTTCCGCGGCATCTGTTCGGAAATCAAAAAGGCGGAGGAGATTACCCTCAAATCCTTCGCGAAAGCGATGGAGAACGGCACCAAAGTCGCCTATTCCGCCGTTTCCAAGCCCAAAGAGGGCACCATTTTGACGGTCGCGCGCAAGATGAGCGAATATGCCCGCCAGGCCGCGCCGAAATTCCGCGATTTCTCCGAATTTTTGGATTCGGTCATCAAAAAGGGCGAGGAAGCGCTCGCCGAAACGCCCGAACTTCTCCCCGTTCTCAAAAAGGCGGGCGTCGTCGATTCGGGCGGCATGGGCCTTCTGTGCGTCTACCGCGGTTTCCTCAGCGCCCTCAACGGCGAGGAAGTTGCGGGAGAGTTGGACATCTCCGCCGAGGCGGGCAAGTCGGAAGAGGACGTGTTCGGCGACAATTCCGACATCATCAACCTCGATTTGGGCGAAATCGAATTTGCCTACTGCACCGAATTTTTCGTTATCAACCTCAAAAAATCCACCACCCTCGCAGACATCGATAAGCTGAAAGAAAAGCTCATGCGCATCGGCGATTCGGTCATCTGCATCGGCGATTTGGAGCTTGTAAAGGTGCACGTGCATACCAATAACCCGGGGCAGGCGCTGCAATACGCGGTGGAGCTGGGCGAGCTCGACAGGGTAAAAATCGAGAACATGCTCGAGCAGAACCGCGCCCTTCGCGCCAAGCTCGAGGCGGAAAAGAAAGAGATGGGCATGCTCGCCATCTGCACGGGCGATGGCATCGCTGCCATCTTCAAGGATTTGCTCGTCGACCGCGTCATCGAGGGCGGGCAGACGATGAACCCGAGCGCGGAGGACATCGCCGGCGCGGTGCAGAAGATCAACGCGGAGCACGTTTTCGTGTTCCCGAACAACAAGAACATCATTCTGGCGGCGGAGCAGGCGAAGGCGCTCGTGCAAAACCGCACCATCCACGTCATTCCGACGAAGAACGTGCCGCAGGGTTTTGCGGCGGCGCTCGCCTTCAACAGCGAATCCACCGCCGAGGAGAACAAGACGGATATGATTCACGCCATCGACAATGTGCGCGCGGGGCAGGTGACCTACGCAGTGCGCTCGACGAGCGTGAACGGCTTCAACCTGAAAGAGGGCGACATTATCGGGCTGGACGATAAAAAGATTCTCGCCAAGGGCAACAACGTAGACGACACGCTCATCCACCTCGTCGAGCGGCTGAAGGACGGCTCGCACGAGATTATCACCCTCTACTACGGGCAGGACGTCTCGGAGGAGGAAGCGGAGGAATTGGCGGGCAAACTCGCCGAAAAGTTCCCCGATTGCGACGTAGACTATCACTTCGGCGGCCAGCCGATCTACTACTACATCGTGTCGCTCGAATAAAAACGGAAGAGAACACGGCGGGGCGAAATTACCCGCCGTTTTTTGATTTTTGATAAGAGAGGGGATTGAACAATGAAAGGAATTATTGCGAAACTTTTGCGGGAAGATAAACTTTGCAGCGTTTTTACGAACGATGCGGAGAAATTTATGGCAGGGTATCTGTTGGATTCGGACGGGGAATATATGCTCATGGAATTGTTCAACCCGTACGGTTATTCGGACGGCTTGTGCTGCCAACGCATCGAATGCATCACAAAAGTCGAAACGGATACACTCTATAATGAGGATTTAGAATTGCTTGCCGGTTATCGCAGGCAAACACGTCGGCAAAAAATCGAACGGCAAGGGAATGTATTAGACGCATTTCTCACCGAGGCATTGCGCGGCAAAAAATTGTGTACGGTTGAATTGTACGACAGCGGCTGCGACGACGTTATCGGTTTTTTAACGGAAATTGACGGGGAAGAACTTGTTTTTGCAATGTTGGATGAACACGGCAATCCCGATGGGGAAACGTTTTTTGAGCGCAGTTCAATCAGCAGTATCAAGTTTGAATCCGAGGACGAAGAAAAAATCGCGGCGCTTTTCCGCTTGAAAAGTGCGAAGGAATACAAGGCAGGAGAGAAGCATTGCGGCTGACTGAATTGAAGGGCATTTCCGAAAAGCGGGAAAAAGACCTCAACAAACTGAATATTTTTACCGCGGAAGACCTCGTGCGCTACTATCCGCGCAGCTACCTCGACATGACGCAGACGGTGAAGATTTCGCAGTGCTACCACAACGACGTGGCGCTCATCGCCTGCCGCGTGTCCTCGCCGCCGCAGGTCGTGTACAACGGCCGCCGCTCCTTCGTCAAGGTGTGGTGCGAGCAGGAAGGGGAGCGCTTTTCCGCCATCTGGTTCAACGCGCCGTACGTCAAAAACAACCTGCACGCGGGGGAGGACTACCTCTTTTACGGCCGCATCCAGAACCGCTGGGGCATGGGCGCGCCGTCCATGGTCAACCCTACTTTCGAATTGCAGGAAAAGAATTACCGCTTGAAGGGCATCGTTCCCGTGTACGGTCTGAAGGGAACGCTCACCCAAAAATCGGTGCGCGACGCGGTGAAGGAGGCGCTCCGCCGCGTTCCGCCCCGCACCGCCGTGCCGCCCGAGCTCATCCAAAAGTACGCCCTCTCCTCCCTGGCGGAGGCGTACAAAAACATCCACATGCCCCAAACGCTCGCGGAGAAGGACAGCGCCGCGGAGCGCATCGCGCTGGAGGAGTATTTCATCCTCATTTCGGCGTTCAAGTTCATTAAAGGGGGCAAGGAGGACGCGCGCGTGCACAGCTACGCGTGCACCGCAAAGGAGGTCGCGGAGTTTGCGGCGCGCTTCCCGTTCGAGTTCACCGAGGGGCAGAAAAAGGCGGTGGACGAAATCTACAAAAATCTCAAATCGCCCAACCGCATGAACCGGCTCTTGCAGGGCGACGTGGGCAGCGGCAAGACGGCGGTGGCTCTCTGCGGCATCTATATGGCGGCAAAGAGCGGGCATCAGGCGGCGTTTTTGGCGCCGACGGAGGTGCTCGCCGCGCAGAATTTCGCGCTCGTGCAGAAATTTCTGCCCGAATACCGTGCGGCGTTCCTCGCGGGCAGCACCCCCGCCAAGGAAAAGCGGGAAATCAAAAAAGCGCTCGCCGCTGGCGAGCTGGACATCATCTGCGGCACGCATGCGATCTTACAGGAGGACGTACAGCCCAAAGACCTCGCCTTCTGCGTGTGCGACGAACAGCACCGCTTCGGCGTGGCGCAGCGCAGCGCGCTCGGCGAAAAGAGCGCGGGCGCGGATATGCTCGTCATGTCCGCAACGCCCATTCCGCGCACCCTCTCGCTCATCTTTTACGGCGATTTGGATATTTCCGAAATCAAGGATAAGCCCAAGGCGCGCGCGGAAATCGTCACTGGCATCGTGCCCTTCCGCAAGTACGACGATATGCTCGCCTACATCGGCGGCGAGGCGAAAAAGGGGAACCAGAGCTATTTCGTCTGCCCGAAAATTGAAGGGGACGAGGAAGGCTCGCTGATGAGCGTGACGGAGCTGTTCGACGAGCTGAAAAACCGCCTGCCGACGGTGCGCTTTGCACTCCTGCACGGCAAGATGAAGGACAAGGAAAAGTCCGAAATCATGCAGGCGTTCAAAGAAAAACGGTACGACTGCCTCGTTTCGACGACGGTCATCGAGGTCGGCATCGACGTGCCCGACGCGACGATTATGGTCATCTACAATGCCGAGCGGTTCGGGCTTTCCCAACTGCATCAGCTGCGCGGCAGGGTGGGGCGCGGCGATAAAAAGAGCTACTGCTTTTTGCTTTTGGGGAGCGATTCTCCCGAGGCGCGCGAGCGGCTTTCCGTCATCAAAAACAATACGGACGGGTTCAAAATTGCCGAATACGACTTGCAGATGCGGGGCGGCGGCGACTTTTTGGGTACCCGCCAGAGCGGCAAAATGCTGTCGGAAATCAGGAACCTGCGCTACCCGCCCGAGGTCATCTTCCAGGCGAAAAAGCTGGCGGACGAGGCGGTCTCCTGCGTGGATACCATGTTGTTGCGCTCCCTCGCGCTCAAAAAGTACGAGAGTTTGCAGGATGTGATTCTTAACTGAGGGGTTCACAAAATTTGTTTTGAGCTGACAAAACAAATTTTCGTGAGTTGAGGGGAAACCCGAGCGGCTTTCCCCTCGTTGCGGCATTTTTAGTGGCACGCATATTATTAGAATGCCGCAACTTCACCCTTTCCGTAAGCCGAGGTATCGGCAAATATGGGGCAAGAGCAAAAAGCGTGGTTTTTGCTCTTGCGAGTAATTATTATAAAACCGCTTTTGGAACGCGCAGTTGGTTTTTATATAAAAATGCGCGCCTTAATCAGCCGGAAAATGCGTATAGGGGCTTTTCAGATTTGCCGCAAATTGTTTTGTCCGCTGAATTGAAACAATATTATTGACACGCGCGCGCAAAACGTGGTAAAATTATACGGTAAAAGGGCGCGAAAAACGGAATAAAGCGCATAATTATACAAATTCGTGAGGGAAAAGGCATGCAATACTTCAAATTGCCCGCAGGTATACGCGATATTCTCCCCGCCGAAAGCGAAAAGCTGGACGCGGCGGAGGAAACGCTCCGCAAAAAATTCAGGGCGGCGGGCTTTTCGTCGGTGCGCACGGCGGGGCTGGAATACTACGATACGTTCGCGAACATCAAAAGCTCCGTCGAGCAGAACAAGATGTTCAAGATGACGGACAAGGACGGCAACCTCATCGTCCTGCGGCCGGATATGACGCTCGCTTGCGCGCGCATCGCGGCGACCAAGCTGCGCGAGGGCGCGGCGAAGCTGTGCTATTTTTCCAACATCTACGACTTTTCCGCGGGCGGAAACTCCGACCGCGAGGTCGCGCAGGCAGGTGTGGAGATCTTCGGAGAGGGCGGCGCCCTCTCCGACGCCAAGGCGGTCGCCTTCGCCATCGACTGCTTAAAGTCGGTCGGGCTGAAAGATTTTATCGTCGATATCGGCCACGTCGGTTTTTATAAGGGGCTCTTGGAGGGCAGCGGTCTTTCGGGCGCGGCGGCGGAGGAAATCCGCGGCTACATCAATGCGAAGGACGCCGTCAACACCGAAATCGCGCTCAAACGCCACGGCGCGAGCGAGCGGGCGCAGGCGGCGATTTTAGCGCTTCCGTCTCTGTTCGGCGGCGCCGCCGTTTTAGACGAGGCGGAAAAACTCACCGACAACGCCCTCGCCCTCTCGTCCATCGAGCACCTGCGCCGCGTGTACGCGCACTTGAAGGATTTAAAGGCGGAAAAATACGTTTCCTTCGACCTCGGCACCGTCAAAAGCCTGTCCTACTATTCGGGCATGGTGTTCACGGGGCTGGCGGAAGGGGTGGGCGCGCCCGTCCTTTCGGGCGGCCGCTACGACGAACTGTGCGCCCAATTCGGCAAGGATTTATCCGCGGTCGGGTTTGCCATCGGGCTGATGCGCGTGCTTCGCGCTTTGGAAGCAAAGGAGGCGGAACAATGCTGAACGTAGCGCTGGCAAAGGGGCGGCTCGCCGATTCCTGCGCCGATATTTTTCTGAAATGCGGCATCCGCGCGGAGATTTTAAAGGAGGAAACGCGCAAGCTCGTCCTCGAAACGCCGGATAAAAAATTCCGCTTTTTTTTCGTAAAACCCGCCGACGTACCCACCTATGTGGAGTACGGCATCGCGGATATCGGCATCGTCGGCAAGGACACCCTGCTCGAAGCGGGCGCCGACCTGTACGAGATGCTCGATTTAAAATTTGAAAAGTGCAGGCTGTGCCTTGCGGGCTTCCCCGAAAAGAAGGCGGCGCTCTCCTCGCCGCATCTGCGGGTTGCGACCAAGTACGTCAACACGGCGAAAAAGCTGTTCTTCTCGCGCGGGGAGGACGTGGAGATCATCAAACTCAACGGCTCCATCGAGCTCGCGCCGCTCACGGGGCTTGCCGACGTCATCTTCGACATCGTGCAGTCGGGCGGCACCCTGCGCGCCAACGGGCTGGTGGTCTTGGAAGAGGTGTTCGACATCTCCGCCCGCCTCGTGGCGAACAAGGTCAGCTTAAAGACGAAGGCGGCGGAAGTTCTGCCGCTCATCGCCGAAATGAAGAAATACATCGAAGGGTAGTCCTTTTCGGCGGAAAACTGCGCCGAAAGGGGCGCAGAATGCGAGGTTTGCCATGAAAATTTACGAAAATGCCGCCGCCGCTTCCGACATTCTGAAGCGCGGCCGCTTCGACGACGAGGAAAAGGCCGCCGCCGTCAAAGAAATCGTCCGCGCCGTGCGCGAGCGCGGGGATGCGGCGCTGTTCGAATACTGCGAAAAGTTCGACGGTACTGTTCTGGACAGAGATACCGTCGCCGTTTCCCGCGCGGAAATCGACGAGGCGTATCAGGCGCTGGACAAGGAGTTGCTCGATTCCATGCAGCGGGCGGCGGAAAACGTGCTCGCGTACCACCGCCGCAGCCCGATGAAAGAGGATATCCGTACCAAAAACGGGCGCACCACGGGCTACACCGTCCGCGCGGTGGAGCGGGCGGGCATCTACGTCCCCGGCGGCACGGCGCCGCTGTTCAGCTCGGTGATGATGGGCGTTCTGCCCGCAAAGGCGGCGGGGGTGGAGCACATTTTCGTGTGCACGCCCGCCAAAAACGGGAAGATTGCGCCCGCGGTAATCGTCGCGGCGGACATGTGCGGCGCGGAAAAAATATTTAAAGTCGGCGGCGCGCAGGCCATCGCCGCGCTCGCCTACGGCACCGAGAGCGTGCCGAAGGTCGACGTCATCGCCGGCCCAGGCAATATCTTCGTCACCCTCGCCAAAAAGGAGGTGTACGGGCAGGTGGGCATCGATATGCTCGCGGGCCCGTCCGAAATCCTCATCATCGCGGACGACAGGCAAAACCCCAAATTTGTCGCGGCGGATGTGCTCTCGCAGGCGGAGCACGACAAGCTCGCCCGCGCGCTGCTCTTAACGCCGAGCCGGGCGTTCGCCGAACGGGTGGCGGCGGAGGTGGAGCGGCAGCTGGCGCTCCTGCCGCGCAGGGAGATCGCCGAATATTCCGTGCGGAACGCGGGCGGCATCATTTTGGTCAAAGACTTGGACGAGGCGTGCGCGCTCGCCAACGAAATCGCGCCCGAGCATTTGGAACTTGCCACCGAAAACTGCGAGGAACTTCTCCCCAAAATCCGCAACGCGGGCGCGGTGTTCATGGGCAGCTGGACGAGCGAACCGCTCGGCGACTATTTCGCCGGGCCCGACCATACCCTGCCCACGGGCGGCACGGCGCGCTTTTTCGAGGTCTTAAACCAGGATATTTTCCTGCGCAAGATGAGCGTCATACAATATACGAAAAAGGCGCTCTTTGAGGACGGCGAACACGTCATCCGCCTCGCCGAAAACGAGCAGCTGGGGGCGCACGCCAATGCCGTGCGCGTCCGTTTGGAGGAAAAATGAGAACAGCCGAAATTGCGCGCGAAACGCGCGAAACAAAAATCAAATTATCCCTCAATTTAGACGGGAACGGTACCAATTCCGTGCATACGGGTGTCGGATTTTTCGACCATATGCTCGAACTTCTGTCCGTGCATTCGGGCATGGATTTGTCCGTCGAGTGCAAGGGGGATACGCAGGTCGACTTCCACCACAGCGTGGAGGACGTGGGCATCTGCCTCGGGCAGGCGTTTAAGCAGGCGCTCGGCGATAAAAAGGGCATCGCCCGCTTTGCCGACCGCATCGTGCCCATGGACGAGTGCGCCGCGCTCGTGGCTCTCGATATTTCGGGGCGGCCGTTTTTGAATTTTGAGGATAAACTTTCGGGCAAAATCGGCGAATTCGACGCGGAGCTCGTCGAGGAGTTCATGCGCGCGTTCGCGTTCAACGCGGGCGTCAACCTGTATATCAAACTTTTAAAGGGCGGTAACATGCACCACGAGGCGGAGGCAATTTTCAAGGCGCTCGCCAAGTGCCTGCAGGATGCGGTGAAAATCGTGTCCGACAAGGTTCCTTCCTCCAAAGGGGTGCTGTAAATGCTCGGCATCGTCGACTACGGCGCGGGGAACCTGCGCTCGGTGCAAAAGGCGCTCGAAGCCATCGGCGAGCGCGCGCTCGTTTCGGGCGTGCCCGCCGCTTTGGACGGGTGCGACAAGCTGATTCTGCCCGGCGTCGGCTCCTTCGGCGCGGGCATGGCGGAGCTTTCCGCGCGGGGATTGGATTTATATATCAAGGCGCGCGCCGCGGATACGAAGATTTTGGGCATCTGCCTCGGCATGCAGTTTTTGCTGGAAAAGAGCTTCGAAGACGGCGAGTTTGCGGGGCTGGGGCTCATCCCCGGGCAGGTCGTGCGCTTTATCGAGGGCAAAATTCCGCAAATCGGCTGGAACGAGGTACACGGGCTGAAAACGCCGCTGTTCGAGGGCATCGCCGAGGGCACGCGCTTTTATTTCGTACACAGCTACCGCGCCGACTGCGCGGACGAGTTCGCCTGCGCCAAGACGGAGTATTATATCGATTATCCCTCCGCAATCTGGCGCGGAAACGTGTTCGGCGTGCAGTTCCACCCCGAAAAGAGCGGTGAGGCGGGGCTGCGGCTTTTGAAAAACTTTTGCAAAATGAGTTCTCACTTTTTCTTTTGAGCTGACAAAAGAAAAAGACGAGAGTTGGAGGGCTCTGCCTTCTGCGGCGCGCCTTTTAAGGGCACACCAAATATATGCGCGCCGCATTCACCCGCTCAGGTCGCAGGTATGCGACAAATTGGGTGCGCTTATCCAAAAGCGTCGTTTTGGAACGCGCATTTAATTATTAAATATAAAACCATAAACTCACGGAAAATCGCAGCGGAGCGAGATTTTCGTGAAGAAAGGCGACGGAGCCGAGGCGGAAGCGAGCAATGCCCGATAGGGTATTGCGACAAACCGGCCTCGTGCGCAGCCGCTAAAAGCGCGGTTTTGTTCGCGCGAGTGATTATTATAAATATAAAAACCAATAAATTATATAAAGAGGTCAAACAATGCTTTTATTTCCGGCAATCGACATTTTAAACGGCAGAGCGGTACGGCTGTACAAAGGGGACAAAAATCAATCGACGGATTACGGCAACCCGCTCGAATTTGCCGAAAAATGGGCCGAAGCGGGCGCAGAATGGCTGCATATCGTCGACCTTTCGGGCGCCTTTTCGGGGGAGAGCGAAATCGACCCCATCATTACCGAAATTAAAAAGCGGTTCAAGCTCAAGGTGCAGAGCGGCGGGGGGCTTCGAACCATCGAAAAGATTCGCCGCCGGTTAGACGCAGGCGCCGACCGCGCCGTCATCGGCACGATGGCGGTATACCACCCCGACGATTTCGCCCTCGCGGCATACGAATTTCCGGGAAAAATCGTCGCCGGCATCGACGCGAAAAACGGCATGTTCGCCGTCAAGGGCTGGACGGAGGAGACGGATATCTCCGCCGTCGAGTTCGGCAAAAAGTGCAAGCATATGGGCATCGAATGTGCGCTGTATACGGATATCTCCAAAGACGGCGCCATGCGGGGGCCGAATATCTGCGAAACGGTGCGCATGAACAAGGAGACGGGGCTCTCGGTCATCGCCTCGGGCGGCATATCCTCGATGCGCGACCTCGAAAATTTGCAGGAGAGCGGCGTATACGGCGCGGTTTTGGGCAAATCCATCTATTCCGGCGCCATCGATTTGAAAGAGGCAATCGAAAAATTTGGGCGTTAAACGTTCCATACGGAATAAAAAAGACGGGAGGTGCCAATGCTCGCAAAACGAATCATTCCCTGCCTGGATATCGACAAGGGCAGAGTCGTCAAGGGCGTGAATTTCGTCAACCTCATCGACGCGGGCGACCCCGTCGAAACGGCGAAGGCGTACGATAAAATCGGCGCCGACGAAATCGTGTTCCTCGACATCACCGCATCCAGCGACGGGCGCAACACCGCCGTCGAGCTGCTCAGTCGTGCAAGTGAACAGGTGTTCATCCCGCTCACAATCGGCGGCGGCATTCGCTCGGTGGAGGATTTCCGGAAGCTCCTGTCGGCGGGGGCGGATAAAATCGCCGTCAATTCCGCGGCCATCAAAAACCCCGAACTCATCACCGAGGCGGCGCTCAAATTCGGCTCGCAGTGCGTGGTTCTGGCGGTAGACGCCAAGGCGAACAGCCGCGGCTCTTGGGACGTGTACTTAAACGGCGGCCGCGTGAATACGGGGCTGGACGCCATCGAGTGGATAACAAGGGCGGAAAAGCTGGGCGCGGGCGAAGTCCTGCTCACCAGTATGGACAAGGACGGTACAAAATCGGGCTACGACATCAAGCTCACGCGCCGCGCGGCGGAAGCGGTCAATATCCCCGTCATCGCCTCGGGCGGCGCGGGGAAAATGGAGGACTTCGCCGAGGTGCTCACCGCGGGCAAGGCGGACGCGGCGCTCGCGGCATCCCTCTTTCATTTCGGCGAAATCGAAATGCGGGCGCTCAAACAATATCTCGCGGGGCAGGGTATCCCCATAAGGACGGTGTAAAATATGGAAGAATTGAAGTGGAACGCGCACGGCTTAATCTGCGCCGTCGCGCAGGACTTTGAGAGCGGCGAGGTGCTCATGCAGGCGTACATGAACGAGGAAGCGTACAAAAAGACGTTGGAAACGGGCTACGCGCACTATTGGAGCCGTTCGCGCAAAAAATTGTGGAAGAAGGGCGAGGAGAGCGGGCACCTGCAAAAGGTGCGCGGCATTTACCTCGACTGCGATAAAGACTGCGTTCTCTTAAAGGTGGAACAGGTCGGCGCGGCGTGCCATACGGGCAACTACACTTGCTTTTTTACGCCCGTAAAAGAGTGCTGCGAGGGTGCGGCGATGCTCGGCAAATTGCAGCGCGTCGTCGAGGACAGGAAGGAGAACCCCGAGGAGGGGAGCTACACCTCGTACCTGTTCCAGAAGGGCGTGGATAAAATCGCCAAAAAGACGGGCGAGGAGGCAGTGGAACTTGTCATCGCAGCCAAAAACGGGGACAAGGAGGAAATCGTGGGCGAGTGCGCCGATTTGTTCTACCATACCCTCGTTTTGCTCGCCGACGCGGGCGTAAAGCTGTCCGACGTGTGCGCGGAGTTGGAGAAGCGGCATCAATAGCAATTCACGAAATTTGTTTTGAGCTGACAAAACAAATTTCCGTGAGATTGAGGACAACCCCACGGCACGCGGCAAAGCCGCTGACCGTCGGAGTTTTCCTCTGCGGCGCGCTTTTTGAGGGCGCGCCACATTATGCGCGCCGCATTCACCTTTCCTGCGAAAGCGCTTTCGCGCAAATACAGGTGCGCTAGCGCAAAAGCGCGGTTTTGCTTGCGCGAGTAGATTATTTAACAAGTATGCAACAAATTGGGTGCGCTTAGGTAAAAGTGTGATTTTGCCACGCGCAATTGATTATTATATAAAACCGCAAACTCACGGAAAATCGCAACGTAGCGAGATTTTCGTGAGCAAGACGGCGGAGCCGAGGCGGAAGCGAGCAATGCCCGACAGGGTATTGCGAAAAACCGGCCTCGTGCGCAGCCGCAAGGGGGGGATATGGGAAACGAAATCGAACATAATTTTATAAAAAGGTTTGTCGATAAACGGCTGCGCGACAGAATGATTTTGGAGCTGGATACCCCGTCCGAAATCGTGGTCAAAAACGGGAAAGAGAATGAATACATGAGCCGCCGCCGCGACAGGGCGATCTACCGCCTCGATAATCCGAGGAAAATTATTTCCGATAAATATATCTATTTGGAAGAAAAATATCTGTCCGAGCAGGAAGCCGAAAAAATCGTTCGAAGTTTGGACAAGGTTTACGATAAAGCACATTTTATGTGCCGCGACGGTGCAGACGGGGAGGATATGCCCCTGCATAGGGGGATATCCATCTTATACAACAACTACGGAACTACCGTTTTGGTGTGCGGAGAAAATACCGCTCTTATAAAAGAAGAAGCAAGCTATGGCACTCCGACAAAATACATTCTTTTCCGAAAACCGGGAGAGTAAAAAAAGGACGAGCATTTTGGCAGAGAAATTTTCCTTTGAAGTTATCAAAACTGAGCCCGAAACGGGCGCGCGGGCGGGCATCTTTCATACCCCGCACGGCGATATCGAAACGCCCGTGTATATGTCCGTCGGCACGCAGGCGACCGTCAAGGGCGTGCTGCCGCGCGACTTGAAGGAGGCGGGCTCGCAGATCATCCTCGCGAATACCTACCACCTCTACATGCGCCCCGGGCACGAGCTCGTCAGGGCGGCAGGGGGCCTCCACAAATTCATGAACTGGGACAGACCCATCCTCACCGACAGCGGCGGATTCCAGGTCTTTTCCCTCGCTAAACTCAACGACATCAGGGACGAGGGCGTGTGGTTCCGCTCGCACATCGACGGCAGCAAGCATTTCTTCACCCCCGAAAAGGTGATGGAAATCGAGAACGCCCTGGGTGCGGACATCATCATGCAGTTCGACGAGTGCAGCGAGTACGGCGTCGACTACAAGTACGCCGAGGGCGCGCTCGAGCGAACGGTGCGCTGGCTGGAGCGGTGCGCAAAGGCGCATAAAAACGAGAACCAGGCGCTGTTCCCCATCGTGCAGGGCAATTTTTACAAGGACTTGCGCCTCGCGAGCGTGGAGGCGGCAAAGCCGTTCGCAAAGTACGGTCTCGGCATCGGCGGGTTGTCCGTCGGCGAGCCCAAGCCCCTCATGTACGAGATGCTCGACGCGATGCAGCCCGTTCTGCCGACCAACGTTCCCCGCTACCTGATGGGGGTGGGCAGCCCCGACTGCCTCATCGAGGGCGTGATGCGCGGCATCGATATGTTCGACTGCGTGCTCGCCACGCGCGTCGCGCGCAACGGCACGGCGCTCACCTCGCGCGGCAAGGTCGTGGTGCGCAACGCCGTGTACAAGGAGGACTTCACCCCGCTCGACGAGGAGTGCGACTGCTACTGCTGCAAAAACTATACCAAAGCGTATTTGCGGCATTTGGTCAACGCGGGCGAGATGCTCTCGTCCATGCTTTTGTCCCTGCACAACATCACTTTCCTCAATAAATTGATGAAAGGGCTGCGCCGCGCCATTCTGGAGGGCGGATTAAAGGAGTTCCGCGAGGAGTTCTACGCAAAATACGGCCGCGAATAAGCGGAATTTGTGTCGAAAAAGCGAAATTTAGGCGGCCAGGCAAGATTTTGTCTGCAAAGTGCGAAAAAACAGTTGCCAAAACGCGGCAAAACAGGTATTATATTGTCAATCGCAAAACAAGCAAATAAGGAGATAACACGGATATGTTGTTCAATCTTTTAGCGGAAGGAGATACCACCCCCTGGACGAGCTATATTCCCATCATCATCATCGTACTGCTGCTCGTCGCGTTCTTCGTGTGGTCGTTCATCTCGCAGAAAAAGAAGCAGAAGGCGTTCAATGACACGGTCAACGCCGTGCGCCCCGGCAATAAAGTCAAGACCATCGGCGGCATCGTCGGCGAAGTGGTCGAAGTGGACGACGCGGAGGGCACGTTCGTTCTGAAAACGGGCGACAGCGAGGGCAATTACAGCTATATGAAGTTCGACAAGCAGGCCATCTACCAAACGGACGCCAAGCCCGAACCCGCTGAGGAAAAGAAAGAAAAGGAAGAGGTTCCCGCCGAACAGCCTGCCGAATCTGCCGAGACTCCCGCAGAGCCGTTCGAGGAGACGAAAGCGGAAGAGACTCCCGCCGAGGAAAAGAAGGGCGAGGGCGAGGACAAATAATCCGCGCACAACGGAATAAAAGAACAAACCTCCGCATAGAGATAGGATAGATTTCTTGCGGAGGTTTTTTGTATGCAGAGCGAAGGGGGCCGCGCGGCGGCGGAAGTGGGCAAGGGCATCGCGCTCGCGGCGGTAATCACGCTGGCGTTGGTGCTTGTCTTTGCGCTTTTTATTAAATTGTTTTCCATCGGCTCGTCGGCAATTATGCCCGTAAACCAGGTTATCAAGGTGCTCGCCATCTTTTTGGGTTGCTTTTTTTGTTTAAAGCCGGGCAAAACGGCGCTCAAGGGCGCGATTTGCGGTCTGGGCACGGTTATCGTCACCTACTTTTTGTTTGCGATTATCGCGGGCGAAATATCCTTCGGCTGGGGGAACGTGCTCGACTTCGTATTCGGCGCGCTCGCGGGCGGCATCAGCGGCGCCATCCGCTCGCTCGTGCGGAGCGGACGCTGACGGGGCTTGCGAAAAATTTTCGGAATCTACGATATTTTGCAAAAACGCTTGCAATTTTCTCCGCGGTATATTATAATTTAGGGGAAATAAAAATGACAAGCGAGGAGAAAGTACCATGAATAAGATTAAAACGATTGCCCGCCCCGCGGAAAAGAAAGTCACGGGCTGCGGCGAATGCAGAAGCACCTGCCAGTCCGCCTGCAAAACCAGCTGCACGGTCGGCAACCAGTCCTGCGAGCGCATTTCGAGGGAAAACAATCCCGAAGAAAACAAGTAAATCAATCGCGATTTTAAGGAGCAGAGTTTCTGCTCCTTAAATTATGTTCCCGCAAAAATCAGCGCCTTGATCACGAAAATCTCGCTTCGCTGGGATTTTTCGTGAGTATAAAGATTTACATTTTATAATTAAATGCGCGGCCAAAAGCCACGCCTTTTGGTAAGCGCCCCCAATTTGCCGCATACGTACGGCTTTTGGGAAGAGGGTGAATTTTTGCCCATAAAAATGGAGAGCCCTTAAAAGGGCAAAAAGAGGGAGAAAACGCCGCAGAAAACGCTGAAAGCGTTTTGATGGGCGGTGTCTCCCTAAAATCGGACGAAAGGTTTTTGTCTCTTTCAAAAAGCTTTCGCCGAGCGAGGTTTTTTCTATGGTTCACGTTTTTAATTTCAAAGACAACTATTACATATTCGATACGGGCAGCTCGTCGCTGCACGAGTGCGACGAAAAGTGCGCGCTCATCCTGCGCGAAAAGCTGGGGGAAACAGTGGATACCTCCGCCGTCACCCCCGAAGAGCGCAGGGAGTACGAGGCCGACCTCGCCGAATTGCAGGCGCAGGGGCTTCTGTTCGCGGAGGAAGTCAAGGCGTACCCCGTCAAATCCAACGAGGTCAAGGCGCTGTGCCTGCACATCTGCCACGACTGCAACCTGCGCTGCAAGTACTGCTTTGCCGACGAGGGCGCCTACCACGCCCGCCGCGAGTTCATGAGCCTGGAAGTCGCCAAAAAGGCCATCGACTTCCTCATCGAAAATTCGGGCAACCGCAAGATTCTCGAAACGGACTTCTTCGGCGGCGAGCCGCTCATGAATTTCGACGTCGTCAAGGAGACCGTCTATTACGCCAAAGAGCAGGCGGCAAAGCGGGGCAAAAAATTCCTGTTCACCCTCACCACGAACGGGCTTCTGCTCAAAGACGACGTCGCGCAGTTCCTCAATGAGGAGATGGAGAACGTCGTGCTGAGCCTGGACGGGCGCAGAGAGGTGCACGACGCCGTGCGCAAGACGGCCAACGGCAAGGGCAGCTTCGATTTCGTCATCGAAAACATCAAAAACTTCGTCAAAATCCGCGGCGACAAGAGCTATTACGTCCGCGGCACCTTCACGGCGAGGAACCTCGATTTCGGCAAAGACGTGCTCTTTTTGGCGGATAACGGGTTCGACAGCATCTCCATGGAGCCGGTCGTCACCGACATTCCCGATTTGGAAATCACCAAGGACATGCTCCCCGAAGTCTGCGCCGAGTACGACCGCCTGTGCGACGCCTACTTAAAGCGCGAAGCGGAGGGGAAGGGCTTCAACTTCTTCCATTTCAACGTCGATCTGGAGGGCGGCCCCTGCCTTGCCAAGCGCGTGAGCGCGTGCGGCGCGGGCAACGAGTATTTCTCCGTCGTGCCCAACGGCGATATCTATCCCTGCCATCAATTTGCGGGCGATTCCGCCTTTAAGATGGGCAACGTGTTCGAGGGCAGGCTGGACGAGGAGATTCGCGGCAAGTTCAAAAACTCCTGCCTGTTCACGCGGCAGAAGTGCGATTCCTGCTTTGCAAAGTTTATCTGCAGCGGCGGGTGCAACGCGAACAACTACCACTATAACGGCGACATCAATATCCCGTACGAGATGACCTGCGAGATGATGAAAAAGCGCACCGAAAACGCGATGCACATCCTCGCCGAGCGCAAGCGGCGCAAGGGGCAGATTTAGCCTGCGCACGGCCTTGCGTTGAAAACGCGGTTTTTGAAGCGCAAACAGGTGGCAAATGATTAAAAAGGATAAAAACGTATTCATCCACGAGCGCGCGTACGTCGCGGGCGACGTGACGCTTTTAGAGGGTGCCAACATCTGGTGCGGCGCCTGCGTCCGCGGCGACATCGCGCCCGTTGTTATCGGCAAAAACACTAACGTACAAGACAACGCGACAATCCACGTCGGGTACAATTCACCCGCCGTGCTGGGCGACAACGTTACGGTGGGGCACAATGCGGTGGTGCACGGCTGTACGGTGGGGAATAACGTGCTCGTCGGCATGGGTTCGGTGATTCTGGACGGCGCGAAGATTGGGGACAACGTGCTCATCGGTGCGGCGACGCTCATTCCGCAGCGCAAGGAAATCCCCGCGGGCAGCCTCGTATTCGGCAACCCCTTCCGCATCGTGCGGCAGCTGACGGAAGAGGAGATAGCGGGGATAACCCGCAATGCGGAGGAATACCTGCGCCTCGCGGAGAGCTACGCGAAGGAAGGGCAATGAATTCGTCACCGAACAAGCCGATAAAAAAGTGCCTTGTTCACGAAATTTTAAAAATAGTTTGAAAAGGGCAAAGCGACGCTTTTGCCCTTTTCCCCCGATGAGCCGATACCTCGGCTCACGGAAGGGGGCAGCTCAAAACAAATCGCGAGAAACTTTATGATAATCCCGTAAAAAAGCGGAAAATGCGATAATTTGCGCTTGACTAAATTTTGATTCTTTATTATAATAAATGAGTATATTTCTTTTTCAAATACTCGCATAAGAAACGGATGTTTGAACAAATCACAGTTGCAGGAGGAGGCAATGGGCAAGAAGAAATCGGCGGCGCTGATCGTTCTTTTCACCGTGGTACTCGTCGGGCTTATCTTTATGAGCGTGGCAAGTTTCCAGGTGTCCGCCGTATACAACTACAATTCGCTGCTCAGCATGATCGATTTGAGCACAGACCTGGGCGGCGGATATACGACCGTGTATTATCCCGAGGGGGTTATCTCGCAGGAAGAATACAATGCGTTCGTTGCGGAATACGAGGAAACGCAGGGCACCGACGGGGCGACGCAGAACCCGGCCGAGATTTATCGGCCGCACGGCGGCATCTACCTTTCTATTGAAGACGAGGTCTGTACGGCGGACGGAGTGGTAACCGAGTCCTTCCAGAACGAGTTTGACAGCGCGTTCCGCGCTCTGCAGAAAAGATTCGAGCAGAAGAGCTATTCTTCGTATTCGATTAAACTGCAGGACGACTATACCATTCGCGTCGACGTACCGTATACCGAAGAAGACGTCAGCAATATGTTCGACACGATGGCATACAGCGGACGGTTGGTGTTTACCGACGGCAGTTCGAACACGATGGAGGGCACTGCGGAGTATATCAAGCGTGCGCGCGTCGTCGACACCGTGAACGGCTACGGCGTTTCGATCGAATTTACGAGCGAAGGCCGGCAGGCGTTCAACGAACTCACCTCCGCCATGATAAGCGCTTCGAGCGACAGCAGTTCAAGCGATTCGAGCTCTTCGTCTTCGGCGACCGTCTATATCCGCGTAGGGGAGAATGACCTCGTTTCCGGCGGCGTCTCCATCAGCGCGGCGGTCGATGAAAATTCGTTCGGCTTCAGCGGCTCGTTTACCGAGCGCGGATCGGCGGAGACAATCGTGGCTGTCATCAATTCCGCAATCGACGAGAGCAACGCGTTCGACATTCAGCTCGACGCTTCGCGCGTGGCTACCTTTGAAGCTACCCTCGGCGACAATGCGGCGCTCATTGCGGCAATCGTAATCGGCGTGCTCGTCGTCGCGATGCTCGTATTTTTCCTCATTCGCTTTAAGGGAATGGGATTGGCGCACCTGTACGGCTTTTTGGCGTATGCGATTGCGTTTATCCTGTGCCTTGCGCTTATCAATGTAATTCAGCTCTCGATTGCGGGGGTTATCGCCATCGCCCTGTCGGCGGCGGTTATGGTGTTCTTTAACTGGTACGCCTTCAACAATATCCGCGAAGAGTTTGCCACGGGCAAAACGCTCACCGCGTCCGTGAAAGCCGGCTACAAAAAGAGCCTCGCCTTCACCATCGACGCGCACGTCGCTTTGCTCCTGCTTTCGGCGGTCATCTGCCTCATTTCCACGGGCACGATGTTCTATGCGGGGCTTATATTCCTGCTCGGCACGGTTATCTCGGCGGCCTGCACGCTCGCCGTCACCCGCTTCTGCCTGTATGTATTCCTCGCGCAGCCGAAAAATAAAATAGCATTCTGCAATCTCAAGAGGGAGGAAACGGAAGATGAGTAAGCCCGTCACCAAAAAACGTCTGTTTGTCTGCCTCGCAATCAGCTTGGTCATCATCATCGCCGGCGCATTCCTGTTCGGATTTTTAGGTTTCAATACCGATTCGACGACGAAAAGCTACGAGATGATAGAGGTTTCCGACTATATCAGCTCTTTCCGCGACGAAGAGGTCACGGGGGCGAGCGGGCAGTCTCTCACCGATTTCTGCCGCAGCGAAATCGAAAAGGCCGGTTTTTCGGTCTCCGACGAGCGCGAAACCGATTCGACCGCGCTCGGCAACACGGTGGAATTTATTATCAGCGGCAGTACGGCGCAGCAGATTCAGGAGTTTGTGCCTACGCTGCAGAAGAGAATCGGCCAAGAATTTCAGGAATACGGCGACAGCGCCATCGTCACCGTCTCCTACCATTCCGTTCAGAACCAGCCGTACTATGAATTTATCTGGCGCACGGCAATCGGCGCGGGCGTCGCGTTCGTACTGCTGTTCGCGTACGTCGCCATCCGCTTCAAGGTCGGCATGGGCGTCACCGCCCTCATCGCCGCCGTGCACGACGTTCTTTTGACGCTCGCGGTCGTAGCGCTCCTGCGCATACCCGCCGGCGTAACGCTCATCGGGGTTGCGGCGTTCTCGCTGCTCCTGTCGGCAATTCTGAACCTCATCGTCTTCGGAAAAATGCGGCGCGATTTCCGCTCGGAAGAGCGCAAGGGCCTGCCTGCGCGCGAGGGAATTGCCCTCTCCGTCAAGGACAGCGTGAAGAGCGTTTTGATTGTCTGCATCATGCTCGCGGCGCTCACCGTCTGCTTGGGTGCGGTCGGCGCGTTTATCGGTTTCGATTTGCTCTCCGTAATGCTCAGCACGCTGATGGCGATTGTGATTTCCGCCTATTCGTCCCTCTTCCTCGCACCCTCCGTTTACGCCTGCATCAAGGAGCGTTCGGATGCGATTCGCGCGAAGAAGGCGAAGTACAACTACGCTTCCGAAAAGGCCCAGGAAAAGGCGGCAAAGGCAGCCGAAAAACAGGCTCCCGCCGAATCTTCCAACTAAACGAACGATATTTACAGCTGGCGGGGGTTTTCCGCCCGAAAGGGCGGGGAATGTACCCGCCTTTTGTTTTATCGGCGTTTGCGGCGCGTTGCGTGCTGTGCTCGCTGCGGAAGCGGCGTTCAAATTCTCGCCCGCGTATGGGCTGCAAATTTTTATGGCAGATATCGGGAGATAGCATGAAAAAGATTACGGCGGAGTACCGCTACACCCCCGAACAACTCAATACGATTCAAAGCCTCGCAAAGGATTGCGGACTGCGTGAACTTACGGCGAAAATTCTCTTTTCCCGCGGGGTGGATACGCCCGAAAAGGCGCGGCGCTTTCTGCACCCTTCCGGGGATAATTTTCTTTCCCCCTTTCTGATGCACGGCATGCGCGAACTCGTCGACGCCGTCGGCGAGGTGAAGGAGAAGGGCGGGCTCGTCGCCGTGTTCGGCGATTACGATGCGGACGGCATCGGCGCCGCGTCCATCCTCCTCACCGCGCTCGAGCGGTACGGCGTGCGCACGGCGGTGCATATCCCCGAGCGCAGCGAGGGGTACGGCATGTCCGTCGAGGCGCTCCGCGAGATGATTGACGCCCGCGCGCCCGACCTCATCGTCACCGTCGACTGCGGCGTTTCCAACCGCGAGGAGGTCGAGTACGTCAAGTCGCGCGGGGTTCGCGTCATCGTCACCGACCACCACGAACTGCCCGAACAGCTCCCGGACTGCACCATCGTCAACCCGAAACTGAAGGACGATTACCCGTACGACAATCTGTGCGGCGCGGGGGTGGCGTTCAAGGTCGCCTGCGCGCTCTTGGGCGAGGACGCGTACGATTTGCTCGACCTCGCCGCCGTGTCCACCGTGGCGGACAGCGTTCCGCTCGTGGGGGAGAACCGCGACATCGTGTTCGAGGGCTTGAAGCGCATCAATACCCGCCCCCGTGCCGCGCTGAAGTACCTCTTGGCGGGCAAAAAGGAGGAGATTACCGCCCAGTCGCTCGCGTTCACCGTCGCGCCGCGCGTCAACGCCGCGGGCAGAATGGGAGACGCGAACTGCGCGCTCAGGCTGTTTACCTCGAAAGACAGCGCCGAAATTTACGAACTTGCCTGCATGCTGGGCGAATACAACCTCGAGCGGCAGCAGCTGTGCGACGAGGTGTACCGAAGTGCGAAGGAGCAGATCGCCGAAAGCGGCGGCGCCTACGGCAACATCATTATGCTTTGCGGCGAAGATTGGAGCACGGGATTGGTCGGCATCGTCGCGGCAAAGATAGCGGAGGAGTTCAACCGCCCCGCCATTCTGTTCGTAAAGCACGGCGACATGCTCAAGGGCTCCGCCCGCACCATCGAAAACGTCAACATTTACGAGGCGCTCAGGAGCTGTTCGGAGTTCATCGAGGAATTCGGCGGCCATGCGCAGGCGGCGGGCGTCAACGTGCGCGCGGAGAATTTCGAGCGGCTGAAAAACGCGCTGGACGACTACCTCGGCGAAACGTATACGGCGGAGGACTTTGCGCCCGTTCTGAGCGTGTGCGAGGATATCGATTTTAAAATCGACCTCGCCCTCGTCCGGGAATTGGAAAAACTCGAGCCGTGCGGGGTGGGCAACAAAAAGCCGCTCTTTTCGGTTACCGCGCACGCGCTGGAGGCGCGGCGGCTCAAGGATGGTTCGCCGCACATCGCCGTCGAAGCCTCGGAGCTGGAGCTGGTGTGGTTCGGCGGGGAAAAGGCTCTGCCGCTGCTCGCCGCCGACTTGCCGAAAAAAATCGTGTTTGAGTGCGGCATCTCCCGCTTCCGCGGCGAAGAAACGCCGCGCGGCATCGTGCGGGACATGGTCTGCTCGGCGGAGCTGACCGATTTATCCCGCCTGTACTGTTTCCGCAACGATTTGCAGCGCCTGCGCGCGCCGCAGCCGCCGCTCTCCGCCGTGTTCGAGAGCTCGGAAAAGATTTGCGCCCGTATCCGCGCGGCGCGGGCGGCGTGCGCGTACGGGCTGCTGTGCGTGTGTTCGGGTGAAATTCCGCCGCAGTTTGCCGAGGCGGTGGCGGGGCTGGACGTCGAGCTGTTCCGCCCCGGCATGCGCAACGCGGGCAACATGCTGCTCGTTTCCCCCGCGGCGGACGCGGAAATCGGCATGTACCGCGACGTTATTTTCCTCGACAGGCCCGCCGATTTCAATATAGAAGCGCTCGCAGGCAAAAAAATAATTGTCAATCGCGAACTTTGCGGGTATAATAGTATTGCGGCGTTGGAAACTTCGCGCGAGGTGATGGGCGAAATTTACCGCGCCCTGCGCAGCGGGCTGAAAGGGGAGGACAGCGTATCCGCCGCCCTTTCCGCGGGCGCCGGCTTCGATTATCGCCAAGTCGTGTTTGCGGCGGAGGTGTTCTGCGAGCTGGGGCTCTTGCGCTTTGAGCGCGGCCGCCTCGCGGTAGTGCGCGGAAAGCGTTCGGAGCTCAGCCGCTCGCACATCTACAGCGCCGTGTGCGCATTGAAGGAAAAGCGATGAATACCGTATTGCAGATGATTTACGACAATTACACGGGCGAGGACAGGGAGCTTCTCGTCCGCGCCTACCACTACGCCGAACAGGCGCACAGCGGGCAGAAGCGCGCCTCGGGCGAGGCGTACTTCATCCACCCGTGCGCCGTGGCGCAGATTCTCATCGAGCTGGGGCTGGACAGCGCGACGGTCGCGGCCGCCTTTCTGCACGACGTCATCGAGGATACCCCCGTCACCGAGGAGGACATCCGCCGCGACTTCGGCGAAGAGGTGCTCCTGCTCGTTTCGGGCGTCACCAAGCTGGATAAAATTGTCTTTAAGTCGCGCGAGGAGGAGGAAGCGGAGAACTTCCGCAAAATTTTCGTGGCGATGGCGAAGGATATCCGCGTCATCATCATCAAGCTCGCCGACCGTCTGCACAACATGCGCTCCCTCAACTTCCTGTCCAAGGAGCGCCAAATCAAGATGGCGCAGGAGACGCTCGACATCTACACCCCGCTCGCGGGACGCTTAGGTATTTCGCAAATCAAGTGCGAATTGGAGGATTTGTGCCTCAAATACCTCGAGCCGGAGGCGTACGAGTACCTCGTCGAAAACATCCACCAAAAGCTGTACGAGCGGCACAACTTCGTCGATTTCGTCGTCAAGGAAATCAAAAACATCCTCGAGGAGAGCAAAATCCAGGGCGAAGTGTTCGGCCGCCCCAAGCACTTTTATTCCATCTATAAGAAGATGAAGACGCAGAACAAGACGCTCGACCAAATCTACGATTTGACGGCGGTGCGCGTCATCGTCAATACGGTGGACGAGTGCTACGAGGTGTTCGGCAAAATCCACAAGCGCTGGAAGCCCATCCCCGGCCGCATCAAAGACTACATCGCTACCCCCAAGGCGAACATGTACCAGTCCCTGCACACGACGGTCGTCACCAACTTCGGGCAGCCGTTCGAAATTCAGATACGCACCTTCGAGATGCACCGCACCGCCGAGTTCGGTATCGCGGCGCACTGGAAATACAAGGAAAAAAAGACGGAGGACACCTCCTTTACCGAGCGGCTCTCGTGGATTCGCGAGGTGCTCGACTGGGAGGGGGGATTAAAAGACTCGAAGGAGTTCATGCAGTCCCTCAAAACGGAGCTGTACTCCAACGAGCTCTTGGTGTTCACGCCCAAGGGCAAGGTCATCTCCCTCCCGAAGGACGCTACGCCCATCGACTTCGCGTACGCCATCCACAGCGAGGTGGGCAACCGCTGCACGGGCGCGCGCGTCAATTCGAAAATCGTGCCGCTCGATTCGACCTTGCAGACGGGCGACGTAGTGGAGATTCTCACCTCCACGAACTCCAAAGGCCCGTCGTGGGATTGGCTGAAAATCGTCAAATCCTCCAGCGCCCGCGCGAAAATCAAGCAGTTTTTCAAGCGGGAGATGAAGGAGGAAAACGTCAAGCTCGGCAAGAGCATGCTCGAAGCGGAGGCCAAGCACCGCGGCTATGCCCTTTCCGACATCCTCACCGAGGAGAGCTTTGCCAAGGTCGCGGAAAAGTTTTCCTTCTCCTCGCAGGACGAGATGTTCGCGTCCGTCGGCTACGGCGCCATCACCGTTAACCAGGTGCTGTTCCGCCTCATCGACTTTTATCGGAAAGAGGTGCCCAAGCCGGTCATCTACCGCGGGGAAACGCCGAGCGATTCGAGCGGCGTCATCGTCAAGGGCATGAGCGGGCTGTTGACTCGTTTTGCGGGCTGCTGCAACCCCGTGCCGGGCGACGAAATCGTCGGCTTCGTGTCGCGGGGCAGGGGGGTAGTCATCCACCGCGCCGATTGCCCCAACATTAAAACGCTGGAAGTGGAAAAGGGGCGTATTTTGCCCGCCGAATGGGCGGCAGGCGGCAGCGGCAGGTTTGTCGCGGGCATCGTCATCAAGGCGAAAGACCAGGGCGTGGCGCTTTCCGTGCTCACCTCCGTCGTGTCCGATATGCGTCTGATGATTACGGGCGTCAATTCCCGCTTCGATAAGAATAAAGACGCCGTCATCGAGGCGAATATCCGCTTAAACGGCAAGGAAGACATCGATTTATTGATAAAAAAGATTCGCGCTGACGAGCGCATCACCGAGGTATTCCGCACGGCGACGAAATGAGTTCACGAAAAAAGGTTCTCGCATTTCTCGCCGAGCTGTCGGCTGCGAAATGCCGAGAGTTTGAGGGGAAACCCGAGCGGTTTTCCCCTCAGCGACGCGCCTTTTAGGAGCACACCGTAAATATGCGCGTCGCTTTCACCCTTTCCGTGAGCCGAGGTATCGGCAAATTGGGTGAAAAAGGCAAAAGCGTGGTTTTGCCTTTTTCGAGAAATTATCAAAATAGCGATTTTGGAACGCGCAAGTAATCGTTAAAATAATTACTTGCGCAAGCAGAGTCGCGCCTCTGCGCCAGCGCACCCAAATTGCAAACACTTTTGCTTTTGCAGGAAAGGTGAGCCGCGGCATTTTAATAATATGTGTGCCCTTAATTATGCCGCGGCGAGGAAAACTCCGATTGACCCGAGCAAAGCGAGGGCAATGGGGTTGTCCTGAAAATCACGACTTTTTGTTTTGTCAGCTCAAAACAAAAAGTGTGAACGGAAATAATTTCTCGCAAAAACGGAAATCGCAATTTTCGTTTTTGCCCCCGATATGCCGAAGGGCATATGCGGAAAGAGTGAATTTGTGCGCGCTCTATAATAAGAGAGCCCTAAATAATGGGGCCCCCGAAAATCGCAACGCGCAAAGCGGTGTGAGATTTTTGGGGAAAAGGAGCAACAAGCACACGAGGACTTGGCGGCAAGCAACGCACGCCGCCTGTCCTTTGTCGCCTTGTTGCGACGAGCGCAAAGAGAGAAAACAGGCGGTCAGCGGCAAAGCCGCGTGCCCGCGGGTTTTCTCTGAAATCAAGCGAATCGCAGCATCTCTTTTGCGAGATTCGCGCGAAGGAAATTTTTTTTATGACTATCTTCACAGTCCCCGCGGGCATTTTGCGGGCCAATTCCTATATCGTCACCGAGGACGGAAAAAACGCCGTTCTCATCGACTGCGGCGGCAAAGAGCCGCTCGCGTTCGCGGCACAAAAGGGCATAAAAATTCATACCGTTTTGCTTACCCACGGACATTTCGACCATATCGGCGGCTGTGCGGCGCTGCAGGCGGCGGGCGCAAAGATCGGCTGCCTTGCCGAGGAGGAAAAGCTCGTCGGCTCCTCCGCCAACCTCGCTTCCGCGATGGGCGTGCCTGTCGAGCCGTTCCGCATCGATTTCACCTTCCGCGGCGGCGAAACGCTCGACTTGTGCGGCATGCGCTTTTCCGTCATCGCTACGCCCGGGCACACGAAGGGCGGGTGCTGTTTCCTATGCGGCAATTCCCTGTTTACCGGCGACACTCTCTTTTGCGAGAGCGTAGGCCGTACCGATTTCCCCGGCGGAAGCGCGGCGCAGCTTCGCCAGAGCGTGCAGGCGCTCCTTGCGCTCGAAGGGGATAAAACGGTGTACCCGGGGCACGACGAGCCGACGACCCTTTCGCACGAGCGCAAATTCAACCCCTTTGCGAAATAGTTCTCGCATTTCTCGCCGAGCTGTCGGCTGCGAAATGCCGAGAATTTAAGGGGAAACCCGAGCGGTTTTCCCCTGTGTCCGCGATATATAGGGGCACACATATTATACAATCGCGGACATTCACCCCTTCTGTGAGCCGAGGTATCGGCAAATAGGGTGAAACAGGTAAAAACGCGGTTTTCCCTGTTTCGTACTTTTATAAAAAATCTGTTCAGCGGCAGCTTTTTAGCCGCTGTTTTCGTGAATAAGGTTTTGATTTTATGTTGACTACGAATACGGAATTTCTGCATCCCGAGCTGATGGACGTGGTGCGGCTGTTCGGGGAAAACGCGCCCGACGTCGCCCACACTTTCCTCTATGCGGAAAACAACTTCATCAATACGGTGCTCGTCGGCGGCAGGGAATACGACTTCTGCGAAGCGCACGCCTGCGCGAACGAGCTGGAATTCAAGCGCTACGCCAAGCGCTTTGCCAAACTCGCCGTGTACGAGGCGCTGCGCAAAGAGACGGGCAGGAGCATGCCGTGGGGCGCGCTCACGGGCATACGGCCCACCAAGCTCGCCTATGCAGAGTTGGAGGCGGGCAGGCCCTTCGAGCCGATGTTCGAAAAATTCGGCGTTTCCCCCGAAAATATCGCCCTCGTGCGCTCCGTTTTGCAATCGCAGGAGGGCATCTACTCCAAGGAGGAGGGCGCGGCGGACTTGTACATAGGCATCCCGTTCTGCCCCTCCAAGTGCAACTACTGCTCCTTCATCACGGCGGATATCAGTAAAACGGGGCAGTACGTCGGCGACTACCTGACCGCGCTCGAACAGGAAATTGCCTCCTGCCGCGGGCTGTACAGGAGGCTGAAAAGCGTGTATATCGGCGGGGGAACGCCCCTCGTCCTCTCCGAATCGGAGCTCGGCCGCGTGCTCGAAGCAGCCGCGCCGTTTGCGGCGGACGCGGGGGAGTACACCGTCGAGGCGGGGCGGCCGGACGTGTTCACCGACGAAAAACTGCAGCTTTTAAAGGATTACGGCGTCACGCGCATCTGTGTCAACCCGCAGAGCTTCTGCGACGCGACGCTCGAGCGCATCGGCAGAAGGCATACGAGTGCGGACATCTACCGCGCCTACGAAATGGCGCAGAAGTTCGGCTTCGACGTCAATTTCGACCTCATCGCGGGGCTTACGGGCGAAACCTGCGAGGAGTTTGAGGAGAGCGTTGACAGGGCGATCGCGCTCTCGCCCGAAAACATCACCGTGCACACGCTGTGCCTGAAAAAGGGCGCGCAGCTCAAAGAGGAGGAGTCCTTTTTGAACGTGGAGCGCATCCAGGAGATGATCGCCTATTCGCGCGAACGGTTGAGCCAAAGCGGGTACGTTCCGTACTATATGTACCGCCAGAAGTACATGGCTGGCAACTGCGAAAATACGGGTTGGACGAAGCCGGGCAAGGCGTGCGTGTACAACGTGGACGTGATGGAGGAAATCACCGACAACCTCGCCTGCGGCGCGAACGCGGTGGGCAAAAAGATTTTTTTGCACGAGGGCCGTATCGAGCGGCAGGGCGCCCCGAAGGACATCCCGACCTACATCAAAAAAATCGACGGCATCATCGCTGGCAAGCGCGCATTGTTCGGCGGGAAATGAGCGAAAGAAAAAGCGGCGCACATTTTGTGTCAACCGCTTAAATATATGTATCAGTATTTATCACCTTTTTCGACATTGCAATTATGACACAAGGTCTGTAAATTATCATAGGTAGATTTGCCCCCTTTTGCGATTGGGATGATATGGTCAATCTCTAATTGGACGAATCTTCCCGACGCGCCGCATCTGCAACACCTGTATCTGTCTCGGGCATAAATGGAAAATCTCATTTTATTTGAAACTTTCCCTCTCTCTACACGGCAGATAGCATTCCAAATTTCACGGTCTGTAAAATAGGTGCCTCTTTTTTTGTTTAGTCTTGCAATGAGAGACAGTACATCGTTATCAAAAAAATCTTTGCTTTTCGAATTGTATATTTGTCCATTGATTGTCGAGCAATACAATGTTACTGTCAAAATAAATTGGATAATCGGATGATATATTTGCTCCTCTATCAATTTTTTTTCGAGTATTAGTAATTTTTCAACTTTTAACTTTCCTGCATTAGTCTGAAATTGACCGGATTGTTTTATAGTAGCTATTTCTTCAAGATATTTATCGTATAATCGTTCATTGATTCTGATTTTTTCAATTTGGTCAACGACATCCTTTTTGATGAATTGTAATTGATAAATCAAAAAATCTTGACAAGAAATATCATTAAAAAAATTTTCATTATCGTATGTATGATTTTGGTTGAGGTTTATATCCGAGTAGAATGTATATCGATTGTTTAGTTCAGTCAGTTGTTTTAAGCAAAGGCTGTTTTTAAGTATAAAGTCTGCATATTTTCTTTGTCGTGCTTGTAGCAAGAGTATTACTGCTAAAACAGCTCCAATAGCAATCACTATTGCTAACATAATTATAAAAATTATCATTTAAATTTATTTTTGTTCCCCGTTTGTAATGCGACTATACTATACACCAAAACGGCATTTTTGTCAAGACAGGGGAATACATTCGGGCAAGAGGTTGAACAATATCTTTTTGAACAGATTTTCCGTTGCGGGCGAGAAACAGTTTACAAGCACCGCGATTTATGCTAAAATATAGCTGTACGCAATCAAAGCCGAGCGGTTCTCCTCGCCGCGCTTTGTTTCGCGCCAATAAAATTTATTTCCAAGGAGTAAAACAATGGAAAAGGAAAAGAAAACCCAAATCATCGACGAGTTCAAGCGTCACGACGGCGACACCGGTTCTTCCGAAGTGCAGATCGCTCTTCTCACCGAGCGCATCAACCACCTCAACGAGCACCTCAAAGAGCACCCGCACGACAACCACAGCCGCCGCGGTCTTTTGAAAATGGTCGGCCAGCGCCGCGGCCTGCTCGACTATATCAAATCCAAGGACATCGAGAAGTACAGGGAAATCGTTGCCCGCTTGGATCTGCGTAAATAATCGATTATTTAAGGGCGGAACATGCGTTCGGCCCTTTTATAAATTGCGCCGGGCAAGGGCCCCTCGCAAAAAGAACAAAGAGTAAGGAGTGTACAATGACAAAAACTTTCAGACAGTTTGAAACGGAAGTCGGCGGCAGGAAAGTCATCGTAGAAACGGGGAAATACGCCGAACAGGCAAACGGTTCCTGCGTCGTCCGCTGCGGCGACACGGTGGTGATGGTCAACGTCACCATGTCCGAAACCCCGCGCGAGGGGATGGATTTCTTCCCCCTGCAGGTGGATTTCGAAGAGAAGATGTATGCGGTAGGCAAAATTCCGGGCGGCTTCAAAAAGCGCGAGGGCAGGGCGAGCGACAAGGGTATCCTCACCTCCCGCCTCATCGACAGGCCCATCCGCCCGCTCTTCCCGAAGGGGCTGTATAACGACGTCGTGGTCATTGCGACCGCGCTCTCCGTCGATACGAACATCCCCCCCGAGCCGTTCGCAATGATGGGCAGCTCGATCGCCCTGAGCATCTCCGACATCCCTTGGGCAGGCCCCACGGGTTCGGTGCAGGTCGGCCTGGTCGACGGGCAGTACGTCATCAACCCCGACAACGCCCAGCGCGAAAAGAGCGTTCTCTCGCTCGGCCTTTCGGGCACGAAGGATGCCATCATGATGGTCGAAGCGGGCGCGAAGGAAATCTCCGACGAGGAGATGGTCGGCGCGATTCTGTTCGGCCACGAGGAAATCAAAAAGCAGTGCGCCTTCATTGAAATGATTCAGAAGGAGATCGGCAAGCCGAAGCGCCAGATGGAGCTGTACCACGTCCCCGAGGACATCGACGCCGCGGTGCGCGCGTACGCTTCCGACATGCTGGATAAGGCGCTTGACGAGTACGACCGCCAGGCGCGCGAGGAAAAGCAGAACGAAGTCGAAAAGGACGTGTTGGCGCACTTCGCCGATACCTATCCCGACAAGGCGCGCGAAATCAAGGACAGCCTGTACTATCTCACGAAAGAGAAAGTCCGCGCGAAGATCTTGGACAAGGGCATTCGCCCCGACGGCCGCAGCCTCAAAGAAATTCGCCCGATCTGGTGCGAAACGGGCATTCTGCCCCGCGTGCACGGCTCGGCGGTGTTCACCCGCGGGCAGACGCAGGTGCTCTCCACCTGCACCCTCGGCACCCTGTCCGAAGTGCAGAAGCTGGACGGTTTGGACGACGAAACTTCCAAGCGCTATATGCACCAGTATAATTTCCCCGGCTATTCCACGGGCGAAGCGAAGGGCCTCAAGAGCCCCGGCCGCCGCGAAATCGGCCACGGCGCCCTTGCCGAGCGCGCGCTCGAACCCGTCGTTCCGAGTGCAGAGGAATTCCCGTACGCCATCCGCATGGTGTCCGACGTCATGAGCTCGAACGGCTCCACGTCGCAGGCGAGCGTCTGCGGCTCCACGCTGGCGCTCATGGATGCGGGCGTTCCCATCAAGGCTCCCGTCGCGGGCTGCGCGATGGGGCTCATCAAGGATACGAACAGCGACCGCGTCGCGATTTTGACGGATATCCAGGGGCTCGAGGACTTCCTCGGCGACATGGACTTCAAGGTCGCGGGTACCGAAAAGGGCATCACCGCCATTCAGATGGATATCAAAATCAAGGGCATCTCCGAAGATATCCTCCGCCGCGCCATTGCGCAGGCGAACGAGGGCAGGCAGTTCATCCTGCACAAGATGCTCGACGTGTTGCCCGCGCCGCGCAAAGAGCTGTCCAAGTTCGCGCCGAAGATTATCTCCTTCAACATCGATCCCGATAAGATCCGCGAGGTCATCGGCAGCGGCGGCAAGGTCATCAACAAGATCATCGAGGAGACGGGTGTCAAAATCGACATCGACGACGACGGAAAGGTCTGCATTGCGACGTACGGCGAGAACACCGAAAACGCCGAGCGCGCCAAGGCGATTATCCTCTCCATCGCGCGCGACCCCGAGGTGGGCGATATGTTCATCGGCTCGGTCGTCCGCATCCTGTCCAAGGTCGGCGCGTTCGTCGAGCTGGCTCCCGGCAAAGACGGCATGATTCACATCTCCAAGATGAGCGACAAGCGCATCAACCAGGTAGAGGACGTTTTGAACATCGGCGATACCGTCAAAGTCGAAATCATCAAGATCGGCGAAAAGGGCATCGATTTGAAGCTCCTCGAAAAGATGGACGTTTAATATTCGGCATACGCAGGGCCGTCCGTAAGGGCGGCCCTGTTATTAGAAGATATACATGATAAGGAAAAGCGGCACAGTTGTGCCGCTTTTCCCTTTATAAGAGACTACCGCAAAGTTTTGAAGGGGCAAATGTAATTTAAAGCTGTATTTAAAGTCTTTTTTAGAGCCTCTCAAATTTAAATTTTTGTTGGTGAAATTTTAAAAAAAGGTATTGACAAAGTGAATATTGTGTGATATAGTATGAATATAGATTTGCTACACGGATAGCGAAAGAGCGGAAATGGGGGACTACGCGGATAGCAAAAATAGTAGTTTAGAGTATTATTACAAAATAATCATACTTTAACTGACGGCAGAAAAATTAACGGAATATCGATTAAAAGCAGGTTTGCACATATATGTGCAGGCCTTTTTTTATGTCAATTTAAGTATAGATTTACTGTTCAGGAGTAAATATGAAGCTGCGTCGAAAGGATATAGC
>CAKNLK010000006.1 GCA_930989535.1 uncultured Clostridia bacterium | reverse complement strand
CGCAGTTCTTCTATGTTCTGCCGACAGATGATGCCTGTATTCGGCGGCGTTACCGCTTTGACGTATGCCTGAAAGGGTGTGCCGTTCGGGTTGAGCGCGGCCGAAAAGAGGACGTTAGTGTCAATCAATACTCTCATCGGAAGAACCCTCGTCCCGAATCTCTTTTATGAGTTTGTCCGCGTCCTCGTCGGAAGTTATGCCGATCTTTTTCGCCTCATCGCTAAGTTCCTTTTGCAGCATCTGCATGGCAAAGACTGCGGCATTCACGAGCCGGACATTGTTCCCGTCAACGACGAAGGAAACGCGGTCGCCCTCACCGACGCCGAGCGCTTTGCGCACATCGGCGGGAATGGTGACTTGACCTTTTGCCATAACTTTGGCGCTGTCAATAAAAGCAGTAGAGTTCTGCATGATTTTTACCTCCATTGCAGGAATAGTAGGGAATATCCTACCATCTATATTATACGCAGAAAGAGGGGAAAAGTCAATAGGTAAAAGAAAATTTCAGCAAAAAGATTATTGAAACCAAATGTAAAGGAGAACCGCCATGCCGAATTGGGTATGCAATCATTTGATTATTCACGGCGAGAACGCCGTGGAAGTTATGAATTCGCTGCTATCCGAAAACAGCGAAAGCGAAAACGGGTATGACGTTGATTTTAATAAAATCATTCCCATGCCCGAAGATTTGAAGATCGAAAGCGGCAGCGTTACGCGCGATTGCGCCAAACTCTACGTCAACGCCATGCTCGAAGGCTGCGACGCTTACAAGAAGTACGCGGCGCTCTATGTACAGGCGTTCGGGAAAGACCTCGCCATGAGCGAGGACGAACAGATCAAGACAATGGAATACGTCATGCTCCATAAGGACTATGAGAAAAACTGTCCCCTGTTCCAAATCAAAGCGGACGCCTATGCTTACGGAAAAAAGGCTTTGGACAATTACGAAAAGCCTTCCTTGCCGCAGAAAACACCTTTATCCGTCAACTATGGTTACAATCTTTACGTTGTGAGGGATTCAATGTCGGAAATATTGCCGATACGTCATCGCTCGTAGATTTTTATATGCGCGATCATGCCGAATACTCTGTTCCCAAACGTATGCAATTTATGAACGACGACGAACTTGTGAATTCGGTATGGGATAATATAAACAAGCCTGATGTGGTACTATGTCAAACTCATTGCGCAGACGAAGCCGAAAATCGTCGTGTGGGAGAACGTCGCCGCCGTCCTCAACTGCAAACATTACATGACGTACCGTAAATTCTACTATACGCTGGGCAATCTCGGATATAAGGTAAACGCGGGCGTGCTGAACGCAAAATATTTTAATCTGCCGCAGAACCGTGTCCGCGTATTCGTCGTAGCAATCAGGAAGGATACGGACATTCGCTTTACTTATCCGCGCGGGTACGATTCGGGCGTACGCATACGGCACGAACTGTCCGACAATTTCCCCGATAAGTATTTTGTCAAATCATACGAGGACATTACGCCGTATAATCGGCAATTCCTTTCCACGCACAACATTATGCCCGTGGGCAGAATTAAGGACGCCAAATTCAAGCAGACAAACGAGGTGCTGTCGATAGACGGTATCTTCGACTGCCTGACGACCAAACAAGGAAATTGGATCGTCGATGACAGAATTCCGAGAGAAAAACCGATACGGCATCTGATACCGCAGGAATCTTTGCGGTTTATGGGCTTTGAGGACAAAGATTTTTACAAGTGCCGCTATCGTTATGAGAAGAAAGGTTCAAAGAAAACACGGTGCGATAACGTACCCGACGGAGAAATTTACATACAGGCGGGAAACAGTATTGCCGTAAACGTGCTTATGGCTCTGTTCGGACAACTCTACGGCGTGCCGTGGCAAGACAAGGTTTTCAAAGAACGGAAGAAAACCGAAGAAGAACTTTTACGCGAACTGCCGCTGTTCGCCTATATGAAAGATAATGCGGCATAAGGAGGGAAAACATGACGCGCGGACAGATCGCTATCATAACGCCGGACGGCAAACTGATTACAAGTACGGAATTCAACGGCGATATGTACTACGACGGCGAAGGCCACGGCAAAGAAGTTGTGGAAGCACTCGAAAGTATTGAAATCGAGGAAGAATACAGAGAATTCGTCAATGATTTCAATGACCGAAACTTCCGTTATACGGATCGTGAATTGTTTTATGACTGCGACGACAGGTTTTACGATATGTCAAATGACTACTTCGGCAAGTGGTTTTCCGATTACGTCTATATCAAAAACCTTTCGGGCAAAACGGTCGTGTTTACCGACGCTGATAAACAGAAAATCGCGCTCGAACCTGATACGCTTGCCGCGTTCAATTTCGGAAAATTCTATGCGAGCGACGCCGAGGACTTTGAAAAGCGGGAGTTTATCGAACAGCTCGGCATCCTGAAAAACGGACTCGGCTACGATATGCAAGAAAACTATGCCAACCTTTGGAACGCTTGCGCCGATTACGACAATAATCATCACGGCTCATACCTGACCGATAAAATTACGGATTACGACTTCGTGGACGACGAGATTTTGGAATATATCGTCATAAAAGAAGCCAAAGGCGGCGTTGATCGGCTACGGTTTTTTATCGGGGATACATATAGTGATAATATTTACAGACTTGACGGATACGGAAATCTTGCCAACGTCGATAATTCCGATTTTGAATATCTGATCGACGACATCGTACAAACGCTAGAAGAAGATATTACACCGCCATTTTATAAGGAGCCTGCCTGCCTATGAGTGAAAAGAAAGTAAAAAAAGAATTGAATAGCGTAGAAAAACTGCACATTCTTCTGCAACCATATATCCGAAAACGCGAAATAAAGGCGGTATTACAATGTTCGGCAAAAAAGGCTGCCGATGTCTTTGATTCAGTGTTGTTAGGAATGAAACAGAAGAATTACCGTATTCTTGATTACAATGTCATTCCGACAAAATTGTTTATGGCATATTGCCAAATTGAGATAGATGATTTCATCAAGAGCGCAGATATAGAACTACAATTGAATCGGAAGGCGCAGAAATGATAAAACTGGCCGCAGAACCAATTGTGTCAAAGGACAACAAAACAGGCAAATGGTATTTTCGTATAAAATATTACGAAGATGGAGAATACCATGATATTCGGAAAAGAGGATTCGGGACTAAAAAGGCCGCTCGGCTTGCGGAAGCAGAATTTGAAACAATACTGCTTAATGAATCGGATACGCCGAACGAGCATATAGAACTTGATGTTCCAAGTGTGAGCATTAACCAAGCACAAGAGTTAACAGTAAAAGAAGAACCTATTTCTCATAAATTACTTGTCAAAGACTTGTATGAAGAATATGTAAAATATATATCTTCGCGATTAAAAGCGGGGAGCGTTCGTTCGGCGAGCGATGTATTGCGGTTGTTTGTGCTACCCGACTTTGGCGATAGGGAAGTAGAATCCCTGACACCGCAGGAAATACGGGAATGGCAAGAGCGGATAATTGCAAAGGGATTCGGATATAAATATAAAGCGAAAATCTATTGCGGTTTTACCGCAATGCTGAACTACGGGATCAAATTTCATGATTTGAAGGAGAATGTGGTGAGCAGAGTAGGGAACTTCAAAAATACAGACCGCAAGAAAGAAATGCTCTTTTGGACAGAGGAAGAGTTCAAGCAGTTTTATGCCGCCATCGATGACGACCTGTTTAGAGTGTATTTTTCTTTCTTGTATCTTACCGGTTGTCGGAAGGGCGAATCACTCGCGTTGACTTGGAATGATATTGATTTTGTGCGTAAAGAAGTACGAATCAATAAATCTTTGAATCGTAAACAAAAATCGCAGGGAATGAAGGAACCGACAAGTATTCCGTTGGCGTCGTCCGACCTCGGCTGGCATATCAGCGCTTCAAGAAGTTACGAGATTACAACACCCAAAAACAAGTCATCGTATCGCAATGTTTTAATGCCCATGAATTTGGTTAAAATGCTTTGGGAGCATCAAAAGCGTTGTAAAGAAGAATATGGCTATCGTTCGGATTGGTTTGTTTTCGGAGGAGAGGAACCGTTGTCCGACCAAACAATCAGGCGACGGCTGAATGAGTATGCCGATAAAGCAGGCGTTAAGAGAATTCGCGTACACGATATTCGCCATTCACACGCTTCCTTGCTTATCAATAAGGGACAGAACATACTAATCGTTTCGCAGCGGCTTGGGCATAGCGACGTAACGCAAACTTTGAATACATATAGCCACCTGATGCCGAATGTACAGAGGCAGATCATAAACGCTTTGGATTTCGAGATGTAAAGAAAGAGAGAGGACGCTATGTGCGGACTCTCTCTTTGACTATATAATAAGGTTAAAGGCAAATCATCAAAACGGACGCGATTGAATTGACTTTATCTGTCGTTTACGCTAAAATAATATAGGTGCTGAAAAGACGTTGAAAGACACGACAAAAGTGACCTTTTCAAAATTTTCAGGGCAACTTTTAGGGCAACTTTGGGGCAATATTAGGGAACTAATCAATATATAGTATAAAAAAGAATTCCCAACCACAATATATTGTGGTTGGGAACCTGTGGCAGGGGAGACGCGATTCGAACACGCAACCTACGGTTTTGGAGACCGCTACTCTACCGTTGAGCCACTCCCCTAAGCATGTAATATTATATAATATTCTCGCGATTAAGTCAAATATTTTTTCGGACAGAAAAATAAAAAAGGAGTCAAAAATGAAAAAACAATATAAACTTGGCGTTATCGGCGGCGGTTTTATGGCGCATGCTATATTAAAAGGGGCTATTTACTCGGATTTTTTAAAACCGAAGAAGATTATCGTCGCCGACACTTCGCAGGAGGCATTGGATAAGCTCAAATATTTGGGCGTAAACACGACGGTGAATAATCGCGACGTAGCCGATAATTGCGAGTTTTTGCTCTTCGCCGTCAAGCCGCAAAATTTTTTGGCTGTTGCGGATAGTTTGCACGGCGTCCCCGTCGACAAGGTCATTACAATCATGGCGGGAGTCAAAAAGCAGAAAATTAAGGATCTTTTGTTCGGCGACGATATTCGCGTGGCGCGGGCGATGCCGAATCTGCCCTGTTCCATCGGCTCCGGCGTGACGGCCGTAGATTTGTCCGATTTTGAGGACTCCGTCGACGACTGCGCCTTTGTGGATTCGGTGTTCAATTGCCTGGGCAATGTGCTCGGAGTTCCGGAGGAAAAGCTCAACGCCGTGACGGGTATCAGCGGCAGCGGCCCCGCCTATGTGTACATGTTTATCGACGGACTTATCAAAGCGGGCGTCAAGCAGGGGCTCACCGAAGACGAAGCGAAAACCCTCGCCGTGTCCACCGTGTTCGGCGGCGCCGATATGGTGGGGCATTCAGAGGATAAAACGATAGACGAGTTGATTTCGGCCGTATGCAGCAAGGGCGGCACGACCATTCAGGCGGTCGATTCTTTCAGGCGCGACGATTTGTATGGCGTGATAGACCGCGCCGTTTCCGCCTGCGTAAAGAGGGCAGAGGAACTCTCCGAGTAATGAAAAAGGTAGACTTGTATACGGACGGCGCCTGTTCCGGCAACCCCGGCGCGGGCGGATATGGGGCGATACTCATATATAACGGCGTCGAAAAGGAGATTAGCGGCGGAGAGCTTTCCACGACCAACAACCGCATGGAAATCTACGCCGTCATCGCCGGGCTGAAATGCTTGAAGGAAAGGTGCTCCGTCACAGTTTACAGCGATTCGGCGTATACTGTCAATGCCTTTAACGAAGGATGGCTCGCGTCCTGGTTGAAACACGGCTGGAAAAAAGCGGACGGAAAAGCGGTGCAAAACAGCGAACTTTGGCAGGAGTTGTTGGCCTTGACGAAGGAGCACGAGGTTCGTTTTGTAAAAGTCAAAGGCCATGCGGACAACGAGTACAACAACCGTTGCGACGCGCTCGCGCGCGGAGCAATTAAAAATCTTTCGGCCGAAGCATGAGCCTGACGGAGAAAGTATATAATATGATAAATACTATCGGGGGCACGGCGTAAAAGTGGACGCTACCAAAAAAGCAACTTTTAAAAAAGCGGCATCGGGTTTGCTTGCTGCAGTTTCAGCCGTTTTGACAATCGTCTTCACGGTGCTGTGCATGAAAAATTTCAAGACCGGCTTCTTGTACGAGCATGCCGTCGTGATAACTTCGGTCGCTGTTTGTGTCGAAGCAATTTGCCTCGTTGCGGCGGCTGTATGTTTTTTCTTCAAGCGGTTCCAAACGGTTTTTAAACTGTTTTTGACCGCATTTGTGATTGCTGCGGTTCTTTTAATAGCGCTGTATATCCTGCAGATAACGGGAATTTGGGAAAAGATTGAATCAATCGAAACGCTCCGCGAAATAATTGATTCCACCGGAATTTGGGCGCCGCTCGTATTTATCGTGATGCAGGCGCTGCAGGTGTTTCTTCTGCCGCTGCCCGGCGTTTTGACGGTGGGAGTGGGCGTTGCCCTGTTCGGGGAATTGGAAACCTGCCTCTACAGTTATATCGGCATTTTAATCGGCTCGTTCATCGCCTTTTGGATAGGCCGCGTCATCGGCTACAAGGCCGCCGCGTGGCTGGTCGGCAAGGAATCCTTAGATAAATGGCTGGATAAAGTAAAGGGAAAGGACAGAACGATTTTGACGGTTATGTTCCTCCTGCCGCTTTTTCCCGACGATATACTCTGCTTCGTGACGGGGCTTTCCACCATGTCGTGGAGATATTTTATCGTTATGCAGTTAATCGCGAGGGCGATATCCGTCGTCACAACCAGCTACTCGGTCGGCGGAAGCATAATTCCGTATACGACCTGGTGGGGTATATTGATTTGGATTTTAATCGGCATTGCCATCATCGCATTGTTTATTCTGCTGTATAAGAAGGGCGACAAAATCGAAAAATGGTTTTTCAACCTATTCAAGTCGAAAAAGAAAAAGTTAGCGGAGCAAGCCGCGGCGGAGAACAACGAAGCGGTATCTTCACAAAGCGTTTCGACGGCAGAGCTCAGCAACGGAAAAGCCGAACCGACCGATTCGGGTAAGACACAAAAAGCGGATACGGCAGATATGGGCGGAGAAAAAGGTAACCCGCCCGATGCAGAAAAAAAATAAAAGAAGAGGTTGCGCTTTTATTTTGGCGCAATCTCTTTTTAGATAAAAACCCCGGCGGAATGATTTTCCGTCGGGGTTTTCGCGGCTTTGGCTATCAGACTTCTATACTTGTTTCTTCGGCTTTTTCGCTGCTCTCGCCGTATATTTTTGATATTTCAGATACTCGTTATATTTATCCAGCTTGACATAAAACTCGCCGAGAGGTTGCTTTTTAAGCTGCTTTTTCGATAAATTCAAATTTGAATAATATCTCTTTGCCGCTTTGCAGAATCTGCTTATGCGGCGGGAGAATACGACATTCATGATAAAACTGATTATCGACAGATAAATGGCAAGCACATGAAATATAATGATTGCCGGACTCAAATCCGATCGTTTCATAAAGACATCAAACATGAATATCAGAACATATGGCATACACAGGGCGAGAACGACATTTGTTATCTTGATCCTGTTTATTTCCTGAATTGCATTTTTTTCTGTTATTTTCCCACATGTGTATTTTATATTGATAAAGGTCAACGCCGCAGCCACAAGTGCTAACGCCCCGAATATAACCGACATCGCCATGCTTGGCGTATCATCTTGATATACTTTCCCTGCATCCGTAAAAATAATAATACACGTTAAAATAACACTTACAACGGCAAAAGTAATCGTTGTTATTCGCAAGAAGGAATTGCAGATTAAACGCAAGCGCACGGAGGAATTATCCCGCCTTCTATGGTAAAATGGTGGTAGTTCATACAGATCTCCTTGGTGTAAATTTGTTTCGCAACTCTATTTTACCACTGATTTGTATGAACTCCTTTTTTATCTCCATACTGTTGCACTTTATAGTATAATTCACCCTGTATAGTAAATATCCCCCACTTAAAGTGGGGGATATTAAAAGTGGGGGGGATATTTACTTTGAAGTTGAAATTTTTTAATTTACCACTCGTTGGGGAAGGGCGGGTATTCTTTTCGCCACCAATCCTCATAATAGAGTGTATAATCGGAGAGCAGGCGGTTGAGGTCTTGCTCCATATGTAGCTGCGTCTGCGCGGTAAAGGCGGAGACGAACGCCTCGCACGCTTCGTGGGTAATATCCTGCAAAAATTTCGCGCCGAGCGCCAATATATCGGCGGGGCGGCGCGGGCAGGAAGCCACCGCGTCCTCCAGCCTGCGGTTGCAGGGGAACAGCACGCGGTTTTCCGCGAGGATGAGGCGGTACACGCTGTATACGATTTCGTGCGCGATATGCGCGCGCATATAAGAATTGCTCTCGGGTACGCAGTTCATAAAATAATTTTGGTTGAGCGACAGGTTTGCCTGAAAGCACCGTATTTTCGCTTCCCGCTCGCTCTCGGGATATGCCGCAATTTTTTCGACGAGCGACGCAATCTCCTCGTCCGCCGAATACACGATTTGCGCCTTCACATAGGCGTTGCGCGTCGGCTCGCTCGCCTTTTCCGCCGCCTCCCGCAGGAGCGCCTTCGTCTTGTATTTCACGTCGAAGTAGCCGCCCTCGTAGGTGCAGTAGCCGCCGATGACCTCAGTCATGCGGTTTTCTTTTTTCAAATCGGCGAATTTTTCCTCGGTGACGACGACGATTGCGTCGATGTCCGAATCCGGCCGCGCGTTTCCCTTGACGACGGAGCCGTCCAGCACGATGGCAATTACGCCCTCCCAATCCCGATAATATTCTTTCAGCCTTTCAATCGAATCGATGTGGTGTTGATACATATCATCCTCCGTTGCCGCCATTATACCATGCCGCGTGCGGGAGAGCAAGCGGGGAACAAATCTTTCTCGGTATTCGGCGGGAAAATTTTGTTGACAGGGCGCGGCGGGTATATTATAATAATTGCAACTATCATGGTAGAGATTTGGTGGGGTTATGAAACAGAATTTTAAAGTGACGGGCATGACGTGCGCTGCCTGTTCGGCGGGTATTCAGAAGACCGTCGGAAAGATGAACGGCGTAAAGAAAGCGGAAGTCAGCCTGATGGGTGAGAGCATGGCGGTGGACTTCGACGAAAACACCGTTTCCGTCGGGCAAATCATCGCGGCGGTCGAGGGGCTCGGCTACGGCGCGAGCATTGACGACGGAAGCGCGCTCCCCCAGCCGCAGGAAAATATTGCGGAAAAGAGCGAATCGGGCTTTGCCGCCGCGGCAAAAAACCTGAAAACGCGCTTTTTAGCATCCCTCTGCTTTTTGGTGCCGCTGATGTATTTCACGATGGGGCACATGTTCGGCGCGCCGCTGCCGTATTTTTGGAATCCGCACGAGAGCGCAATGAACTTTGCTTTGGTACAGCTGATTCTCACCACGCCCGTTTTATTTATCAACTTTGCGTTTTTCAGGAGCGGCGTCAAGGCGGCAATCAAGCGCGTCCCCAATATGGATACGCTCGTCAGCCTCGGCTCGGCGGCCTCCTATCTATATAGTCTGGTCGTCATGTTTATCATCGGCGTATCGGACGGCGAGCGTGCGGCAGACCTTGCGATGAACAACTTGTTCTTCGAGTCCGCCGCGATGATTTTAACGCTCGTCACGCTCGGCAAATGGCTGGAAGCCCGCTCCAAGAAAAAGACGGGCGAGGAAGTGGAAAAGCTCTTGAAGCTCGCGCCCGACACGGTCACGGTGGAGCGGAACGGCGAGCAGGTTATCATCCCGATGCGCGAGATGCGCGTGGGCGACATTGTCGTCGTCAAGCAGGGAGACAGCATCCCTGCGGACGGGCAGGTCGTGTTCGGCTGCTCCTTCGTCGATAAGTCGGCGATTACGGGCGAGAGCCTGCCCGTCGAAATTGGCGTGGGGGATACCGTCACCAGCGCGACGGTCAACAAGGGCAACATCATTAAAGTCCGCGCGGAAAAGGTCGGGGAAGATACAGTCCTTTCCAAGATTATCAAGCTCGTCAAAAACGCAGGCGCGTCCAAGGCCCCCATCGAAAAGACGGTGGATAAAATTGCGGCGGTCTTCGTGCCAATCGTTCTGCTCGTTGCGCTTATAACGCTCGTCGTTTGGATTATCGTCGGCGCGGTCGGCGGCGACGTGCAGATTTCCCGCGCGCTGAATATGGCAATCAGCGTGCTCGTCATCTCCTGCCCGTGCGCGCTCGGACTGGCGACGCCCGTGGCGGTCATGGCGGCGACGGGGCGCGGCGCGGCGATGGGGATTCTGTTCAAGGACGCCGAGGCACTGCAAAAGGCGTGCGGCATCAAAAACGTCCTGTTGGATAAGACGGCAACGCTCACCGAGGGCAAGCCGCGCGTGACGGATATTCTCTTGTTCAACGGGTTTGACAGGGGCGCGGCGCTCGCCGTCGCGGGCGGCATCGAGCTCAATTCCAACCACCCGCTCGCGGAGTGCATCGTCGGGCAGGCAAAGGAGGAAAAAATTTCTTTCGAGCGGGTGACGGATTTTATCTATGAGAGCGGCGCGGGCGCCTCCGCCGTCTGTGCGCAGGGCGCCTGCCGCATCGGCAATCAAAAATTGATGGAGGAAAACGGCGTCGGATTGTCGGGATGCGCCGCGGAGGCGGAAAAACTTTCCGCACAGGGCAAAACGGTGCTGTACCTCTCCGTCGGGGAGAGAATCGCTGCCCTCATCGCCGTGGCGGACACGCTCAAAGAGGGCAGCCGCGAGGCGGTGGAGATGCTCAAAGCGGAGGGGATTCGCCCTGCGATGCTCACGGGTGACGCGGCGGGCGCGGCGCAGGCAATCGCCGCCGAGGTCGGCATTTCCGACGTGTATTCGGAGGTGTTACCCGAGGATAAGCTGAACATCGTCATCGCCAACAAGAAGATGGGCATGACCGCGATGGTCGGCGACGGCATCAACGATTCGCCCGCACTCAAGGAGGCGGACGTCGGCATCGCCATGGGCAACGGGACGGACGTCGCCATCGATTCGGCGGATGTGGTGCTCGTCGGGGGCGATTTGCGCGCGCTGGGCAGCGCCGTGGGATTGAGCCGCGCCACAGTGCGCAACATCCGCGAAAACCTGTTCTGGGCATTCATTTACAATATCATCGGTATTCCCATCGCGGCGGGCGCGCTGTATGCAGTCGGCATTACGCTCAACCCGATGATAGGCGCGGCGGCGATGAGTCTGAGTTCAATATTCGTGGTCGGGAACGCGCTTCGACTGATGCGCTTCCGCCCGAAGCATAAAATCAAAGCCCCTTCGGGCAAAGGAGAGGAAAAGATGCAAAAAATTCTCATGATTGACGGAATGAGCTGCGGGCATTGCAGTGCGCGCGTGGAGAGCGCGCTCAACGCCATCGAGGGCGTGAAAGCGACGGTCGAGCTGAAAAAGAAGCGCGCCGTCGTCGAAACGGACGTCGCGGACGAAATTCTCGTCAAGGCGGTCGAAGACGCCGGCTACAAAGTGGTCAAAATCAAGGAGTAAAAGAAAGCCCCCGATTCAGAAGAATCGGGGGCTTTCTCTTGCGAAAAACAGGGAGACTAATTGCTGCAGCAGTTGTTGCAGCAGGAATTATTGCCGTTATTCGCGGTCAAAAAGGAAAAATTCTGGCAGGCAATCAGCGCGAGGAAGCAGAGCAGTTCGCAGTTGCTGAAGCACCCGCTCTTCTTGAGTAGATACAGAAGTGCAAGCCATAAAATACAGTCTTGATTCACCGAGAAACCTCCTTTTCGACAAAATATGGCAAAAGAACAGGGAAAGCGATTATCTTTGCGATATGCGCATATTGACATATCAGCCGCCGAAGATATACAATGAAAGTACACAAAAAAGGAACGGGAGGCGGATATGGAAGCAGAAGCGGAAACTTTATTGCTGGACAGGCGGACGCAGTCTTTGGTGGAAAATTATGTGCCCGAGGGAGAGATTTTGGAGGGCATCGTCAACTTCTTTTCGGTGTTTGCTGACAGCACGCGGGTGCGTATCCTTTCGGCGCTCGCCATCACGGAGATGTGCGTCACGGATATTTCGCGCGTGCTCGACATTAACCAGACGACCGTATCGCACCAGCTGCGGTTTTTGAAAAACATCGGCATTGTCAAATGCAGCCGGTTCGGCAAAGTCATTTTTTACAGCCTGAAAAACGACACCGTGAACGACGTGCTTTTGAAGGGAGTCGAATTTTTGGGATATTGAGCGGAAAAAGAGCGACGGGCAAGTTGCTCTTTTTTATTTGCAAAATGCGCCGAGGTATTGTATAATAAGAGAGCGCGGAATCGCCGCTTCAATACAGTATATGAACGAGTTACAGGAAAAGTTAAAACTTTTGCCGGACGACCCCGGCGTCTATATCATGCTCGACAAGGACGGCAACGTCATCTACGTCGGCAAGGCGCGCGTGCTGAAAAACCGCGTGCGGCAGTACTTTCATTCCACGCTGAAGACGGAAAAGGTCGCGGCGATGGTTTCCAACATCGCGGATTTTTACTACATCATCACCAAATCGGAAATCGACGCGCTCTCCCTCGAAAACAACTTAATCAAGAAATACAAGCCGAAATACAATATCCTGCTCAAGGACGACAAGACCTATCCCTACATCAAGGTGTCCGTGTCCGAGCAGTACCCGACTTTCACCGTTTCACGCAAGCTGAAAAAGGGGAGCAAGTACTTCGGCCCGTATATGGGCGGGGTGCGCGTGAACGACGTTCTGGAAATTGTCAACATCGCCTTCGGAGTGCGCACCTGCACGACGGCAATCGGCGCCAAGCCGAAAAAGCCGTGCTTAAATTACCACATTCACCGCTGTCCCGCACCCTGCGCGCATTTGATTTCGCCCGAGGAATACGGCGAGCGCGTCAAGGCGGCGATGCGCTTTCTGGACGGCGACGACAGCGGCGTCGAAAATTTGCTGCGCGAGAAAATGGCGCAGTATGCGGAGGCGGAGGAGTTCGAGCTGGCGCTCGATTGCCGCAACAAGCTGGAGATGCTCTCCAAAATCGCGTTAAAGCGCATCACGGCGCTCAACCGCGACATCAATGCAGACGTCGTCGCGTACGTCAGCAACAACATGTACGCGGCGGTCAACGTGCTCATCACGCGGCGCGGCATCATGCAGGGGGCGAGTACTTTCGCGCTGGAAAACGCGCAGTCGGACGGCGACGCGCTCACGTCCTTTTTGTCGCAGTACTATTCCCGCCACCAGATTCCGGACGAGCTCATCGTGCAGGATTTCTGCGAGAGCGCGCTGTTGGAAGAATTTTTCCGAACCACATATAATAAGAGCGTGACCGTGCTCACGCCCAAGCAGGGGGTGCGCAGGCAGCTCTTGGACATGGCGGAGAGCAACGCGGCCGAATATCTCGAAAAGTCGATTGACAAGATTCGGCACAAGGAGGACATGACGGTCAACGCCTGCAGGCGATTGCAGGAGATTTTGGGGCTTTCCCGCTACCCCCGCCGCATGGAGTGCTACGATATCTCCAACATCAGCGGCGTGGATAAAGTCGGCTCGATGGTCGTGTTCATCGACGGCGAGGCTGACCGCTCGAGCTATCGGCGGTTCCGCATCAAGACGGTGGAGGGCGCGAACGACTTTGCGAGTTTGCAGGAGGTGCTCACCCGCCGCCTTTCCAAGCTGGGAACGGAGGAAGAGGAAAATTTCCCCAAACCCGACCTCGTCATCATCGACGGCGGCAAGGGGCAGCTGTCCGCAATCAAGGAGATTTTCGAGCGAATGGGCATCGAAAACATCGACCTCATCTCCCTTGCCAAGCGGGAGGAGGAGATATTCACCCTGAATGCAAAGGACAGCATCCTCCTGGATAAGCGGGATTACTGCCTGCAAATGCTCCAGCGCATCCGCGACGAGGCGCACCGCTTCGCCATCACCTTTTTCCGCAATATTCACAGCAAGCGCTCGCTCACGTCGCTTTTGGCGGAGATACCGGGCGTGGGCAAAATCAAGCGCCGCGCGCTGTTGGAAAAATTCGGCACCATCGACCGCATGATGCGCGCCGACGTCAAGGAACTCGCCGCCGTGGAAGGCATCGGCGAGAACCTGGCGAATGTAATCAAAAAATACTTCGAGGAAGAGCTTTAATGAAGATGCAATACAAACTTGTCGTGTCCGATTTCGACGGCACGCTGCGCCGCTCGGAGGGCGGCATTTCGGACGGAAACGTCCGCGCAATCTCCGACTATGTGAAAGCGGGCGGCATATTCGCCCTGTGTACGGGGCGCATGGCTTCATCCATCCGCCCGTACGCGAAATCGCTCGGTTTAAAGGGCCTGCTCGCCGCCTATCAGGGCGCGATTATCGAGGATATCGAGAGCGGAAAGCTCGTGCGCGACGCGCGCATACCGAGCGAAAAGGCAGCCGCCGTCTGCCGCCGCCTGGAGGAGTGCGGCCATCACATCCACGTCTACGACGGCGATACTTTCTATTCCAACAGGGCGGACGAGTTCCTGCGGAAATACGAGCGCATTTGCGGCGTAAAGGCGGAAATCGCGCCGAACATTTCCGAAACCGTCGAAAAAGAGCGGATTTGCCCGCATAAAATATTGGTTATGTGCGCTCCGGAAGAGCGCGCTGCGGCCTATTCCTTTGCCCGGGAGGCGTTCGGCAAGGATTTGTACGTGACGACAAGTTCGGAGTTTTTGGTGGAAATCGTCGTCAAGGGGACGGACAAGGGCGGCGCATTGGAATATCTGGCGGAGCATTACGGCGTTCCGCTCGCGCAGACGATTGCAATCGGGGATAACCTCAACGATTTGCCGATGGTCGAAAAGGCGGGGCTGGGCGTAGCCGTGGAGAACGGCGAAAAAGAATTAAAAGAGGCGGCAGATTTTGTGACGCGCACCTGCGACGAAGACGGCGTCGCGTACGTAATACGGAAATTCGGTTTGGGGGAGACGGTATGAACGAACAAGAAACAGTTTTGCTGGACAGCTTCTGCGGCGATTTGGGGCTGGAAATCGTATTTGCGGGCAAGGGCAGAGTGACGCTGACGACGTACAGCGTCAGCCGCCCCGGGCTGCAGCTCGCCGGATTTTTCAAATATTTCGATTCGTCGCGCATATTGGTGCTCGGAAATTCCGAGTACGAGTTTTTGCGCGACCTTTCGCCGGAGATACGCCGCGAGCGAATCAAAACGCTGCTGTCTTACCGCGATATTCCGTGCATCATACTTTCCCGCGATTTGCCCGTTTTGCAGGAGTTGATTGAAGAGGCGCGGCTGACGGGGGTGCCGATTCTGCGCACCGACCGAATCACGACGGCCATCATGAACGATTTGTTCTTCTATTTAAACAAAAAGCTCGCGCCGCAGACGACGATGCACGGCGTATTGATGGACGTTTCGGGCGTGGGAATCCTTCTCACGGGGCACAGCGGCGTCGGCAAGAGCGAAACGGCGATGGAGCTCATCAAACGCGGGCATCGGCTGGTCGCGGACGACAGCGTCATTATCAAAAAAGTCGGCGAATCGCTCGTTGGTACCTCGCCCGAAATGATTCGTTACTTTATGGAATTGCGCGGAATCGGCATCATCAACATCAAAAACATGTACGGCTCCGGCTCCATTCTCAACGAAAAGGAAATCGAGCTCGTGATGGAGCTGGAAAATTGGGATGAGGGCAAGGCGTACGACCGCCTCGGCGAGGGCACGCTGTACGAAACAATCCTCGGAGTCAAGGTGATGAAGCACGTTATTCCCGTCAAACCGGGGCGCAATCTCTCCATCATCATTGAGGTTGCGGCGCGCAATTTCCGCTTGAAGAGCATGGGCTACGACGCCGCGCAGGAATTGATTGACCGCACAATCGGGCGCTGAAAAAATAAATCTTAATGGAATAAACTCGGAAAAACAACCCCGGAGCATTGGAATTGCTTCGGGGCTGTTTGCTGTTTCAGGGCAATATTTGCGGCGGAAAAAATAAAATTTTATTTCTATCCCCGAACAACGGGAAATATAATAGCTCTATGAGAAATATACGGCGGAAATTGAAAAGCGCGCTGCTGTATTGCCTGCTCGCGGCGGTAATCGCCGTCGGGTGTTTTGCCGCGTATCCCGCGCTGACTTCCCGCGCGGAGCGGGGCGCGGCGCCGTACGGCGGCATCCTCCGCCTGTGGCAGATCGACAGTTTCGAAGGGGGCAGGGGAAGCCGCGCCTCCTTTTTAAACCGCGCGGCGCGCATCTTCGAAAAGGAAAACGAGGGAACGCTCGTGCTCGTCACGGCGCATACCGCGGAGAGTGCGGCGAACGCAATTGCCGAAGGAAATATCCCCGATATGGTATCCTACGGCGCCGGAACAGAGTTTGCGGCGGATATCGCTCTGCCGTTGGACGGGTATTCCTTTCCCTATGCGCAAATCGGCGGAAAAACGTACGCCTATCCGTGGTGCCGCGGTGGATATTTTCTCTTTACCTCGGAGGGAGATTTTTCGGACGTATCCGCGGAGAATACCGTGATTTCGCAGGGCGGTGTTTTCCCCGAAGCGGCGGCGTACTGCGCGGGGTTTTCCGGGCAATTCGCGGCGGAAAGTTCCGTCAAGGCGTATGTCAGCTTAATCGGCGGGAAATATAAGTATATGCTCGGTACTCAGCGGGATGTGTACCGCCTTACGACGAGGCAGTTTTCCTTTCGGGCGAAGCCGCTCGAAGGATTTTCCGATTTATGGCAGTATATCTCCGTCTGCACGGCCGACGCAAAAAAGTACAACGCCTGTCTCGCCTTTTTGGATTGTCTGCTCTCCGAAGAGGTGCAGGCCATGCTGCCGCAAATCGGCATGATGAGCGCCGCTTTCGAAGTGTACGATTCGTCCTTGCCGGCCATGCAGGCGGGGGAGAAAATCCGCCCGCTCCGCTCGGTGAATGCCTTCCTGTCGGAGGCTTCGGCGGCCGATTTGCGGGAGTGCGCGCGCCTTGCGCTGCTTGGAGACAAAAACGGCGCAAAAAGTTTGGAAAATTATCTTCTATAGAATTGTAAAAATCGGCGATTTGCTGTATAATATTGGAGAATAAGGGAGTGGAAAAAGTTTTCGAAACGCTTATTAAAGAATTTTCCGGCATGCCGTTTGCTTCGCCGTTTTCCTTCCGGAAAAATACGACAATAGGAATCGGCGGCGAGGCGCCCCTCGCGCTCTATCCCGAAAACGCGGAGCGGCTCGCGGCGGTCGTCGGGGCGCTGCGCGACAAGGGAATCGGCTATGTCGTGCTCGGCCGCGGCTCGAACGTGCTCGTCTCCGACGCGGGGTATCGCGGCGTCGTCGTGCATACGTCGCGCGTCAACGCCGTTCGCACCCGCGGAACGGTTCTGACGGCCGAATGCGGCGCGGGGCTGGAGAAAGTATTGGCGGTTGCAAAGCGCAACGGGCTGGGCGGCATTTCCTTTTTATGCGGTATTCCGGCTTCAATCGGCGGAGCCGCCTTTATGAACGCCGGCATCCGCAGCGGCTATATCGGCGAAAAAATTCTTTCCGTCGATGTTTTGACGGGCGGAGAGTTTCGCACGCTTGCGGCAAAGGACTGTGATTTTGCCTACAAGCATACCCGCTTTATGGAGGAGGAAAGCGTTCTCCTCTCGGTAAAACTGCGGCTGGAGAAGAGTGCGCCCGCGGCAATCGAGGCAGAATACGCTTCGGCAAAGGCGGCGCGGTCGGTGTTGCCGAAAGGGCGCAGCATGGGCTGCGTATTTAAAAATCCCGCGGGGGAATCGGCGGGCGCCCTGTTGGAGCGCGCCGGCATGAAGGGCGAAACGTGCGGGGGCGCGGCCGTCGCGGAGGAACACGCCAACTTTATCATCAACAGGGGCGGAGCGACCTCGGCGGACGTCGCTTGCCTAATCGAAAGAATGAAAAATGCGGTTTTTTCCGAAACAGGAATCGAGCTTGCGGAGGAGATACGGCGTATAGGAGATTTTTAAATGTTGCTCACGGGCGATTATCATACGCATACGATATACAGCCACGGCGGCGGAGTCCGGCACGGGAAAGGTACGGTTTTGCAGAACGTGCAGCGCGCCAAAGAGCTGGGGCTAAAGGAAATCGCGATTACCGACCACGGCTTCGAACAGATGGCTTGGGGGCTGAAACGCAAAGAATTTCCGCAGCTCATCGAGGATTGCCGTGCGGCGGCGCAGGCAACCGGGCTGAATGTATACGTTGGCATGGAGGCCAACCTGTGCGACGAAAACGGCCGCACGGACATGCTCGAAACGGATTATGCGAAGTTCGATGTCTTTCTCATGGGAATCCACCGCTTCGTGAAGTTCAGCACTTTCCGCGATTTATGGAATCTCTTGATTCGCAACTCAATCCATATGGTTTTTAAGAACCATGTTCCGCAGAGTTTGATACGCTTCAATACGACGGCGCTCATCAAGAGCATCGAAAAAAATCCGATTGACATCATTACGCACCTCAACTTTCAGAGCTTCTGCGACGTCGTGGAAGTGGCGAAAGCCGCCCGCGATTACGGCACTTACATCGAACTCAATTCCAAAAAGGTGCACATGACAGACGAGGAACTTGCCCGGGTATGCGACACGGGAGTCCGCTTCGTTATCGATTCGGACGCACATTCGCCCGAGCGGGTGGGGGATACGAAACTCGTAGAGGACATGCTGTCGCGCGTCGATATCCCGCGCGAGCGAATCGACAATATCGACGGCAGATTGCCGCATTTCCGTTTCAGAGAATATAAAGAGAAACATCTGTGAAAAACGCAAGCCACAATTTTACGGGAGAAATCAAGAGAGAAATCATGAAAGCGGGGTTCGAAAACGCCTGTTGCAAGACGGCGGCGCTCTCCGCGTTTCTGCGCGCAACGGGGAGCATCGTCCGCAGCGGTTCGAAAATCGGTTTCGAATTTATCACGGAGAGCGAATCGGTTGCGGCGTTCTTTATTTCCCTGCTGGAAGATTTGTACGGCGAAGAACTCAAAATAGTGCAGGCGACGACGGATAACCGGAACGGCAAGGACAGGTTGGTCTTTCAATGCCTGTCGGAAAAGTCGCTGTATATCCTCGCCGAACTCGGCATCGTGGAGCGCGATGGCGACGCCGTTTCCCTCAAGCTGGAGATGGACAGATACTTGATTGAAAACGACTGCTGCAAGCTCGCCTATATCAAGGGCGCGTTTTTGGGCAGCGGAAGCTGTTCTCTCCCCAAATTGGACGACGCGCGCTCCGGGTACCATCTCGAAATCGTGTTTTACAACAAACTGCTTGCGGACGGCTGCTGCGATTTGCTGGCGCAGTACGAGATACTCGCCAAGAGCGTAGAGCGGAAAAATTCGCGCGTGGTCTATCTGAAGAGCCGTGAGAGCATTTCCGATTTCCTCGACTTGGTGGGCGCGGAGAATTCGCTGAAAAAGCTCGGCGAACTTGCGGATAAAAAGGACGAGCGCAACCAGCTCAACCGCGTGGCGAATTGTATGCAGATGAACTTCGATAAAAGCGTCGTCGCGTCCGTCAAACAGATTCAGGCAATCGAGGCAATCGAAAGTACAATCGGTTTGGAGGGGCTGGAACCGCCCCTGCGAGAAGCGGCGGAAGCGCGGCTGGCGGACAAGGAGGGCTCTTTGAAGGAGCTTGCCGGGCGGCTGGGCGTTTCGAAGAGCTGTTTGAACCACCGCCTGCGCAAACTATTGAAAATAGCAGAAACGATAGAAGGGGACTGAAAAGAATGGAAAAGACAACATTTGTATACAACAAAGACACCTACAACGCCTACGACGCGCAGAGAATCGTCTTTGAGGCGGGCAAGTATAAAAGCGAAATTATCTTCGCGGACGGGAATAAGCGCGGAAATGCAAAGAGCATTATCGGGCTTCTCTCGATGAAATTTCTGAAAGGGGACGAGTATACCCTCATGGCGGAAGGGCCGGACGCAAAGAAGGCGGTCAAGGCGCTGGCAGATTTTATCGCGAAACTTTAAGCAACTTCATACATACGGCGGAAAACACATGGCAGATTTTGTTCATTTACATCTACACACCGAATACAGCTTGTTGGATGGCGCCTGCAAAGTCGACGATTTGGTCGAGCACTGCGTCAAAAACAATATCAAGGCGTGCGCGATTACCGACCACGGCAACATGTACGCAACGCTGTATTTCGCGGAGCTGTGCAAAAAAAATAAAATACAGGCGATTATCGGCTGCGAGCTGTACATGACGCAGGATATGCACGTCAAGGACGGTAGCGGAGATTTCGAGCATCTCATATTGCTCGCAAAAAATAAAACGGGATACAAAAATCTCGTAAAGCTCGATTCCGCCGCATTCGTCGACGGATTTTATTATAAGCCGCGAATCGACTATAAGCTTTTGCGCGAGCACAGCGAAGGGCTCGTGTGCCTTTCCGCGTGCCTTGCGGGGCGCATTCCCAAACTCTTGCTGCGCGGCGATTACGAGGGCGCAAAAAAGACGGCGCTCGAGCTGAAAGAGATTTTCGGCGAGGATTTCTACATAGAGATTCAAGACCACGGCCTGGAGGAGCAGCGGCGCATTCTGCCGCTCCTTTTGCAGCTCGCGAAGGAGCTGGATATCCAGCCCGTCGCCACGAACGACGTGCACTATATCAACAAAGAGGATTGGGAGATGCAGGATGTGCTCATGTGCATCCAGATGAAAAAGACCATCGACGACCCCAAGCGCATGAAGTTCGAGACGCACGAGTTTTACATGAAGTCTGCGGACGAGATGGCGGAATTGTTTTCCTACGTTCCGGAGGCGATTTCCAACACCCTCGTCATCGCGGAAAAGTGCGCGGAAGAGCCGTGCTTCGATTTGAAGGACAACGGCGACCCCATCAAGGACAAATCACTCATCCCCGGTTATACGCCCGAGGACGGCTCCGACCCGAAAGACTACCTCACGAAGCTCACGTGGGAGGGGCTGGAGCGCCGCTACGGCGAAATTACCGAGGAAGTCAAAAAGCGCGCCGATTATGAGCTGGGCATTATTCTCGGCATGGGCTTTGCGGAATATTACCTCATCGTCATGGACTTTATCCAATGGTCGAAAAACAGGGGAATCCCCGTCGGCCCCGGGCGAGGCAGCGGCGCGGCGAGCATCGTAGCCTACGCCATCGGGATTACGGACATCGACCCGCTCAAGTACGACTTGTTCTTTGAGCGCTTTTTGAACCCGGATCGCGTCACGATGCCGGACTTTGACGTCGACTTCTGTAACGAGCGCCGCCCCGAAACCATCGAATACGTGCGTCAGAAATACCACCCCGAAAACGTCGCGCAGATTGTAACTTTCGGTACTTTGGCGTCGAAAGCGGCAATTAAGGACGTTGGCAGAGTACTACGCGTGCCATATTCCGAGACAGACCGTGTCACGAAGATCATGGACGGCAAGTCCACCATCTCCGAATTGTTGGGGCGGAAAATTCCTGGATTGAAGGAAAAACTCAATGATGCGAGCCTCTCCGAGGAAAAGCGCGAAGACGTGCGCAAGAGCCTCGACGAGCAGGAGAAGAAGCGCAACAACGAGTTCATCGAGCTGTACGAGACGGACGAGCAGCTGCACCGCGTCATAGACATGGCGCTCAAGCTGGAAGGCATGCCGCGCAATACGTCCATGCACGCGGCGGGCGTCGTTATCTGCCGCAAGCCGATTGCGGAGGCGGTTCCGCTCTCGCGAAACGGCGAGGACGTCACCACCCAGTTCGACATGAAAGAGGTGGAATCCATCGGCATGCTCAAGATGGACTTCCTCGCGCTGACGACGCTCACCGATATCAAAAAGGCGTGCGACTATATCCTCGAGGATACGGGTACGGTCATCGACTGGGATAACATCGGATACGAAAACAAAGAGGCGTACGGACTCATTTCCGAAGGGGATACCGATGCTGTGTTCCAGCTCGAGCAAGGGGGCATGAAAAAGTTCATGAAAGACCTCAAGCCCGACTGCCTGGAGGACATCATCGCGGGCGTCGCGCTCTATCGCCCCGGCCCGATGGCGTATATCCCGACCTATATCGAGAACAAGCTCAATCCCTCGAAGGTCAAGTACGATACGCCCCTTCTGGAACACATCTTAAAAGTCACCTACGGCGTCATCATTTACCAAGAGCAGGTCATGCAGATTTTCCAAGACCTCGCGGGCTTTTCGCTCGGCCAGGCAGACCTCGTGCGCCGCGCCATGGGTAAAAAGAACAAGGCCGAACTGATGGCGCAGAAGGACAAATTTATCTTCGGCAACATTGAGCAGGGCGGCAACATCGAGGGCGCGGTGGCCCGCGGCGTGCCCAAGGAAGTCGCGGAAAAGATTTTCGGCGACATGGAAAGCTTTGCGAGTTACGCCTTCAATAAAGCGCACGCGACTTGCTACGCCGTTCTCGCCTACCGCACGGCGTATCTGAAGCGCTTCTATCCGAAGGAATTTCTCGCGGCAATCTTAAACAACCGCATTGAAAAAATCGACGAAGTTTCCAAGTACATCGTCTATTTAAAGGAGAAAAATTTCCTCGTCTTGCAGCCGGACGTCAACAAGAGCAAGACCTATTTCTCGGTGCAGGGCGAAGGGGTGCGCTTCGGTTTGAGCGCGCTCAAAGGCGTCGGCGTCGGCGCTACGCAGTCGATTATCGACGAGCGCGAAGAGCACGGCGGCTTTAAGAGTTTCCCCGATTTCGTGTTCCGCTGCGCGCCTTTCTTGAATAAGCGTATGCTCGAAGGGTTGATTTGCGCGGGCGCTTTCGATTGCTTCGGCGTGAACCGCGCGCAGCTTTTGGCGGTGTACGACAGCGTTCTCGACCGCGCGAACAAGATAGCCAAGCAAAAGCAGAGCATGCAGATGAGTTTGTTCGGTGACATCATCGAGGATGACGTCGAGGATATCAAATATCCGGATATTCCCGAGTTGGAAACGAGTGAAAAGCTGTCCAGAGAAAAGCAGGTTCTCGGGGTATACGTCAGCGGGCATCCGTTTGAAAAATATGCGTCTTCCTTTAAGGATTGTTCCTTCAATTGCCTCATGCTGCAAAATTATGAGGAGGACGAGGACGGACGCAAGACATATCCCGACCTCACGGACGGCGCGCAGGTCACGATGGGCGGAATCATCGGCTCATATAAGCGCATCAATACGCGTTCCGGCTCAACTATGGCGTTTATTTCCGTGGAAGATTTGTACGGTTCGATTGAATGCGTCGCGTTTCCGAACGTATTCGACAAAATCAAAGGCATCGTATCGGCGGATAAGATTGTGCGGCTTACGGGCAAAATGCAGCTGGACGAGGAGAAGGCTCCCGTAATCATTTTGGACAAGATGCAGGAATTCACGGAATCGGCGGGCGACACAGCGGTCTCTCCCGCGCCTGTGCGCAAACCGGTCGAGCACGCGCTGTGGCTGAATGCGAGCGCTCTTTCCGAGGAGGAGTTTGACGATTTTACTGCGCTCTTTTCGCATTATATGAACGGCGCGACAACCGTGAAAATCAAGCGCGGCAACCGACTGTTCAAAATGTGCAATGTTAACGATTGCAGAGGGTTGCGCGACGAATTGTATCTGTACCTGGAAGATGCGGATATAGTACAGGTATAAAGCGCAAAAAGATACAAAAAATGTTAGATATTTTAAGTTTTCCGCCGGCTCCGCCGCATATGCAGAATTTCGCTTTTATTTTCCTCTATTATTTGCTATAATATGTTTGTAAAGGGATAAATTCAGCTATCGGTTAAATCGGAGGTGTACGATGAAGAGAATCGGCGTTTTGACGAGCGGCGGCGACGCTCCCGGCATGAATGCGTGCATCCGTGCGGTTGTGCGCACGGCCAAATATTTCGGCATGGAAATCTACGGAATCCGGCAGGGGTATGCCGGCTTGATTTTGGACGATATGATTCCCATGGAGATGCGCAGCGTATCCGATATCGTACAGCGCGGCGGCACGATGCTGCGTACGGCGCGCTGTGTGGAGATGTATACCGTCGAAGGGCAAAAGCAGGCGGTCAAGACCTTGAATGCGCACGGCATCGAGGGGCTCGTCGTAATCGGCGGAGACGGTTCCTTCAAGGGCGCCAAATGCCTCAGCGATGAGTACGGCATTCCGACAATCGGTATTCCGGGAACAATCGATAACGACCTCGAATACACCGACTATACGCTGGGGTTCGATACGGCCGTCAATACCTGTTTGGATATAATCAATAAGCTGCGCGACACGATGACCTCGCACGAGCGCATCAGCGTGGTGGAGGTAATGGGGCGCCGCTGCGGCGATATCGCGCTCTATTCGGGCATTGCCAGCGGTGCGGAAATCATCATCGTCCCTGAAATCGCGTACGATATGGAGGACGTAGTCCGCCGTATCAACCGCAGCCGCGCGAACGGCAAACATTCCAACATTATTGTTTTGGCGGAAGGAGTTTCGACGGCGGATGAATTTTCCAAGCGTCTGCAGGCGATGACCACCTATTCCGTCCGCGGGACGACGATAGGGCACGTTCAGCGCGGCGGTTCGCCTTCCATGGCGGACAGGATGCTCGCGGCGCAGTTCGGCAACAAAGCGGTGCGGCTTTTGAAGGACGGGATCGGCAACCGCGCGGTCGGCATTCACAAGAACGAGATAATCGACATGGATATCATTGAAGCGGTCAGCATGAAGAAAAAGTTCAATTATGAGCTGTACGAAACGCTGCAGATGATATCTATGTAAAGGGCTTGAGGCCGCCGCGATGTGCGGCGGCTTTCTTTCAGAAAATTGTAAAAAAATACAAAAAATTTCAAATTTAATCTTGAAATTGTTCCGAATGTATACTATAATAGTGTAAGACAGATTAGAGCGCACCGGGAGGGCACGGATGTGTTCAGGCGAAGTATAAATTCGTCCGCAATTGCGTAATCTAAGGATTTATGGAGATTGAAAAATGATTCTTACCGTTTGTTTGAACCCTTGCACGGATGTAACGATAGAGGTCGATTCGCTGAACATCGGCAAATTGAATCACGTTAAAAATAAAACGCTCAGCTTTACCGGAGCCGCGCTCAACGTTGCAATCGGCGTTGCCAGGCTGAAGGGACAAAGCTATGCGACCGGATTTATGTATAATGAAAACGGATCTCTCTTTGAGCAGGCTTTAGACCGCGAGGGGGTGCCGAGTATTTTCGTTTGGAACAAGGGGCGCGTTCGGGAGAATTATAAATTTATCGACAATAAATCCATGCTGACGGAGGTGAACGACGTCGGCGAGTGCATCAGCGAAAATAAGCAGGCGGAGCTAATCGATTTGGTTGCGGGGCTGTCGAAGACGAGCGACGTGATGGTCGTTTCGGGCAGTCTTCCGCAGGGAGTGGACAGCGATTATTATTCGAAGCTGTTCGGGGTTGCCTCGCCGCAGACTTTGAAAATCGCCGATACGGAAGGTGCAAAACTGCTTGCCGCCTTAAAAATGGGGCTGGATTTGGTGAAGCCGAACAAGGATGAATTGCAGAATACTTTGCAGCAGGAGTTTAAATCGCGCGAAGATTTATTAAAGGGATGCTATTCGCTCTTGGATAAAGGGGCGAAGCGCGTTCTCCTCTCCCTGGGAAAGCGCGGGGCAATCATTACGGACGGCACAAAAAATTATTACTGCAAGAGTATCAATGTCGCCATCAATTCCACGCTCGGCGCGGGCGACGGAATGCTTGCGGCCGCGGCTATGCGGCTGGAGCAGGGTGCGCCGCTCGACGAGATTTTGCGCGCGGGCGTCGCCGCCGGCACCGCGACGGTCACGACGTTCGGGCAGATCTCGTTTACAAAGGATAAATTCGACGAAATTTATGCCAATATTAAGGTGGAGGAATTTTAAATCGCTTGATTACCGTAGCGGACGTTAAGAATGACGAGGAAGTCAAAGTAATAATGGCAATCGCCGAAAGCCAGATTGAGGCACTGGGCTTTACGGAGCATTCCGTGCGCCATTCGAGCATTGTCAGTAAATGGGCGGGCGATATTTTGTCTGCAATCGGCGCACAGCCTCGGCGCGTGGAATTGGTTCAGATTGCCGGGTATCTGCATGACATCGGCAACAGCGTTAACCGCGAAGACCATGCGCAGAGCGGTGCCTTGCTCGCTTACAATATTCTGACGCGCATGGGTATGGAGTATGAAGAAGCTGCCGAAATCATGATGGCAATCGGCAACCACGACGAAAAACAGGGCCTGCCCGTCAGCGATCTTACCGCGGCGCTCATCATTGCGGACAAAGCGGACGTGCACAAGAGCCGCGTCCGTACGAATATAACGCGGATGAGCATGGGGAATTTAAATATTCATGACCGCGTCAACCTCGCCGCGGAAAAATCGTTCGTGCAGGTGGATACCGAGACGAATGAAATTGTTTTGAATATTACGATTGACACAGACCTGTGCCCCGTAATGGATTACTTTGAAATTTATTTTAAGCGGATGCAGCTGTGCCGCCGTGCGGCCGACTTTTTGGACAGGAAATTTGTGTTGATTATCAATAATGTCCGCCTGCTTTAAGTGTAATTTGTACTTTAATAGGTTTGATTTGAACAGAGCCTCCCGCCGTGCGGGAGGCTCTGTTGTCTTGGGGCAATATTTTTAGTTTGCGTGATTGGGGGAACTTCGTCGGCGGAACGAAAGGCAGGTTCACCTTTTCGGGTATCTAAACGAATCGCCGTGTTTCGATATAATAACTCCAGCGCTGTGTGCTGATTTGTTCGATAACGGCATAATCGGACGCGGTGTGCAGGATATAATTGTCACCCAGATAGAGGGCAACATGCCCGATTCTCTCGACGCCCGTCTTATTGTAGCGCTGCGAATTGGTGAAAAAAATCAAATCTCCGCGCGCTAAGTCGCTGCGCGCAACGTGCGTGCCCTGTGTAACCTGCGTTCTGGTCGTCATGTTCAGGTTCACGTTTGCGCCGTAATAGAAAATATACTGCATGAGCGACGAGCAATCGTATTTCGACGCGTCGAAGTTGCGGATTTTGTTGCCGGCGCCGTCGTGTAATCTGATTGCACCGTACACATAGGGGAAGCCGAGCAGCCGCAATCCCTCCTCGATGACCTTTTCGACAAGTTCATTGGCATGTAATTCCATCTCAAAAATTTCCGTATAGGTGCTGTTTGCGCTTATGTAGGCCGTCTTGTTTTTGTAGATAGTCTTATACCAATTGCCTTCTTTGGCGAGGAAAGTCACCATATCGCCTTTATCGATGTATCCCACGGAGGAATATCCCGTTCCGGGGCCGCTCCGCAGGTTTAATCCGTTTGTCTTTGCCCGCACATACAGGGCTTTCGGTTCGGGTTCACTTATCGGTTCATCTTCCTCATCTTCCGGCAGGGCGGGTGAGGTCTCCGGGGTATCCGGCAAAATAGGCGGGGTAACTCCTTCGATATCGGAACCGCCCGAATTTCCCTCATCGGTGTTTCCTTGCTGGCCGTTTGAGTTGTCGGGAAGAGGGTTTGTTGTTTCCTTTGACGGAGACGCAATAAAGGGTGCGATGCAAATAACTGTATAACTGAAAACCATCGCAGCCGCTAAAACTAAAATAACTACCTGTACTGCAAATTTTTTCATATTTGTTTCCTCCGACGTATATGATACTAAAAATTATACAAAAAATCAATACAAAAATATTTCCATTGCAGGTATTTATAGGAATTGCGAAGTACTATGTGTAACATAAATTAAAGAAAAAGTATTAAAAGCGATGTTGACAAGGGGAATGGTTTCAGGTATAATTTTGCGGTATTAAACGCGACGAGGGATTAGAATTGATAACGGCTATCATTGTTTTGGCTGCGTTGATTGCGGCGATCATTTTCAGCGTATTCGGAGTGGCGCTCTACGCCTTTCACCGAATAACGGGTAAGCGATATAACGGCAATAAAAATCTGAAGTATTTTACGGCGGTCGATTTCCCCGAGCTGGCAGCGGAGCCGATTTCCTTTGTATCGAATCGAGGGCAAACGCTTCGCGGCTTTTTATATCGAAAAGAGACGGTCGAATCCCCGAAAGCGCTCGTAATTTTTGCGCACGGATTCGGCGCGGGGCATCAAGCGTATACGACGGAAATAAACGCCCTGGCAGAGGCCGGCTATTGGGTTTTGGCGTATGACGCGACCGGCTGTGTCGCGAGCGACGGTGCGCGCTTATACGGCTTTGACCAGGGCGTGCTCGATTTGCGGAGCGCAATTCGATATGCAAACGAAGAGCCGCGGTTTTCCAAAATGAAAAAAATTTTGGTCGGCCACTCATGGGGCGCATTTTGCGTGATGAATAATGTAGAAGCGGAGGGTGTTTGCGGGGCCGTCGCTATGTGCGGATTTATTTCGGGGGCGAAGGTGCTTGCGCAAAATACGGTGGGGCGAAAGGTGCCGTGCCTCACTTTTTTGGCGGAAGCCTTTTTACGATTATTTAACAGCATCCGTTTCGGCAAGGCCGCAAATTTTAACAGCTTAAAAAGTTTGCAGAAGACAGACAAGCCGGTCTATCTTATTTACGGTTCAAGCGATAAAACGGTATCCTTCCGGGGGAACGGAGCCATTTTTGCAAAAAAATTTGCGGAGTCTTCCAATATTACCTGCAAGATTTGCGAGGGAAAGGCGCATAATCCTTACTTGACGATGGATGCGGAAAGGGCGATGAACCAGACTTTTTCCGAAATTGCAAAACAGCGGAAGAAAAATCCGGTTCGCGCATTGCAAATGTATAAGGAAATCGATTATGCCAAAATCATGGAAGAGGATTCGGAGGTAATGCGCTCGATTGCCGAATATTGCGACCGATTGGCGGATAAGAAATGTTAAAATTATTGCCGTAACTTTTTTTGGTTTGTCGCGGTATATGTAATTATTTGGGGCGGGGTGCTCATTTATTATATTGCCAGCGATATTCGTTCGGCAAAATTCCCGCATATTTTTTGAAAACACGGGTAAAGTGGCTTTGCGACGAAAACCCGAGGTATGCGCTGATTGCAACGGCGGTCTTATCTGTATAGCGGAGGAGGCGTTTTGCTTCTTCCGTCTTTTCTTTTAAAATGTAATCTATAAGATTTTCGCCCGTTTCTTTTTTAAATTTAACAGATAATCTGGAACGGCTTAAAAATATCGCCTTTGCGATATCGTTTGTCGTAATCGGCTCCGATAAATGCCGTTGAATATATTTCGCAACGTCTTGAACAAGCTTTGACGGCTGTTTTCCGCATTGCAGTTTTTCGACTTGTTCCGCATAATCGAAAACCATATGATATTGCAGGTTTATAATACGTTCGACATTGTTCAGCAGTTCGCATTTCTGAATGTATGCATCGCTCAAAGATAATGCGTCGTCAACATCCATTCCGCCGCGGATTGCGCCCCTGGAAACGAGAGTTGCAGTCACGATAAAGGTGTTTTTGATTTGACGCAGTTGGTCAGCGGCGAGAACTCCCCCGCGGACTGCGGGAGCATCTGCAAACCATTCCTTCAAAGCTTCAGTATCTCCGCGGCGTACAAAGTTTACGATGGTCTGTTCGAGAGCAAGAGTATTATGAACATTTTGCACATCTTGAACCGCGGCCAAATCGGAATCAAAATTGTATTTCGCCCGTTCCTGTTCCAATGCGGCCCTTAAGTTTTGCTGTTCGGCATCGTAAATAATAATATCGCCCAGGCCGAGCTTTTCATTGTTCATGACGTAATTCATGGTGCAGAGGATTTGCAGAATGCTGTCAAGCGGCATGGAAACAATGCTTTTCATGCCGATTATAAAGTCGGCTGTGTCTTCCGGCGAAACGTCGCATTGAAAAGCGAGTTCCCTCATAGCCTGTTCGCTGTTTCTTGTCTGCATGGAGGGGCCGATAACAACTTTATGCTCGCCGTCGCTTACGACGCCATAATAATGGAAATGAGGAGTAATATAGTAACCGACATGCGTTTCAATGGATAAAATATCCGTTTTATACGCGTCCAGCGGGTCCTTGGGCAGATGGACAATCGCATGATACAAAATCAGCTGATTCCCTTTATACAGACGGATAGGAATTCCCGTCAGATTGCCAATAACGTTGCAAAGATAGGTGTAATCGATATTTTCCATCGCTGTTTTCTCCAACTATAAAACAATTATAACGAAAATAAAACAAAAATGCAAGACTGTGCCAGAAAAAAGTTGTATAATTCTGGTGAAAAAAAGAAAGGGCTTTTTGCGGTATGGATATAAAAGGATTGTTGAATAAATTGACTACAGAGGAAAAAGCCGCGCTCGTTTCGGGCACGGATTTTATGTATACAAACAGCATTCCGCGGTTGAACATTCCCGCCTTGCGCATGTCGGACGGCCCCCACGGCCTGCGCGTGCAGGCGGAGGGCGGAGATAACGGTGTTACGGGGAGTTTTCCTGCAACGGCTTTTCCTACGGCGGCATGCACGGCATCGGGCTGGAATCCGGAGAACGTCCGCAGAATGGGGAAGGCGATTGCGCAGGAGTGCCATAAGTACGGGGTACATATCGTTCTCGGCCCGGGCGCAAATATCAAGCGCAACCCCACGGCGGGGCGCAACTTTGAATACTTTTCAGAGGACCCGCTGCTCGCAGGGAAAATGGCAGCTGCCGAAGCGGAGGGAATACAGTGCGAGGGAGTAGGAGTGTCCGTCAAGCATTTTGCGCTCAATAACAGCGAAAATTATCGTTTTATGGGCGACAGTATCGCCGATATGCGCGCAATCCGTGAAATTTACCTGAAAGTATTTGAAATAATAGTGAAGGAAAGCCGTCCTGCGGCGGTAATGTGCGCCTACAATAAGATCAACGGCGAATACTGTTCACAGAATAAGTGGCTATTAACCGACGTACTGCGCGGTGAATGGAATTTTAAAGGGCTCGTCATGACCGACTGGGGCGCAATGCATGACCGCGTGAAATCTTTGCAGGCGGGGCTCGACCTCGAAATGCCGGGTGATACCGCGATCTGCCGCAAGTGGATTTTGGACGGAATCGATGACGGGACGCTCGCTGCAGACCAATTGGATAAATGCGTTGCAAATGTCCTGTTCGCGGTCGAACGGTACGGCAAAGAATCTGCGGACGACAGTGATTTTGAAGCGAATGATCGCCTTTCCTGTGAGATAGCGCAGGATTGCGCGGTGCTTTTGAAAAACGATGGCGCACTTCCGCTTGATGAGAACAGGGAAGTTCTTGTTGTCGGCGAGTTGTTTGAAAAGATGCGCTATCAGGGCGCGGGCAGTTCGATGATAAACCCGACGAAGGTCACGTCGCCCAAGGCGGCATTTGATCGGGCAGGTATAAAATACGTTTATTCACGAGGCTATGCGGAGAACACAATAGAAGCCGATAAAAATATGATTGATTCGGCGGTTAAAACTTCGCAACAGTATGACACAATTCTCGTCTTTGCCGGGCTCACCGATTACGCGGAGAGCGAGGGGTGCGACCGCGAGCATATGCGGTTGCCGGAAAACCAGCTTGCGCTTATTGAAGCTCTCTGCCGCACCGGAAAGAAAATCATCATCGTTTTATTCGGGGGAGCGCCTGTGGAACTGCCGTTTGCCGAAAGAGTGAGTGCGATACTCAACATGTATCTGCCCGGCCAAAGCGGAGGAACAGCTTGTGCGAATCTGTTGTTCGGCCGGGCGAATCCTTCCGGCAGGCTCGCTGAAACCTGGCCGATTCGATACGAAGATGTGCCTTTCGGAAATGAGTTCGGGAAATCCGTCAACGAAGTTTATAAAGAAAGCATATTTGTCGGATATCGCTATTATGCGACGGCAAAAAAGCAAGTGCGCTACCCGTTCGGTTACGGGTTATCTTATACAAAATTTGCGTACAGAGATATGAAAGCGCGGAAGGACGGGGAGAAAATCATTGTTTCTTGCGAAGTAGTCAACACGGGTAAACGCGATGGGGCAGAGGTTGTCCAGCTCTACGTCAAAGCGCCGCGCAGCAATGTATTCAAGCCCGAACGAGAGCTCCGCGCCTTCAAAAAGATATATGTAAAGGCCGGCGAAAGCGTGAAAGCAGAGCTGACCGTCCTCCAAGCAGATTTACGATACTTTGACACGGAGGCAAATGACTGGGTGCTGGAAAGCGGAGTATATGAATTCCAACTGTGCAGCGACAGCAGTACGGTCATTTATTCCGAGCCGGTTCGAATCGAAGGCAGGTATTGCGCGCCTTACAGCGAAGAAATCTGCAGGGCATATGCGGGGGCGGGCTTTGTCGGGCTGAACGATTCTGTGTTTGAAAAAATGGGCGGGGTAAAGGTTTCCCCTGTCCCGACGATAAAACCGTTGCGACTCGAATCGCGTTTTACAGATTTAAGGGCGACGTTTATGGGCAGGATTCTGTACAAAGCGGTTCTCGGGGTGGCAGAAAAGCAAATGCGTGAGGCTCAGAAACTCCCGAAAGGAACGGAGAGGGAAAATAAAATTAAGGGCGCTATATTCATGCGCAGGATTTTGGAAAGTAATTCGCTTATTTGCATGTCGATGTCTGCGGGAAAGGCTTTTCCGTACAATTTTGCGCAGGGATTTATAAACCTTGCGAACGGAAGGATTTTCAAAGGGGTTCTATGCTTTTGCAAAAAAATAAAAGTACCGGCATTGCCGAAAGAGGAGGGAAAAAATGACGCAGGGAAAATTGCTCGGCGGAAGGATATTCGACAGTAAGGTTAAATCGCAGAATGTAACGGGCAAAGAAAAGTGGTTAGGCTTTTTGCTCGGGCCCTGCGGCGCGTTGCTGTTTAATGCGGTCATGGCAACGTATCTCAACCTGTTTTATACCGACGTGTTGGGTTTCGGTACGATTTGGGGCGGGATGTTTTTGGTTATTTTCCCGATATTGTCGAAAATAATCGACGCGGTTACGAATGTCGTAATGGGTTGGATCATCGACCGCACGCGTACTAAACAGGGGAAAGCGCGCCCGTGGCTGCTTTTATCGGCACCGCTTCTGGAGATAACAGGCGTTTTGCTTTTTATCGTTCCGAGCGGAAATACTGCATTGCAGATCGTATGGGTAATGCTTTCGTACAATTTGTACTATTCGCTCGCCTATACGATGTATTCCATGAGCCATAATCTTATGGTTCCGCTTTCCACGCGCAATACCTCGCAGCGCGGTGTGCTGGCGGTGTTCAACAACATCAGTTCCATCATGATGACGGGCATCGTCGTTGCACTCATTTTCCCGATGCTGATCTATCCTATATTGGGAACAAGCCAGACGACGTGGATCATCTGCATGGCTGTCATTTCGTGTTTATCCCTTCCTTGCGTGATTCTGGAATATTATTACACAAAAGAGCGCGTCACGGCGGAAGTTGCAAATCAGGAGGAGAAGAAGATTCCTTTCTTTATGCAGCTCAGAGCGGTATTTACGGATAAATACATGTTGCTGCTGCTCGGATATTTTCTCCTTTACACGCTCACGAGCCAGCTGAAAAACGTAGCACTTCCGTATTATTGCAACTATGTTTTGGGTACCTATTCGGACGGGATTACGCAAACTCTCGTGTCAGTTCTCGGCGGTATCCCGATGGGGATCGGCATTTTTGCCGTATGGCCGCTTGCAAAGAAATTCGGCAAAAAGAATATAACCGTCGTCGGGTTTATCCTCTATGCGTTCGGAAGCGCGGTATGTTGGATGGCGCCCACCAATTTATATATTGTTCTTGTCGGGCAATTCATTAAAAATATCGGCGGTCTGCCTTGCGCGTATGTGTTCATGGCGCTGTTCTCCGACGCGCTGGACAACCTCGAATGGAAGAACGGTTTCCGTTGCGACGGAACCGCAATGTCGGTATATTCCGTCATCATAACCGCGGCGGCGGGGTTGGTTACTGGGATATTCAACGGCGGTTTGTCCGCGGCGGGATACCTCGCGCCGGAAACGGTGTCCATAATGCCCGAGCTAACCGATGCGATGCAGAAGATTATCACCAATGCGGACGGTACTTTTGCTGTCATCTTCAATCAGCCTGAAGCGGTGAATACGATTTTTACGTTCTTCTTTGTGGGGCTGGAAGCGATTGCAGGGCTGGTGTATGCCTTCATGCTCATTCCCGTAACGGTCGAAAAGACGGTCGATAAAAAACTTGTGATCATTCGCGCCCGCCAGAAGGCTGAATACGAAGCAAGGGGCGAGGTTTGGGTTGAACCGGAAATCCGAGCTGCCGAAGAGCAGAAAAAGATGGATGCAGAGGCGGAAGAAATTTACCGCAAAGAATTGAAAGAGCGGTGCGAAAAGAAAGGCATCGACTATGATGCCGCACTTGAAAAGCATATGGAAACAATGCGCATAAAGCAAGAAAAGCAGGTTGAAAAGGAGAGACTCGCTAAAATAAAGGCGGAAGAAAAGGCAAAAATTTCCGCAGACAAAAAGGCGGCAAAACTCGCAAAGATGTCGCCCGAACAACGTGCAAAATACGATGCGAGGCAAGAGAAGAAAGCGCGCCGCGACGAAGAGAAGTGGCAGAAGGAAAGGGCGGAAGGCGAAGTCTGTTACGAAAAAATGCAAAAAACGCTCGCCAATGCCGAAGCAAAGAAAAATTGAAAATTTTGAGTGTATTTGCAGATGAGCAAGGAAAAATCAAAAAAGAAAATCATGGTCATTGTTTCCTGTGTCTGTGCGGGGCTCGCTGTATTTGTCGTCGTGTGGCTGATGATATGCGGATATTTGTGGACGTGGGGGCCGTTTTCAGGCATGGCGAATATACGTTTCAGAAATCTTGCCGGCAACAGCGATGCGTATTCCGTTGAAAATGTCGAGGAGCTTGAAAACAGTCCGCTCGAAGGAATGAATATCTGCTATCTCGGCTCGTCCGTTACATATGGAGCGTCATCTTTGCAGACGTCATTTGTGGAGTATATAGCGAAGCGCAACGGCACAACTTTCGTAAAGGAAGCCGTCAGCGGCACTACGCTCGTGGATACGGGGATAAATTCCTATATCTCCCGCATGGAAAAGCTGGATAAAGGGGCGAAGTTCGATTTGTTTGTGTGCCAGCTCTCCACCAACGACGCCACGCAGAACAAGCCGCTCGGCTCTGTTTCGGCGGAGGGAACAACGGAGTTTGATACGTCTACGGTCTGCGGTGCGATAGAGTACATCATTTCCTATGTTTCCGAAACATGGGATTGCCCCGTGGTATTCTATACGAATTCCTATTACGAAAGTGACGCATATGCAGCAATGGCAGAAGCATTGGACGAGATTGGTCAGAAATACGAGATCGGCATTATCGACTTATACACAGACGAAAAGTTCAACGATATAACCGAGGAACAGCGCTCTCTATATGGCGGATGAAATCCATCCCACTAAGGCGGGGTATCTCGAATGGTGGACTCCGAAAATGGAAGAATTTTTATATCAATTTGCAGGGTGACAAAATGAAAGCGATCGATCTGAAAACGGAGTATCTGGTTAACCCCATCGGCATCGATATTCAAAAGCCTCGCCTGATGTGGAACTGTGAAGGTGGGATAAAGCAATCGGCATACCGCATCGTTGCCGTATCGGGCGGGAAAACGGCGTGGGACAGCGGAAAGGTAAATTCCTCGTCCATGCGCGCCGAATATCCCGACTACTTGCCTTCCCGCCGTCGCGTGGAATGGAAGGTGCAGCTTTGGGATGAAAGCAATAATGCCGGAGACTGGTCGGAAACGGCTTTTTTTGAGACGGGGCTTCTGTCAGCGGGAGACTGGCAGGCAAGGTGGATCGCGGGCGATTACCGCGTCAATAAAAGGAAACGCTATCCTGTGGATTGTTTCAAAAAGAGTTTTACGGCAAACGGCGTAAAAAATGCAAGGCTGTATGTTACTGCCTGCGGTTTATATGAAGTTAAAATCAACGGCGCTCGCGTCGGTAACTTCATGCTTGCTCCGGGGCATACCGATTATCGCAAGCGTATTCAATATCAAACATATGATGTAACCGATTTAATTCAAGACGGCGCGAACGAAATTACTGCCGAACTTGCCGACGGCTGGTATCGCGGAAGCTGCGGCGCATGGGGGTTAAAAAATCAGTACGGCACGCAGACAAAACTTTTAGTTCAGCTTGAACTTATTGGTTCAGACGGAAAAATGATGCGTATTTGCACGGACGAAAGCTGGGAGTGGTCGAATGACGGTGCTATTCGTTTTGCTGACAACAAGGATGGAGAGGTTGTCGAGGCAGCTCGTATTCCTTCGTACAGCGACAAAGCGCATATAACAAAATGCAAGGTTATGCCGACCGCATCCAACAATGTTCCTCTCACAGAGCATGAAAGATTTGTAAATGCGGAGATTATTACCACGCCGAAGGGTAAAACCGTTCTCAATTTCGGGCAGAATATCGCGGGCTATGTGTCTTTTGCCGTCAAAGCGAAAGCAGGGCAGAAGATAAAACTGCGTTTCGGTGAGATGCTGGATAAGGACGGAGAGCTTACATTAAAAAACATACAGTGCGCAACAAAAAAGCGCGCAACCCCGTTGCAGCAAATCACTTATATCTGTAAAGAAGGGCTCAATACTTATAAGACAAAATTTTCTATTTTTGGCTTTCAATATATGGAAGTCATGGGTTGTGATGTCCGGGAAGGAAAGTTTGAAGCCATAGCCGTCTATTCGGATATGGAAGGAACGCTATCCTTCGAGAGTTCCAATAAACTTCTGAATAAATTCGTGGATTGTACGCGTTGGTCTGCGAAAAACAACTCGGCGGACGTGCCTACAGATTGCCCTACCCGCGAGCGGCACGGCTGGACGGGAGATTCGCAGCTCTTTTTCACGACGGCGGCGTATCTGTTCAATTACGCTCCCTTTGCAAAAAAGCATTTGCGCGATGTTTATGACTGGCAGAAAAGGAACGGTAAACTCCCGCAGATAGCCCCTTACGGCGGCGTGGATTTTTATATGGCGACCATGAACGGCGCTCCGGGGTGGGCGGACGTCGGAATCCTTGTGCCGTATCGTTTTTATAAACAGTATGACGATGTCGCTGTCCTCAGAGAATATTACGGCGGAATGCGCCGCTATGCGGAGTTCATTATCGGGCGTATGGGCCGGAAAACACTTCTTTCAAAGCCGCTGCATATTGCGCATAAATACCGCAAATATGCAATCAATTGCGGGCAGGCTTACGGCGAATGGGCGGAACCCGCCGACGTTCATCCGATGCACTGGACGGATATGATTTTGCCAAAGCCGGAGGTCGCCACTGCATATGCGAGCTGGATGATGAGGCTGATGTCGGAGATTGCAGATATTCTCGGCAAAGGGGAGGACGAAAAGAGGTATGCCTTCTATGCCGAAAAGGCGAAAGAGGCGTATCGCGCGATTCGTCAGACCGCAGAGTATCCGCTTGATACCGATCGTCAGGCGATGCTCGTCCGTCCGCTCTATCTTAATTTATTGGACGAAAGGCAGACAAAGTACGCCAGGGAACGCCTTATTAGGGCAACGGAAAATTATGGTTGGCGCATCGGCACGGGTTTCTTATCGACGCCGCTTATTCTGGATGTTCTTGCAGATATCGACGTTGAATACGCCTATAAACTTTTGGAAAATGAAGAGATGCCCGGGTGGCTGTTTATGCCGAAGGCAGGCGCTACGACTGTATGGGAAAGTTGGGAAGGTACGCAGGCGCAGGGCGGTATCGCTTCGCTCGACCACTATTCCAAAGGTGCGGTTTTGGAGTGGGTATTCTCCAAAATGTGCGGGATAACCGTCGCGGGCGAAAATAAATTCCGCATTGCTCCTATGCCCGGCGGTAGTTTTTCGTTTGCAAAAGCAAAATACAAGAGCGTTTACGGTGAAGTCTCAAGCGGTTGGGAAAAGACTGAAAATGGTTGGAAATACAATATTTCTATTCCGGCAAATACAACGGCGGATATTGTTCTTCCCGACGGAAGAAAGAAGACGGTCGGGGCCGGGGGATACAGCATCTGAAAGATGGCGTTTCATACGGAAGCGGCTAAAAGACGTTAAAAACAGGCGAACAGCTTTTTATGCTGTTCGCCTGTTTTTCCTTCGCCGTGGTTTTAGTCGATAAACGAAAGAGAACACCGAATGTCTTCGGTGTTCGGAATGTGGAGCTGATAGCGGGATTTGAACCCGCGACCTCGTCCTTACCAAGGACGTGCTCTACCTACTGAGCCATATCAGCAATTAAAGTACAAAAAATTATCTTGCAGGCGGCCCGAAATTTCTCGGGCCGCGTCGCTCGGAAAATGGTAGAGACAGTAGGACTCGAACCTACGACCTCTCGCATGTGAAGCGAGCGCTCTAACCAACTGAGCTATGCCTCCATATACGGTATTGGAAGTGCAATGTGCTTTCCGATTGCCGCAAGTGAAATTATTATACCATAACGATAAAAATTTTACAACCATTTTTATTTATAAAATTGATGATTTTAAAAATTTTCCGGCAGCTCATGTCTGAGCGTTTCGGTAAATCCGACGAATTATACCATAAATGTAAAAATTATTTACTGCCGCGTCAGAAATTGTTTCAATTTTTTTTAACGAACTATTGAAAACGCGCCCGATTTATTGTATAATAATAATAGAAGTTTCAGATTGATTTACGGAGGAATGAGATGCAGACGGTCGATTTTCCGCTGTATGTATATCATCACGGCAAAAATTTCAAAGCCTACGATTTTTTCGGCGCTCACCCGGATAAAGAGGACGGAAAAAAGGGCTATGTGTTTCGCGTATGGGCACCGCATGCGGAAGAAGTTTCGGTCGTGGGGGATTTCAACGGCTGGGATCCCGAGGCAAACAAGATGGACAGGCTGCTCGACGGCGAAACTTTCGAACTGTTTATCCCCGGCATGAAAGAATATTCCGTCTATAAATACTGTATCCGCACGGCAGACGGGCGCTTTTTGTACAAGGCCGATCCGTATGCTTTTCATGCCGAAACGCCCTCCAAAACGGCGTCAAAAACTTTTGATTTGGAAGGGTATCGCTGGGCGGATAAGGAATATATGAAAACGCGCCGTTCAAAGAATATTTATTCTTCCCCGATGAATATCTATGAAATGAACGCGCTTTCCTGGCGGCAGTATGCCGACGGAAATTATTTCAACTTCGATAAACTGGTCGAAGATCTGATTCCGTATCTGAAGGAGATGGGATATACGCACGTCGAGTTTATGCCCCTTTGCGAATACCCGTACGACGGCTCGTGGGGGTATCAGGTCACGGGGTATTATGCGATCACTTCCCGCCTGGGCACGCCGCATGACTTTATGCGGCTGGTCGACGCGTGCCATCAGAACGGCATCGGCGTAATTATGGACTGGGTTCCGGCACATTTCCCCAAGGATGCGCACGGTTTGTACGAGTTCGACGGGCAGCCGCTGTATGAGAGCCCCGCGTGGGATAGGCAGGAGCACAAGAGTTGGGGAACCCGCCGCTTCGATTACGGGCGGAGCGAGGTACTGTCCTTTCTCATTTCGAATGCGGTATTTTTCTTCGATAAATTCCATATCGACGGACTGCGCGTGGACGCGGTGGCTTCCATGCTCTACCTCGATTACGACAAAAAGCCGGGCGAATGGCTCCCGAACAAGTATGGGGAAAATAAAAACTTAGAGGCCATCGAGTTTTTGCGGCGCCTCAATTCGACCGTCTTTTCAGAATTTCCGAACGCGCTCATGATTGCGGAGGAATCGACCGCTTGGCCGCTCGTCACCAAACCCGTGGATATCGGCGGGCTTGGTTTCAACTTCAAATGGAATATGGGGTGGATGAACGACGTCCTCGATTATATGCAGACAGACCCGTATTTCCGCAAGGGCAACCACAATAAACTGACCTTTTCGATGATGTACGCCTTTACGGAGAACTACGTTTTGCCCATCTCGCACGACGAGGTCGTGTACGGGAAGCGCTCGTTAATCGACAAGATGCCGGGAAATTACGAGGATAAATTTGCCAATCTGCGCGCCTTTATGGGGTTCATGATGTCACACCCCGGCAAAAAACTGCTCTTTATGGGGTGCGAATACGGGCAGTTCAAGGAATGGGACTACAAAGAAGGGCTGGAGTTTTTCCTCAAAGAATATCCTCTGCACCAAAAACTTTCCGATATGAATGCGGCGCTCAACAAGCTGTACCGCGAAACGCCCGCCTTCTATGAAATCGAAGATTCCTGGGACGGTTTCGAATGGATTGCTCCCGACGACGCGGACAGGAATATGCTTGCGTATATGCGCCGCGATAGAGCCGGAAACGAATATCTCGTTGTAATCAACTTTTCGGGTGCGAAGGCGGAAGGGTATCGCCTCGGCGTGCCGAAGGGCAAATATAAGGTGGTATTCAATACCGACAATCCGAAATACGGCGGATTGGGCGAAATGTCGAAGCGCATCTTCAACACGGAGAGAAAGCACAGCCACGGCAGAGAATATTCGATTAAGATCGAACTGCCGAAGCTGACGTGCGTATACTTGCAGAAAATCCTTTAATGCCGCGCATTGCGGGGCGGATAGAGTATCAAAAATATTTTATTATATATTGTGGGGGTTCAATATGCAAAGAAAGAAAGAATGCGTAGCAATGTTGCTTGCCGGAGGGCAGGGCAGCCGCCTGTATGCCCTGACGAACAATATCGCGAAGCCGGCAGTTCCGTTCGGGGCGAAGTACCGTATCATCGATTTTCCGCTCTCCAACTGCATCAACTCCGGCATCGATACGGTCGGCGTTTTGACGCAGTACCAGCCGCTGTTGCTCAACGAATATATCGGCAACGGGCAGCCGTGGGATCTCGACCGCGCGTTCGGCGGCGTTCATGTTCTTTCACCGTATCAGAAGAAATCGAAGTCCGCTTGGTACGAGGGAACGGCGAATGCGATTTATCAAAACATCAATTTTATCAAAATGTATAACCCCGAATATGTCTTGATACTTTCGGGCGACCATATCTACAAAATGGATTACAGCAAGATGCTGCGGGCGCATATCGATGCCGAGGCGGATTGCACAATCGCCGCCATCGAGGTGCCGCTGAAGGAGGCGTCGCGCTTCGGAATTTTGAATACGAATGCGGACGGCTCCATCTATGAGTTTGAGGAGAAGCCGAAGCAACCCAAGAGCACGCTCGCTTCCATGGGGGTATATATATTTACAGCGGAGAAGATGTATAAATATTTGGAAGAGGACGACGACGATCCCGAATCTTCCAAGGATTTCGGCAAAAATATATTGCCGAAGATGTTGGCAGCCGGCGAAAGGATGTTTGCCTATCAGTTCGACGGGTATTGGAAGGATGTCGGAACCATCTCGTCGCTGTGGGAAGCGAATATGGATTTGCTCGGAGAGACGCCCGTGTTCGACGTCGCAGACCCCGCGTGGAAAATTCATTCGAGGAATCCGCTCGCGCCTCCCGAATATATCGGGGCGGGTGCGTCGGTGCAGAATTCCATGGTCGCGCTCGGTTGCGAGATATACGGCGAAGTGAAAAATTCTGTCCTGTCCAGCAACGTCGTAATCGAAAAAGGCGCCGCGGTCAAAGATTCGGTGATTATGAGCGGCACCACGGTCAAGGCGGGTGCGGCGGTCAATTATTCCATCATCGATGAGGACGTAGTTGTCGGTGAAGATGCGCTCGTCGGCGCCGACAAGGATATGGCAAAGGGCATTACCGTGCTCGGCAGAAACGTGACAATCGGAAAGGGCGCCAAAGTTTCGGACGGCGCCATCGTAGATAAAAATATTCAGCCAGGGGAGGAAGCGTAATTATGTCGGCAGTAGGAGTAGTATTTTCCAATATCCACGATGAAAATGTGCCCGAGTTGTCCCGCCAGAGGACGATGGGCTCTCTCCCGTACGGCGGTAGGTACAGGTTAATCGATTTCGCCCTCTCCAATCTGGTCAATTCGGGAGTTACGACGGTCGGCATCATTACGAAAAACAATTACCAGTCGTTAATGGATCACCTCGGCAGCGGCAAAGATTGGGATTTGGCGCGCAAAACGGGCGGCCTCGTGCTTCTGCCCCCGTTCGGCAACGAAAACGGCGGGCTGTATAAAAACCGTTTGGAGGCGCTCAAGGGCATCACCGGCTTTTTGAGCCGCAGAAACGAAGATTATGTTATCCTGTGCGATTGCGACGGCGTATACCGCATGGATTTTACAGACATAATTGATTATCATGAGGGTAAACAGGCGGACATTACGATTGTCTGCCACACCGAAGATATCGCCAATTCCGATTTCTATACAATCGTCGATACGGACGAAGCGAACCGCGTAACGGGATTGAAAATCAACGAAAGAGTTGTCGGTCGCTCCCATTATTACAGCAATATCATGGTGATAGGCCGCAGCTTTCTCTTGAATATCATCAACGATGCGATTGCCCGCGGATACAACAGCTTCCGTGAGGACGTTATCATGAAGAATCTGAAGAGCCTCAAGGTGTATGCCTACGATTTTAACGGGTATTATGCGACAATCGATTCGTTCGGCTCCTATTATAAACACAATATGGAGCTTTTGGACAAGTCGGTTCGCGACGAACTTTTCGGCGCGCGCGACATCTATACGAAGGTGCGCGATTCCGCGCCGTCGAAATACGGGGACGGCGCCGTGCTGAATAACGCATTGGTTTCAGACGGCTGCATCGTCGAAGGAACGGTCGAAAACAGTATCCTTTTCCGCGGCGTAAAGGTCGGGAAGGGTTCGGTTATTAAGAATTCCATCATCATGCAGGATACGGTAATCGGCGAAAACGTATCTTTGAACTGTGTCGTGACGGATAAAAACGTCGTTATTCGGGACAGGCGCAACCTATCCGGGTGCGAAGTCCAGCCGTATTTTCTTCCCAAGGGAAGCATGGTTTGAGCTCCATTTATAAGAAAACGATAAGGAGGATGAGCGTATATGCCTGCTAAAAAGAAACAACAGACGGTAACTGAACAAACAGCAGAGATGAAAGCTGTTCCCGCGGCCGAAGCCGCCGTTGAGGCGAGTAAGGTAGGGGAAATCGTCGTCGCGCCGAAAAAGAAGATTCTGTTTGTCGCCTCGGAAGCGACTCCCTTTATCGCTACGGGCGGCTTGGCGGAAGTGATTGGCTCGCTTTCGAAAGCTCTTGCGAAAAACGATGAGCTCGATATCCGCGTCGTCATTCCGCTGTATTCGGACATCTCGTGGGATTATCGGAATAAATTCAAATATCTCGGCAATATTTTCGTGCCGTTGGCGTGGCGCAACCAATATTGCGGCATATTCAGCTACGAATCGGACGGCGTCGTATTCTATTTTATCGACAACGAATACTACTTCAAGCGGCCGGGGTGCTACGGGTACTACGACGACGGCGAGCGCTTTGCGTATTTCTGCCGCAGCGTGATGGAAATCATGCCGTTTTTGAATTTCTATCCCGATATCATGCACTGCCACGATTGGCAGGCGGCGCTCGCTTCCGTGTATCTGAAGACGATTTACTGTTTCCGCCCGGAATACCAATATATCCGCTCCCTGTTTACGATTCACAATATCGAATACCAGGGGAAATATTCGCTGGATATTTTGGAGGATTTGTTCGGCATATCCAATTCGTGGAAATATCTGCTCGAATACAACAAGTGCATCAATCTGATGAAGGCGGCAATCGAATGCAGCGAAAAATTTTCGACGGTCAGCCCGCACTACGCGCAGGAAATCAAAGAACCGTATTATGCGCACGGGCTCGATCCCATCGTGCGCCGCAACGAATTCAAGCTGTTCGGGATCTTAAACGGTATCGACACCGAATCGTATAACCCCGAGACAGACCGCTCGGTTTTCAGCCATTACAGCGCCGAAAATATTGAGCCGAAAAAGCGGTGCAAAGAAGAGCTGCAAAAGATGTTTAACCTGCCCGTCAAACCGGATACGCCGGTTATCGCCGTCATTTCGCGCCTGGTGGCGCATAAAGGCTTAGACCTCGTTCGAGCGGTAATTGAGGAGGTGCTGAGGCAGGACGTTCAGGTCATAATCCTCGGGAAAGGGGATTCGGCGTACGAAAATTATTTTACCGATTTGGCGAGGCGCTATGTCGGGAAGTTTGTCGCCGTAATCGCGTTCAACCCCGATTTGTCTCGGAAAATCTATTCGGGGGCAGACTTGTTCCTTATGCCGTCCAAATCGGAGCCCTGCGGCCTGTCGCAGATGATTGCGAGCCGCTACGGCGCCGTGCCGATTGTGCGCGAGACGGGCGGATTATACGACAGTATCAAACCGGTCGGAAACGGCGGCAACGGGTATACGTTCGCGAATTACAACGCTTACGATATGCTCTATGTGATTCGCGAAGCGCTCAATGATTACAACAACAGGGAAGAGTGGCAAAAGCTCGTAAAGCGGGTGATGTCGGTCGATTTCAGTTGGTCGCGTTCTGCGAAAGAATACGAAAAAATGTACGGGGAAATGCTGAGATAATTTTAACGGATTGAGGAGTAGGGACATGAGCAATACGGAAAGCATTACCGAAAAAGAAGTACAGCTGTTAATTCAAGGGAAATTGTCGAGATATTTCGGCGTTTCGCCCAAGGAGGCCTCGCGCGAGCAAATTTACAAGGCCGTCGTAATGAGTGTGCGGGATATTTTGCTCGAAAAGCGCCAACAGTTTCATAAGGTAATGAAGGCGAAGAAGGGCAAGCGGGTGTATTATCTCTGTATGGAGTTTTTGCTTGGCAAATCCCTGAAAAACAATATTTACAATCTCGGCTTGGCGGAAGAATATTCCAAAGCGCTGAAATACTTCGATTTGACTTTGGAAGATTTATATGAACAGGAGCCGGATGCGGGGCTCGGCAACGGCGGCCTCGGCCGCCTGGCTGCCTGCTTTATGGACGCGTTAGCTACCGGAGATTATCCCGCTATGGGCTTTTCCATCCGCTATGAATACGGCCTGTTTAAACAAAAGATAGTGGACGGGTGGCAGATGGAGTTGCCCGATATCTGGCTGCCCGGCGGGGAAGTGTGGCTCATTCAGCGCAGCGACAAATCCTGCACGGTCAAATTCGACGGCTGGGTGCAGGAAAATTGGTCGGAGAACGGCTTAAAAGTCACCTACGGCGGATATAAAGAGGTTGAGGCGGTCGCCTACGATATGATGATTTCGGGCAAGGACAGCGAGGCGGTATCGGTGCTTCGGTTGTGGCGGGCTCGGAACATCTCCCGTTTCGACATGAAGCTCTTTTCGCAGGGGGATTATCTGCGCTGCATGCAGGAGGAAAACGAGGCGGAGGTCATTTCCAAGGTTCTGTATCCGGCGGACGACCATTATGAGGGAAAATCTCTGCGCTTAAAGCAGCAGTATTTCCTCGTTTCGGCGTCTTTGCAAAATATTATCAACGACCACAAACATCGCTACGGGCCGCTCGACCAGCTCCCCAAGCAGGCGGCGATTCATATCAACGATACGCATCCCGCGCTCGCAATCCCCGAGATGATGCGCATATTGATGGACGAAAACGGCTTCACATGGGACGATGCGTGGAAGATAACCACTTCGACGTTTGCATACACCAACCATACCGTGATGGCGGAGGCGCTCGAAACATGGCAGGAAGATTTGATTGCCCGCCGCTTGCCCCGCATTCATATGATTATCAAGGAAATTAACCGCAGATTCTGCAACGATTTGTGGGATCGCTATCCGGGGCAGCACCAGCTCATTGAGAGCATGGCCGTACTCTCGAACGGCATTATCCGCATGGCAAATTTGAGCGTTATCGGCTCGCATAAGGTCAACGGTGTGTCTGCGTTGCACAGCGACATCATCAAAAACAGTATTTTCAGCGGGTTCTACCGTCTGTGGCCGGATAAATTCACCAATGTGACGAACGGTATCGCGCATCGCCGCTGGCTGTGCCAATCCAATCCCGAACTCTGCGGGCTTTTGAATGATTGCATCGGCGACGGTTATGTCAAAAATTCGGAAGTTCTCGCTGAGTTCAAAAAATTTGAAAACGACAAGAGCGTTTTAAAGAGATTGGGTGAAATCAAGCAAATCAAAAAAAGGCAATTCGCGGAATACGTCCAAAAGCAAGAGGGCGTTGCAATCGATGCGGATTCCGTGTTTGACGTTCAGGCAAAGCGCATGCACGAGTATAAGCGCCAGCTTTTGAACGTGATGAACATCATTTCGCTGTACAACGATTTGAGAGAGAATCCGGATATAGATATCCAGCCGCAGACCTTTATTTTCGGGGCGAAAGCTGCTGCTGGCTATCTGCGAGCCAAGCAAATCATCAAATTGATTTGCTATCTGGCGGAGGACATCAAGAAGAACCCGAAGATTCACGAGAAGCTCAACGTCGTCTATATGGAAGACTACAACGTCACGATGTCGGAAGTGATGATGCCGGCGGCGGAGGTCAGCGAGCAGATATCCCTCGCGGGAAAAGAGGCGAGCGGTACCGGCAACATGAAGTTTATGATTAACGGTGCGCTCACAATCGGCACGATGGACGGTGCGAATGTGGAGATGCACAATGCCGTCGGCAGTGATAATATTTTTATTTTCGGTCTGCGCGCAAACGAAGTTGACGAAATGTGGACGAAGGGGTATAACGCAAGCCTGTACTACAACCAGGACGAGCGGCTGCGCAGGGTAATCGAATCGTTGATTAAGGGATTCAACGGCGAGTCGTTCTCGGATATGGCGAATTACCTTTTGACGGGGGCGCCAGTTGCCGACCCGTATATGTGCATGGCGGATTTTGAATCCTATTACAAGACGCAGCAGCGCGTCAAGCAGCTGTATGCGCAGGACAAAATGCAGTGGGCGAAGATGTCGTTGAACAATATCGCCGCGGCAGGATATTTTTCGGCGGACAGAAGTATCAAAGAATATGCCGAAAACATTTGGAATTTAAAGTCGCTTAAAGTATAATAGGAGTATGGATATCTATTATAACCCCTTAGACGAAGCCTGCAAGAGCGTGCGCGGGGGGATACGGCAAAACGAATCGTTCGCGATTCGTATATATGGCAAAAGCGATGAGCCTTGTCTGTTCGTCCTGCAAAAGGACGGAAGCGAGGCTCAATCTTTGCTTATGCGGCATGCGCCGTTCGGGTGGGAAATTGAGCTTTCCTTTGCGGAAACGGGTTTGTTTTTCTATTGGTTTCAAATCGGCGGCAGGCGCGCCGCCATGGGGAAGGAGCGCGCCCTCGAATATTCCGACGGTGCGCCTTCCTATCAGTTGCTCGTATACAGTGAGGATTTTGCGACGCCCGAATGGTTCAAGGGCGGCGTTTTGTATCAAATTTTCCCCGACCGCTTTTACAAGAGCGGAGAAGTGTATCCCGAGCGGGGGAAATGGCTCCATAAGAGCTGGAAGGAAGCTCCGGAGTTCCGCGCGAACAAGCAGGGGAAAGTTTTAAACAACGATTTTTTCGGCGGCAATTTTCGCGGCATTGCCGAAAAGCTCGATTATCTGCAGTCGCTGCGCGTTACGGCGATTTATTTGAATCCAATCTTCCGCGCCTATTCGAATCACCGCTATGATACGGGCGACTATACGCAGGTCGATTCAATGCTGGGCACGGAAGAGGATTTTGGCTCTCTCGTATCGGAGTGTGAAAAGCGCGGCATCAAAATTATTTTGGACGGGGTGTTCAACCATACAGGAGATGACAGCCGCTATTTCAACAAATACGGCAATTATGACGAATTAGGGGCCTATCAATCCAAGGATTCGAAGTACTATGCCTGGTATAATTTCAAGCATTTTCCGGATAAGTACGACAGTTGGTGGGGCATCGACGTATTGCCCGCCGTCAATGAGGGCTGCCAATCGTACATCGATTTTATTACGGGAGAAAACGGCGTTCTCCGCCGTTGGATGAACTATCCTCTGGGCGGATTTCGGCTGGACGTTGCGGACGAACTTCCGGATGAGTTTATCGAAAAAATCCGCTCCGCCGTTAAAACGGCCTCGCCGGAGGCTGTCGTAATCGGGGAAGTGTGGGAGGATGCCTCGAATAAAATAGCTTACAGCCGCCGCAGAAAATATTTTCAGGGCGGGGAACTGGACAGCGTGATGAATTATCCGCTCAAGGACGCCATTATAAATTTTGTGGTTTCCGGAAATTCGTCTCTGTTCCGGCAGACGGTCGGGATGCTGTTAGACCATTACCCGAAATGCGTGTTGGATTCCCTGATGAATATACTCGGCACGCACGACACCGTACGCATTTTGACGGCGCTGGGCGGCGATTGTGCCTACAGCAAAGAGGAGATGGCGGTTCTGAAACTTTCCGAAAAGCAGCGCGCAGATGCGAAAAATAAGTTGAAAATTGCCGCCGTGTTGTTGTATACTGTTTTCGGGGTTCCCTGCGTTTATTACGGCGACGAAATCGGCATGGAGGGCTATGCCGATCCGTTTTGCAGAAAACCGTTCGAATGGGATTCGATGGACGAGGAGCTGTTGCGCCATTATCAAAGGTTGGGCAGTATACGGGCGCAATACGGGGTGTTTAAAAGCGGAACGTACCGCGAGCTCTTTCACGATGACCATTGCGTTGTTTATGAGCGCCGCCAGGGGGATGAAGTTGTGGTGACGGTTGTCAATCTGGGGCGATATAAATATCAATTGCGGTTCGAAGGCGTTTTGTTCGATTTGTTTTCTGGGGAACGCTTTGAGAATAAAATCAATATAGAGCAATTTCAATGTGTGATTTACGGCAATAAAACGCCTAAATTTTGACTTTTATTAAGTACTATGTGTGACATAATTACACAAACGGAGAATGTTCAATGAAGAGAATTGCGGCAATATGCGTCGGGCTTGCGATGGTATTTATGATGGCCGGCTGTTCCTTCTCGCTCTACCGGCGGGAAGCGGAAAGCCGAAATGTTTATAAAGATTATATCGCAGCGGAAACGGACGTTTCGGCTGGTTATGCGGAAAAAGTTGCGGCAAGCAGGAGCTCGTCGGTCGTTTCCGTCATTGCGAATACGCTCGTTCGCACCAATCGCGGCAGGGCGAGTGTTACGCAAATTTATTCCGGCATCATCATCAACGCGGAAGGCTATGTCCTCACGACCTCGCACGCCGCGCTTTTGGAGGTTTCAGACGGAAGCAGGGTATATTCGGGCGAGGTCATGAGCGCCTATGCCGTCTTGCCGGAAATCTACGGCGATAAGCAGCATTACCGGCTGATTTTGGCTGATTACGATACGGAGGCGGGGTTGGCACTGTTCCGTTTTTACGATAGTTTCCATTATTATACGGATGAAAGCCGCGAAGAGAGCAAAGAAGGGTTTCAGACGGTTGCGGAGTTTACCGACCGCAGCGTTGTGCCCGGGGAGAGATGCGTCGGTATCGGTAATTCGCTCGGCAACGCTCTCAACTCGGACGTCGCCTCTCCCGGCAGTGTCGGAGAAATTGCGCAGACGGTTATGAGCGGTGTTATATCGGACGCGGAGGCGGATACGGATGTCCTGAAAGCTGTTTCGTTCGGCGGGAAGGAATATGCCTATCTGCTAACGACTGTGCCCGTCAATGTCGACATGTACGGCGGGGCGCTGTTCGACGACAGCGGCTATTTAATCGGTTTGCCGGCGATGAAAATCGGCTATGAATCTTCCGCCACGGGCGGAAGCGGATATTTTAAGCGGGTAGCCGCAGCATATCCGGTTTCTCTTTTGACGGATTATATTGACAGCGTTGCGGAGGAGAGCAAGACACCCATTCCGTATACGCTCGCATCTGTTTCCGACGGGGAGGCTGCGTGAAATGAAAAACAGAAAAACTTTCTTGTCGGTTATAGCTTGCTGTGTATTGGCCGCCGCATTTGTGTTTGCCGCGGCTGCGTGCGATTTTCGGACGGATGAGGGGGCGGCCAGCCCTGATTTCAGCGGAAATAATTCCGATTATGTCATCGATAAAGACTATGGGGACAGCGAGGCGGAAGGCGCCAATCTTGCGGCAGCCTACGAAGCGACCTATCGTTCGGTCGTCACGGTATCCGTTTCCCTGTCGGACGGGCAAACGCAAACAGGATCCGGCTTTATCGTCGATTCCTCGGCGGGTTACGTCGTTACCTCGTCGTCGCTGTTTGCGAGCGTTTCAAACAACGCAATGGTGCAGAACTGCAATGTCGCGCTGCACGACGGAACGGATATCCCCGCGCGTTTGCAGGGTTACGACGCCCTTTCTATGGCGGGGTTGAATTTATATGCGGAGGCGGACATGCTTGACTCGCGGTTTATCGCGGGGGCGGCCAATTCCGACATTGCGCTCCTCAAACTCGACAATGTGCAGAGCGGCGTCTATTCCGTTTCCGGAACGGAAATATCCTTGCCGTCCGCGGTTGTCTTCAGCGATTCGGACGCGCTCGTCTACGGGGAGGAGTGCTTCTCGATTGCGACGCTCGCGCATGAAGAGGACATTCTTCCGGGGCTTATGAACGAGGGAATCGTAACAAAGCCTTTCAATACGCATGAATCCGCTTTTTATATGTATGAACAGCCGGCTTTCGGAAATTCGGGGAGAGTCACGCCGTTTTTCGATAATTCTTTCGACTACTTGATTCAGACGGGTGTCCCCGTGAACGCCGGAAATGAGGGCGCGCCGCTCTTCAATGCGGACGGCGAAGTTATCGGAATGGTCAATATGCGCGTCAACGATACCTATGTCTATTCGGAGAATGCGCCCTTCGGGATTACCTTTGCTACGCCTTCCGAAACGGTGTACGAAGTGCTTGGGAAAGCGGGTGTTACCGTTTCATACGAGCAGAACAACGCCGTCCGCGAAAGCTGCATTGTGAATGCGGACGAGCTGCCGTTTTATCAAGCGCGCGATTCCGTCGCGCAGATGTTGATGGAGGAATCCTCCGACTATTTGGTTATCAACGAAAATGCCGACATCGTATTCCGCAAGCAGGGGGAAGAATCGAGCGAGGGAATTGCTCCGCAGTACATCGCGGAAAACAACCTCGACCGCACCGTCAAGGTGATTGCCTATTCGCAGGTCGAAACCAGCCAAATTCTCTCCGAAGGCTCCGGGTTACTAATCGATAAAGACGGTTATATCCTCACAAACCTGCACGTCATCAACGCTCTCTCCGAGCAAAACCAATCGGAGAGCGGATTGGCAAATTCATCGGTACAGTTGGCAAATTCGGTATATTGCGTATTCGAACGCGGCACGGCGAACGGGCGGTTTGTCGTGATGCCGATGGATATCATCGCCTACCACCAGCGGGGCGACCTCGCGATTCTGAAATTTAAAAACGCCGTCTATCACGAGACGGCTGCGGGTTCCGCGCCGCGCGCCGCCGGGTTTGAAAGCGCCTGCGTGCTCGAGTCGGCGGTTCCGAAAGCGGGGGCGCGCGTTGCCGCGCTCGGGAATGCTTTGGGCTACGGCGTATCCGTCTCCGCGGGCGTCGTATCCATTCCCGAATTTACCTCGTATTACAGCATCTACGGATATAATATGATTCAGACCGACTGCCCGATTAACAGCGGCAATTCCGGCGGGGCGCTCTTCGACGCGAACGGGAAGGTCGTCGGCATCAACACGCTCGGCTTCGGCGGCGAAGGGTACGACAACGTCAGTTGGGCGATTCCTGCGGCCTTTGCCGTTCAATTTGTCGGCGAGGTCAACCAGGGGAATACTTCCGGCTACGTCCACATAACCGAAGCCGGGGCGGGCGCGTCCATTGCGTTAGAATCATAATTTTGCAAAGTTTTTTCCTCCGGCGCTTGACAGGATTCTCCCGATGTGATATGATTATGATATCAAATTGATTCGGGAGGATTCAATCATGGCGGAAAACAAGCAAACGGAAGAGAAGGTTTTACACGCGAAGAGCGGCTGGGGGATGCTGTTTGTCTCCCTGTTGCTGGTTGTTGCCGGCATATTGCTGTGCGTGTTCAGTTCGCAGGTAAATGAGGCGGCTGTAATTGTTATGGTGTGCGCCGGCGTTATTCTTATAATTGTCGGTGCGATTATGCTGGGCGGATTGAAGACGGTCAATCCGAACGAGGCGCTCGTTCTCACACTGTTCGGCAAGTACCACGGCACGATTAAGAGGGAAGGCTTCTTTTGGGTTAATCCTTTCTGCTCGGCGTTCAATCCCGCATCGGGTTTGGTCGCTGGTACGGGGCGGAAAATTTCCCTCAAGGCGATGACCTTAAACAATGAAAAGCAGAAGGTCAACGACGAGGAGGGCAACCCGATTGAAATCGGCGTCGTCGTCATCTGGAAAGTCGTCAACACTGCCCGCGCGGTCTTTGACGTCGACAATTACGTCTCTTACATATCCACGCAGTGCGACGCGGCGATTCGTCAGGTCGCTCGGCAGTATCCGTACGACGTTTCCGAAAACGGGGACGAAAAGTCTCTGCGCGGCTCTTCGGTGGAGATTGCGGAAATTTTGCGCAAGGAAATACAGGGCAGGGTGGATATCGCCGGCATTGAAATTTCGGAGGCCCGCATTGCGCACCTCGCTTATGCTCCCGAAATCGCCGCGGCGATGCTCCAGCGGCAGCAGGCGTCGGCCATCATTGCCGCCCGCCAGAAAATCGTGGACGGAGCGGTCAGTATGGTGGAGATGGCGCTCAAAAAACTCAGCGAAAACGACGTAGTCCAATTGGACGAGGAGCGCAAGGCGGCGATGGTATCCAATCTGCTCGTCGTTCTCTGCGGCAACAAGGACGCGCAGCCAATCGTCAACAGCGGCTCTCTGTATTGATGTATGAACAGCATGCCGGATAAAGACTCGAAAAAGCAGGTGCCGCTCCGTATCTCTGCGCGTCTGTACGGAGAATTGGCGGCTTGGGCGGAGGAAGAATTTCGCTCTATCAACGGGCAAATCGAATATTTGCTGCATGAATGCGTGGAAGCAAGGAAGCGAGGCAAGCGAAAAGATTAAAAATCTCGGAACCGTTTTCGCGGTTCCGAGATTTTTGTATCAAAAGATTTGTACTTTTCGCCCGGATATGGTATAATACAGCCAGAATATTTGTGAAGAGGTCAACATGTTACAGGTTACAAACGTCAGCTTGCAATACGGGAGCAAAAAATTATTTGAAGACGTCAATTTAAAATTCACAAAGGGCAACTGCTATGGTATAATCGGCGCAAACGGCGCCGGCAAATCCACCTTTTTGAAAGTCCTATCCGGCGAAATCGAGCCGAATAAGGGCGAAGTCAGCATGGACAAGAACGAGCGCATGTCCGTGCTCATGCAGAACCAGAACGCGTTCGACGACCAGACGGTCGTCCGCACCGTTATGCTGGGGCATAAGCGGCTGGTCGAAATCATGGACGAAAAAGACGCGCTGTATGCGAAGGAAGATTTTTCCGAACAGGACGGCATCCGCGCCTCGGAGCTCGAAACGGAGTTCATGGAGCTGAACGGCTGGGAAGCGGAGTCGGAGGCGGAAACGCTTTTGAACGATTTGGATATCCCCGCCGAATACCACCAAAAATTGATGGGCGAGCTCGACGCGAAGATGAAGGTCAAAGTTTTGCTCGCGCAGGCGCTGTTCGGCAATCCGGACGTGCTGCTGCTCGACGAGCCGACAAACAACCTCGACATCAAAACGGTTCGCTGGCTGGAAAATTATCTGCTGGATTTCGAAAACACGATTATCATCGTCTCGCACAACCGGCACTTTTTGAATAAGGTCTGCACGTACATCTGCGACGTCGATTTCGGCAAAATTCAGCTGTATCTCGGCAACTACGATTTCTGGTACCAGACGAGCCAATTGATTGCGCGGCAGATGCGCGACCAGAATAAAAAGATGGAGCAGCGCGCCAAGGAGCTGCAGGAATTTATCGCGCGCTTCGCGGCGAACGCGTCCAAGTCAAGGCAGGCGACTTCGCGCAAAAAGGAGCTGGAGCGGCTCACCATCAACGATATCAAGCCCTCTCTCCGCAAATATCCTTACATCGACTTTAAATTCGAGCGCGAGATAGGCAACGATATTCTTATCGTGGAGGGCCTTACGAAAGAGGGGTATTTTGAAAACCTCGATTTCATCGTGCAGAAAAACGATAAAATCGGCTTTGTCAGCGATAAAAGCACGACGATTACCATGCTCTTTGACATACTCACGGGCAAGGTCGAGCCGGACGCCGGAACCGTCAAGTGGGGCAAAACAATCAACTTTTCCTATCTGCCCCAAAACAACAACGAATTTTTTGAAAATTGCGATTTGAACCTGGTCGAATGGCTGAGCCAATTTTCCAACGACCATTACGAGGAATATCTGCGCGGCTGGCTTGGCAGAATGCTCTTCTCGGGCGAAGAAGCGCTCAAAAAGGCGAAGGTTCTCTCGGGCGGAGAAAAGGTGCGCTGCATGCTCGCGAAGATGATGCTCGAGGGCGGCAATTTTCTCATTATGGACGAGCCGACCAACCACCTCGACCTCGAGTCCATCACGGCGCTCAACAACGGCATGAATAACTTTAAAGGTTGCATGCTCTTTACTTCGCACGACCAGGAGCTCATGAATACCGTTGCAAACCGCATCATCGAGATTAACGGCAAAAAGACCTTCGACAAGAACGTCAACTACGACGAATATCTCGATTTGACGAACAATTAACTATAAGAGGAAACAATGTATCCGTATCCACTAATTACATTTCCAGACGGCAGCGGCATCAGTCTGTACGAAGTTTTTATTGTCGTCGGGGTTATCGCGGCGATTGTGCTGTTCCGCATTTTGGCGGACAGGCGCAATCTCCCCGCCAAATTGCAGAACCTCATCTTAATCGGGGCGGTCGTATCCTTTATCGTCGGATACTTTTTCGCCGTTCTCTTTCAGGCAATCTACGACATCGCGGAGCGCGGCGCCTTTATCATCGATAAAAATACGGGCGCGACATTCTATGGCGGCTTTATCGGCGGCGCGGTCTGCATGCTCTTGATTTACTTTGTCGGCGGATATCTGCTCTTCAAAAAACAAGACAACGAGCACCTGCGCTGGTTTCCTTCCTTTATCAATATCGCGGCGGCGTGCGTGCCGCTCGCGCACGGGTTCGGCCGCATCGGCTGCCTGTGCGGCGGTTGCTGCTACGGCATGCAGACGGACGCGTGGTACGGTATCCCGATGGATATCGGTGCGCTCGACCACGTCTTTGTCAAGGTCGTTCCCACGCAGCTGTTTGAAGCCATTTTCTTGTTTGCACTGGCGGCTTTTTTAATCTGGCGGAATTGGAATGGCAAAGGGTTTTGCCTGCCCGTCTATCTGATTGGCTACGGTGTGTGGCGCTTTCTGCTTGAATATCTGCGCGACGATGATCGCGGCCAGACATTTTTATCCTTTCTTACACCTTCGCAATTAACTGCCGTCGTTTTGGTTTTGATCGGCTGCGCGCTTATCGCTGCATATTATATAATAGTCCGGAAAAAGGGCAAGGAGTTTTTTGCTCCGCCTATTCCCGTCGGAAAATCGGGGAATTCAAAAGCCGAAGAGAGCGGCGGAACGGAGTTGCCGATTTCAAAGAGCGATGCGGAGGAAAAATAATTTTTTTCCTTCCGAAGCATATTATAAATCGAGGTGATTGAGATGGAAGAAGACAAGAAAGAGGAACAGCTCGCTCAAACCGAACCCGAACAGGCGGAAGCCGGCTCGGCAGAACAGAAACAGGAGCCGAAGCAAGAACAAAAGGCGGAACAAAGCGAAAGCAAAAAGGAGGCCGCGCAGAGTTCCGTTGACGAACGCACGCAGAAAAAGATTATCTGTGCTCTCGCCTATGTTTTCGGCATATTGTTCTTTTTGCCGTTAATCGTGTATCCGAACGATGAGTTTGCAAAATTTCACGCGAATCAGTCGCTGGTCGTTCTGCTTACCGTCATTATCGGCGAAGTGCTTTTCGGCATACTGACCATGATTCCTGCGGTAGGCATCGTGTTCAGTATTCTGTGCGGCGTATTCGGCCTGCTGATGCTGATTGCCTGCATCTTTGCGATACTCGGCGTGGTGCGCGAGGAAAAGTTTGAACTTCCCGTCCTCGGAAAAATCAGAATTTTGAAGTAACGCGACGGAAGAATCCGCGGCAATCCTTGCTTGCGGATTTTTCTTTGCCTTGCGGAACTTTCAGGTGTTGCAAAAAGCGTGTTCATCTGTTATAATAATGAAAAATTTGAAAATAATGAGACGAGAGGGAATCATCGTATGCTCAATCTTGTATTGATAGACGGGAACAGCCTGCTGAACCGTGCCTTTTACGCGACGAAACATCTGACGACCAAAAGCGGTATGCCGACCAACGCTGTGTTCGGCTTTACGAAACTGCTCCTGAAAATAATCGGCGACATAAAGCCCGACCGCCTCATTGTCACCTTCGATTTAAAGGGGCCGACCTTCCGGCACAAGATGTACGAGGGGTATAAGGCGACGCGCAAGCCGATGCCCGACGATTTGGCGGTTCAGTTGGGAACGCTGAAGAACCTGCTGCAGTCGATGCGCATCGCCATGTGCGAAAAGGCGGGGTATGAAGCGGACGATTTAATCGGTACGCTCTCCCATAAGTTCGATGACGTCAAAAGCATCGTGATTACGGGTGATCGCGATTCCTACCAGCTGATTGACGAATGTACGGACGTATATCTCACCAAGACGGGCGTGAGCGACTTGCTGAAACTGAATAAAGACAATTTTCAGGCAATCGTAGGCTATACGCCAGAGCAGGTGATTGACATGAAAGCGCTCATGGGCGACAGCTCGGACAATATCCCCGGCGTAGCGGGAATCGGGGAAAAGACGGCGCTTTCCCTGATAACGCAGTACGGCACCCTGGATAACGTCTACGCTAATTTAGAGTCGATACAGCCGTCCGTGCGGAACAAATTGGAGCGAGACAGGGACGCGGCGTATCTTTCGCGCGAGCTCGCGACGATTGACCGCAATGTGGATGTTTCCGTCGACCTCGACGATTGCGCGATACAGATGCCTTTTTCGCAGGACGTGCGCACGCAATTTTTGCAGTTGGAATTTACCTCGTTTTTAAAGATGGATATCTTCGAGGCGGAAACAGAGGCACGGAAGGAGATAGAGCAAACCCAAATTACCGTCCGTTACGTATCCGATGCGGACAGCTTTTCCGAAACGGCAGCGGGTATTCGCCGCTTTGCGCTCGTAAAGTGGAAAAATGCGTACCATCTCTATGCGGACGGGACGGAGTATATCCTTCGGGAGCGCGAAACGCTGTTGGACGACGGCTTGCACGGGATTGAAATCGAAAAAATACTCGTCCGCCTGCTCGGCGATTCGGAAGCAACGGCCCTTCTGTACGGCAAAAAGGAAATCTGCAAAGCGCTGCACTCGTTCGGCGGAGAATTGAAGTGTTCCGCCGAAGACGTTTCCCTCATGAAATATTTAATCGATTATACGGGCAAGGACGACAATCTGGCGCTCACGCTGCAGAGCTACGGGCTGGACGAAAACGCGCCCGCCTACGGCGTCGAGCGGCTGTATTCCATTTTGAAAGAGAAGCTCGAAGAGGAGAAAATGGAATCGCTGTACAGAGACGTCGAGCTGCCCTTGACGGACGTACTGTGCAGCATGGAAGAGAGCGGGGTTATGATTGATTGCGACGCTTCCGTGCTGTTTGAAAAAAGATATAAGGAGGAGATTGCGCAGGCGACCGCGGATATTTATGCCGCGGCGGGGGAGGAGTTCAATATCAACTCGCCCATGCAGCTCGGCAATATCCTGTTCGAAAAGCTGCACCTGCCCGCCCCGCGCAAGGGGAAGCGAGGCGCGTATTCCACGAGTGCGGATATCCTCGAAAAATTGGCGGGCGACTACAAAATCGTGCGCGACGTGCTCAGATGCAGGCATTATCAAAAATTGCTCTCCACCTATATCGACGGCTTTAAACCGCTGATTGATTCGAAGACGGGGCTCGTGCATACGAGTTTCAACCAAGTGCAGACGACGACGGGGCGGCTGTCGAGCGCGAACCCGAACCTGCAGAATATCCCGATTCGCGACAACGACGGGCGCGAATTACGCAAGCTGTTTATCGCCCGCGCGCCCGACAGGGTGTTAATCGATGCGGATTACTCGCAAATCGAATTGCGGCTGTTGGCGCATTTCTCCGGCTGCAAAGAGCTCATAGAGGCGTATAAAGAGGGGCAGGATATCCATGCCTTGACGGCATCGCAGGTCTTTTCCGTGCCCATCGGCGATGTGAGCGACGCGCAGCGCCGCGCGGCAAAGGCGGTCAACTTCGGCATCATTTACGGTATCAGCGATTTTGGTTTGGCGAGCAATCTGAACATTTCGGCGAAGCAGGCGGGTGAATACATCAAAAAATATTTTGAGACGTATTCCGACGTAAAAAAATACATGGATTCGAACGTCGAATTTGCGCGGCAAAACGGCTATGTGACGACTTTGCTCGGCAGGAAGCGCGTAATCAACGAAATTAAATCGTCCAATTACAATATACGCTCCTTCGGCGAGCGCGCGGCGATGAATATGCCGCTGCAGGGCAGCAGTGCGGACATCATAAAAATTGCGATGCTGCGCGTCTACGAGCGCTTGAAGCGGGAGGGGCTGCGCTCCGAATTGATTCTGCAAGTGCACGACGAGCTCGTTATCGACGCCTACGAAAGCGAGGCGGACAGGGTGAGCGAATTGCTGCAATACGAGATGGAAAACGCCGTGCAGCTGAAAGTCCCGCTGGTGGCGGAAGTCCGCCGAGGTAAAAATTGGTATGAAGCGAAATAAACGATTCGTTGCGATAACGGGCGGCATCGGGAGCGGCAAATCGACGGTAGCAAAAATCATTGCGGAGATGGGGTACCCCGTTTTCTCCGCCGATACCGTCGCGCGGGGAATTTACAGCGATTCGGAAGTTTATAAAAAAGTCGCGGAGTACTTTCCCGATTGTCTGAGCGATACGGGGGTAGACAGAAAAAAATTGGCGGCGGCGGTTTTTTCCGATTCCGCCAAATTGCAGCTTCTGGACGGTATAACGCACCCGGCAATCATGCAAAAGCTCTTTGCGCAGATGGCGGAGTGCGCGGGCGAGGCCGCCTTTGCGGAGGTGCCGCTCCTGTTCGAGTGCGGCGCCGACAAAGATTTTGATAATGTAATCGTCGTGATGCGCGATGTTTCCGCGCGCATCGATTCGGTTATGCGGCGGGACGGATTGACGAGGGAAGAAGTCGCCGCCCGCATAAAAAATCAGTACGATTACGAAAGAAATCCGAATACCGGGCATACTGTACTATATAATAACGGAGACTTTGCGTCTCTGAAAGATGGTGTGGTGCGGGTAGTTCATGAAATTCTCGGCGGCAGTAAATCGTAAAAATATTCTTTTGATTTTAACAATCGGGCTTTTGCTCTCCTTGATTGCGGCGGTGCTGTTTTTGTACCTGGCGTATGTTCCGAAGAGATATACCGAAGCGGTGTCGTGCTATGCGGAAGAATACGGCGTGGAAGAGGAGCTTGCCTTTGCGGTTATCCGCGCCGAAAGCAATTTCCGGGAGGAAGCCGTCAGTTCCGCGGGGGCGCGGGGACTCATGCAGCTCATGCCGCCGACGGCGCAGTTCATAGCCGAAAACATCGGAGAAAACCTGTCGATTGACTCGCCGGAAGACAATATCCGCATGGGCGTTTGGTATCTGGCGTATCTTTCCGAAAAATTTGAAGGGCAAACGGAAGTTTTGGCGGCGTACAACGCCGGGGAGGGCGCGGTTCGGCAATGGCTGCGAGATGCCGATTATTCGCAGGACGGCAAATCTTTGCGGGAAATTCCGCTCGCCGAAACGCGGAAATACGTGCGGAGAGTCAAAAAGTTTTATAATTGTTATAAATTCTTTTACTAATGGCTTGACTTTTTTCTCAAAATGATGTAAAATAACTCTTGCTTGTGAGGATGGCGGAACTGGCAGACGCGTACGTTTGAGGGGCGTATGGAGAAATCCGTGTGGGTTCAAGTCCCATTCTTCACACCAAAGGAGCGGAGGCTTTGTTCAAACAAAGTCTCCGCTTTTCCTATAAAGCGGAATTTGTTGCCGCGCTCCGAATCTTGCGGCGCCGCGCAATTCGATTGCTTTTTATCCCTATTATGGTATATAATTAAGAAAATAATTTTTGCATAAGAGGCTGAAACAATATGCTCGGTAAAATTACGGATGCGACGCCGTCTGTCCGCCGCAATACGGTTCTTTATTTGGTCGGCCGTGCGGCAGTGCTCGCGGCTGTCCTTTTGACACTGGCGGATATCGTGCGCGTCTATATGGCTTACGGAACGGAAATCGCCGTCGGGATGATGATTCCGCGCATGGGCGCCTTATTGGGATTCAGCGGTTCCGGCGTTGCCGGCGTGCTGTGCACGGCCGTCGCCTTTTTGTATGTAATAGCGACTGCGCTCTCCGTCGCGCTGGCGGGCAGATGGTACGCGTGGAGCATTGTCGCGCTTGTGCTGTTTTCCTTGGATACTTTGGTCACCGTCTGGCTATTTGCAGCGTCGCCGAGCGTCGGGTTTCTCCCTGCGCTTTTGGTGCACATCGCAGTCGAGGTATTTCTCGCTGTTGCCGTTGCGGCGGGGCGCAAGCTCGTTCATTCCGTGGGAAGAGAGGATAGCGCCGAATAATCAAAATCAAATAAAAGAGAAGGGGCAAAGAATTTTACTTTCATAGAGATAATAAAGAGCGAAGATTTCCAAGAATCTCGCTCTTTTATCTTGTAAGGAAGCAAAGGGAATGTCACGGAGGAGCTGACGCGAGTCACACATGAGGAGTGACTGGGCGGCAAGCGTGAGCGGCAAAGGCCTCGGTTCGGATAAAGCGATAATGTTCGGATATCCGTATAAGGACAACGGTTCATTGAAAACTATTTAACAAGTTCGGCGGTAACGAATTATTGAGTGTATAAAGGGAAAAAGGGAGCGGCGCGGCAATGTGCACTCCCTTTTCTCATATTCAAGGAAGTGCTAAGCCAAAAATGCGGCAAATTCAGCCAAAATCGCTGGCGAATCCGCGAACGCGGCTGAACAAAAATCTGAAGAAATATGCTATAATACGGTCGTTGCAACGGGGGTAGGGAGTTTTCGGAAAAAGACGGCGTTGGCTGCTTATAAGGCGGCAGATTCATATTATTATACAACACATTCATTGAATGCGAAGCTTTTTTGCCCAAAGATTTTTGTGCGGTGCATGCGGTATCCGAACGTACGTCTTATCAGTATTTCCGGGAAGCGTTTGCCTTTTTGTTCGCATAAGTCCGAGTACGTGGTGGACTTGACTGAGCCGAAGAGGAAATATTATCTCAAAAAAATTTGAAAGAAACGCAACAACTGACACGCATCTGTCAGCTAATTTTGTGCTTTTCGGGACGGAAAATGGTATAATTGGGATGATAAAAAAGGAGGTTAAAACATGGGAAAACGGAAAGTGATTGGCGCGGTATTGCTGGCGCTCGTGGCGGCGTTGTTTTTGGCGTGCGCGGCGTTCTTTACCGCCTGTGGCGGTACGGTGCCCGGCGGCGGACAGGACTCCGGGCAGGGCGAAACGGAATGGACGCTCGGTACGGTCTACGCGCAGGCGCAGGCGCTCGGGTATGAGGGGTCTTTGGAGGATTTTATCGCCTTGATTTCCGGCAGAGACGGCCAGGACGGTGAAGACGGGCAGGACGGCGTCGGCGTCAAAGACATGTATGTCAACGAAGACGGAAATCTGATCGTCGTTCTATCGAACGATGCGGAGATCGACTGCGGCCGCGTTGTCGGTCAAGACGGACAAGACGGGCAGGACGGTGCGGCCGGACAAGACGGCGTCGGCGTCAAAGACATGTATGTCAATGAAAACGGGGATCTGATCGTCGTTCTGTCAAACGACGAAGAGATCAATTGCGGGCACGTGCGCGGCGAAAGCGGCCAGGACGGTGCGGATGGAGAGGATGGCCAACCCGGATCCGACGGCCAGGACGGCGTCGGGATCAAAGAAATGTACGTCAACGAGGATGGGGATCTGATCGCTGTGCTCACGAGCGGCGAAGAGATCAATTGCGGGCATGTGCGCGGCGAAGACGGACAGGACGGTCAGGACGGTCAGGATGGAGAGACCGGCCAGCCCGGAGCCGACGGTGAGGACGGTGAAGACGGTCAGCCGGGGGCAGGCATCCAGGAAATGTACATAAACGAAGCCGGGCATTTGATCGTTGTGCTTACGGACGGCAAAGTACTCGATTGCGGGGCCGTGCGCGAGGAGACGATCGCGGCGGAAAGCATTTCGCTCGACCAGGCAGAAATAACGTTGGAGCCCGGCGAGACGGCGAAGCTGACGGCAACCGTTCTTCCGGAGGAGGTGACCGATAAAACGGTCGCTTGGAACAGCACGAACGAAGGCGTGGCTATCGTCCACGACGACGGCACCGTCGAGGCGGTTTCCCGCGGCACCGCGGTGATCGTAGCTGTTACGACAAACAACATATTTGCGCTTTGCACGGTAACGGTCGTCGAGCCGGGAGATGAATATATCGAAGTTACGGGCGTGAGCCTGGATCGAGATTCTATGGAAATGACGGCGGGGGATACGGCGCAGCTGACGGCGACCGTTCAGCCCGAAAACGCGACTGAAGCGTGGGTCGAGTGGTCGAGTTCGGCGCCTTCAGTGGTCGCCGTGCGGGAAGACGGAACACTCTATGCGCTTTCCGCCGGTGCGGCGACGATCACCGCGCGGACGGTGAACGGTAAAACCGCAGCGTGCACCGTTACGGTGGCGGACGATCCGCAGATGGCGGATTTTATCTATGCATACACATACGACGAGTTCGGCGGCGGGTTCGGTTGTACGATCTTGGGTGTGCAGCCGGCGAGCGTCGGCATAACGGAGTTGGTCATCCCCGATTGCGTTACGTCGATCGCGGGCGGCGCGTTTAAGAATTGCCTCGCGCTAACCTCGCTGACGACGCCTATCGCCGAGCAGAATCTCGGCTACTATTTCGGCGTGGATTTTGCAGACGGCAATAACGTGGCTCTCCCTGCAAATCTCACAGAGGTCGTCTTTACGGGCGATTTCGTTGGAGAGGGTGCTTTCCGAAACTGCATTTCTTTGCGCACGTTTCGTGCGGAAGATGGGCTTATTGATATGGGGCCTCAGGCGTTCAGCGGCTGTATTTCGTTGGATAACGTAACGCTTCCTTCGAGTTTGCGGTACATCTCCAACGATGCTTTCTACGGTTGTATTTCGCTCACGGAGATCGCTCTTCCTGAAGGGCTGGAAGTGATTGCCGAGAACGCGTTCAACGGATGTATTTCCCTGCGCGGCATCAATATCCCCGCAAGCGTTACTCGAATTGATTCGTTGGCTTTTTACGGCTGTATCTCTTTGGAAAGCGTCTCGTTTGCGGGCGGGCCGGAGAGTATCGCCGCCGGGGTGTTTGAAAATTGCCCCAATCTGAAAAAGGTATCCGTAAACGATTTGGTCAAGTGGAGCGCCGTCAACTTCGAGTCTCCCGAGGCGAACCCGCTCTATATCACCAAAGACCTGTACGTCGGCGACGAACTTGTGCGCGATCTCGTGATCCCCGGCGATGTGCATTTGGTCGGGCAGTACGCGTTCAGCGGCAGCAGCATTGCGAGCGTGACCTTCGAGAGCGGCGTCGTTGCCGTGAATAGTGGTGCATTCTATGCGTGCGCCGATCTCGTCAGCGTAGCCGTTTCCGGCACGATTGAGGGTATTGGCGAGGGCGCCTTTGCCGCGTGCAGTAAATTGAGTAAGGTTTCCGTGGACGATCTTGCGATGTGGAGCCAAATTAACTTCGTATCCCCCGAGGCGAACCCGCTGTATTTCGCACATGATTTATATGTGGACGGCAATATCGTGCGCAACCTCGTTATTCCGGGTGAAGTTTTTTCGGTCGGTCAATATGCGTTCCATGGAAGCAGCATCGCGAATGTTACCATCGAAAGCGGAGTCCGTTCCATTCGCCGTGGCGCGTTCACCGGATGCCCTTCTTTGACAAGCGTTACAATCCCGAACAGCGTAACGAGCATCGGCGAAGGTGCGTTTGCCGGTTGCACGGCGATGAACAATATCATCTTTGCTGACGGCAGCCGTCTGGCGAGTATCGGCAATAGCGCGTTCAGCGGCTGCTCGGCTCTGGCAAGCGTGGCGATCCCGAGCGGTGTAACGAGCATCGGGGACTCCGCTTTCAGCGATTGCAGTCAATTGGCGGATATAACTATCCCGAGCAACGTTACGAGCATCGGCAATAGCGCGTTCAGCGGATGTTCGATTCTGACAAGCGTGAATTTTGGCGAAAACAGCCGCCTGGCGAGCATGGGGGAGTATGTGTTCAGAGATTGCAGCGCGCTGGAAAGCATAGCTCTTCCGAATGGTTTGACGAGTATTTCCGCGGGCATGTTTTATAATTGTACCGCATTGGAAGAAGTCGAGCTCCCGGCCGGCATCATGGTCATCCGAAGCATGGCTTTCATGAATTGTACTGCGTTGACCAATATCGTCATTCCCGGCGGCGTAACGAGCATTGAGGAAGCGGCCTTCAGCGGTTGCAGGCATTTGACGAGTATCGAAATTCCGGTCAGCGTAACGAGCATCGGCAGTTATGTGTTCCAAAACTGCCTGTCGCTCAGCAGCGTTACCTTCGCCGAGGGCAGCCGCTTAACGAACATCGAAAACAATGCCTTTGAAAATTGCGATTTGAGGAGCATAGCGCTTCCGGGCGGATTGACGCAACTTTCCGAAGGATTGTTTAGAAACTGCGGCGCCTTGGAGAGCGTCGATTTCGGCGAGAATAGCCGCATTACAAGCATCGGCAATGGAGCATTTGACGGTTGCGGCAATTTGTCCGGCATTGTATTTCCGAGCGGATTGTTGGAGATCGGTGACAACGCCTTTAACGGATGTTCCGATTTAACGGACGTGACTCTTCCTGACGGCTTGTTGAGTATCGGCAGCAGAGCATTTTTTGATAATAATAATATTAACATACTCACCATTCCGGGCAGCGTTGTAAGGATCGGCGATGACATATTGGGAAGCAATAATCCGCTTAGGCCGTCCTCAATAATTTATTGCGAGGCGGAGAAAAAACCGAGCGGCTGGTCCGATGGTTGGTTCGGAGGGCGCGTAATTTGGAATTGCAATGAGAGCGATGTCGGGTCGGACGGCAGAATTTATACGGACGTCGACGGGATTCTCTATGCGATTAAGAACGGGGAGGCTTCGGTCGTTCGGCCGACCGATGACGTAAACACTTCCGTTGTGATACCCGAAAGTATCGTTTATCGGGAGGAAACTTACAATGTAACGAGTATAGATTCGTCTGCCTTTATTGAGAGTTGGTGGTTGGAAAGCGTCGTTATATCGGAGGGAATTACTTATATCGGAGACCAATCGTTCTGGATGTGTGCCTCCCTTGAATTTGTCGTTCTTCCGAAGAGTTTGACCGGAGTAGGGATGTATCCGTTCGATAGTTGTAATATCTACTATAACGGCAGCGAAGAAGATTTGCAAAATGTTGAGAATTATACCTGTTTAGGCGGCAAGCTTTACTATTACTCCGCCGATGAACCCGCTGAAGAAGGAAATTGGTGGCGTTATCTGGAAGATGTGCCTACCCCGTGGGAATGGGGCGATTTTAAGATTTTCCATTTTGAGACCAACGGCGGAAGCGAAATTGCGGATATCAGGGCTACCGCATTGACGGAATTGCCGACTCCTACGAAAGAGGGACATATTTTCGGCGGTTGGTTCGACAATGCCGAGCTTTCCGGCGATATGATTCTCACGCCTTACTACGATGCCGAAAAAACGACGCTCTACGCCAAATGGATCGATATAAGCACCATTGAGCAGAGTGAGGGGCTGGAAATTGTTGGCGGCTATATCGTCGGCATCGGTACCTGCACGGATGAGGTTTTGCTTTTGAACTTGCCGATTGCGGAAAGAGCATTCATGGACTGCGATACGATCACGAAAGTAATTATCGGCACGGGCGTAACGTCGATCGGGGATCAAGCATTCGGCGATTCCGGTATCGGGTGCGACAATTTAACGGAAGTTATATTCTTGTCCCCTGTACCGACCGGGATCGGAAGCGATATATTCGGGTCTACATGGAATCATGCAAAGGATTTCGACGTTTACGTTCCGCAGGGGAGTTTAGAGGCTTATTTAGCGGTCGACGATCCCTATTGGCAGCAATATTTAGTAGAGGCAGATAAAATACACGAGATAACGGGTGAGATTATAATTTAAGCGAAAAGCGCTTTACAAATGAGAAGTAGAAATAAATGCGCAAAAGGGCGACGGAAATTTTTCCGCCGCCCTTTTATCCAAACAAAAAGGCAGCCGCTTAAAGCGGCTGCCTTAAATAATTGTATTAAAATTCTTACCGACCTGCAGAAGTCAGCAACTGCCTTCTCTTATAGGGTTGAGCGCTTCTATTTATCGGCTTAATACATGCTACCGCCCATGCCGCCGCCGGCTGCGGGAGCCGCGGGCTCGGGTGCGGGGATATCCGTAACGACGCTCTCCGTCGTGAGCAGGGTAGCTGCAACGGAAGCGGCATTCTGCAATACGCTCCTCGAGACTTTCGTCGGGTCGATAATGCCGCTCTCGACCATATCGGTATAGCGGTTCTTCAGCGCATCGAAGCCGAAGTTTGCTTTCTTGCTCGCCGTAATTTTGTCGACGATGACGGAGCCGTCGAGGCCGGCGTTCTTCGCGATTTGGCGAATCGGTTCTTCGATTGCCTTGAGGATAATCTGTGCGCCCGTCTTTTCGTCACCTTCGAGGGAGGCAATCAACTTTTTCAATGCGGAAGCCGTAGAGAGGAGTGCGACGCCGCCGCCGGGGACGATGCCTTCTTCTACCGCTGCGCGGGTGGCTGCCAAAGCGTCCTCAATGCGGAGCTTCTTTTCTTTCATCTCGACTTCGGTTGCCGCGCCGACATTGATGACGGCTACGCCGCCGGCAAGTTTCGCGAGGCGCTCCTGCAGCTTTTCGCGGTCGTAATCGGAAGTGGTCTCCGCGATTTGCGCCTTGATGGCGTTGACGCGCGCCTTGATGTTGTCGGCAGAGCCGGCGCCGTCGATAATGGTCGTGTTGTCTTTGTCGACTTTGACCTGATTTGCGCGGCCGAGCATATCCGGGGTGACGTCTTTGAATTCATAGCCGAGGTCGGAGGAAACGACAGTGCCGCCCGTAAGGATTGCGATATCTTCGAGCATGGCCTTTCTTCTGTCGCCGAATCCGGGCGCTTTGACGGCAACGCAGTTAAACACGCCCTTGAGCTTGTTGACGATAAGGGCGGCGAGCGCATCGCCTTCGACGTCTTCCGCGATGATTAAGAGCCTTGCACCCTGTTGTGCGAGCGGCTCGATGATGGGGAGGATTTCCTGCAGATTGGAAATCTTTTTATCGGTGATGAGAATGTAAGGGGAGTCGAGCACGGCCTCCATCTTATCGGTATTGGTGACCATATAAGCGGAAGCGTAACCGCGGTCAAACTGCATGCCTTCAACGGTGGTGAGTTCGGTGTTCATCGTCTTGCCTTCCTCAACGGTGATGACGCCGTCTTTACCGACTTTTTCCATTGCATCGGAAATCAGCTGACCGATAGTCTCGTCTCCGGCGGAAATTGCTGCGACCTGCGCGATTGCCTTTTTGCTGTCGACGACTTTCGAAATCTTTTTGATTTCATTGACCGCCGTATCGACCGCTTTGTCGATGCCCTTGCGGAGAATGATGGGGTTTGCGCCTGCCGCGAGGTTCTTTAGACCTTCGCGGATAATCGCCTGCGCGAGGACGACCGCCGTTGTGGTGCCGTCGCCGGCCACGTCGTTCGTCTTGGTCGAAACTTCTTTGACGAGCTGTGCGCCCATGTTTTCAAACGGATCTTCCAGCTCGATTTCTTTTGCGATGGTCACGCCGTCGTTGGTGATTAAAGGAGCGCCGAATTTTTTGTCGAGCACGACGTTCCTGCCTTTCGGGCCGAGGGTGATTTTAACGGTATCGGCGAGGGTATTTACGCCCTTTTCCAAAGCTTTGCGGGCGTCGTCGCCGTATTTAATTTGTTTAGCCATGATAATAAGTCCTCCTTGTGATTTCCGCTTTATTCAACGATTGCCAAAATGTCGCTCTGCTTGATGATGGTAAATTCCTTACCGTCGACCTTAAATTCGCTGCCCGAATACTTCGAGTAGAGAATCGTGTCGCCGACTTTGACGACCATCTTCACTTCTTTGCCGTCTACCGTTCCGCCGGGGCCGACTGCGACGACGCGGGCCGTTTGGGGCTTTTCCTGTGCTGACGAAGGGAGAATGAATCCGCTTTTGGTCTTTTCTTCCTTTTCGACGCTTTCGACAACAACTTTGTCGAACAAAGGTTTAATGTTCATATGTTCTGCCTCCACAAAAATTTCCGAAATTCAAGTTAGCACTTTATTTGCCTGAGTGCTAATTTACTATATATTATAAACATTTCCATATAAATGTCAAACGTTTTGAGCGCAAAAAAGGAATTTTTTAGCACTTTTATTTTGAGAGTGCTAATTCATAAAAATATCCGTGCGAAAAAATTTTCGCGCTTGCATTTCAGTGTTAAATATGGTAAAATAAAAAAAAGAAACACGGAGAGACTATCAATGGATAAATGGGATAAACGATTTATGGAGCTGACGGAAACGGTTGCCGGCTGGTCGAGCTGTTTTCAGGAGAACAGGCATGTCGGCGCGGTAATCGTATTGGGCAAGCGAGTTATGACGACCGGGTATAACGGCGCTCCCGCGGGGATTATGAGCTGCGTCGATAGGGGCGAATGTCTGCGCCGCAAGTTGGATATTCCCAGCGGAACGCGGCAGGAAATCTGCTACGCCGTACACGCCGAGCAAAACGCCATTATACAGGCGGCGCGCCTCGGTATTAAAATCGAGGGAGCAACCTTGTACTGCACCCACCAGCCGTGCGTAATCTGTGCAAAGATGATTATTAATGCCGGCATCGCACGCGTCGTATATAAGCACGGGTATCCCGACGAATTTTCGATGCAGCTGTTCCGCGAAGCGAATGTCGTCGTTCAAAAATATGAAGACCTGGAAAAGGAGTAAATTTTTATGAAGAAGAATCCAATCGTTACGTTTACGATGAAGGACGGTAAGGTAATCAAGGCGGAGCTGTATCCGGAGAAGGCGCCGAATACGGTGAATAATTTTATTTCGCTCGTCCGCCATCAGTTTTACGACGGGCTGACCTTTCACCGCGTGATTGAAGGTTTTATGATTCAGGGCGGCGATCCCGCGGGCAACGGCACGGGCGGCCCGGGGTATACGATTAAAGGCGAATTTCAGTCCAACGGCTTTGCCTCCAACGATATTAAACATCTGCGGGGCGTTTTATCTATGGCTCGTTCCATGATGCCGGACAGTGCCGGCTCGCAATTTTTTATCATGCACCAAAACGCGGCGCATTTGGACGGGCAGTACGCCGCGTTCGGCAAAGTGATTGAGGGAATGGAAGCGGTTGACTCGATTGCAACGGTCGACACCGATATGCGCGATAAGCCGCTGCAGCCGCAGGTGATTGAAACGGTTACCGTAGATACTTTCGGCGAAGAGTATCCCGAGCCGAAGCGCGCGCGGTAATTGAATACAGAGTGCGTTGCGCCCCTTGCATAAGGGGCGCTTTTTTTGTGTTCTGCATATTTTATAAATATGGTGTCCGATTTTCACAATGATATTTTAACGGCTTCGGGAGATTTGAAAGCTCTTTCTCAATCGGTAAGCTGTTGCGTCTGCGCGCTGTTCCGGGGCGGCAGGAGCTTTCAAACGCTGCGCAAGACGGCGCGGAAATTTTTAAATGCACGGCCGGATAATTTGTTTTTGGGGTTGGAGGACGTCGGCTATTTCGAAGATGGCAACGCGGCGGAAATCTGTTCGTGGCGGCCGGTATACGCCTCTCTCACATGGAACGGGGAAAACGCCTTGGCGGGCGGCTGTGAAAGCGATGGCAGGCTTACAGAAAAAGGGCGCAGAGCCGTCAAGGCGCTGTCTGAACATAAAATATGCATCGATTGCGCCCATTTAAATCGCGGCAGTTTTGCGGATGTTCTCGACTGCGGTGTGTATGGACTGCTCGATTCGCACACGTGCCTGTGCGGCGTCTGCCAACATCCTCGCAATTTGGAGGATTGGCAGGTGCGGGAAATTGCGGCGCGAGGCGGATTGGTGGGGATCTGTTTTGTCGGCAGATTTTTAAAAGAGGGAGGCAATGCCGGGGTGGAAGATGTGTTCCGCCATATCGATTACGGCGTGCAAAAATTCGGAGTGCGTGCGATATGCTTGGGGAGTGATTTCAACGGTACGGACGATTTGCCGCAAGGTATCCGCAAGTATGAAGATTTGTACCGTTTGCGCGACAGAATGTTGCATGCGCATTATAAAGACGCCGACGCGGATGCAATTTTAAAGGAAAACCTAAAAAATTTTTTAAATTTGTGTGCAAACAACTGATAGTGTATGTTGAAATTGTTTCTATTTTGTTTTCAAAAAGATAAAATATACATAATTCGACAAAAATCGCGAATATTTTTTATAAAATATTAAAAATAAGTAATTTTTCGTTTAAAAAACGCTTAACAAAAAGCCTCTGTTTCGCTATAATAAGTATATAAAAATTATTTTTCGCAAAATAAGGAGGCAAAAATGCAACAGAAGAAAATTGTTGTATTGGAAGGCAATGATGAGACAGCGGCCGCAATAACTTCGGAACTGCAAAATGCAGGGTTTGAAGTGTGCGCAGTCAGCGATGACGGTGCGAAAGCGGAAGTTTTGGTCAGAGAGAATAACCCTGATGCGGTTCTGGTCAGTATGACGCTGAAAAATCTCGACGGATTTGAAGTATTGGATCGATTGAAAGACCTGCGCGGAAGCTGTGTGATTCTGGCATCGGGGAATTTCAGCGACGATAAGACAATCAACAAGGTTCTGCAAAGGGGTGTCAAATATTATATGATGCGTCCTTTGAACGCATCGCTGCTTGTCGATAGATTGCGCGGGCTGTTTGCCGAACCGGAAAGCTCTTCCGGTTCCGAGACGAGGGAAAGAAAGAGTTTGGCGTCTTTGGACGAAAAAATCAGCAATATCTTTATTTCAATCGGTATTCCGCCGCATATCAAGGGTTACGCCTACCTGCGCGAAGGTATCAAACTTGCGGTCGAAAATCCTTCGATTATCAACAATATCACCAAACAGTTATATCCGAAAATTGCGGAAAAATTTGAAACGACCGCCAGCAAGGTAGAAAGGGCGATTCGTCACAGTATCGAAGTTGCATGGAACAGGCAGAGGATTGACGCGATAAATGCCGTGTTCGGCGTTCGCGTTTATATAGGTACGGAAAAGCCGACCAACAGCGAATTTATCGCCCTCGTCGCGGATAAATTGATATTGGAAGGGTTCATGCACGGTTAAAATTGTTGCATTGCGAAACGCGCTGAAGAAACGGCGCGTTTTTTTATTTCCGCATCAATGAAATACGCTTGTAAAAGAGCAGTTTTTTATGCCACAAACGGCCGGAACATTTGACTTTTTTGCCGTCTTTGTGATATAGTATATCAGACATAAACAAGGGTAGGGTGGAAAGATTGAGAAAAAACGGCGTTTGCGATTCAAATGAGGGAAACGGAATGAATCAAAGAGATACTTTAACAATCAATGCGGCGGGGCATCTCACAATCGGCGGGGCGGATACGGTCGAGCTGGCAAAAAAGTTCGGCACGCCCCTCTATGTGATGGACGAGAAATATGTGCGGGACATGTGTTCCGCCTATCGTACTGCGATTGAAGAGGATTATGCCGGCAACGGGCTCGTTCTCTATGCGTCAAAAGCGTTTTCCTGCACGGCGATTTATCGCATCGTTGCGGCGGAAAGAATCGGCGTCGATGTCGTATCGGGCGGTGAGCTGTATACGGCTTTAAAGGCTGGTTTTCCCGCCGATAAAATTTATATGCACGGCAACAATAAATTGCCTGCTGAACTTTCCATGGCGGTCGAAAACGGTGTCGGCTGTATTGTCGTCGATTCCTTTGCGGAAATCGATGCGCTCGAAGCAATCTGCGAGCGGGCGGGCACGGTACAGCGCATTTTAATCCGCGTCAATCCCGGGGTGGAGGCGCATACGCACCACTTTATTCAGACAGCCAAGACGGACAGTAAATTCGGTTTTTCCTTGGCGGACGGCACGGCGGAAAAGATTACCCTGTATGCACTGCAAAAAAAGCATCTGCGCATGGAGGGGTATCATTGCCATATCGGTTCGCAGATTTTTGAAAAAGAGTCTTTCTGCCTCGCGGCGGATAAGATGCTCGCCTTTATGGCGGAGATGAAGTCGCAACATTCCTTCGAGGCGAGCGTTTTGAACCTCGGCGGCGGTTACGGTATTTGGTATGCGGAGGGAGATGCACAATATACAGTGGCTGATTACTCCCTGTATCTGAAGACCGTGATTGCGGAGGTCAAAAAGAAAGCCGCGGAATATGGGTTGAAGGAGCCGTATCTCCTCATCGAGCCGGGGCGGTCGATTGTCGGGGAGGCGGGGATTACCCTCTATACGGTCGGAACTATCAAAGAAATCCCCGGCGTAAAAAAATATGTCGCGGTGGACGGCGGTATGTTCGATAACCCGCGCTACGCGCTGTACCAGGCGAAGTATACTGCCGTTTTGGCAAACCGTGCGGCGGAAAAGCCGAGCGAAGTTGTTTCGATTGCGGGGAAGTGCTGCGAAAGCGGCGACATCGTTTGCGCGAACGTGTCGCTGCCGCGGGCGGAAACGGGAGATATTTTGGCGGTGCTCTCGACGGGGGCTTACAACTATTCGATGGCGAGCAATTACAACCGCAACCTCGTGCCTCCCGTGGTTTTGGTGCGGAACGGCGAGGCGGATTATATTGTTAAGCCGCAGTCGTACGAAGATTTGACGCGCAACGACGTAATTCCGGAGTTTTTGAAATAATTCAAAGAAGGGCGGAGCCGATATAGCCGCGGCGGAAATTTTAGCGGCTATGCGGCAGAATCCGCTCTTTTTTGTAATCGGAATATGGTTTGCTCCCTTGCTTTTTTTATTGGATTATAGTATAATCTCTATATGTACGAAATTTTAAAATTGATAGCAAGTTTTATTGCGGTGGCAATTGTGCTGTCTCTGCACGAATTTGCGCATGCGTTCGTTGCCTATAAAAACGGCGATTTAACTCCGAAAATACAGGGGCGGCTTACCTTGAATCCGCTTGCCCATTTTGATATATTGGGGCTGTGTATGTTTGCCTTTGCGGGGTTCGGTTGGGCAAAGCCCGTGCCGATTAACCCGAATAATTTTCGGCACTATAAACGCGGCTTGGCTACGACCGCCGTCGCCGGCGTGGTGATGAATTATATCACGGCATTTCTGTTTTACCCGATTTATTTGCTCATTTTTCGCTATGTGAATTTGCCGTGGGCGCCAATCAACTATTTTTTGCAGATGCTGCCGGCATTGATGTATATGTATTCGCTCAGCTTCTGCGTGTTCAATTTGATTCCGCTGCCGCCGCTGGACGGCTGGCGCGTCGTTGAGGCCGTCAATCGCAGGCGCGGAAAGGTATTCCGCTTCTTCCGGCGGTACGGGAATATAATACTAATCGTCTTAATCGGTATTCATTTTCTCGTGAATATTTTGAGCCGATTCGAGTACTTTTTGATTGCCGCGCAGATTTTCGAATATATTGATATTTTACGCTATATTATGATGTTTGTGACACGTTATCTCGGCTGGCCAATCACCGCGCTGTGGGGGCTGGTTTTTGGTATTTAGGAAGGGGGTGTACGGATGGCGAAAGACCCTGCCGAAAATTTTGAATCTATCGTCGATTATACGACTGTTTTGGATAATTTTGAAGGCCCGCTCGACCTTCTGCTATACTTAATCAAACAAGAGCGTATCGAGATAAAGGATATTTTCGTATCAAAGGTAACCGAGCAATTCCTCGATTATATGAAGGGTTTGCCGTATATCGATATCGATAAAGCGAGCGAGTATTTGAGCATAGCGTCCGCAATATTGGAGATTAAGGCGAAGAGCCTCGTGCCGGCAATTGTCGAGCCGGAATCGGACGAAGAAGACGCCGAATCAGTCTTGATACGGGCGCTGGAAGAATACAAGCTTTTAAAGGAAGAGAGCGCCAAATTAAAAGAGCTGGAAACGGTCGGCTACTACTATAAGGAACCCGACAAGAATGTCGGCGAGGCGAAGATTGTATACCGCGATTTTAATCTGGAAGGGCTTTTAAAGGCATTCACCGATTTAATGCTGCGCCAGGAAGCGCGGCTGCGCGATGAGGGCGTGCAGAGGGAAATCCCCAAGGATATCTATACAATTCCGGATCGCGCCGCCTACATATGCGAAACGGTCGAAGAGAGAGGGGAAGTGGAGTTTGAGGAGCTGTTTTCTCCCCGTTCCGGCAGAAGCGAAATTATTACGACCTTTCAGGCGCTTTTGGAGCTTTTGAAACACCAGTTTATCCGCGTGGAGCAGAGTGCCACCTTCGATAAAATCATCATTAAATACAATCCCGAAAGAAGCGAGGAGGAAGATTTTGGAAATTTTGGAGAATTTGAGTAATATACTCGAAAGCATACTCTTTGTTTCCGGCAATCCGGTGCCGATTGACATCATTGCGGAAAAGCTCGGCGTCAGCGAAAAGGACGTGCGCGATGCGGCAAAAAAATTGCAGGATAGATATGCTGAAAAAGGCGGCCTCCGGCTCTTGGTTTTCAACAAAAAAATGCAGTTGTCGAGCAACCCTGAATACAAAGACTATGTTTCTTCCGTCCTCAATCCGATCAAGGAGCGCGAATTTACCCGCACGATTTTGGAGTGTTCGGCTATTATTGCCTACAAACAGCCGATAACCAAAGGGGAATTGGAGGCGCTCCGCGGTTTGAATTGCGATTACGCGATTCACACGCTTTTGGATTTGAAAATGATTGAGCCCGTGGGGCGGAAGGATGCCGTCGGCCGGCCGATTCTCTATGCCACGACCGACAACTTTTTGAAGCGCTTTAAGCTCAACAGTATTGAAGACCTCCCCGATTACGATGAGTTGATGGAGAACATCGCAAAGCTCCATTCCGACGAACCGGACTCCTATCTGTATGCGAACAACGTCTATGTTGACGAAGCGGATGGCGCAAAGGCAGGGCAAGGCGTGCAGGAAGAGGTGGCCGCGGCGGACGGCAAGGCAGATGAAAAAAAGCCCCGCGGCGAGGAAGACGAGCTTCCCGACTTTTTACAAGACCTCGACGAGGACGAAATTATTAAAATTGAATAATAGCAAAATAAGTAAAAATAAAACCGCCGAAATAAGGCGGTTTTTTGCTTTGTAATAAAATTGACTGTTAAAGTACGCGATAGTCAGAAAATTTGTGCAGATACCGGTTTTCGATTTCGGCATCGATTTCGACAAAATCGTCGCCATAGCGCACATTGCGTTCGGCGGCGAATTTTTTTAGTTTTCCATACTCGTTCAATTTTAAATATGGCACGCGGAGGTGTACCGACGAACAGGATTGCGAAAAAAATTCAGCGATTTTATTTTTTAACCCTTCGATGCCTGCGCCGTTTTTGGCGGCAACAAAGATGCATTCGGGCGGATATTCGTCAAAATAGGGAACGGCTTCACTCTTATTCATAACGAGAATGTGGGGGACTTCGCAGTGCAGTTCTTGCAGTGTCTTTAAAGTTGTATCCAACTGCATGGCGTAGTCGTCCGACGCATCGCAAACGATGAGGAGCAAATCGCAATTCAAGGCACTCTCCAAGGTGGAGTGAAAGGCCGAAATCAAATTGTGAGGCAGTTCCCGCAAAAAACCGACGGTATCGGTCAGGAGATATTCCCTGTCATCGATTACAAATTTGCGAGAAGTGGTATCGAGGGTTGCAAACAATCTGTCTGCGGCGTAGATATTTGCCCCGGTCAGCCGATTTAGGAGGGTTGATTTACCGGTATTGGTATAGCCCACCAAGGATATACTGCGCGTATTTTCTTTTTTTCGGCGGGCAGTTACCAGTTTGCGCGTGTTTTCAAGGCTTGCCAATTTCCTTTCAAGGTAGTCTATTCGTTCGCGGATGCGCCGTCTGTCCGTTTCAAGCTTTGTTTCTCCGGGGCCGCGCGTTCCGATTCCGCCGCCGAGGCGGGAAAGTGCGGCGCCCTTACCCTTTAAGCGCGGATAGTTGTATTGTAGTTGCGCAAGCTCAACTTGAAGTTTGCCCTCGTTGCTCTTGGCGTTGCGAGCAAAGATATCTAATATTAAAGTGGTTCGGTCGATTACCTTTCGGCCGTCGAGTGCGGCTGAAATGTTCAAGGTTTGTGAAGGGGAGAGTTCACCGTTGAAAAGGATTGTAAGTTCCAGGCCCTCCAAACGCTCCCGCAATTCTGCAAGTTTCCCCGCGCCGATATAGGTGGCGGGGTTAATTTCTCGAATTTTTTGATAGATTGTGCCGGCATATGCGGAGCCGGAGCTGTCAATTAAAGAAACCGCTTCTTCCTGCAGGGAGCGATAATTGTCTCCGTATACGGGCTGGATAATATAAATATTTTCTTTTTCAGATTCACTCTCTAACATATATAAAAATCAAATAATTGCTAATTTGTAAAGTATTATGCGTGACATAAATGAGCCTATTTATCGTTATTATCGCGCAATTTGACCTTTCCTGCGACCGACCTTCGAATATCCTCGCTAATCGCCGCATAATGCTTCTTGGTCGTGTTTACATCTTTATGGCCGAGAACATCGGCGACAACATAAATATCTTGGGTTTCCCGATATAGCTGTGTGCCGTATGTACTGCGCAATTTATGCGGCGAAATCTTTTTCAGCGGTGCAATAATTCGGCTGTATTTTTTAACGAGGTTTTCAACCGCGCGAATACTTATTCGGCGCATCTTTAATGAAAGAAAAAGGGCGTGTTCGCCTTCGGGAATTTCTTTGGAGTCTTCTTTAAAGGCGATGTATTGCGCCAAAGCATCGGCGACTTCTTCCGAAAAGTAGAGTATGGTTTGATTGCCGCCTTTTCGCGTTACGCGGAAGCTGTAATTTGTAAAATCGATATCCTCGTTGTTTAAGCCGACCAGCTCGCTTATACGAATTCCGGTACCTAAAAACAGCGTCAGTATGGCAACGTCGCGTATTCGTGTTTTTTCATGAAAGGCCTGTTGATGATTGCTCATGCCTTTTCCAGTATCGGCGCAATTTAACAAATCAGCGACTTCGTTTACCTCAAGCCGTATAATTTCTTTGTCGTGAATCTTCGGTAAAGAAACTTTAGCGGCGTTATCGACCGTTATGCGTTCCTTGGAGAAAAAATATTTGAACATAGCGCGCACGGTGGAGAGTTTCCGTGCCTTGGCGCGTTCATTGCAATTTTCTTGCTTTCCGTTGAAAGTATAATTGTTCAAGTAGCTGAGAAAGCGTTCGATGTCGTAGGATTGAACTTGCTCCAAATCGTTTAAAGTCAAACTCAAAATCGTTTTGCCTGTAAAAACTTTTTTGACAAGATAATCGAAAAAGATTCGCAAATCGTATGCATAATTCAGGCGTGTCAATGTGCTGGTTTGGTTCTCGATTCCGATAAAATAATCGTTGACAAAGGGAGGCAGCTCTTCCAATAAATATTCAATTTTTTCCAGGTTATTTTGATTTCGGCTCTGGTAAAAATTTTTGTCGTCCATATAGATGTATTATATATTATTTCGAAAAAAAAAGCAATCTAAATAAATTTTTTACAGAAAAAACTGTCTCAACGCGCGAGAAAGGCATTATTTAGAGTGAATTGTTGCGCAGCGATAAGAGAATTTCTCGCATAAAATCGGCGAAGAAAGCACTTTTAAGCAAAAATAAGGGTTAAGAGTGCGTAAAAGCTGTGTTTTACGCATAGATATAGATATCGCACTATACTAATTTGGTTTCCCCCACATTTCAAATTTTTTATTTGCCGCACAAAATAAAGAAATTTTCTGTCAATACGTAAAAAATGAAATGTGCAACGCGCGTTAATTATAAAATATTTACGCTGCTTTTACTGTGTTTGTTAGAAACTTATTCTGATATATACCGTTTAAATAATTCCAATAAATCGTCAGAAATGACATGTTCGATGCGGCAGGCGTTATCTTCCGCTTGTTTTTGTTCTGCTCCCATCTTTATAAGGACGGCGGTTATCACTTTGTGCTTTTCATAAATGCCCTCGGCCTTTTCTTTGCCCTTTTGCGTGAAGGTAATGGCTCCGTTCGTCGCATCGATTTCGATATACCCCTTCTTTTTCAGTAAGCTGAGCCCGCGGGAAACGCTCGATTTTGCATAGCCGAGTTCTTCACCAACATCGACCGCCCGAACATTGGCTTGTTTGATTCGAAGCAATAAAATCGTCTCTAAATACATCTCTTCCGATTCTCTGATTCGTTTTAAGCTCATCGAAATCCTCCGTTGTTCTGCATTTTTAATATAGCCGCGCACAAAAAATTGCCGAAGCTACATTTTGTGCGCGGCCGCTATAAATCAATTTTTATTCAGAATCCGTCAAATTCTCTGAAGTTGAATTATCCGGAATATCCGTATTTTCGGCGTTTTCCGCCTCCTCCCCATCAGGCTCTTCCTCTTCTCGAGGCGCAATGGCTACGGTCGCTACCTCCGAATCTTTTAGGCGCATAATGCGAACGCCCTGCGTGTTCCTGCCAATCATGGAAATATCTGAAACGTGCATTCGGATAATGGTACCGTTATTGGATATTACCATAACGTCTTCTTCTTCGTTCACGATTTTCAAATTAACCAGTTGTCCGGTCTTTTCGTTAAATACGCCCGCCTTGATGCCTTTGCCTGCACGGTTTTGCAGTCGGTAATCTTCCACGTCGGAGCGTTTGCCGTAACCTTTTGACGTAATCGTCAAAATTTGGCATCCCGGTTTGACGACGAGCATATCGACGAGCCTGTCATCGTCGCCGAGATTCATGGCTTTCACGCCCTGCGTATCCCTGCCCATCGGCCGAACGTCTTTTTCGCTGAAGCGTATGCACTTGCCCTCGCGGGAAGCGATAATCAGCTCATCTTCACCCGTCGTAAATTGCACGGAAATAAGTTCGTCGCCCTCGTTGATTTTGATGGCAATTTTTCCGACCTTGCGGATATTTTCGAATTCTTCCAATGCGGTCTTTTTAATGAGCCCGTTGCGCGTTGCCATGGCGATATATCCCTTCGTATCCTTGGCGAGCGGGATAACCGCCGTAATCTTTTCGTCCTGCTCGATTTGCAGCAGGTTGACGATGGCGCGGCCGCGCGCCTGGCGCTGCGCTTCGGGGATTTCATAGCCCTTGATGGAATATACTTTTCCGTAGCTGGAGAAGAAGAGAATATTTTCGTGCGTGGAACTAATGAACAGTTTTTCGACGAAATCCTCCTCTTTCGGCTTATGAGCGGTAACGCCCATGCCGCCGCGGCGCTGTGCCTTATATTCGGCGACAGGCTGCCGCTTGACGTACCCGGAGTGCGTCATCGAAATGATAACTTCTTCCTCTTCAATGAGGTCTTCCACGTCGATTTCGCCGTAGTCGTAGGAAAGCTCCGTCTTGCGCTCGCTCGGATAATTGTCGCGTATCGTGCACAGGTCGGCTTTGATGATGTCCAAAACGCGCTGTTCGTTGGCGAGGATATCCTTTAAATCGGCGATTGTGCGCTCCAACTGCTCCAACTCCTCCTGCAGTTTTTCGACTTCCAGCGATGTTAAGCGCTGCAAACGCATCTCCAAAATCGCGTTTGCCTGTTTGTCGGACAATTCGAACGCCTGCATCAACTTTTCGCACGCGACGTTTTTATCCGCAGATTGCTTGATAATGGCGATGACTTCGTCGATATTCGCGAGAGCAAGCACGAGCCCGGCAACGATATGCGCGCGCTCCTCCGCCTTGTTTAAATCAAACTTTGTGCGGCGGACAATAACGTTCTTCTGATGTTCGATATAATAATGAATGCACTCTTTAAGATTGAGAACTTTCGGCTCCCCGTCGACGAGCGCGAGCAATATGATTCCGTTGGAAGTTTGCAGCTGCGTATGTTTGTACAGCGTGTTGAGAACGACCTGCGCGTTCGCGTCCTTGCGCAATTCGATGACGATGCGCATGCCGTCGCGGTCGGACTCCTCGCGGATATCCGAAATGCCTTCAACACGCTTATCTTTCACGAGGTCGGCGATGTTTTCGATGAGGCGCGCTTTATTGACCTGGTACGGTATCTCGCTGACGACAATGCGCGTGCGCGTCGTATTGCCGGAAGTATAGTCTTCAATCTCACAGCGCGCGCGCAGAATATAGTTGCCCCTGCCTGTGCGGTAGGCGCGCTTGATGCCCGCCCTGCCCATAAGGATTGCACCCGTCGGAAAATCGGGGGCAGGAATATGCTCCATCAGTTCGTCGACGGTGATTTCAGGGTTGTCGATTTGGGCGATAACGCCGTCGATAACTTCTGCGAGGTTGTGCGGCGGGATATTCGTCGCCATGCCGACCGCAATGCCGTCGCTCCCGTTGACGAGAAGGTTCGGGAAGCGCGCCGGCAAAACGCACGGCTGCATGCCGGTGTCGTCGAAAGTCGGATAGTAATCGACCGTCTCTTTGTCCAAATCGCGCAGCATTTCCGCTGCGAGTTTTGACATCCTCGCCTCGGTATAGCGCATCGCCGCAGGCGGGTCGCCGTCGACGGAGCCGAAGTTTCCGTGCCCGTCCACGAGCGGGAAATTGATGGTAAAATCCTGCGCCAGGCGCACGAGCGCATCGTATACGGCGAAATCGCCGTGCGGGTGGTATTTACCCAAAACGTCGCCGACGATACGGGCGCATTTGCGGTACGCCTTGTCGTTGTACAGCCCCATTTCGTGCATGGAGTACAGGATGCGGCGATGCACGGGCTTCAACCCGTCGCGAACGTCTGGAATGGCGCGGCTGACGTTGACCGCCATCGCATAAGCGATGAAGGATTTTTTCAGCTCGTCGTCCACCTCGACGTCAATCATATTTGTCATTGCGAGAGTTTTTTTAAACTCTTCGGTAAGTTCCGGACTTGTCTCTTTTTTCGCCATCGTTCAACCTCAAATATCCAGTTCTGCGACGAGTTTCGCATTTTCTTCGATAAACTGCCTGCGAAGCTCCGGCTTTTCGCCCATCAACAGGGAGAACATTTCGTCCGCTTCGACGGCGTCCTTCATGTTCACGCGCAGAAGGGTGCGCGTCGCGGGGTTCATCGTCGTCTCCCAAAGCTGCGTGCTGTTCATTTCGCCCAAGCCTTTATACCGCTGCAGCTCGAACTTGCCGGGGTTGGAATTGCGGTATTCCTCCAATTCCTCGTCCGAATACATGTACTTTTCCTCTTTGCCGCGCGTTGCCTTGTACAGAGGCGGCTGCGCGACGTATACGTGCCCCTTTTCGATGAGCGGTCGCATGAAGCGGAAAAAGAAAGTCAACAAAAGGATACGGATGTGGCTTCCGTCGACATCGGCATCGGTCATGCAGATGATGCGGTCGTAGCGCAGTTTGCTTTCGTCGAAATCGTCGTGAATTCCGCAGCCGAACGCGGTTATCATGCTTTTGATTTCTTCGTTTTCCAATACGCGGTTGAGGCGCGCCTTTTCGACGTTCAGAATTTTGCCGCGCAGAGGCAGGATTGCCTGGAACCTGCGGTCGCGCCCCTGCTTTGCCGTGCCGCCCGCCGAGTCGCCCTCGACGAGATAAATTTCACACAGTTCCGAGCGCTTTTCGCTGCAGTCGGCGAGCTTGCCGGGCAGAGTTGTGCTCTCCAAAATCCCCTTTCGCCTCGTCAGTTCGCGGGCGTTCCGCGCCGCATCGCGCGCCTTCTGCGCGGTAATGCAGCGGAGAATCAATTCGCGCGCCTGCGAAGGATTTTCCTCCAGATAGGTGCCGAGGTGCTCCACCGTCGCCTTTTGCACAAAGGAGCGCATCGAGCTGTTCCCGAGCTTCGTCTTTGTCTGCCCTTCGAATTGCGGCTCAGTCAGCTTGACGGAAACGACGGCCGTGATGCCTTCGCGCACGTCGTCGCCGGTCAGCTTGTCGTTCTCTTTCAAAATGTTCAAACGGTGCCCCGCATCGTTGATGACCTTCGTGAGCGCCGCTTTAAACCCGTCGAGGTGGGTGCCCCCCTCTTCGGTATGGATGTTGTTCGCGTAGCTGAAGATAGTTTCGCTGTAGCTGTCGTTGTACTGAATAGCGACTTCGATGGCGCTGTCGTCCTGCGTCTCTTCAAAATACACGGGGCTGTCGAACAGCGTCTCTTTGTTTTTGTTGAGGTCTTCCACGAAGTGCAGGATGCCGCCCTCGTAGCAGAATTCGTCGAATTTCGGCTTCTCCTCGCGGTCGTCCTGAATGGAAATCGTCAGTCCCTTATTGAGGTACGCCAGCTCGCGCAGGCGTACTTTCAAATTATCGTAATTGAAGATAATCGTCTCGAAAATTTCGTCGTCGGGATAAAAGGTAACTTTTGTGCCCGTTTTATCGGTATCGCCGACAATCGCGAGCGCGCGCTGCGGCACGCCGCGGTTGTAAATCTGCTTATAGACATGGCCGTTTTGATAGACTTCTACTTCCAGCCATTCGGAGAGCGCGTTGACGACGGAGAGGCCGACGCCGTGCAGGCCGCCCGAAATTTTGTAACCGCCGCCGCCGAACTTGCCGCCCGCATGCAGCTTGGTGAGAACCAATTCGACGGACGAAATTCCCTCCTTGTGATGGATGCCCGTAGGGATTCCGCGTCCGTTGTCGAGCACGGAGCACGAACCGTCTTTATTGATGGTGACGCGAATGGCCGTGCAATAGCCTGCGAGCGCCTCGTCGATAGAATTGTCGACGATTTCCTGCACGAGATGATGCAGGCCGCGTTCGTCTGTCGAACCGATATACATACCCGGGCGTTTGCGGACGGGTTCCAGGCCTTCCAAAACCTGTATTTGCTCTTCGCCGTATTCGCCCTGTACTTTATCCGCCATAGCTTAAAAATCTCCTGTCTTTTCGATTCAAAAATTGCAAACTTTTACCCTATTATTATACCATATTTTGCCCTAAAATGAAAGCGTTTTCGCTCGGTTTTTCGAATTTCATTTTTTCCGAATCGCGTTAAACGCCCGTAATTCGCCTTCTAAAGCGCGAAAACGGATTCCGAGACAGAACACAGCGCTTTTTATTCAGACGATGGAAAATTTTTTGCGCCGCCGAAGTATAGGAACTTTACAAAGGGTGCATACTCCGTTAAAAAACTACGGAGGTTCAAGCGGTTATGGACGGATTCCGTTGCGGGAACTGCGGGAAAATGTGCGAGGGAAAGGATATCTATATTTGCGGCGAGTGCGGCGCATTCCTCTGCGAGGATTGCTGCCGGGCGGCGAACAATTTCTGCCCGCACTGCTTCGGCAGGCCGAATAAACTCAGTTAATCCCAAAGGAAAGAGCGAGGGAGCTTCCGTTGTTCGGAAGGCTCCCTCGCTCTTTCGATTATTGCCGGCTTGGCTCGTAGTAGAAATCCGTTTTAATGTCGTCCCGAATCGAGCCGAGCAGTTTGCGCTCATACTTGCCGAGGCCCTTGATGTAATAGTTTTCCGCTTTTTGTTCGGCTGCGTTCAGTTCGCGCAGCGCCGCGGATTTATCCCCGTTTACATACAATTCGTAAGCGGCGGAGATGCGGTGCGCGGACAGCGTCCCCTCTCCCTTCAGATACAGCTTCAACTGCGGATAGAGTGCGCGGGCGCCTTCCGTATCGCGGCGACAGCATTTGCAGTACAGGATATCCGCCGTGATATCGTTTTTATAATATTGGGGCACGTATCCGAGCAGGCTCTCCAAGCGCTGGCATGCTTTTGCCGCATTCTCCCTGTCCCCCGCGTCGATATAATAGGACAGCCGATAATTGGTCAGGAGGATAAAATTGAAATCGTCCTCCGGCAGTTGCGGCGCACCGAAATACAAATCTTTATCGATTTCCGAAGGCGTCAGGCCTTGGTACAAATACGCTTCGATTGCCAGAATATTGACGGCCGTGAGATAGGAAGGTTCTTTTTTAATCAACCCGCGGAGCATGGCGCCGTCTGTATCGAGATTGTCGTCGTTGAACGGCAGCACGTTATAGAAAAAGAGGTGGAAGGCATACGGCAGAGACGTGCAAACGAGCGCATACACCGCAAAGGGAATGGATTTGTAAAAATCGAGAACCAATTCCGCGGACGCCAGGAACAACAGCGAAAAAGCCAAACCGCCGCACACGACGGCAAGGTATTTTGCGTGCAAATTTTCGGCGTTTTTCGGGAGCATCTCCGTGGCGCCTGCAAGCGATTCGGGCAGGCGCTTCGCCGCTATGCGCAGCTTTCCCTCGTCTTTATAAATCTGAACAAAGCCGATGCGCATACTGTTGAACCGGAAACCGCACAGCAAACCGATAACGATATGCCCCAGCTCATGAAACAGGCGGCAAACCGCGCTCGACACGATTCCTCCCCCGATTAGGCAGAGTATAAGCAGAACCGAATCGAGATTTTCATAATAATGTTTATACCCGAGCCATATTACGACGCCTGCGATGGCGAAGGATGCGACTACATCGAATATCCTGGCTATTTTTTCCAAAACGCGATTCATGGCCGCCTCCGCAATTTTTGCAGGAGATAGCCCTCCAGGTTGTCTTGCTCGCTCACGCGCACGCCCTCCGCGCCGATGCGTCGGATGACCGAATATAACAGCAGAGCCGCACCGCCCAAAATATCGGCGCGCTTTTTGTCCATCCCTTTTAACGCGAGCCGCTCTTCCTGCGGCATGGCAAGGAGCCTGTCCGCCCAATTCAAAACGCAATCCGCGGAAAGGTTGGCTCCGTGGATGCGGGCAGCGTCGTACGGCTCCACCTCGTATTCGAGTGCCGCGAGCGAGGTGGCCGTGCCGCCGATGGCAGACATCTCACACTGCGGAACGTCGGCAAAGACGGCGATTTTTTCGGAAATATATTTTTCCAATTTCTCCCTGTTCTCGTCGCAGACATCTTTAAGGCGCACGGCGCCGATATCCGCACTGACGGCGTAAACGATTTTTCCTCCCTTGCCCACGGTGACCTCGGTGCTCGCGCCGCCGACGTCGATAATACCGCCGTCGCGCCCATTCAGGGCGCCTAAAAGCCCGAGTTCCGCCTCCTCCTTTCCGGCAATGACGTCCACCGCAACACCGCATTGCTCCTTGACCAGGCGGACAAAATCCGCGCCGTTGGCGCTGCCGCGAACGGCGGCCGTGGCAAAGGCGAACAGCTCGTCCGCGCCCGCATTTTTTGCTTCTTCAGCGAAGTCCTCGACGGCCGCGGCCGTACGGCGCATTGCCGCCTCCGAGAGCCTGCCCGAATGAGACAGTCCCTCGCCCAGCCGCGTAGTATTCACTTTTTTGCATAAAGTATGACCGTCCGCCCACAGAAGCAGGCGGACGGAGTTGGAACCGATGTCAATCACCGCATATTTCATACACGAATTCTCCGCTGTCGGAAACTTTTAAAACGGCACCGTCGCCGAAGAAAACCGCCGCATCGCCGTTTATAAAATCGTCATACCCCCACATGCCGAGTTTGCGGGCAATGATTTCCAGCCAGGCATAACCTTCGTATTTCTGAACGTCCGTTTCGGCTTCGGCGATATATTGCTCCCAATACGCGTACTGCTCTTCCAGCTCAGCGATTCGGTTATTCCGAACGGATATGGCGATTAGCTGATAAATCATGAAGACAAGCAGGATTGCGAGCAGTATAACGGCTGCCGCCGTGACTCCGATGACGATTTTTTTGAATTTTTCTTCTTTCATGGTGCGCCGCCGCGCGCAAAGACAATGTTTTACACGCGCTCCTGAATTTATTATACAATTTCCGCGCGAAAAACGCAACTGTTCTGTGCAATGTTTTTCGATAGAGCAACAGGCCGAGGAGCGCGGCGGCAAGCATATAGATTCGCATATCGGGCAGGCGGAACAGGACGCAGAACGCCGCAAAGACGGCGCCCGCCAGGAGAAAGAAAAGTATATCGGCCACAATGCGCGCAGCTTTCCCTTTGATAAAAAAGCAAAACAAACAGTTCAGTTCGTACGCGCCGCCCGCGGCAATTCCCGCCAGCATACATGCCAGAAAGATGTAAATTTGGTTCGCGTCGTTCATCAGCCGAACAGCCTTTTGGATAATTTTTCCTGCTTTGCTGCAAAGCGTATGCCGCCGATTTTCCCGACTGCCGCAAAATTGCCGTTCGATTTGGAAAAGTTGACGATCTTCAGGTTGTCGCCGATAATCACCGCCTTGCCGTTGTCCAGCGTGAGCGATATCTGGCGGGAAGAAAAGGCGTCTACGCTCTCCACCCCCGTCAAGGTTATCTTTTTCTGCTGTTCGATGAGCGCCGTCTGCAGCTTTGTTCCTTCCATAAAAAATATTCCCTCCGAGCATTTACTCTTCGGGAATATTGTATGATTTTGATTTCGTCTTTTATGCTTTCTTTTCGCGGGCGCGAGCCTTGGCGCGGAGCTCGCTGTCGAGGATGCGCTTGCGAATACGGAGCGATACGGGCGTAACTTCCAAAAGTTCGTCGTCGTTGAGAAATTCAAGGCACTCTTCGAGGCTCATCTTTTTGGGAGAATTCAGCCGCATCGCGTCGTCGCTGCCGGCCGCGCGCGTATTGGTCATGTGCTTTTTCTTGCAGACGTTGACGTTGATATCCTCCGTCTTGGGGGACACGCCGACGACCATGCCCTCGTATACCTGCGTGCCCGGGTCGATAAACAGAACGCCGCGGTCTTGTGCGTTATACAGCCCGTACGTGACGGCTTCGCCCGATTCGAATGCGACGAGCGAACCGGTGTCGCGCCGCTTCAAATCTCCCTTATACGGCTGATATTCAAAGAATATGGAGTTCATGACGCCCTCGCCTTTCGTCTGCGTGAGGAATTCGCTCTTATACCCGAACAGCCCGCGCGCGGGAATGAGAAATTCGAGGCGCATGCGCGAGCCTACCGCGCTCATGTGTACGAGCTCGCCCTTGCGCTCGCCCATACTTTGGAATACGGCGCCCGTTCCCTCTTCGGGTACGTCCACAATCAGCCGCTCAATCGGTTCGTAGAGCTGCCCGTCGACAGTTTTATACAACACGCGCGGCGTGCTCACTTGAAATTCATACCCTTCGCGGCGCATGGTTTCAATGAGGATGGAGAGGTGCATTTCGCCGCGGCCGCTCACTTTGAATGCCTCCGCTGTGTTTGTATCCTCCACTTTGAGGGAGACGTCTTTCAAAAGTTCGCGGTATAGCCGTTCGCGCAGGTGGCGGGAGGTGACGAACTTCCCCTCTTTTCCTGCAAACGGGCTGTCGTTGACGGAGAATGTCATCTCGACGGTGGGCTCGCTGATTTTAACGAAAGGCACCGCCTCTACCTTATCGGGCGCGCAGACAGTGTCGCCGATGTTGATGCCCTCCAAACCGGAAAAGCAGACGATATCGCCCGCCGTTGCCGTCTCCGCGGGAACGCGCGCGAGTCCTTCGATTTGGTACAGATTGACGAGCTTGCCCCGCTTTACCTGCCCCACGGCGTTGTGGTTGCAGACGGAAACCTCTTGGTTTGCCTTTGCCATGCCGCGCTCGATGCGGCCGATGCCGATTCGGCCGACATAATCGTTATAGTCGATGGAAGATACGAGAATCTGCAAGGGAGCCGTTTCATCGACCTGCATGGGAGGAATATGATTCAAAATCGTATCGAAAAGCGGGGTAAGGTCTTTGCCCTCTTTATCTGCATAGCGCGACGCCGTTCCCGCCCTGCCCGAGCAGAAGACGATTGGGCTGTCGAGCTGTTCGTCGGAAGCGTTGAGGTCGATGAGCAGTTCCAGAATTTCGTCCTGCACTTCCGCGATGCGCGCGTCGGGGCGGTCGACCTTGTTGACGACGATGATGAGCTTGTGGTTGAGCTCGAGCGCCTTCTGCATGACGAAGCGAGTCTGCGGCATCGGGCCTTCCGCCGCATCGACGAGCAGCAGAACGCCGTTGACCATCTTCAGAACGCGCTCGACCTCGCCGCCGAAATCGGCGTGGCCAGGGGTATCAATGATGTTAATTTTGACGCCGTGATAATGGACGGAAGTATTTTTCGCGAGGATAGTGATGCCGCGCTCCCTCTCGAGCGCATTGGAGTCCATAACTCTCTCTTCGACGACTTGGTTTTCTCGAAATGTACCGCTCTGCCTGAGCATCTGGTCCACGAGCGTCGTCTTGCCGTGGTCTACGTGCGCAATAATCGCCACGTTCCGTAAATCGTTCCTAATCAAAACCGTATTCTCCTGTAACGCTTGTATAACGGTATTATTTTAATACTTTTTGCTCTTTTTAGCAATTATTTTCGGCAGGAAAAGAGCGGGCAGCGCTATTATTTTCGCTTATACCCGCTCGCCGATATTTATGCCGCTTTCCATGCGTCCGGCATCGTCCGATTATTTTTGAACCATTCGGTATCCTTCAGAACCGTCGTATTGTTGGAACATTCGACGGATACGCCGTTCCGGTTGGAAGTTACGACGATGTTGCCGTTCATGGAGCGGTATCCGCTTGCGGCGCTTTCGTCGACCTGGCTCGTCACATACACTCTGTCCGTATAGGGAGCTACGCGATCAATCATAGCCTGCGTGGGGAATTGGTTTTCTTTTGTGTCGGTATATTCATCGGTGCCGGCACAGCAGCAGACGCAGACGATTTTCGGCCGTATAACTTGCAGAAGTTTATCCGTCGAGGAGGTTTTCGAGCCGTGGTGCCCTGCTTTGAACAATTCTACCTCCGGCAAATCGTTGTTATCGACCAGGCGCGATTCCCCGTCCTCCTCTAAATCTCCCGTAAACAGAAAATGCGTATCTCCCTGGTTGAACATGAGGCAGACAGAGTAATTGTTTTCATCATCGCTCTCATTCTCATAATAGTAATTATAGAGAATTTCCATTTCAATGCCGTTCGAAACTTCATAGGTGCGTTTTGCGCCGTCCGCATTGTTCCAACATTGAAGAGCGGTATAGTGCTTTGCTCCCGCCGCCACTGCTTCGTCTCGCTGCGTAACGTAATCTTTGTAGACGGCGGTATTCTTATTGGTGCGGGCAAAATCAATAATGACCTCGCAATCGTATCGGTCAAAAATACTTGGCGAGGAAGTACTGCCCGCAAATCCTGCTATATGGTCTTCGTCCGCATGTGTGACAATAACAAATTCTAAAGTCCCGTCCGTTATATATTCGTCCATATAGGAAGCCGTCGTATTTGAACTGGCTCGCGTGGAGCCTGCATCAATTAAGATGTCAGTATTTCCCGCTTTGATATAAATGCTGTCGCCTGTACGGTCGTTCCCCAATTCCATAAAATGAATGGATAAATCGCCGCTGACGTAGACGTCGCCGCCCGATTCGCGATTGACGTATGTATAGATAAAAAAGGCGGCGGCAAAGCCGATAATCAGGGCAAGTAAGCAGGCGATAAACGTCAAGCCGGCAGAAAATTTCTTTTTAGCCATCGATTTGTCCCTCCGCGCCTTCCGGATTGCCGACGATTACGGTGCGTACGAGTTGATAATCGCCCCAACGGAAATCGTCGACGGTATATACGATTTGATAGATTCCCTCTTCCGGCTGTTCGCTCATGCTCTCGAAATCGCCGCCCCGCACCGCTTTATCGGAAATATCCTTTCCGAACGAGATGATGGAGACGCCCGCCTCCACGTAGCTTTCGCCGACGGCAAGCTCGATTTGCTTGTCGCCGAGGAGAACAAAACAATCGTTTTTCGTGAGTTCTCTCGACAGAATTACGCCCGCAGCCGCCCCGACAATCAAAAACAAAAGCGCGAGGATGAGCGTCGCCGGATGCGATTTTTTAACGGCTTTTTCCGCCGCTTTTTGTGCGTTACTTTTTTTCGCCATATACACCTCCTTGTTTTGGCTTGCCTTATTGTACCATAAACGAAAAATTTTGTAAACTGCCCGAATCCGATTTTTCGGCGAAGAAAAACGGGGCGCTTTGCGCCCCGCGGAACGGTTTATAAATTTGTTAAATAAAATATTTCCTCTGCCGTCAGCTTGCGCACCTTGCCGCGCTCGAGGGAGCCGAGCCCCATATCGCCGATTTTAATGCGCTTTAAAAAGGTGACCTCTTTGCCGATGCTTTCGAACATGCGCCGCACCTGTCGGTTGCGCCCCTCGTTGATGGTAACGTGCAGCTTGGTATATTTTTTGTCCGTTTCGATGACTTTGACCTTGCTCTTGTTGGTGAGCCTGCCGTCCAATTCGATTCCTGCGCGCAGCTGGTTGAGCGCCGCGTCGGATATGCTTCCTTCGATTTTGACGAGATAGGTTTTCGGAATTTCGTTCTTCGGATGGGTGAGGCGGAACGCAAGGTCTCCGTCGTCGGTAAGAATGAGCATGCCCTCCGTATCGTAGTCGAGCCTGCCGACGGGATATACCCTGCCAGCCCCTGCGGGAAGGAGGTCTATCACGGTTTTTCTTCCGCGCTCGTCGTGCACGGAGCAGATATAGCCCTTCGGTTTGTTCATCAGATAATATTGATGCCGGGCATTGAGCTGTACCGCCTCTCCGTTGACGAGAACTTCATCCTTGCCTTCCGTCACGTCGTCGCCGAGGGCGGCCGGTTTGCCGTTAATTGTAACTTTGCCGTCGGCAATCAATTTATCGCAGCCGCGGCGGCTCGCGACGCCGCATTCCGCCAAATATTTGTTGATGCGCATATTACCTCGTCAGTTGTGTGTTCTTGCTATTTCGCGCAGAATGTCGAAATAGCTCTTTTCCATATCCACTATACTAACGATTTTTTGCGAAAAAATCAACTGTTTTTGTAATCGAATCTCCACACTGCCGACAATTTCTCCCCGATGCACCGGAAGGCGTTTCATTTCCGGCAAAATTACGGCCGTTTCAAGCTCCCGCTCTTCCCCGTCCGCGAGAGGATAACAGAAATCATCCGTACAGCGGCAGCGGCAAATCTTCCCCGGAACGTCGGTCGGCAATTCGTATACGGAGCATCCCGCAGAATAGACTCGTTTCATGGAGTACTTCGCGAAGCAAGAATCGAGCAATTCGCCGCTTCGCTCGTACATGTTCGGACTGTTCAAAACGGCGCTGACGATGCGCATGCCGCCCCGTGTCGCGGAGGTTACCAGGCACCGCCCTGCCTCCTTCGTGTACCCGGTCTTTACGCCGTCTGCGCCTTCGTAATGATAGAGCATTTTGTTTTTATTCTGCCACGTGCGCGCGTAGCCGCACCCGCCGTCGGGCACAGTATGTTTTTCAGTGCCGACAATTTCGGAAAACACGTCGTTTTGCAGTGCCGCGGCGGCAATGCGGGCGAGGTCATTTGCAGTCGTGTAGTGTTCCTCGGCGGGAAGTCCGTGCGGGTTGGCAAAATGGCTGTGTTCCGCCCCCAATTTTGCGGCGCGCTCGTTCATGCACTCCGCGAAAGCCGCAACGCTTCCGCTGTGATGGAGCGAGAGCGTAACGGCGCAGTCGTTTCCGGAGCGGAGCATCAGGCCATATAGAAGGTCGAGGACGGTTATTTTTTCACCCGCCGCCAGATACACGCTCGAACCCTCCGTGCCGGCCGCCTCTTTCGGAACTTCGACGACGACATCCAAATCGCAGTCCTCGGCGATAATCAAAGCTGTCAAAATCTTTGTCGTGCTCGCGGGCGGCAACTCTCTGTCTCCGTTTTCTTCGTATAAAAGCCTGCCGCTCGTAACCTCTACGACGGCCTCCCCGCGGGAAACAGCGTACGCTTCCGCACGGCACGGGGCAGTGAATACGATTGACAGCCCTGCCGCGGTTATCGCCGCGGCAAAGCATGCGAATATCCGCTTAATCATTTTTCTTCTGAAAACTCTTTAGCATTTCCGATGTTTTGTCGATTAAATTGTCGACAGGGTCGTCTCCGGCGTGGATATAGCGGCAGCCGTTGCCATCGTCCAAAATAAACCCCGCGGGCTTGAGGGAAACAACTGCACCGCTTCCCCCCGCAAACGGAACGGTTTCGTCCGCCTTGATTACTTTCGTTTCGCCGATATCGCTGCCGCCCGACAGATACCCCATCGTCACCTTGGAAACGGGTATCACCTGGTAGCCGCTCGCCGTGACGATGGGCGTGCCGATAACCGTATTCGCGTCTACCAGCTCGTTCAGGTTGAGCATGGAACGCTCGACCAATTCATTAACTCTTTTGCTTTGCTCTGCTTCGTTTATATTCATTGATTTTCCCCAAAATTGTCTGCAAAATTATTTTAGCGGCCGCCAGAATGACGGCCAAAAAGTTGAACACCAAGATAATGCGCACGCTCGCTTTCACGCAGTCTTTGTCCGGATAGACGATGACATCGTTCTTAAAAGAGGTGCATTTCTTTCGTTTGATAATCGTGCCGGCCGCAATGCCCGCCGCTGTTTGCAGCAGCGCGGCCGTTAAAATTGCGGCGGCGGGTTCCGAGCGTGCGCCGAGTTCGGCGACACCGCTGAAAGCGTACAGATAAAAACCCCGCGTCAATTTAAATTCGATTTTATTCCGCGCGTCAAGTATTTCCGCAAACGGCAGGAGTACGGCGCGGTTTTTTGTCAAATGAAAGGCAATCCCCTTATCATACAGCGTCGCGTACCCCCCGTATACTTTGAAGATGCGAAGGATATACAGCGAAAAGTACATCTTCCGCCCTTGGGCGTCCAGGAAAAGCGTTACGTTCAAAAACATCGGAAACAGCAATTGGACGACGGTGGTCAGAGTGGAAAATAGAAAGAATCCGCTCATCGCTTTGGATATTAAAAGCTCCAGCCGCGCGCCGCTTCGCGCAGGGAATCCAGGTACGAACTCTTTTCAACGCTTTCGTTGGCGAGCAGGTTCAGTTTGTCCGCTTCTATATTGTTTTTGTAAACCGTGATTGTACCCACGGTATCGCCGCGCCTGACGGGCGCCTTCGCTTCGTCGAGGGACAATTCATAAAAAATTTCATCGGTATCCCCCTTTGAGCAGAAGATATACGACGCACGCTCGGGGATTACGCTGATTTCCTTCTGCTTGCCGCCCTTTACGGCACAGAAAGCATCGTCGAGCACGCGCTCCTCCAAAACCGCTTTATTGGTATAATTCGCAAAGGCGTAATCGAACAGTACCCTCGTATTGTCGAAGCGCGTCTTGCTGTCCGAAGCGCCGATTATGACGGAAACAACGCGCATATTGCCGCGCGCGGCGGAAGCCGCCAGACAAAAACCGGCTTCGGACGTGTAGCCCGTTTTGCCCGCGTCGCAGCCTTGATAGTTGCGGATAAGTTTATTCGTGTTCGCCATCTCCGTAATGCGGCCGCCCTTATGCTGCATCTCGTCCATCCAAATTTTGCTGTAATTGAAATATTCCTCGTGGCGCAAAAGCTCGGACAGCATCGCCGCCACGTCCTTCGCGCAGGAATATTGCCCCGCTTCGGGCAGCCCCGTACAATTGACGAACTCCGTATTGTCCATTTTTAATTCTTTGGCGCGCGCGTTCATTTTTTTGACGAACAGCGCCTCGCTCCCCGCGATGCGCTCGGCCATCGCCACGCAGGAATCGTTTGCGGACGCGATGCAGATGCTCTTTATCAATTCCCCTGCCGGATATACGCCGCCGCTCTCCAGGAAAACCTGCGAGCCGCCCATGCCGCTCGCCGTATCGCTGACGGTGATTTCCTCGTCTAAAGTGAGTCTGCCTCCCTCGAGTTCGTCGAAGCAGAGAACGAGCGTCATGATTTTGCACATGCTTGCGATGGGCAGGTGCTCCAGCTCTCCCTTCCCGTAAACCTCCGTTCCGCTCCTCCAATCGCACAGATATGCCGACTTACAGCCGGAAATCAACTCGGCATCGGCGCGCGCCGAAGCGGGCGCATAGCCGAATGCGGCAAATGCCGCCAACGCAGCAAAAAATAAAAGCACAACTTTTTTCATAGTTCTTCTCCTATGCCGTTATGCTCTTATTTTTTGTAATGCTATTCAATTTTATACAGGCATCTGCGAATCCGCTATTGCGCGCGGGCGAGAATTGCGCGCATGAGTTTGGTAAGCGCGGGTTCGCGGCGGTTGGATTCCTGCAGTACGTCGGCATGAGCGAGCTTTTCCGCCGATAACCCTGCGGCCAAGTTCGTTATGTTGGAGATAGCCGCCACTTTCATGCCCAGGTACCGCGCATAAATCGCTTCGACGACGGTGCTCATGCCCACGGCGTCGGCGCCGAGCGTGCGGAAGGCGCGGATTTCGGCGGGCGTTTCGTAACTGGGGCCGAGCACCTGCATATAGGTACCGAAGTGCGCGGGAACGGACAGCTTTCCGCACTCTTCAAAGATTATTTCGCGCAAGCTCTTATCGTATACCTCCGTCATATCGACGAAGCGTTCGGGGAATTCGGGCGTCGGCTGCAATCCGATGAGCGGATTGCGGCAGGTAAAGTTGATATGGTCGTCCAAAATCATCAAATCGCCAATCGAAAAATTTGGGTTCAACCCGCCCGCCGCATTCGTCAAAATTACGGTGCGTGCACCCAATTCAAAGAGGATGCGCAGGGGTAAAACGGCGTGCGCTTCGCTCTTGCCCTCATACAGGTGAAAACGCCCCTGCACGGCGGCAACGCCGATATTTCCGATTTTTCCGAATACGAAATTTCCGGCGTGCCCGGCCACTCCGCATGCGGGCATGCCGTCCAATTCGGAATACGGCACGCGGCAAGGGTTATCCAGCGCCGAGGCGATACCGCCCCAGCCGCTGCCGAGAATGACGCCGACGCGCGGCGAGACGGAAATTCTTTTGCGGATATCATCCGCTATTTTTTTTGCCGCTTGCGGCATTTCGTTGATGCCGAAATTTTGCATGCCGTTCACCTCATAATTTTTTCGTATATGTCCGCATCGCCGTTCAAGCCGTACAGAGCGCAGACAAATTTTGCGATGTTATCAAACCCGAGCAAAGTTCCTAAATTTTGCGGCCGGACTCTGTCTCCGAAAATCAAGAGCGGCACATATTCGCGCGAATGGTCGGTCGAGGCCGTTGTGGGGTCGCACCCGTGGTCGGCGGTTACAATAAAGACATCGTCTTTTCGCAGCTGCGGAAGCATGCGCGCCAACGCCCCGTCAATTTCTTCCAGCGCCGCGGCATAACCCTTTGCATTATTGCGGTGCCCGTACAGCATATCCGTATCCACGAGATTGACGAACACAAACCCGTCCGATAAATTTTCGACGAGGGAGGACAAGGTTTCCAATCCCTCCGCATTGTTCCCCGTATGGTGCCCTTCCGCGATTCCTCTGCCGCAGAATAAATCGTAAATTTTCCCCACGGAAAGGACGCGGACATGATTCGCGCTCAACACGTCGAGCATCGTTTCGCCGGGCGGCTCGAGCGCGTAGTCCTTTCTGTCCTCCGTGCGAATGAACTTTCCGTTTTCGTGGATGAACGGCCGGGCAATTACGCGGCCGACGGCGCGTTCCCCAACCATCACGCGGCGCGCCGCTTCGCAGATTTCGTACTGCCGCCCGAGCGGCACGATGGACGTGTCCGCCGCAATCTGCAGGACGGAATCCTGCGATGTATACAGAATGGGACACCCTGTCCGCAGGTGTTCCGGCCCGAGCCTTTGGATAATTTCCGTGCCGGAGGCAACCTCGTTTCCGATAAAATGCGTGCCCGCCGCTCTCTCCAAATCGGCGACGACGTCGGGCGGGAATTTTTTGTAGATGCGGTACGGGTGCCGCAAAACCAGCCCCGCAATTTCATAGTGCCCGGCGGTCGTATCTTTCGCGAACGTCTTTTCCTGCAGACGGGCGTATGCGGCGCGCGGGCTTTCGACGGGGCGAATCCCCGCGCCGTTGCCGAATTCCTTGGCGACGCCGTCGATATTGTTCAAACCGAGCGAAACTAAGGTGGGCAGAGATACGCCCACGCTCCGGCAGATGTTCCCGTAGGTATCCGATTCCGCATCGCCGAATTTATCGGCGTCGGGCATCGCGCCGATGCCGAAACTGTCGATAACAACCAAAAATACGCGCATAATCGTCCTCCTGTTGTCTATATTATACCACACCTGTACGGATTTGAAAAGCAATCCGAAAAAATTGCAAAACAAAAGAAGCGCCGAAGCGCTCCTCTCATTTTCCCAGCATATTGCCGATGCTGATTCCGTAGCCGCGCGTGGGGTCGTTCAAAAATACATGTGTGACCGCCCCGACCAGCTTTCCGTTCTGCACGATGGGGCTTCCGCTCATGCCCTGTACGATTCCGCCCGTAGCATCCAAAAGCCCTTTATCCGTGATTTTGAGTACATAGTTTTTGTTTTGCTTATTTCCGCCGTCCACTTTGACGATGCTGACGGAATATTCCTTCGGCGTAACGCCGTCGATTGTCGTGTAGATGCTCGCCTTGCCCGGCTGTGTGCTTTCGCCGATTGGCATCGATTTGAGGGAGGAAGTATCATACTGTTTGTTAAAGTTTCCGTAGACGCCCGTCGCGCAATTGGTGTCTGCAACGGCGATGCACTTTTCGTTTAAAAATAATCCTTTCAGCTCCCCCGCGCGGCCGCGTTCGCCCTTTACGACGTTGATAATCGAGCATTGATAGATGTTCCCCTTTTCCACGTTCATCAATTTGCCCGTTTCGTCCGCCACCGCATGACCGAGGGATGCAAAGCGCAGGCTGCCCTTTTCGATATAGGTAACGGTGCCGATGCCCGAAATACTGTCCCGAATCAGCACGCCGAGCTTTCTCTTGCCGCTCGCAATGTCCTCCGCGGGCTGTATCTGCGCATCAATTCGCTCGCTTCCGCGTTTGACGGAGACATTCGCCTTGCCCTTGCTTCCGTCCAGAACTTTATCGATATCCGCGGCGGATTCAATCTTGACTCCGTTCAGGCTGCAAATAATATCTCCGACGGCGATACCCGCCTCGCGCGCCGGGCAGACGGCTCCGTCGTCGGTGAGCACTTCGCATACGCCGACAATCTGCGCCCCGCCCAATCCAAGGGTGAACCCGGCGGGCATTCCGCCGAGGTAAACTTCGGCGACCTGTGCGGATACGCCGAACGATGCGCTCAAATATACCAGTGCAAGGACGGCGGCTGCCGCTGCGAGCAAAATCTTATTTTTCAGCTTGTGCATAATTTCCTCCGATTACCGTATGCCCTTACTTTGCGTAAAAGCGCGGCCGATTATGCGGAGAAAAAATTTCCATGACAGGATTTTCTATCGAAAAAACGACAAATTCTGTAAAAAAAGAGCCGCGAAGGCGCGGCTCTTAAATGGTTGCAGTTAAAAATAAGTTAAAATTCTTCGCCAAAAGGGTTTTGCACAATGCCGGTTATCGGCCGCGGTAGGCGTCACATTCGCGGATGAGTTCGTTCGCCAAAGCGCGCGCCGCTCCGCTCGAGCCTGTTCCGCCGAGCAGGCGGATAAGCTCTGCGTTTTTCCCTTCCCCGTCGAGCTTGACTATATTGGTCAGCGTCTTTCCGTCCGCCGTTTCCGCCTTGGAAATGAGGAAATTTTCGTCGGCCATCGCCGCAATCTGCGCCAGATGGGATACGGCGATAATCTGCTTTGTCTTGGATATATCCGCGAACTTTTCGGCGACCGTTTTTGCCGTCGCTCCGCTGATGCCGGCGTCGATTTCATCAAAAATATACGTATCGATTTCGTTTGTATCGGAAATGCGCGTCTTTATGGCGAGCATCAAACGGCTCATCTCGCCGCCGCTAATCACTTTGCTCAGCGGCTTTAACGGTTCACCCTTGTTTGCAGAAAAGAGGAACTGCATATGGTCGGCTCCGTCGCCGGAAATATGTTTCGTGTCCTCTTCGGTGTAAGGAGAAAATTCCGCGCAAAACTGCGCATTTTTGATGTTGAGCGTTTTCAGTTCTTCCGTGACGCGCCTGCAAAAACCGTCAGCCGCGCTTTTGCGCGCGTCAGTTATCGCAAGGCACAGCTTGTGGATGGCGGCGTCGCATTGCGCCGTCTCCTTCGTCAGTTTCGCGAACTCTTCGTCGCAATGCAGCAAGAGGTCGTACTCTTCGCCGATCTTTTCGGCAAAGCGAAGCACATCCGCGACGGATTTGCCGTATTTCTTTTTCAGGGATTTGATGAGGTCGAGCCTGTTTTCTGTCTCCTCGGCCTCCGCCTCGTCGTAATAGACGGTATCCGCCAGCGAGGCGAGCGTTTCGCCGATGTCTTCCGCTTCCAATGCGGCGCTCTCCAGCCGCTCGGCAAGAGCTGCGTAATCTTTGCCGAAGGAGGCTGCGTCCGAAAAGGCGCGCCGCGCGCCGTTCAGGCAGTCGACGGCAGCGTTGTCGCCGCGGATGTATTCGGCGGCTTCCGCGAGCGACCGCGCGATTTTTTCGGCGTTCGCAAAGAAATTCTTTTTTGCGCTCAAAGCCTCCTCTTCCCCCTCCTTGAGGTCGGCCCTTTCGATTTCGTCGATTTGATACTTTAAAATATCCAATCGGCGGCCGCGCTCCGCTTCGTCGCCGCCCAACGCCTTTTTCTTTTCGTTCAGAGCGCGGCGCGTTTGCAGAAGCTCCGACAGCTTATCTTTCAGCGCGGACAAAGGCGCTCCGGCGGCGCCGTCAATCACCTTAAGCTGGTTTGCCTCGCTCAACAGATAAAAGTGCTCGCTTTGGCCGTGTACGTCGACCAGGTGCGCGGTGATTTTTCGGAGCATCGCCGCGTTTACGGGATTGCCGTTGACCTTGATATCCCCGCGCCCGTCCGATTTATATTTCCGGAATACGATTACCTCTTCGTCGGCGTCGAGCCCCATATCGCTTAAAAGCGCCTGTACCGCCTCGCCGCAGCGAAACACGGCGCATACCGAACATTCGGTTTCGCCGTGGCGAATCATGCTTTTATCCGCTTTTGCCCCGAGCACGAAATTGATGCTGTCCAAAATAACCGATTTGCCGGAACCCGTTTCGCCGGACAAGACGTTGAGCCCTGCCCCGAAATCGATTTCCGCAGTTTCGATTAGCGCGACGTTTTTAATGGTAAGTTTATCGAGCATATTTCTTATTTCAAAAATTCATTCAGTTTTTCGACGACGATATTCGCCTTTTCTTCCGACTCTGCGACAATCAGCAACGTATCGTCGCCCGCAATCGAGCCGACAATCTCCGGAAGATTGAGTTTGTCGACAATCATGCCCGCATTGCTTCCGTTTCCGCGCAGCGTTTTGACGACGACCTGGTTCATCGCCGCGCGAATGGAAAGTACGCACTCGCGGAACAAATTGTGCATCTTCGGGGAAATTTTGTTGTTGCCTTCGTCGATGTAGGCGTACTTGTATTTTTTTTCGTTTCCCGCGACTTTAAAGAGCCGAAGTTCTTTAATATCGCGCGAGACGGTCGCCTGGGTAACGCTGTAATTGCGCTTGTTCAGCTCCTCGCAGAGTTCCTCCTGGGTTTCAATCTCGTTGGACGAGATTATTTCCAAGATAGCCGCATGTCTTCCGCTTCGCATCATCTTATTCGCTCCACTTGTTTAATTTAAAGAGTAGTTTATCGAAAAAATTGCTGTCCGGCCGTTTAATGAACCCGACGGAAAAATCCGCTTTGCGCAGAATTACCTCGTCGCTTCGCTCAATCAAGCCGATGTATCTGCCGTCGCAGTACAGCGTGAGCGCGGCTTCCTCCTCCGCCAAAAAGATGCGCAGAGTGCTCGTATCCGCGTAGACCACGGGGCGGTTGTGCAGAGAGTGTGCGCACACGGGCGTGAGGATAAATGCCGCCAAATCGGGCGTCAGAATCGAGCCGCCGGCCGAGAGAGAATACGCCGTCGAACCGGTCGGCGTACTAACGATGATGCCGTCGCCGACGATTTTATCCACGCGCTTGCCGTCGATTTCGGCGGCGAGCGCCACGACATTGTTGTCGACCGATTCGTCGTAGTGGCGATGGAATGTGGCGTCGTTGAGCGCATAATATTTTCTGCCGCTTACGGAAATTTCCAAAACGCTCCGGCTCTCCGTCGCATATTCTCCGCCGCAGAGCAAGTCGACCGCCTTTTTCGCCTCGTCCCCTTCAAATTCCGTCAAAAATCCGAGGTTGCCCGCATTGATTCCGAGCAAAAGGATTCCGCGCCGCCCTGCTTCTATCGCCACTTTCAAAATCGTGCCGTCTCCGCCCAAAACGAAGAGAACATCGACGTCGCCGATTTCTTCGACGCGGAAATAAGTATCAAACTCGACTCCGCGCTCACGTAGCAGACGAAGCAGCTTGTTTTGCACGGACTCGAATTTTTTTGTTGCCTTATTACAGAAAATACCGACTTTCATGCCCATATTATACAATATTTTATACATTTATGCAATCGAAAACGGGATTTTTTGCGGCGCTACTTCTTCAAAATTATTATTGCCGCGCGGCGCGCTCTTTTGCTTGACATAAAATTTTTATTCCTTTACACTGACGGAAAAGGAGGAATATTTATGTATCATATGCGCCTGCGCGGGTTGCACCGCGATATGGGCTTTAAAATCGGAAAAGCGCTTCAGGCAGGCGGGCAAAACTTGTATGCGCTGTCCGAATTGGACGATTTCCAGCGCGAGTTCGGATTAGCATCGCAAAAAATTCTGTTCGAACGCTTTCCTGCGGTGCGCGAAGAAATCTGCGGCGCGGCGGAGGCAATGCGCTTTCCTGCTGAGCGGCTCGCCGCCTGGTTGATGACGATGGGATGCTGCTACGATGTCCGCGGCTGTACCGCCTTCGCTTTTCGGAACGGCGGGAAGGTATATTTCGGAAGAAACAACGATTTGCCTCCCTTTTTAAAGAAGCTGTCCTGCAGCGCCCTCTATCAGCCGACCGATACGGGATATAAATTTCTGCTAAACACTTCTTCCTTTATCAACGGAGAGGAAGGCGTAAACGAGCGCGGATTTGCCTGCGCCATGACCTTCGTGCCGCCGAATCCAAATGAAATACGGCCGGGATTCAATTCTATGTTTATCGTGCGATACCTGTTGGAGAGCGCGGAATGTGTATCGGAGGCGCTGTCGCTTTTAATGGATTTGCCCGTTGCGTCGGCGTGCAATATTCTGCTCGCCGATGCTTCCGGCGAGTTGGCGGCCTGCGAATGTTGCCCAACGCAGCTAAACATCGACAATAACAGAGAGTTTGTCTATATAACCAATGAATTTTTGAGCGCAGACATGAAACCGCATTCATCCGTCGAGCACGGCCCCTATTTTTCGTCGGAGAGAGCAGCTACGTGCGAGCGGGCTTTCCGCAGTCGGCGCGGCGAACCGTTGGAATTTGCTAAAAATCTGCTGGCCGGAAAGTTCGGCTTTCTGTGCGCCTATCCGAAAAGTTGCGGTTTTGATACGATTTGGTCGTCCGTATTCTGCCTCGGCGATAAACGGATTCTGCGGGCGGAAGGCAACCCGTCGCGCACGGCATTTCGGGAAGACGTGCGGGCAAAATTTTTATTCGGGCAACGTTAAGGGGCCGGGCGGAATTTTCCGCCCGGCCCTTTAACTCCGTTATCCTATATATTGTTTTAAAAGAGCTTCCGTATTGTCGGAGAAATCTTTCATCTCCTCGGGCGTCAGCTTTTTATAGGAGAGCATCGCTAAATAATAGATTTGGTTGGCGACAAACTTTTTCTTTTCGTCGTCGAGCGAAGTGAATGCGGCTACTACGGGATTCGCCGTATTGATGACGAGCGTCATATCCCTGTCGGTATCGGCGCCGGCCATGCCGTAAAATGCGTTCATTTCACCGAAGCGGCGGGAATATTCCGAAACATTGATAATCGCGGAGACCGATTCGCTCTTGAATTTTTCCGCTTTGACGGCGATTTGCGTATTTTTGAGCGCCGCCTTGAACGCCTCTTCCAACTCCTTGCAGTCCGTCTGTCCGTCCGCTTTTAAAGCGGCGTCGACGTCTGCATCGATGCGCAGGAATTTATATTTGCCGGTCTCTTTAAATTCGAGATAGCTGATAAAGTGCGAATCTATAAACGTATCGCACACGACGGCGTTCAGCCCTGCCGATTTGAACATCGAAATATATTGCGCCTGACCGACTTCGTCCGAAACATAATAGACGGTCGCGGGTTCCTTTACCTCTTTCTTTTCCTCTTCCCCGTCGGGCTTCTGTTCGGGGGCAGGCGCTTCCGCAGCCTTGTCTTCCGCGGTGCCGGTAAACTGCTCGAGCGTCCGATACTTGCCGTCCAAGTCCTTAAAGATGATGATATCTTTTACTTTCGAATAAAAATCCTCGTCCTTTAAGCAGCCGAGCTTGACGAAAACGGAAATATCATTCCAGCAGGACTCGTATTTTTCCGTATTCGTTTTATACAGGCCCGTGAGTTTGTCCGCAACCTTTTTGACGATGTGCTTCGAAATCTTTTGCACCTGCCTGTCGTTCTGCAGGAAGCTGCGAGACACATTGAGCGGAATATCCGGGCAATCGATTACGCCTTTCAAAAGGAGGAGATATTCGGGGATAACCTCTTTGATATTGTCCGCAATAAAAACCTGGTTGCAATACAGCTTGACCTGCCCGCGTTCGAGCTCCACTTTGTTGTTGACCTTCGGGAAATACAGGATGCCCTTTAAGCGGAACGGATAATCCATATTGAGGTGAATCCAAAACAGCGGGTCGTGATAATCGTGGAATGTTTTGCGGTAAAATTCCTTGTACTCCTCTTCCGTGCAATCCTTCGGATTTTTCAGATACAGGGGCGAAGTTTCGTTGATAGGCTTATCGTCCTTCCCCTTAAAATTCAAATAGATGTTGTACGGCATAAAGGAGCAGTACTTCTCGATGAGATTACGGATGGTGCCCTCTTCGAGAAATTCCTTTTCACCGTCGGCAATGTGCATTACAATCTTCGTGCCGCGGTCGGCGATGTCACACTCCTCAATCGTGTATGTGCTTTCGCCGTCCGATTCCCAATGCACGCCCTTGGCGCCCTCTCGGTAAGATTTGGTGAAGATTTCGATGTTCTCCGAGACCATATAGGCGGAATAGAAACCTAACCCGAAATGACCGATGATGCCGTCGCCGCCCGCCTTTTCGTACTTTGCGAGAAAATCGGCCGCGCCGGAAAAGGCGATTTGCGTGATATACTGCTCGACTTCTTCCTCCGTCATGCCGAGACCGTTGTCCTCGACGGTCAGAGTTTTAGCGTCCTTATCGACGGAAATTTTAATGCAGAATTCCCCGTCAAAGGCGGGAGCCTCGCCCATATCCGACAGCTTTTTATACTTCGTAATCGCGTCGATACCGTTCGAAACGATTTCGCGGAGAAAAATGTCTTTGTCCGAATAGAGCCATTTTTTGATGATGGGCATCATGTTTTCGCTGGATATGCGAATATTACCTTGTTTAGCCATATTAACACCTCTTTATAATCAAAAACCCCGCAACGAAGCGGGGCTTTTATTTTATCCGTTTTAGTTCTTGTTTTGAAGCATTTCAGCAATCGAAGCGCCGCCGAGGCCGCCTTCCGACCATTCTCTGAACTCGTCTTCATCCCTGTTGTCGCGGGGCTGACGAGGCTTCCTGGTTTTGCGGTCGCCCCTGTTCTCCTCACCCTCGCGGCGAGGGCGAACCTTCGTGACCTCGGGTTCAGGGAGAAGCGCTTTAATCGAGAGCGTCATCTTCTTGTTGGCGGGGTCGAGAACGAGAATCTTCGCATCAATCTCTTCGCCAATCGTGAGGACGGAAGTCGGGTTTTCCAACCACTCGTGCGAGATTTGGGAAACGTGCACCAAACCGTCTACGCCGTTTTCGATTTCAACGAATGCGCCGAACGGAACGATGCGGACAACTTTGCCGTGCACAACGTCGCCTTCGGCATACTTGTCAGCGACCAAGTCCCAAGGCTGGGGCTGAAGCTGTTTATAGCCGATGGAAACTTTCTTATTTTCCTCATCCACTTTGAGAACTTTGAATTCGTATTTTTTGCCGATTTCCAAAACGTCGGTCACATTCTTCACGCCCGACCAGGACAAATCGGAGATATGCGCGAGGCAATCGAATCCGTTGACGGAAACGAAAGCGCCGAAATTCGTAACGCGCTCGACCTTGCCTTCGACAACGTCGCCGACGTGGACGTTCGCGAAGAACTCCGCCTCTTTTTCAGCCTTCGCCATATCGCGCGCAGCTTTCTCCTCTTCGAGGATTACGCGCTGAGAAGCGATGATTTCCTTCTTTCTGTCGGACTTTTTGATTTCGAGAGCCTTCAGGCGGAGCTTTTTGCCGACATATTTGTCGAGCTCTTTCACATAACCCATGCGAATCTCCTTTGCGGGGACAAACACGGAATATGTGCCCATCGAAGCGGTGAGGCCGCCCTTGTTGAAGCCCGTGCAGGTAACGTCGAACTCTTCGCCGTTGCTGATTGCCTCGATTTTACCCTCTTCCTCTTTAATTTGGGAAATAATCTTCTGCGAAAGTTTTACGGGATTGGCGGGAGAAACGACCATAACTTCGATTTCTTCGCCGACCTTGCTTGCAAAATCCTCTTTCTTATACTCTTCGCATTCGATTTCGTCTTTATCGAGCAGGATCTCCTTTTTGAAGAACGGTAACAAAACAGCCACACCCTCGTCCGAGGCCGAAGAGATGATAGCAGTTACGAGCTGCCCTTTCTTTAATTTCGACTGTCCGTTATCCATCTGGGCAACGACGTCTTCCATTTCGTTCGTTGCTTTCACTTCTGTGTTGTTTTCCATCTTAAAAAGAACCTCCTGCGTCTGCGTGTGCGGGGTCGATGCCCCGGACACAATGCCTACATTTTTAAATTTTTTTATTTTATCGACATCAAATTCGTCAGCGCTCGCCAACCGAATCACAGTATTGCAATACTGCCTGCAGATATCGTACAGCTTGTTCGTGTTGCTGCTGTTCAATCCGCCGATAACAAGCATCGCATCGCTGTTTTTCGCAAGTTCGGCCGCCTCGCTTTGACGCTTATTAGTAGTATAACAAATTGTTTTGAAAATCTCAACTGTTTTTTCGCAAACTTTTTCAATATTTTTAATTATTTTTTCAAATTTTTGCTCTGAATAGGTCGTTTGTACGACCACGACGGGATTTTTTCCCTTTAAACCCTCGATGGCGCGGTCATCTTCGCTGTCAATCACGATTGCATCGCCCTCGCACCAGCCGCATATTCCCACAACTTCCGGGTGTTTCCTCTCCCCGATAACGACGATGGTTCTCCCTTCTCCGGAATAGTGCCGCACGATGTTTTGCGTACGCTTTACGAACGGACAGGTGCAGTCTACAACGCGGATGCCGCGCGCGCTGCAAGCCTCGTAGATTGCTTTCGCCGCACCGTGCGAGCGGAGAATCAGAGTGGCACCGTCGGGCACTTCGTCCACGTTTTCTACGGTTACGATGCCGCGCCGCGCGACTTGCTCCGTGACAATCGGGTTATGAATCAATTCGCCGAGGATATAGGTATTTTCGGGATGAATGCGCATTGCGGTGTCCACCGCGTTGCTTACCCCCTTGCAAAAGCCGCTGCTCGGCGCTACGGTTATCTTCACTTCCGTCCCCTCTTCTTCTTTTTTGCCGCCTTCTCTTCCGCGAGCTTTTGGATATAGCCGTTTTTCGTTTCGAGCATTTTATCCCGAATTACATTTTCCGCAGCGGCGTAATCTTCGGCGGACATACGCTTGTCGTAAAATTCGGAAAGTTCAAACCCGTCGCCGACGACGATTTTCGTGCGGCGGAAAAAGCGGGTTTTGCGCAGGCACATGACGGGATAAACGGGAACGCGCGCCTTGATGGCAAACAGTGCGGCTCCCCCCTTGAGCGGAAGCAGGTCAGCGTCCGTCCTGTTGCGCGTACCTTCGGGGAACATGGAAATTTTTTCCCCTTTCTTCAAATAACGGAGCGCAGTCATTACCGCCTTTGCATCCTGCCCGTCGCGCGAGACGGGTATCGCCTCCACAATGTCGCACAGGTGCCCGAGGAATTTGCTCTTATACAGCTCCTGTTTGGTAATGAAATGCACCTTCTCTTTCGTCGTACATGCCATATGTACGATATCCCAAATGCGGTAATGGTTGCCGACGAGTACGCACGCGCCGTCCTGCACCTTTTCCTTTCCGATTAATTTATAAGGAAGAATAATCTGTATGAACGCATTGACTACTTTTTTTAAAAATCCATATGTCAGCATCCGCTTTATACCTTTTCCTGAATTTTTGATTTGATTTGGGCGACGACCTGTTCGACAGTCATGTCGGAGGTATCAACCAGTACGGCGTCTTCCGCTCGCACGAGCGGGGAAAACTCGCGCGACGCATCGTTTCTGTCGCGCTCTTCAATCTCCTTTTCAAGCGTTTTCAAATCGACGTCGTATCCCTTTTGCTTTAATTCGTCGAAGCGCCGCTTCGCGCGTACGGCAACCGCGGCCGTCACATAAAATTTAAACTCCGCATTCGGCAGTACATAGGAGCCGATGTCCCGCCCGTCCAAAACACAGGACATCTTGCCTGCAATTTCCCTCTGCATATCGACCATCTTCAGGCGCACGCAGCGCAGAGCCGAAATGTTGGATGCTGCCATCGACACGTCGGGGCGGCGTATCTCTTCCGAAACGTCTCTGCCGCCGAGATACGTGTGCTGAACGCCGCTTTCATATTCAATATGCAGCCGCATTCTGCCGAGCATTTTTTCGACTGAGCTTTCGTCCCGCAAATCGATTTTATCGTCGAGCGCCTGCAGGGCGCAGGCACGGTACATTGCCCCCGTATCCAAATATAAGATATTATATTCCTTTGCCAGAATTTTAGCGATTGTACTCTTACCGCTCCCCGAAGGGCCGTCCAGCGCTACGGCAAATTTTTTCAAATCTTTCCGAAGATTCGCCGCGCCGCGAAGATAGACGTGTTGAACATTGAAGCAATTTTCGACGAGGAGCATAACACGTATACAGAGAGGGAGCGAACCGTCGATTTCCGGCTCCGCCGCCGAAAAGAGCGCCGCACCCGAAAATCCCGCTTCCCTGGCGGCCTTTGCCGGATACAGCGAACGGATATCGCCCGTATTCGAAAATAAAATAAATAAAATATCTTCCGTGCTCAGTTTGTTTTGCTCTTGGATGGCAAGAAGCAACTCCTTAACCGCACTGCGGATTTCTTCCGGTGTATCCGCCGAAACCGTTGTTGCGCCGCGAATGGCTTTCATATTGACTCCTTTTGTTGTTTATCAGCGATTATGTTGCGCATAGTACTTCGCAAAAATGCTTCAATTGATGTTAATCAGGATATTGAGCTGCCGGCGGCATACCCGGTAGCAAAAGCGATATGCAGATTAAAGCCGCCCGTCAGGGCGTCTACATCCAAAACCTCGCCGCACAGATACAGCCCCGGCACAGATTTACATTCCATGGTTTTCGGGTCGAGCTGTGCCACGTCGACGCCTCCCGCCGTTACCACCGCCTCCGAAATCGGGCGGAGAGACGTCGGCCGCAGGGCAAAGTTTTTGATTGCCGCACACAAACTTTTCCTCTGCTGTTTCGTCAAAGAATTGGCCATTAAATCGCTTGGAATATTTGCCAGCCTTAATACGGGCACGATTAAATTTTTCGGCAAAAGCTCGACGAGAGCATTCTGCATTTGCTTGTTTTTAAATTTTTCAAAATCGCGCAAAAGTCTTTTGTCCAAAATTTCTGTCTCCAATGCGGGCTTTAAATCGATTTGAAGATTCAATTCTTTGACGGGAAAATCGTTTATCGCTGCCGACAGAGAAAGAACGATTGGGCCGGAAATTCCGTAATGCGTGAACAGCATTTCGCCGAAATGGGAAGCGACGAGGCGCGATTGCCTATACGCGGAAATACGGACGTTGCGAAGGGAAAGCCCCTGCAATTGCGAAAGCATGCGCATATCGCACTCGATGCCGCAGAGCGATGCTCGGCACGGCACGATTTTCAGCCCGAATTTTTTGGCGAACGTGTATCCGTCGCCCGTGCTCCCCGTACCGGGATAGGATAGCCCGCCCGTACAGATTATAACCGCATCCGCACTGCAATTTCCCTTTTCCGTCCGCACGCGAAAGCCTGCATCGGGAGTTTTTTCAATCGACTCCACCCTTTCGTTGAAGGCAAAGCGCACGCCTGCTTCGCTGCAATAGCGCTGCAGACACTTCGTAACGTCGCTCGCATGTTCTGAAGCGGGAAATACGCGATTTCCCCGCTCTGTTTTAAGCGGAAGCCCACCCTCTTCCAAGAGCTTCATGAGCCGCTCCGGGGAAAAAGAATAGATGCTTTTCTTTAAAAATTTTGCGTTGCGGACAACGTTTTCAAAAAATTCTTCGGGCGGAACATTATTCGTCACGTTGCAGCGGCCTTTTCCCGTAATGTATATTTTTTTGCCCGCTTTCTCGTTCCGCTCAAGGACGGTGACGGCGTTTCCGTTTTTCGCGGCGGCATAGGCAGCCATCAACCCTGCGGCGCCCGCCCCGACAACAATCACATTTTTCATCGCATTCAATCGCCGGAAAAGCCGCAAAGTCTCCCGGAATTTTATCATTATAAACGGTTAGCCACCCGCCAAAATTGCGGATGGCTAACATCGAATCGGCGCCATGACGGCCGCCGGAAACGATTATCAAACGGGATAAACGCCCTTTGCCGAATCGACTAAATTTTTATCGACGCCACTCTTCTGCGCTTTGCGCCATTTGAAGAAGTTCAGAGCGACCTGCCCGAATACCGCATAGGAAAGAACATCCTCTTCCTGCTCCAAGTAGTCGGCGATTTCCGCCTTGAATTGCTCGTATTCCGGCTTCAAATCGTCTGCGGGGCGGTAGGTAATCCTCTTTTCGTCGCCGATACATTTTTTGACAACCGCGGGGTCCGGTTCGGCGGGAAGTTTACCGTATTCGCCGCGCAAAATCCCTTTAAATTCTTTTGTGACCATCTTATAGCGCTCGCCGGCGAGAACATTGAGGACTGCCTGCGTGCCGACAATTTGGCTGGACGGCGTAACGAGCGGCGGATATCCGCAGTCTTTGCGGACATTCGGCACTTCCGCCAAAACCTCTTCCAGCTTATCCGATTTGTTCTGCTGTTTCAGTTGCGAAATAAGGTTGGAAAGCATTCCGCCCGGCACCTGATAGATGAGCGCGTTGATATCGATGGAAAGAACCTTCGGCGAAAGGAAGCCGTCCGCCTTTAAACGCTCGGCAACTGTTTTGAAATGGTTGACAATGGGCAAAAGTTTTTTGATTTCGATGCCCGTGTCGTACGGCGTGCCCTGCAGCGTCGCAACCAGCGGTTCGGTTGCGGGCTGGCTGGTGCCGTTTCCGAGGGGCGAAAGCGCGGTATCGACGATATCGACGCCCGCCTCGATGGCCTTCAGGTTGACCATATCGCCCGTACCCGCCGTATTGTGCGTATGCAGGTGAACCTTCGTCGTCGGCTTCAGTTCCTTTTTCAAGCGGGATACGAGGTCGTACGCCGTATACGGCAGAAGCAGGTTTGCCATATCCTTGATGCAGATATTGTCCGCACCCATGCTTTCGAGCTGCTTGGCAAGTTTAACAAAGTATTCGGTCGTATGCACGGGGCTGGTCGTGTAGCTGATAGCCGCTTCGCAGATGCCGCCGTATTTTTTAATTGCCTTCATCGACGTTTCGAGGTTGCGCGGGTCGTTGAGCGCATCGAACACGCGCACGACACCTACACCGTTTTCGATGGACTTTGCAACAAACTTTTCGACGACGTCATCCGAATAATGCCGATATCCGAGCAAATTCTGCCCGCGCAGGAGCATCTGTATGGGCGTCTTTTTCAAATACCGCTTGAGTGTACGAAGGCGCTCCCACGGGTCTTCATTGAGGAAGCGCAGGCAGGAATCGAACGTAGCGCCGCCCCACGCTTCCAGCGAATAATATCCGATATCGTCGAGCTGTTCCAAAACGGGAATCATCTCGTCCGTGCGCATACGCGTAGCCGCCTGCGATTGGTGCGCGTCGCGCAAGATAGTATCGGTAATTAAAACTTTTTTATTTTCTTTATTAGCCATGGCTGTTTCTCCCGAAAATGTCTAAAGGGTGAATGGATTCGATTGCAAGCTGTTCGCGCTATAAGCCGGTTGAATGGCTGCAGAGCGCAAACCCTTTTCGGCGCTTATCCGCCGAAGCAGGCAAGCAGAAACCCTGCGGCAACAGCAGAACCGATTACGCCTGCCACATTCGGCCCCATTGCGTGCATCAATAAGTGGTTGTTCGGATCTGTTTCCCGCCCGACATCCTCCGATATTCGCGCTGCCATCGGAACAGCCGAAACGCCCGCCGAACCGATGAGAGGATTGATTTTTCCACCGGATAGTTTGCACATCAGCTTTGCCATCAACAGTCCGCCGACCGTACCGAAGCAGAATGCAAACAACCCAAGCAAAATAATTTTCAATGTATTCCAGTCGAGGAAAATCTCGCCGTACGCCTTGCACCCGACGCAAATTCCGAGGAAAATAGTTATGGTATTCATCAAACCGTTTTGCGCCTGCGAAGAGAGTCTGTCAACGACGCCGCTTTCCTTCATAAGGTTGCCGAGCATCAACATACCGAGAAGCGGTATTGCATCCGGCAATAACAGCCCGCAAACAAGCGTAACGAGGAGCGGGAAAATAATTTTTTCAATTTTTGTGACCTCGCGAAGCTGTTTCATTTTAATGGCGCGCTCTTTTTTCGTCGTCAAAGCTTTCATAATCGGCTTTTGAATAATCGGTATGAGCGCCATATACGAATATGCAGCGATGGCGATTGTCGCGAGCAGTTCTTCATTGGTATAGGCAGAGAGCGCCTGCGTCAGATAAATCGCCGTCGGGCCGTCCGCGCCGCCGATAATTGCGATAGACGCGGCCGCCGCTGCGTCGAAGCCGAGCAAAACTGCCCCGACAAATGTCAGAAAGACACCGAGCTGTGCTGCCGCACCGATGAGCATGCTCTTCGGGTTTGCAATCAGCGGGCCGAAGTCGGTCATTGCGCCGATGCCCAGGAAGATGAGCGGCGGATAGATAACTTTTTCTACACCGAAATACAGGTAGCCCAATAGTCCCCTGTCGCCTACAAATTCGCCCGCCTCATTTGTTTCGCCCCAGACAATATCGCGCGCGCCGGGAATGTTGATTATAAACATACCGAATGCGATAGGCAAAAGCAAGAGCGGCTCGAATTTTTTTACGATAGCGAGATACATCAGGACGAGCGAAATAAGAATCATGACATAGTTCTGCCACAATCCTTGCGCCAATCCCGAAGCCTCCCACAGGTTCCGAAACATCTCGACGATGTCGAAACCGCTCGAAGATAGTAACTGCATCATGCGCCACCTTTCAGCCGATCACGGCAAGCAAAGTATTTGTTTCGACGTTGCTGCCGACAGCTGTTTTAAAAGAAACCTTGCCGGCGACAGGAGCTGTAATGTCGTTGTCCATCTTCATCGCTTCCAAAACCAAAATAGGTTGGTCTTTTTGAACCGTGTCTCCGTCCTTTACCAAGAATTTTTTAATAAGTCCGGGGAACGGGGAGAGAAGCTGCTCGCCGGATACGGGCGCTACGGCAGCAGGAGCCGCAACTGGGGCCGCGGGCGTTATAGCGACAGGCGCCGCAGGCGCCTGCGGGACGGAGCCGTCCGCGCCGACTTCTTCGACGCCGACTTCATAATTCTTTCCATCGATGGTAACGATAAATTTGCGCATTGTTCTCTTCTCCTTATAATCTCTTGATTCTCTTTACTTTAAATTCACAGTTGCTGTTCTCGCTCATGTAATATGCGGAAATCGCCGCAATAATCGCGACGCGCACCTCCTCGCTGATACCCTCCTCACCAGCTGTTTCAGGCGAAACGGCGATAGGCACCGCCTTCTTTTTCTCTTCCAGCTTGCCGGTAACGCCGCGGATAATTTTGCCGACCGCCCAAACCAGAAAAATCAAAATCGCAACGCCCAAAAAGGTTATCGCAAACCCGACGAGCGCATAGATGAGCGATTCTCCGATGCTGACAACCGGGATTTCATTGCCGGTTATGATATCTGTTTCCAATAACGACCAAAGCATAGCGCACTCCTTACTTCAACAGCATTTGCAGCGATGCGATGAGATATTGTTTGACGAACTGCGGCTCTATGATGTTGTCGACGTAGCCGTTTTTCGCGGCGTTGACTGGGTCGGAATTTTCCGCAGCATATCTGGCGGCGAGTTTTTGTTTATCCGCATTTTTCTCCGCCGCGAATTCAATTTCTGCGCCCTTTGCCCCTTCGAACAGAGCAATTTCCGCGTTGGCGAACGCATAGCTGTAATCGAACCCCATCGACTTCGCCGCAAAGAGCGTATAGCCGAGGCCGATAGCCCTCTTGCTGACGACGGAAATTTTTGCGTTTTCCAATAAGTCGAACGATTCCATCAATTTGAAGATGTTCTTATGGACAAGGCTGTTTGCCGCAGTAAGATTTGTTTCAACGCCGAGCGTATCGACAAAGGTGACGAACGGCAGATTGTAATATGCCGCAAATTCGACGAAAGACGTGATTTTTGCGATATTATTTTCGTTCAAAGAAACGCCCTTTGCCCCGTCGAACACGACCGCCGCAACGGCTATTCCTCCCGTGCGGCCAAGAATGCAGCGCACTTCGGGAGAAAACGCTTTTCCGATTTCGAGAAAAGAATCCGCATCGAAGACGGACTGGATTAAATCGTCTGCGCTAAATTGCTCATTGAGCATCGGGGCTGCGCGGTTCAGGTCTGCGCCGTTTTCGACGACGGGCTCGCTATATTCGGGGAGCAGACTCAAAATTTTGCTTATGTCGCCGCGCACATCGGACATGGAATCCGCCTCAAAGGAAACGAGGTTCGCTTTCGACAGAGCTTTCGCACCCCCGACTTCCTCTTTCGGAAGATTTTTGCCGCTCTTCGCGGAAAGAACAAACGGACTGTCCGCCGCAAGAACCGCATCCTTCATGAAGAAGGTGAAATCTGCACAGGCTGCAAGCAAGGCACTTTGCCCATAAACCTCGCCGTTTACGATTGCAAACTGCGGAACGACGCCGTGGAGTTTTGCCGCCTTGGCAAGCAAGGACGCCAATCCCTCCAAGACAGTAACCCCCTCGCCGATTTGCACGCCGAGGCTGTTTAAAATATAGACTACGGGAAGCGAATTTTTTTCCGCAAGTTCGAGGCAGCGCAGAATTTTCGCGCAATTTTCCCTGCTTACGCCGCCGTTCAGAATTTCAAAGTTCTGAGCCGCAATATAAACGGGATAATCGGCGATGGAAGCAAACCCCGTTACAACGCCTTCTCCGGCAGCTTCTTCGCCGTAAAAATCGTTTTTGGAAAAGCTGAACCCTGACAATTCGACAAAGCTGTCCGCATCGACGAGCGCGGCTATTGCTTTTCGAATTTGGGAGCCGGCCGCCAAAACTCCGGCCCGCCTCGCCTGAAGCAATTTTATTTTGTCCATAAAACCTCCCTAAGTTACCAAGTCTATCCAACGTATATTATATCGCATTTTTTTGAAAAAAGCAATTTTTTGATTTTAGATTTTATCCGTCAATACAAATTTATTCTCCCTTTTCTAAAATTCGTTAAAAATGTATTGATTTTTCTTAAAAAATATTGTATAGTATTTGTGTTGCCTTTGGGCAGAGAAAAAGCAATGCTTCCGTAGTTAAATGGATATAACAGCCCCCTCCTAAGGTTTTGTTCTATCCAT
>CAKNLK010000005.1 GCA_930989535.1 uncultured Clostridia bacterium | reverse complement strand
ACGCCGAAAGTACTTGAGGATTACCCTCCGGGAGGATAGGTAGTTGCCGCATCCAAGTTTGAGGCGCTCGAATTTTTCGGGCGTCTCTTTTTATTTTGTTTTATGATTTCCGCCGTAGATTGCTGCCCTTTGCGGGCGTTTTCTTGCGGCGGTTTTATTGTTTAACGGACAGCCGATATTGTAGGAGATTGCGCTCCGTTTCCATGTTCGGGCGGGGGCTTTTCTGCGGCAAGTATTTTTATTGTCGCGGCGTATCCCGGCGTCATTTATTGGGAAACAAGTTGTAGTGTGTACGGTGCGGCGCGGAATTTCCGCGCTTTTTTATATCCGTTAGTGTTTTTTTGTGCGGAAGAATCGCGCGGGGATGCTGGTTCACCGCCCGAGTTATAAAAAAGTGAAAGTATGCGATACTATAGATATACGGAATCGGCGGGCGCAGGAGCCGCGCTCTGCCGCGGCGACATCGCCGCATCGCAAAAAGAGAGCAGTATTTCCTGCGAGAAAGGCGTACCTGCCTTTTGGCAACGCGGGTGCGAAAACTTTTTGCTTTCGGCGATATTTCGCAAAGACAGCGCGGCTGTACGCGGCCGAGGCGGCCGTCAATTGCGCCGAATGTTGTGCCGAATTCTTTCCGCAGATTCCGATTTTTTATATACGGTAGTGCAAAAACGGGACAATCGGCGGCGAAAGTATTGCTTTTACAAGCGTGGCGCCGTGCAAGATTGCCGTGCGGGATTGCGCACAGGCAGAGGAACAGATTTTTGCCGAGAAGAGAGGAGTGGGAGAGCAGGATGAAAATATTGTTTGTGCCGTCGGACAACAACCCCGTATCGGGGGCGTTTCGCAGCATGGCGGCGTTGAACCGAATCTTAAACGAGGAATACGGCATCGAGACGCTCGCCGTTTTGCCGACGAGGAGCGGCGACGGCGCCGCGCTCCTGGACGAATTGCACGTCCGCTACACCTTTATCGAGTCGTATAATTGGATAGTCAAGAGCGACCGCGAGCTGACGGCGGAGGAGCATCGCCGAAAGGCGGAGGAAAAGGAGGAGAACAAGCGCGCCGTCGCGCAGTTCGTCGAATTGATTAAGCGGGAAAAAATCGATATCGTCCACATCAACACGACGTACACCTACGTTGCGGCGCTGGCGGGGCAGATTACGAACACGCCCGTCGTGTGGCACCTGCGCGAATTTTTGGAAGAAGACCAAAAGCGGAGAATATACGACCGCGAATTTGGCTATACATTGATAGGCAAAGCGGACAAAGTCGTCACCATCTCCAAGGCGCTGTATAAAAAATACGAACAGATTCTCCCCGCCGAAAAGATGAAAGTTATCTACAACGGAATCGACACCGACGCCTTCTATAAGCCGGACAAACAGATTTTTACCGACGAGGGCAAGTATATCTTCGTGTGCGCGGGTTCCGTCAATTACAGCAAGGGGCAGGACTCCCTCGTCCACGCCTGCGGCAGGCTCTTTCAAAGGAAGGGAATCTCCAATTTCGAGCTCTGGCTCGTGGGGTACTACGACGAGCGGTACGAGGGGATAATCACGAATGTCGCGAAAAAGTACGGCATCGAGGACAAAGTGAAACTGCTCGGCCCGCAAAAGGACGTCGCATCCTACTTGGAGAGGGCGGATATCGCCTTTATGTGCTCCAAATTCGAGGCGTTCGGCCGAGTGACGGTGGAGAGCATGCTCTGCGGCGCGCTGACAATCGGCGCCGATACGGGTGGCACGGTGGAGATAATCGAGGACGGGAAGACGGGGCTACTCTATCGGCAGGGCAATGCGGACGATTTGTGCGAAAAAATTGCATACGCCCTCCGCAACAAGGAGGCCATGCGCAAAATTGCGGACGCGGGGCGGCGCAAGATGTACGCCGACATGAGCGCGCGCAGAAACGCGGCGGAAATCGTCGAAACGTATAAAGAAGTTTTAAAGAGCCATAAAAACGCGGCCGTATACGCAGTTATCGTCACCTATAACCGCCTGGCCATGCTCCGGGAATGTCTCGCCGCCGTGCTGAACCAGACCTACCGCGATTTCAAAGTAATCGTCGTAGACAATGCCGGCACCGACGGAACGGGGGAATACGTCCAGTCGCTGGGGGACGCGCGCATCCAATATATCAATACGGGCAAAAATTTGGGCGGCGCGGGCGGCTTTCACCGCGGCATCAAGGAGGCGTATATCCGGGGCGCGAAATGGGTGTGGGTTATGGACGACGATGTGATTCCCCGGCCGGACGCACTGCAGGCGCTCATGGACGCGCTGAAAATCGTAAAGCCGCACAAGACAAGCTTTCTGGCGAGCTGTGTGTACGGCCCGAACGGCGAGGCGATGAATACCCCGGGCGTCGATCTGCGCAGCAAAAACGGCTATCCCTTTTGGTACGAGTATCTCGACAGCGGGCTCGTAAAGCTGAACGCCGCGACCTTTGTATCCATTTTAATCAACGCTGCGGCAATCGACAAATGCGGCCTGCCCTGCTCGAATTTTTTCATCTGGGGCGACGATACCGAGTACACAAAGCGCATTTACCGCAACTTCGGGCTGGCGTATCTGGTGGGGGCGAGCAAGGTCGTCCACGCGCGGGCGAATGCGTCGAACCTTTCCATCTTCACCGAAACAAATCCCGGCCGCATCGCCGCGTATGCGTATATGATACGCAACACCCTCATCTATACGCGCGAATATGCGGGCGAGGAGGCGTTCCGCCAAAAGCTCGCCCTGTACGAAGGGGACTGCGCCAAACTGCGCGACTCCGACGACATATACAAGGAGCAGAAGATTGCGGCGATTCGGGCGGGGATAAAGAACTATTATCGATACGATTTCGAGCTGTTCCGCAACCGGTTCGACCCTTTCAGCGAGGACAAAGCCGCCCGCGCGGAGGCGGAGCGGGAACAGCGGGAGGAGCGCCGCGTGCCGGCGGAGTCGCTCCCGTGGCTGCCGCGCAAGGTGCGGAACGCCTACCGTTATTGGAGGCGGAACGGTTTTAAAGCGACGGTGCGGCGTTTTTTCTGCGGCAGGCAGGCGGGCGGACAATAACGGAGAGCAAAATGGGAGCGGACGGACAAAACAATGAAATTATCGGCAGCCCGAAGCTAATCGATTCGGAGATACAGTTTTCGGGCAGCAACAACATCGCGTATTTCGAAGAGGGGGTTGCGCTGGAACATTCCTCCATCGTGTTGAAGGGGGATAACTCCGTCATCGCGGTGCGGAAAAGCAGTGCGCCGCTGCGCCTTTGCGCCGTTCTGTACAGCGATTCGGCCGTCTATATCGGAAAAAACGCGTGGACGACCAACCGGTTGGAATTGAACGCCGGCGAGGCAAAGCACATCGTTATCGGCGACGACGCGCTGCTGGGCAGCCAGTGCACCGTCCGCACGACCGATTCGCACATGCTGTTTTCCGCGGAGACCGGGCGCCGCATCAACCGCGGCAAGAGCGTGTTCATCGGCGACCACGTCTGGCTGGCGGCGCGCGTCGTTCTCTTAAAGGGCGCAAAGCTGTATTCGGGCTGCGTTATCGGCTCGGATTCCGTGGTTGCGGGCAAGGAAATCCCCTCGAACACCGTTTGGGCGGGCAATCCCGCGCGGATGATTAAGAGCGGCGTATTTTTCGACAAGGCGGGTACGCACGGCCTGCGCGCGGGGCAGGAGGATTCTGCCCTGGGCGAGGCGGCGGCGCAGAAGTATATCTATGCGGAGGGGAAGGACAAAATCCCCTTCGAGGTGTTGGACGGCGAGCTTTCCGCCGCACGGAACGCGGAAGAGCGGCTGAAGGTGCTCCTTTCGCGCACGGGCGCGGCGGGGAAGAACCGCTTCGCGAAGAATCCGCCGCGATAGGGGCGCGGGCGCCTGTGCGGATGCAAAAAATCTGCGCGCGGAAGGAAAAAAGCGGGGCGCGGAAGCAATTTTGCTTCCGCGCCCCGCAAAGTTTTGTACGAATCCGCCGCTTGTCTTCGCCCTTTCAAAATGCCGCGGCGCTTGCCTGAAAACGGGGAGTGCCGCGCCGGTTGCGGCGAAAAAGAATTGTGCCGCTCATTCCAGATTCTGCCGCTCGACGGTCACGACGGCGTCGAGGTTTTCTCCCAAAAGGGATACGCCGTCTTTGATGCGCGCGAGGATTTCCGCCTCGCTCAGGGCGCAGTCGAAGGGGACGGCCACGTCGAACACCAGGTTGGAGTGCGTGGTGCCGCCCACCACGCGGAAATCGTGCATCCTGAATCGCCCGTCGATGTTCCCGACAATCCGTTCCGCCTCCTCGCGGTAGCGGTTCACCTTCGGGTCGTCAAACACGAGCGGGTCGATGTGCACGGTCAGCGCGATGTCGGTGTCGGCGGCAAAATCCTTTTCGATGGCGTCCGCCAAATCGTGCGCGTCCATGATGGGCATGCGCGAATCCACCTCCACGTGCGCCGTCGCGTACAGCTTGTTCTGCCCGTAGCTGTGCACGGTGAGGTCGTGCAGCCCGCGCACCCCCTCGAAGGAGAGGATTTTTTGCCCGATTTTCTTCACGACGTCCGCGTCGGGCGCCTTGCCCAGGAGGCGCGATACCGTCTCCTTTAAAATGCTGCCGCCCGTAAAGGCGATGAACACCGCCACCGCCGCGCCCATATACCCGTCCAGGTTAAACTCCGTCCACTGCGAAATGAGCAGGGAAAGGAGCACCGCGGCGGTGGCGATCGCGTCCGAAATGCTGTCGGCGGCGGTCGCCTTGAGCGCTTCCGAATCGACTGCTTTGGCGAGGCTGCGGTTCAGGAAAAACATGAACAGCTTTACCGCCACCGAAACGGCGAGCACCGCCACCAACCAATAGGAAAATTCGCTCTCCGTCGGCGAAATGATTTTTTCGACCGACTGCGCCGCCAGTTCGACGGCGACCACGAGCACGATGAGCGCGATGACGAGCGCGGAAATCGTTTCGGCGCGCTGGTGGCCGAAGGGGTGTTCCTTGTCGGCGGGCTTGCCGCTCATCTTAAAGCCGATGACGGAAACGACGTTGCTCCCGCAGTCGGTCAGGTTGTTCATGCCGTCGGCGAGCACGGAAATCATGCCGAACAGCGCGCCCACGGCAATTTTCCCCGCGGCGAGCAGGGTGTTGAGCGCGATGCCCAGCGCGCCCGAAAATTTTCCCACGCGCTCGCGGGCGGCGGGCGAGGTGGGTTTTTCGCCCTCTTTGATTAAAAAATTTGTAACCATATGCGTATTTTTGTGCCCGCGCGCTATTGCACGGGCGTGTAGTCGATTTCCGAGTCGATGTCCGTCGCTTCCAGCTTGAATATGACGGGGCGCAGCCCGTCGTTGCACGAACAGATGGCTACGCCCGGGGTACGTATCCAATCGCCGTAGTAAAACAGCTCCTTTCCGCTCCCGTGCGCGAGGGCGAACACGTACTGGTAGATGGCTTTCCACGCTTCGTCGCACAGCCCTTCGGGCTTGGCGTAGTCGGCGTAGAACACCTGCCCTTCGCGCAGCATGGGGCAGGCCGTCAGCCCCTCGGTGCCGTATTCTTTCGCCAAATCTTCCTGCAACGTCTTGCGCAGAACGGTTATCTTCACTTTTTTCATAGTATAGTATATCCTCCCGGAGATGTCCGTTTTTCTGCCGCCGTCAGGAGTTTGCGCCGTGCGGCGGTTTCTCCCTGCATTCACGGAAATTCGCAGGCGACAGCTCGCCGAGAATTTCGTGAAGTTTTTTTAAATCGGCGAGCCATTCGTGGCGGCTGCGCTCGGCGTGGACGCGGTTGGCCTCGCCGAGGGCGGCGTGGTATTCGCTCTGCGTGGCGCCGTTCACCCTGCAAAAGTGCTCCTGCGCCTCCCTTTCCCGCCCCATGAGCGCGGTGCGGCCGATGTGGATTACCTCGTGGCAGGCGCGGCACACGGCGATTACGTCCTCCAATTTCTGGATATGCTTTTCGTCGTCGTAACTCCACACCTCGTGCGCTTCCAGCCGCCCGCCCGCGCCGCAAATCGAGCATCGTCCGCCCGCCCGCGCATAGGCGGCGCGGCGCAGTTTGTCCCACGCCTCTTTGGGCAGGGCGCTGCGCAGATTCGAGTACCAGCACCCGTCCGGTACGAGCTGAAAATTCAGCTTATATTTCCGTTTTTGCATGCGTATATTATACCATAATCGGCGGCGGTTTGCAACGCGGCCGCAAAAAAATTTACAATATTTTGTGCCTCGGGTATTGCGCGCCGCCTATTCGTGTGGTATAATGCGGGTGTAAAGGGGAATTTTGTCCGAAAATAAGGAGGGAAAAGTCCGATGGAGAACGGAAACGCGGCCAGGTTCTTAAAGAGCTACAACAATATCGAGAGCCGGCTGAAAATTTTGTACAGCGCCCGCCCGACGCAGAATTTTACCGACCTCGTCAAGCGCTGCACCGATTTAAACATCACGGTGCGCCGCTACGAGAACGAGCTGGTCGACTACGGCAAGCTGCGCAACGCAATCGTGCACAGTACGGCGGGCGGCGAGCTGTTCATCGCCAACCCGTGCGACGAGGTGGTGGATTCCATCGAATCCATCGAAAAGCAAATCTGCGATCCGCCCCGCATCACCGACGCGCTCAAAGTCAAAAAGCTCGCGTCCGTGTTCGCGGATAAACCGCTGCTGGCGGCAGCGGAGACGTTCGCGCGGGAAAAGCAGAAGACGCTGCTCGTCTACGACCACGGCAAAATGGCGGGCGTCATCAATTGCTACTGCCTGTACGAGCAGATAGCCGCGCGCGCCGCCGCGGGCGAAAACGTAACGGACTACTTAAAAACGACGCTGTGCGGCGACGTCCTCGACGACAAGATGCTGCAAAAATACCTGGTCGTGAGCCGCGAAGCGACGGTGTTCGACGTGTTCGAGGCGTTCGAAACGCACAAGGGCATCTATGCCGTCATCGTCACCGAAAACGGCGTTTTGGGCGAAAAGGCTCTGCTCCTCATCACCCCGTCCGATTTTCCTTTCATCAACCGCTTTTTGGAAACGTACTGCGCAAAATCCTTTTAATGAAATTAAGTCACAAAAAATTTTAAAAATTTTCAAAAAAGGTATTGACAAATCGAAAAAAGGTGCTATAATATAGGCACAACAGGGAAGATTCCAAACGGAAGGAGTTGGCCGAACCTGTGCGCGAACAAAGTTTGTTCGGAAGGGAGGGCAGCGCCGGGCGGAAAAAGGAAATACCGAGCGATTGAATCTGCGCAGAGTTTTGAACGTCGGGTGTACAACGAAACGGCAAAACGAATCGTAAGGGAAAAACTTTTTCGGTCGGGCAAAGCGCAAAGTTTTGAGCATGCGGCGCGAGTGTACGGAGGAGGCAAAGCGGAGAGGACTTTTTTCGCGGAAGCGGAAACCAGCTGTAACGCCGAAGCGAACCGAGGAATCGAAGCGGAACCGAGGGCCGTCGAATCTTCCGGATGATGGTTTTTACAGGATAACTCCGAAAACGCGCGAGCGTTTTGAGCTGACTCGGCACACAATTTGCGCAAATTATTTTACGAAAACGAAATAACGCGCAAAAATACAGTTCGCGGCCGTAAAGCTTCCGGGTTGATGAAGGGGAGAAAATGGCGAGGCGGTAAAGAAAAAGAAATTTTTTCCAAGGAGCCGAAAATTTAACCGACATTTCAGGTCACAAAAGGGTTAAAAAGAGTAAAACGCGGTTCTGCCGGAAAACTTTTTGGAATAACCGATGGCAAGAACGTAAAAACCAAGGTCAAAAGAGTGGGGCGGCGCCCGGTTTGCGGGCGCCGCCTTGGTGTCTCTTTTCCGCGGGGAAACGCGGAAAGGGCATGCTTTTTTACATACGGGTAAGGAAAATATATCCGAATACGGCAAACGGCGCCCCGAAGTTCGGGGCGCCGTTTGCCGTGAAAATGTTTCGTGCATAAAAATTTTTGTATAACAGCTTTTTGCGGCGGGCAATTCGCGGGTTTGCGCCGCAAAAGGGCCCAATTTAGCGAAAAGCGCGGTTTCGGGCGGGCGGCGGCAAGCCTATTTATAATAATGTTATATACCCGAAAGCCGCGCTTGTCAAGGGGGATTGGAAAATATTTCCGCTTCCGCGCGAAAAAGGGAAAAGTTTTTTAAAAAAAGTGGCAAAACCGAAAGCAAAACCGCTTGACAGCTTTTCGGATATAAGATAAAATTTATTGAGTAAACAACGGAAAGCGTCTATGGCACGCTTTTTCCTCTTTATAAAAACAAAAAAAGGAGAACAACATCATGAAGACCTACATGGCCAACGCCCAAACGGTAGAGAGAAAGTGGTATGTTGTAGACGCCGCCGGCGTGCCTTTGGGGAGGCTGGCTTCCAAGGTCGCGGCCGTATTGCGCGGCAAAAACAAGCCCACGTTCACTCCCAACGTCGATACGGGCGATTTCGTCATCGTCATCAACAGCGATAAAGTCCTTTTGACGGGCAAAAAGCTGGACGACAAGTTTTACAGGTATCACACAAGCTATATCGGCGGTTTGAAGGAAGTTTCCTACCGCAAGCTCATCGCGGAAAAGAGCGACGTGGCCGTCTACGAGGCGGTTCGCGGCATGCTCCCCAAAAATTCGCTTGGCCGCAAGATGATTAAAAAACTGCGCGTTTACAAGGGCGAGGCGCACAATCACGAGGCGCAAAAGCCCGAAGTGCTTAAATTATTTTAGTGAGGTACGAACATGGCAAAGGCAAATCTGAAAAAAAAGTTGCAGTTCTGGGGCACGGGCAGGCGTAAAAAGGCAATCGCCCGCGTCCGCCTCATTCCCGGCGGCACCGGCGCCATCGTCATCAACGACCGCGCGCTCGAAGATTATTTCCCGCAGGGCACCCTTCAGTACATCGTGAAGCAGCCCATCGTTCTCACGCAGACGGAAACCGCGTACGACATCATGGTCAATGTATGCGGCGGCGGCTATACCGGCCAGGCGGGCGCTATCCGCCACGGCATCGCCCGCGCGCTCATCCAGGCGCAGCCCGACCTGCGCCCCGCGCTCAAAAAGGAGGGCTTCCTCACGCGCGACCCGAGGAGCAAGGAAAGAAAGAAATACGGCTTGAAGAAGGCCCGCCGCGCGCCTCAATTCTCGAAGAGATAATTTTTCGCCCGCTCTTTTGGCGGCCGAAGGAAACAACCGCCGACCACCGCGTGCAAGCGCGCCGCTCGGCGGTTTTTCGCTCTCCGGCGGGGGCTTGTCCTTCCTGCCGGGAGCTGCGGCGCCGGGGCGGCTATTGTTTGCGGCCGATGCGCCGGGCGATTTTTTCGTGCCGTTCGAGCATTTCGGCGGCGCGCGCCTTCCGCTCTTCGGTGGTAAAAACGCCCGCGGCAGCGGCGCTTTGCGCCGGCTGCGGATCGGGTTTTTCTTCGCGCCCGCCCACCCGCTTTTCCGGCTCGGCGGCCGCCTGTTCGCCCGCGAGGGAAGACAATGCGGATAAAAAGTTGAAAATACCGAATTTTTCCATGAAAAATTAACTCCCCGAATGAAAAATTTCATCGATTTTTAATATTTTTTAATTGCTTAAACGGCGGTTTTGGTATATAATAGAAAAGTATACTGGTCGAAACAGGGGAAAGGCGCGGGCAAGCCTTGCGCCGCAATGCAGTTTATTTCCAAATACAGACCGAAAGGAGTCTATAATTCTATGCTGAAAAAGGGCAAAAAAGTACTGCTGCTCGTCCTCGCGCTCGCACTCTCGCTCGCTCTGCTTGCGGGTTGCAGCGGCGGTTGGACAGGCGCGCAGGTAGAGTACGACGCGAGCACGCATGCCGGCGATGCGGTTTCCAATGGCGGTTTTGTCGTGCAGAAGGGCGATTGGATTTACTTCATCAACGGCGTGCAGACCAGCTCTGCCGACAATACGTACGGCGAGGTTGTCAAGGGTTCGCTCATGCGCATCACAAGCACGGCGCTCGATGAAGGGAATTACGATTCGGCGGAAATCGTCGTGCCCGAACTGTTCGTGGCGAGCGACTATACGGCGGGCGTCTACATCTACGGCGATTATGTATATTATGCTACCCCGAACACGACGCGCAACCTCGACGGCGAAGTGGAAAGCGGCTATCTCAACTTCCGCCGCGCCCGCCTCGACGGCTCCGCGATGACTGATTATTATGTCCGCGTTTCCTCCAGCTCCACCGAATACCGCTTTGTGGAGGAGAACGGCGTCGTATATCTGCTCTATCTCGATTCTACCAACAGCGAGATTCACTCTTATAATACGCAGTCGGGCGTGAATACGGTGCTTGCCAAGGGCTATTCGGCGGCGGAATTTGACGATTCCGACCCCGAAAACCCCGTCGTCTATTACACGATGCCCGTAACCCGGCCCGACACATACAGCGCTTCTTCCGGTTCGGGCACGACCGAAACGTCGTACAACCAGCTTTTCCGCGTCACCGCGTCCGCAATGACCGGGCCTTTCGCGGATATTGAAGAAACCGAAGAATACATCGAGGCGTATACCGACGAAGACGCCGACGCAAACGACGAAGACCGCACGATGGAATACATCAACCTCGGCACGCTCGTGCTCGACGGCATCGGTAAATCGCGCGGCGTGCAGCCGGCGTTTGTAACGCCTTTCAACAAAGACTTTACGTCGGTCGACGCGCTCAAGTCGATGAACGGCTTCACCTATTCCATTCTGCGCTATGCAAACGGCCAGGTGATTCTCTCGATTGCCGACGGCGACGAAACGCATGCGTACGCGCTGGAAGATTCCGGCGATATCGCCGCAGATAATTGGGATTCCATCGCCGCAAACCCCGTCTTCGACGGGCAGGATTCCGGCGAGCTTTCCCCGATTGCGCGCTCGACGACAAACATCGCCGCCTCGACTTTCTTCTATAAGGATGCCGCGGGCAATCAATATTACATCTATGTCGATAGCAACGGCAACATCTGGCGCGTACAGGTCGGAGATTCCGCTTCCGCAGGCTACGTCGCGGATGAAACCATACTCGCTTACGCGCAGTCGGGTGCGACGATTGTGTCCGCCGATCCCGTCGACGGAGATGCTCCCGCTTTCCTGTATTACTCGATGACGGGCACGAACGGCAACAGCCTGTACCGCATTCAATACAACGGAACAAAGGACAGCTACAATCCGGCGAGCGACGAGTACAACGACAACGCGAATTTCCGCCCGACGCAGTACCTTGCGATCGATTATAACAACAGCTGGTACAGTCCGGAAGTGCTCGGCGGGCACTTGTTCTTCGCCAGCGCCGAAGATTACAGCGAAAATTACGTGTACGTGATGGACAATCCCGCCACGAACGACGCTTTGGAAACGCTCAACGAGCAGTATCAAGCGGTCAACGACATGTTCACCGAGATGGATACCGACTTCGGCGACGCGGCGAACCTCGCGCGCTACTATTATTACGGCGGCGACGTGAGCGACGAGAGCGTCATCATGGACGAAGACGGCGAGCACTTCTCGCAGTACCAGGCGGAGGATATCGAGGTGCTCAAGGCGTTCATCAACTGCGCCGATACGGCCAGCACCGAGTACAACTCGCACGGCTTCGACTTCAGCGATTTGAAGGGCGAAGACGGCAAGGCGCTCACGCGCGACGATTTCTATAAGCGTCTCGGCCAGGTGAGCGAGGACGACGCGGAAACCATTCAGGATAACCTCATCTCCAACCTCGTTCTGAGCGAGGCGGAGGAGGAAACGGGCGATGCCTGGACGTGGCAGTGGGCGGCGATTTTCGTACCCGTCGGCGTTATCGTAATCGCGGGCGCGGTTGTCGCGGTCATCTTCCTGCGCAGAAAGAAAAAATAAGGCAAAACGGCGAGAGGGCGGAGCAAATCCGCCCTCTTTTTTCGCTGCCGGAAGGAAAATTCCAAAAAAACGAAAAATTGTGGAAAAAAACTCTTTACAAACGCCGTCCGAATCAGTATAATATCTCACAGAAAAAAGGCGGAGTCGCCGAGGAAGAAAAAGCGATTTTTTAAGACTAATTTTTAAAAGACTGCACATAGTACTTCGGGCAAGAATAGAATCATAGTGCAGGGGGCCGCGCGAGCGAGCAAGACAGAGGTGGAAATATGCCGAAATACAAAAAATGTCCGCGTTGCGAACTCAATTACATCGAAGAGGATAAGGATTACTGCGACGTGTGCCTCGCCGAAATGCAGGGTGCGAAACTGAAGTTCGCCGATCTGGACGACGACGAAGAGTCGGAAAAGACGGAGCTGTGCCCCGTCTGCGGCGAAAACTTTATGCGCCCGGGCGAAAAGATGTGCGACGAGTGCAAAAAGAGCTCCGAGTACGAGGAAGAGGAGGACATCGACCCCGAAAAGGACGAAGAATGGCGCAACTATCTCGACGAGGATACCGACGACCTTACGCTGGAGAGCGACGGCATCGACATCGGCGAGGATTTCGCCGACGACTTCGACGACGAGGAGTTTGCCGACGATTACGTCGAGGACGGCGAAACGGAAACTTCCCCCGAGGAGGATTTCGACTATACCGCCGGCGATTTGGACGATTTCGACGACGATGACGAGGACGACGAAGAAGAGGACGAAGACGACGATTTTTAGTCTGTCCGTATAAAACAGACGCGCAGAGCGCCGCGCCGGGTATCCGGCGCGGCGCTGTTTTTCTATGCCGCCCGCGCGGCGGCGGGGCGGCCGAAGGGGGCGGCTTTTTTCGTATGCCTCCCGCGAACGGGCAGGGGCAAAGTCGGCCGCGCGGTTTTGCCGTCTGCGCCGGTAAATTTGCCCGCCCGTGCGGGCACGGCAGGGGCGCCTGCGTCGTTTACAGGGCGCTCTGCGAGGCCTTGCCGCTGATTTTAACGTTGCCGCACAGCACCTCGGTGTAGGAATAGGAGGTCTTGCCGCGGTAGTTTTTATCGTCGGGCAGAACGGTAAAGAGCGCGGGGTAAATGCCCGTCAGCCTCCCCGTAAAATCGGCGGTCTTGTTCCGCCCGAGGTTCACGTGCACGCGCACCTCTTTGTTGTAAAAGTTTTTGATTTCCTCCTTGATGAGGGAAATATTTTTCGGCGCTTTAATCATGGCTGTCTCCTTTCCGTCCGCTTTGTTTGGCGGGCGCGCGGCGTGCCGCGTACTCGTATTTTTGCCGAGTAGGGGGCAAATTATACCGATTCGGCAAAAAATTGCCAAATTCGCGCCCCGTTTGCGGGAATATCTTTGCCGCCGCGCTCATACAATGGAAGTGACATCACCGGAGGTAGAGTTATGAATGTTTCGCCGAAATACGAAAATTACGAATATACCGCGCGGGGCGCGCTCCTTCGCTCGCAGTCCATCGTCGAGTGCCGCCTCTCCGATTGGTCGGAAAACAAAGTTCTCGCCGTCAGCCCGTCCGTGGTTTTAAGCGGCGCGGAGGTGCTTTCGGGCGAAGTGCGCTACAGCGGCAAGCTGTACTTTTCCGTCGTCGCGCGCGCTCCCGGCGGGGAAATCGTCAGCGCCGAGCGCGGCGCGGAGTTTTCCCACCGCGCGGAATGTGAAACGGCGGCGCCCGCCCAGACGGCGGACGTATCCCTGTATGTGGAAAAGGTGGATATCCGGCCGGACGGCAGGGGAATCATCCTATCCGCCATCGTAACGGCGCAAATCGAGCTGTTCGTCCCCTCGCAGCTGGAATATCTGGCGGGCGGCGAAGGAGTCGTGTGCGACTATAAGCCCGTGCGCGTCGGCCGTGCGTATCTGTGCGGCGGCGCAGCCGAAATCGAGGAGGAGTTCGATACCGACTACGTGGGCGACGTCCTGCTGCACAGCGAGCAGGTGGGGCTCACGCGCGTCGTTGCGGCGGCGGGCTGCCTCGACGTTTCGGGCGAAATCAACCTCTGCGTTCTCGCCAAGCGCGAGGGGGAAAGCGACCTCGTCGCCTACGAGCGGCTGATACCCTTCCGCGCCGAAATTCCCTGCGACGAAGCGGTTACCGGCTCCGCGTGCGACGCCCGCGCGAGCGTCTCGTCCGTCAGCCTTTCCGCCGCGTGCGACGAGGATAAAAACCGCTGCCGCATCGCGGCGCAGGTGACCGTCGATATCCGCGGCAGGGTATACCGCAGCGACGAGGTCGTTCTCCCGCAGGACGCCTTCTGCCTCGGCTGCGGCAGCGAAATCGCGCGGAATGAAATCGCCTGCGAAGAGCCTGTGTGCGCCTTTACCGCGTCCGAGCGGGTGAGCGGCACCGCCGCGGTGGACGGCTCGGTGGATTTCGCGTGCGCCCTGCAGGCGTCCGCGCTGTGCGGCGCGCAGGTGTTCGCGGAAGTATCCGACGGCGAAATCAATGCGGAAGGGGTGCTCAACGCCTCCGTGTTCATGAAGGACGGCGAGGGCAATGCCGCATGCGTGCGCGTCAGCCTGCCGTTCGCCTTCCCCGTCCGTTCCGACCGCGCCAAAGCGGGCATGCGCGCGGCGATTACCGCCACCGTGTGCGGCGTTTCGGTGCGCCAGAAAACGGAGGGCGAGCTGGAAGCGGAGGGCGCGCTCAAGCTGTTCGTGGTGCTGTTCGCCGCCGAAAAGGGGGAGTACGTCTCCCGCATCGAGCCGGGCGAGGCGGAAGCGGAAAAGACGAGCGCCATCTCCGTGCACGTGCCCGCGGCGGGCGACACGCTGTGGGCGACCGCCAAAAAGCTGGGCAAAACGCCCGAAGAGGTGCAGAGCGCCAACCCGAACCTCACCTTCCCGCTCACGGGCGGCGAGCGCATCGTGGTATACCGCCCCAAACAGATTGCGCAGTAGGCGCTGTAAAAAAGCAAAATTCGGCCCTTTCCCCGTCCGCGGGGGAGGGGCTTTTCCGCTTTCTTGGAAAAAATCGGAAAATTTTTGTTGTTTTGCGTGCGTTTGGTTGCAAACCGCGCCGGATTTTTGTTAAAATTGTGTGGAATTTTACTAAAAATTGTTTTTAATGTTTACATCGCCGCCCGCATTGTGGTATAATAAAAAAAATAGGGTGCGGAGGCGCGCATGTTTTCGGCAAAGGTGAAGAGCTATGCCAAAATCAATCTTTCGCTGAACATATGCGGCGTTTCGGGCGGGTATCACCTCCTCGACAGCGCCGTGTGTTCCGTCGATATTTACGACACCGTATGCGCAAAGCCGCGGCGGGACGGGCTCGTCAACGTGTACATGCACGGCAAGGGCAGCGAGCGCATCCCTCCCGAACAAAACAACGCGGTCAGGGCGGGCGAGGCGTTCGTTTCGGCGTTCGGCACCCGCGGCGCGGATATCGAAATTTACAAGGATATCCCCGTCGGCGCGGGTTTGGGCGGCTCTTCCGCCGACGCAGCGGGCGTTTTGAACGCGCTCGCGAAATTATACAAGGTCGAGGATTTTGCGGCGCTGAAGGCGCTTGCAGACGGTTTGGGCAGCGATACGGGGTACATGCTCCGCGGCGGCTTCGCCCGCATGTCGGGGCGGGGCGAGCGCGTCGAGCCGCTCACATCTCCGCGGCGGTATCATATGCTGCTGTTTTTGCCCGATACGCCCGTTTCCACGCCCGCGTGCTACAAAAAGTACGACGAATCGCCCGATTCGCTCCGCGCGGATACGGCGCGGCTGTGCTCCGCGCTGGCGGCGGGTGACTTTGCGGGCGTCGCAAAGAACGTATACAATGCACTGCAGGCTCCCGCGCTTTCGCTCAACGCCGAATGTGCCGCCGCATTGGAAGCGGCAGCTTCCCTTTCGCCGTCCGCCTGCGCCGTTACGGGCTCGGGCAGTGCGGTGTTTGCACTGTTTGAGGGCGAGGAGCTGTGCCGCTGGGCAAAGAGCCGTTACAGGGGGAAAATCAAAACGCGCGTCGTGAAAACGGTCGAGCCGAACAGGGCAAGCCGGCTGCTGCAAAACCCGTACCGTTTGGAGCAAAACGCGGAACAATAGCGCCGCATCGGCGAACGGAGGATAGAATGGAAGAAAGAAATCTCGAATTGGACGACGACGGAAAAATCAAGCTCCGCAAGCGGAGCGAGGGAGACGTCGCCGAAGCCCTTCCGGAGGAGGAAGGGGACGGCATCGTCCTCGACGTGCCCGACTTCAAGGAATTTGAAGAGGAAAAGGACGACGGCGACGACCGGCTCGTGCAGGGCAGCGAGGCTTGGGAGGAGGAACTGCGCCGCCGCAAAGCGGAATCGGAAAAGGTATACGAGGCGGGCGAAGCGCTCTTTGCCGCCGGCGATTACGACGGCGCGGGCGAAAAATTCCTCGACAGTGCCGCGCTGTACGGCGCAAACTGGCGGCCGTGGTTCGGCGTCGTGCGGGTGCAGACGAAAGATTTCACCGATTTTACGGGCATCTACGACTGCGAAAACGCGTACGAGCGGGCGTTCAAGCGCATGCCGAAGGCGGAGCGGGCGAAACTTGCGGAAAAATACGTGCCGTCGCTTTCCGTGCGGGCGGACGAGTGCGCGCAGGAGCGGGAAAAGTACACCGCGGAGGACGTAAAGGAGCGCGAAGAGTCGCGCGAGGGCATTGAGCGGGCATATGTGGGCGCGCGCAAAGCTCTCATTATCGCGGCAGTCATCTTTGCGGCGTTCCTCGTTGCGGGCTGCGCTTTGGCTCCGTTCGTGAACACCGTGCCGGACGTGCGCTATCTGGTGCCGTGCATCGTATGTTTTGCGCTGGCCGTTGCGGCGGCGGCGCATTTGGCGGTGCGCCTGCGCCGGTTTATCCCCGCGCGCTCGGCGCTCACGCGCAACCGCCGCGCCGGAACCACGGCCGCGGGCGAGCAGGCGCGCATCTATGCGGAAGAGGAAGAGCTGATTCGCTCGATTATTGAAGATTTAACGAAATAAAAGAGTTCTCGCAAAATAGGTTCTCACAATTTGTTTTGAGCTGACAAAACAAATTGTCGAGAGTTTGAGGACAACCCCAACGAAAAAGGCGTACCGCAGTCGGTACGCCTTTTTACGTTCGGAGTTTTCCTCCGCGGCGCTCGTCGCAACAAGGCGACGGAGGGCAGACGGTGCGCGTAGCTTGCCGCCAAGCTCTCGTACACTTGTTGCTCCTTTTCCCCAAAAATCTCACACCGCTTCGCGCGTTGCGATTTTCGGGGGCCCCATACTATAGGGGCACACATATTATAAAATCGCGCCGCGTTCACCTTTCCCGCAAAAGCCGCAGGTATGCGGCAAATTGGGTGCGCTTTTTGAGAAGCGCGGTTCTCAAACGCGCAGTAAATTATCGGATATTTATCACGCGCACCATCGAAATGATAAAAAAGATGAAAAGCAACCGCAAATTGACAAAAGGAAAACGAAGGTTGTTGGCGTTTTTTCATTTTTTTGCTATAATCATTCATTGAAGGGCGCAAAGCAAGGCGCTCAAAATATACGGCGCCGCTCCTTCGGTGCGGCATACGGAGGAAACTATGACAACGGGGCAAAAAATAGCAAAGCTCCGCCGTGAGCGCGGTATGACGCAGGGCGGTCTCGCCGACGCGCTCGGCGTATCCCGTCAGGCAGTCTCTAAGTGGGAATCGGACGCGGCTTTCCCCGAAACGGAAAAACTCGTTCGCCTTTCCCGCCTTTTGGAGTGCAGCATCGACTATCTGCTGAAGCAGGAGGACGATTCCGCGCAGGACAAACCCGCTGCGGCTTCGGTAAGGGGCGGCGAGGCGGGGCAGGGCGGCGCTGCGGCGGCCGCATATCCGCCCTTCATCCGCTTCGGGCGGTTCTACGAATACGAATATAAGAGCGCCCGCACGCTGTGCGGTATCCCTCTTGTGCATATTAACCTCGGGTGGGGGAAGACCGCCAAAGGTATTCTGGCTGTGGGGTTTAAGTCGCGCGGCGTCGTGTCGGTGGGGTTTCTGTCCATGGGCGTGTTGTCCTTCGGGTGCCTGTCGCTCGGGCTGATTTCTTTGGGCGCCCTCTCTCTGGGCGTTCTGTCGCTCGGTGCGATTGCGGCGGGGCTGTTCCTTGCCCTCGGTGCGGTTGCGCTCGGCTTTATCGCCTACGGCGCGGTGGCGGTCGGGTTCTTTTCGGCTGGAGCGCTCGCCGTGGCGCAGTTCGTGGCCGTCGGCGACTATGCGTTTGCCGCCGTGCCAATCGGCAGGACGGTATCCTCGGGCGGCGCGCTCTATAACTTTTATATGGCTGTATCCCAAACGCCTCCGTTTTCGCAGGTCGGCTATTTCGAAGGCGGCGCGTTTGTCGAAGGGGAAGCCGCCCTCGCCCGCGCAATAAACGATATTGTGCCTCCCTTTTTGCGCCCTTTCGCCGAGCTGTTCGCAAGCTATCGCATCTATTAAATCAAAATTTGTCCCCGCGTTAACGCGGGGATTTTCTTTATTAAGAATACAGAAAAATTTTTAAAAAGTATTGAAATTGCGCCGATTATCTGCTATGATTAGGCCGTAAAAGGGCCATACTGAAAAAAAGTTACAATCTTCGTTACCAATTTTAATTTTTTCGGCGGCGCATTTTTCCGTCTCCATACGTTTGACAAAACACCCTTTTATTTGATATTATTTTATCGATAAAAAAATATCGATTGCACGCCGCGCATGCGGCGGACGGGGGCAGAATGGGGAACAACAAGGAGATACAGAACGTATCGAAGGCTACAATCGGCAGGCTGCCTGCCTACCACAGGTATCTGAAGGAGAAGGAGGCCGCCGGGGAAAAGACGGTTTCCTCCACGGCGATTGCGGAGGAGCTGCACCTCAATGCCGTGCAGGTGCGCAAAGATTTGTCGGTCATCAGCACCGTCGCGGGCAAACCCAAGCTCGGCTTCGAAATTGCCGACCTCATCGGCGACATCAACCGCATTTTGGGGTACGACAACGTGACGGACGCGGTTTTGGTCGGCGCGGGGGGCTTGGGCAGCGCGCTCGCGGGCTACGACGGGTTCAAAAATTACGGTTTGAACATCGTCGCGGTGTTCGATTCCGACCCCGAGCGCATCGACAAAACGGTAAACGGCATCCGCATTTTCGACGCGGAGCAGATACGCCACCTCGTGCGGCGGCTGAACGTGCTCATCGGCATCATCGCGGTGCCCAGGGGCGCGGCGCAGCAGGTCGCGGACGAGCTCATCGAGGGAGGCGTGCGCGCGATTTGGAACTTCGCGCCCGTGCACCTGAACGTGCCGGAAAATATAGCTGTTAAAAACGAGGATATGGCGGCGTCGCTCGCGATTCTGTCCAAACGCCTCGCGGAAATTTTGATAAGCGAAAAATAAAAAAGGAGAGGTCAAATGGAGAACGAAAAGATTGTCGACACAGTCGAAGCCCTGTTGCAGAAGATTGAACAGGTCAAAAAGGCACAGGAAATCTTTGCAACCTATTCGCAGGAGCAGGTGGACAAGATTTTTGCGGCAGCGGCTCTCGCGGCGAACAACCAGCGTATCCCCCTCGCCAAAATGGCGGTTGCGGAGACGGGCATGGGCATCGTGGAGGATAAAGTTATCAAAAACCACTATGCCGCCGAGTATATCTACAACACCTACAAAAACACGCGGACGGTCGGCGTAATCGAAGAGGATACGGCGTACGGCGTAAAGAAGATTGCCGAGCCCATCGGCGTCGTTGCGGCCGTTATCCCGACGACCAACCCGACTTCGACGGCAATCTTTAAGACGCTCATCTGCCTGAAAACGCGCAACGGTATCATTATTTCGCCCCACCCCCGCGCCAAGGGCTGCACCATCGCCGCGGCGAAAGTCGTTCTGGAAGCGGCCGTCAAGGCGGGCGCGCCCGAGGGCATCATCGGCTGGATTGACGTTCCCTCCCTCGAAATGACGAACACGCTCATGAAGACGGCGGACATCATCCTCGCCACGGGCGGCCCCGGCATGGTGCGCAGCGCGTACAGCTCGGGCAAGCCGGCGCTCGGCGTCGGCGCGGGCAACACCCCCGCCATCATCGACGAAACGGCGGATATCACCGTCGCCGTCAACTCCATCATTCACTCCAAAACTTTCGATAACGGCCTCATCTGCGCGTCCGAGCAGTCGGTCATCGCGGAGGACGCGGTGTACGATGCGGTCAAGGCGGAGTTCGTCAAGCGCGGCTGCTACATCCTCAACGACGAGGAGAAGGATAAAGTCCGCGGCACCATGATTATCAACGGCGCGCTGAATGCGAAGATTGTCGGCCAGCGCGCGCCGAAAATCGCCGAAATCTGCGGCTTCACCGTGCCCGACACGGCGAAAATTCTCATCGGCGAGGTGGAGAGCGTCGATTTGGAAGAGGCGTTCGCGCACGAAAAGCTCTCGCCCGTGCTCGCATTGTACCGCGCGAAGGACTTCGACAACGCGGTCGCCAAGGCGGAGCGCCTGATTGCGGACGGCGGCTACGGCCACACCGCTTCCCTGCACATCAACCCCATCGCCGGCAAGGATAAGATTGCCAAGTGGCAGGAGGCGATGAAGACCTGCCGCATGATTATCAATATGCCCTCCTCGCAGGGCGCCATCGGCGACATCTACAACTTCAAAATCACCCCTTCGCTCACCCTCGGCTGCGGCTCGTGGGGCGGCAACTCGGTTTCGGAAAACGTCGGCGTAAAACACCTTCTGAACATCAAAACCTTAGCGGAGAGGAGAGAAAATATGCTTTGGCTCAGACTTCCTGAAAAAGTATACCACAAGAAGGGCTGCCTGCCCGTCGCGCTCGACGAGCTCAAAAACGTCATGGGCAAGAAAAAGGCGTTCATCGTCACCGATAAATTCCTGTACGAGAACAACTATATCAAACCCATCACCGATAAATTGGACGAGATGGGCATCCGCTACACCTGCTTCTACGACGTCGCTCCCGACCCCAACCTCGCCTGCGCGAAGGAGGGCGCGAAGCTGATGACCGAGTTCCAGCCGGACGTGATTATCGCGCTCGGCGGCGGCTCCGCGATGGACGCCGGCAAAATCATGTGGGTGCTGTACGAACATCCCGAAGTGGATTTCATGGATATGGCGATGCGCTTCATGGATATCCGCAAGAGGGTGTACACATTCCCGAAGATGGGCGAAAAGGCGTACTTTATCGCCGTTCCGACCTCCGCGGGTACCGGCTCCGAGGTTACGCCGTTCGCCGTCATCACCGACGAAACGACGGGCATCAAGTATCCTCTGGCAGACTACGAACTGCTCCCGAAGATGGCGATCATCGACGCGGACTTCATGATGAACATGCCCAAGGGGCTCACCTCCGCTTCCGGTATCGACGCGCTGACGCATGCGCTCGAGGCGTACGCGTCTGTCATGGCGACGCCGTACACCGACGGCCAGGCGCTCGTCGCACTCAAAACCATCTTCGAATATCTCCCCCGCGCGTATGAGAACGGCGCGAACGACCCCGTCGCCCGCGAAAAGATGGCAGACGCCTCCACGATGGCGGGCATTGCGTTCGCGAACGCATTCCTCGGCGTGTGCCATTCGATGGCGCACAAGCTGGGCGCGTTCCATCACCTGCCGCACGGCGTGGCGAACGCGTTGATGATTAACGAAGTAATCCGCTTCAACAGCGCCGAAGTCCCCACCAAGATGGGCACCTTCCCGCAGTATGCCTACCCGCACACCAAGCGCCGCTACGCGGAGATTGCCGAGTTCCTCGGCCTTAGCGGCAAGGACGACGACGCAAAGGTCAAAAACCTCATCAAGGCGATTGAGGAGCTGAAAGAGCGCGTCGGCATCAAAAAGACGATTAAAGATTACGGCGTAGACGAGCAGAACTTCCTCGCCCGCCTCGACGAGATGAGCGAACAGGCGTTCGACGACCAGTGCACGGGCGCGAACCCCCGCTACCCGCTCATTTCCGAAATCAAAGATATGTATCTCAAATGCTATTACGGTAAATAAGGAGGGAGAAAAATCATGGCGGAAATCATTCAGCAGACGGATAAAAAAATTATCTACCGCGAGGGAAAAACGCTCGTCAAGCTGTTCAAAAACAACTATCCGAAGTCGGACGTTTTAAACGAGGCGCTCAACACGGCGCGCGTGGAGGAGGGCACTTCCCTCAACGTGCCCGCCGTGCACGAGGTCACCAAGGTCAACGGCGAATGGGCAATCATTCTCGACTACGTGGAGGGAAAAACGCTCCAGCAGCTCATGGACGAGAACCCCGGCAACGAAGAGCAATACCTCAATGAATTTGTCGATTTGCAGGTGGAAGTGCTCGCGCAGAAGGTGCCGCTTTTGACCAAGCTCAAGGACAAGATGCACCGCAAAATCTCCGCGACCAAGTTCGATAAAACGACGCGCTACGATTTGCACATCCTGCTCGATTCCCTGCCCGAACACGATAAGCTCTGCCACGGCGATTTCAACCCCGGCAACATCATCGTCGGGCCGGACGGGCGCAAATTCATCATCGACTGGGCGCACGCCACGCAGGGCAACGCCCGTTGCGACGCCGCGCGTACCTACCTCCTGTTCAAGCTGGAAAAGAAGGACGAACTCGCCGAAAAGTACTTAAAGCTGTTCTGCGAAAAGACGGGCATCGCCAAGCAGTTGGTGCAGAAGGCTCTGCCCATCGTCGCCGCCAGCCAGACCACGAAGGCCGTACCCGAGGAGCAGGCGTTCCTCGAAAAGTGGGTAAATGTTGTCGATTATGAGTAAAAAGGCTCGCGAAAATCTCGGCGAGCTGACGCCTGCGATTTTCTGCGAATAAAAAGACAACCCGCCGTCGGCGCAAGCCGAACGGCGGGATTTTCTCTCTTTGCGGCATTTTTACGGGCACGCATATTATAAAATGCCGCAAATTCACTCTTTCCAAAAAACCGTAAGCATACGGCAAATGGAGTGCGCTTTCCGAAAAGCATGGTTTTCGGACGCGCAGTTGATGATTAAAAGTATCGTTTTGCTTGCGCGAGTAAATGATTAAAAGTGAAAGCCGTTGTTGGTTGGTTTTTATTTATCGTTCTGTCGGCTTCGAGGGGTATGGGGCGATAGCCCCATATTCAGCATTTAAACCGTCGCGCAGTCGGCGTGGGTAAAACAAGGCGGAACAGTCGCGCCACTTATTCAGCCCTAAAACCGAGGTGAAACGGATAAAGGCGGGGCTCACTCCTCTCCGCGGATTAAAACGTTCGGGATGTACGGCTTCAACAGTTGCTTAAACGTCTGCATCTCCGCGTCCGTGCAGGGGGTAAGCCCGCTTTTCAATACCGTATCGCCGTCGCGGAAGGCCTGCAAAAAGTACCGCTTCGCCCCGCGCAGCCACTGCCCGATGCGGATAAAATCCTCCGCCGCGTGCAGTTCTTTGACGACCGTCGTGCGGAATTCGTACTCGATGCCGCTCTCCATCAAAAATTTCGCGCTCTCCTCGATTTTCGCCATATCGACGGCAACCCCCGCCGTTTTCGCGTAGTTTTTGGGCGAATTTTTGATGTCCATCGCCACAAAATCGACGAGCCCCGCATGGGCGGCCTCCTTCAGCCGCTCGGGGAATGCGCCGTTCGTGTCCAGCTTTACGTCGCAGCCGAGCGCCTTGATTTTACTGAGCAAGTCGAGCGTTTCCGCGTGCACGAGCGGTTCCCCGCCCGAAACGCAAACGCCGTCTAAAATGCCCCTGCGCCTGCGCAGAAAGGCAAGCAGCTCCTCCTCGGAGATATCCTCGCCGCCGCGCCCGTCCAAAATTTCCGAATTTTGGCAGAACGGGCAGCGGAAATTGCACCCGTTTAAAAAAATCGTGCACGCCACCCGCCCGGGGAAATCGAGCAGCGTCGTCTTTTGCAGTCCGGAAATGCGCATAAGCCTCTCCTTTTTCGCCGGCGCGCCGTACCGCCGCGCCTTCATTGCCGTGCCTCTATTATACTCTGCCGCGCGGCAAATGTAAACCCATTCGGCAAAACTGCCTGCGCAAAAAACAATTTCAGTTGTTGTAATTATTGACATTACAATAATAATGCGCTATAATACGGTATAGAATATTGCAAAAGGACGAAAAATCATGAAAATCACCTCCCGCTTCACGGTCGCGGTGCATACCCTCTTGACCATCTGTTTTTTCGGGGATAAAAACAAAGTTACGTCGGAATTCATCGCATCGAGCGTGCGCGTCAATCCCGTCGTAATCCGCCGCACGCTGTTGAGCTTAAAGGCGGCGGGCATGGTCGAGGTCAAGGCGGGCAGCGGCGGTGCGAGCATCATCAAGGATTTAAAGGATATCACTTTATACGATGTGTATCGCGCGGTGGACAGCGTGGAAGGGGATTTATTCCATTTCCACGAGAACCCGAACCCCGAATGTCCGGTGGGGCGCAACATTCACGGCGTGCTCGATTCGCACCTCGCCGACGCGCAGGCGGCGATGGAAAACGAGCTGAAAAAAGTCACCCTCGCCGACCTGACGAAGCAGCTCGACGCAAAAATCGGATAAAACTGCAAACGCCTTGCGCGCGCCCGCCCTCCGCCGGAGGGCGGGCTTTTGCTTTTGCGGGCTTTGCGGGGAGAATTGGCGAATTTTGCAATTTTTATTTACAAAACGCCCGTCCGGCGGTATAATGGAGGCATGTATTTAGCCGATTTACATATTCATTCCAAATACTCGAGGGCGACGGGGCGGAACGCGGACATCCCGAACCTCGATTTGTGGGCGAGGCGCAAGGGCATTTCGCTGGTCGGCACGGGCGACTTCACGCACCCCGCGTGGCGGGAGGAGCTGTCGGCGGCGCTCGAGCCGGCCGAAGAGGGGATGTACCGCATTAAAGAGGAGGCTCGCCTGCGCGACGTATGCGAATTTCCGGTATCGCCGCGCTTTGTCGTTTCGGGAGAAATCAGCTGCATCTACAAGCAGGACGGCAAAGTCCGCAAGGTGCACAACGTAATTCTGCTCCCCTCGCTCGACGCCGCCGAGCGGCTGTCGTTCAAGCTGGAAACGATTGGAAATATCCGCTCGGACGGGCGGCCGATTTTGGGGCTTTCCTCCAAGGATCTGCTGGCGATAACCCTCGACGTCTGCCCCGACGCGGTGTTTATTCCCGCGCATATCTGGACGCCCCACTTCTCCCTGTTCGGCGCGTTTTCGGGCTTTGAATCGCTGGAAGAGTGTTTCGGCGACCTTTCCCCGCACATTCGCGCCCTGGAGACGGGGCTGTCCTCCGACCCTTTGATGAACCGCCGCGTGCCCATGCTCGACGGGTATACGATGGTGTCCAATTCCGACGCGCACTCGCCCGCCAAGCTCGGCAGGGAGAGCAACCTCATCGACGCGCCGCTGTCCTATCCCGCGCTGAAGCGCGCGCTGGAAACGGGGCAGGGCTTTGCGGGCACGCTGGAGTTTTATCCAGAGGAGGGGAAATACCATCTGGACGGGCACCGCAACTGCCATCTCTGCCTCACCCCGCGGCAGACGGAGCAGTACGGCGGCCGCTGCCCCGTCTGCGGGAAAAAAATCACCATAGGCGTCCTGCACCGCCTGGAGCAGCTCGCCGCGCGCCCCGAGAGCTACGTGCCCGAAAACGCGAAACCGTTCGAGCATCTCATGCCCCTGCCGGAAGTGATTGCGGCGTCGCTGGGCATTTCCGCGTCGGGCGGCCGGGCAGAGCAGGCGTACATCGATTTGCTCCGGAAATTGGGGACGGAAGCGTATATTTTGCGCGAAGCGCCGCTCAGCGACGTAAAGCTGGCGGGCGGCGGCAGGCTCGCCGAGGGAGTTCGCCGCCTGCGTGCGGGGCAGGTAATCAAAGCCGCGGGGTTCGACGGGGAATACGGCAAACTCGCGCTGTTCACGCCCGACGAACTGAAACACCCGAGCGGTCAGCTCTCCTTTTTGGATGAAATCGCCGTCAGCGCGCCCGCCCAAACAGCTCCGCCCGCGGCGGAACAGGCGGAATCCGCGGCGGAGGCATGTGCGCCCGCGAGGGGCGTCAACGCCGCGCAGGAGGCCGCCGCCAACAGCCGCGCCCGCGTGACGGCGGTTATCGCGGGGCCGGGCACGGGCAAGACGTTTACGCTCACCGAGCGCATCGCGCGGCTCGCGGAAGGGGGCGTGCGGTGCGAGGATATCTGCGCGGTCACGTTTACCGTCCGCGCCGCCGAGGAGATGCGCGCGCGGCTGCGTGCGCGCGTAAAGCGCGCGGACAAAATAACAATCGGCACCTTTCATTCCATCTGTTACTCCCTCCTGGGCGGGGTTGCGCTCGCGGAGCGCTCGCTGCAGTTAAAACTTGCGGCGCAGACAGTATCGGAATACGGCCTGCGCTGTTCCCCGCGCCGCTTTTTGAGCGACGTGTCCGCGTATAAGAACGGCAAGGGGGAATGTACCGAGAGCATCGGCGCCTACTGCCGCCGCCTGCGCGGGGCGGGCGCGGCCGATTACGACGATTTGCTCGCGATGGCGCTCGAGCGCGGCGGCAGGACGTTCGGCTGGCTGCACGTGGACGAATTTCAGGACGTCAATAAAACGCAGTACGAACTTATCCGGCAGTGGACGGGCGAAAACGGAAACCTGTTCGTCATCGGCGATGCCGACCAGTCGATTTATTCCTTCCGCGGCGCCGCGGCGGACTGCTTTGCAAAGTTGCAGGAGGACTATCCCGGCGCGCAAATCGTGCGGCTGACGGAGAGCTATCGCTCCACGCCGCAGATTTTGAGCTGCGCCCTGCGGGCGATTGCGCCGAACGGAGGGACGCGCGCGCTGGCGCCCGTTAAGGGAGGCGGCGCGCCGGTGCGGCTCGTCGAGTGCGCCTCCGCGCTGTCGGAGGGGATATTCGTCGCCAAAGAAATCGCGCGCATGGTCGGCGGGCTGGATATGCTCGGCAAGGGGCGCGAAGAAAAGGTGCGCACCTTCGGCGAAATCGCCGTTCTCGCGCGCACGCACAGGGCGCTCCGCACGGTGGAGCAGTGCCTGCGCAAGGAGGGCATACCCTGCCTGTCCGCGAGCGACGGCGCGTTCTTGGAGGCGCCGGAAGTGAGCGGCACGCTCGCCTTTTTCTCCGCGCTGTGCGGCGGGGCGGAACGCGCGCAGGCGGAGGAATTTTTGGGCGGCGCCGCCTTTGCGCAGGCGGAAGAAAAGTTCCGCCCGATGCTGCGCGCACGCCCGCGCAAAATTCTTTCCGAATGGCAGACCTACTTGCACATCGATACGGCGGCATTCCGGGCGCTGCTCGACGCGGCGCGGTACGCCGATATGCCCGCGTTTTTGGAGGCGATGCGCATGGGCGGCGAGGGCGACGTTCTTCTCCCCGACGGCAGCGCCGCGGACGGGGCGGTGCGCCTGGCCACCCTGCACGGCGCAAAGGGGCTGGAGTTCCCCGTCGTCTTCCTCTGCGGCGTCAACGACAAGCTGCTGCCCCTCTCGTCTGCGGAAACGGACGAGCAGGAGGAGCGGAGGCTCTTTTATGTGGGCATCACGCGCGCGCAGGAGGAGTTGATTCTCACGGCGAGCGGCGACGAGTCTCCCTTCCTCTCCGAAATCGAAGGGGAAATCCGGCGCGAAAGGGCGGTGCAAAAGCCGCTGTACCAACAGCTGTCCCTCTTTTGAGCGGGCAGAGGCGAATGAAAAGACGAAAATTTTTAAGCGGGGGCATTTATGGAAAACAACGGGCAGACTTTGAGCGAAAAATACATAGTGAGCCGTGTCAGGGCGTTTTTGACGGACAAGAGCAACGGCGGAAATTGGCACGACGATAAAACGCGGCAGGCCGATTTGCACCAAAAGGGCGTCGATTTGTATTTTGTGGGCGGCAAGCGCAACGGCGAAAGATTTTTGGTGGAATGTAAAAAGCAGTACAAAAGTCCGGCCAGAGAGACGTGGCTGCACGCGCTCGGGCAGCTGGTAACGCGGATGAGTGTTTCCGGCGCGAGGGGAAACAACGAGTTTGTTACGCCCTCCTCCTATAAATACGGCCTCGGCCTGCACAAGGATATGGCCGCCATTGCGCTGCGCCGTATTCCGAAGGCCGCCGCGCAGATTTTAAACCTGTATGTCTTTTCCGTGGACGACGACGGGTTCGTCAAAAAATGGACGCCGAGCCAATTCGGCAGAGCATATCCCATCACAGAATTCAGCAAAAAAGAAAACTGAACCGTACAAGGCCGGCCCTTCCCTCAGCGCGGGGGAGGGCCGGCCTTTTTTTGCGCACGGCGGGAAAAACAGTCCGAAAAAATTTCCGGAAAAAACTTAAAAAAATTTAGTTGTAATGCTTGACATTACAACAAGAGGGTGTTATACTATCGCCGTAATCAAAAAGATTACAACAAAAAATCGAAAGCATTTGGAGGTAAATGGTTTATGAAAAAGTTAGCTATTGTCTGTGCGGCAGGCAAGCAGGGCAGGCTGTTGGTGGACGAGGCGGTTTCGCGCGGGTACGACGTTACGGGCTTCGTGCGCGGCAATGATAAAGTCGCAAACCCCAAGGCAAAGACAATCGTCAAGGATTTGTTTGATTTGACACGCGAGGACTTGGCGGGGTTCGACGCCGTCATCGACGCGTTCGGCGCGTGGACGCCCGAAACGCTTCCCCTGCATAAGACTTCCCTCAAGCACCTGTGCGACATTCTAAGCGGCACGCAGGTGCGCCTGCTCGTCGTGGGCGGGGCGGGCAGTTTGTATGTAAACTCTGAACACACAGTACAAGTCAAGGACTTGGAGAGCTTCCCCGACATGTTCAGGCCGCTGGCAACGAACATGGGCGAGGCGCTCAGCGAGCTTCGCAAACGCTCCGACGTGCAGTGGACGTATCTTTCCCCCGCTGGCGACTTTGTTGCAGACGGCGAAAGAACGGGCGAATACCTCTTGGGCGGCGAGGAATACTTCGTCAACGATAAGGGCGAAAGCCGCATCAGCTATGCCGACTACGCCATCGCCATGGTCGACGAAATCGAGAATGCGAACAACATCCAAAAGCGTTTCTCGGTAATCGGAAAATAATGCGCAAATAACCGTAAAAGGCAAAACGAGGCCGCGGCAGGGGTATCCCTGCCGCGGCTTTCCCTTGTGCAAATCAGCGCGCAATCGTATAGGCGGGGAAAAAGCCAAATACTATGCCGGGACAGCGAATTGCGGTGAGGCGAAACCGAGCCGTCTGCGGCTCATGCGCTTTTTTGCCGCCGTGCGCGCGTTTTTTCTTGTAAAATATTTCCGTTTATGGTATAATCTCCCGCGAAAAAGGAGAGAGTTTTTATTATTTATGCAATTTCGTAAGTTAGAGCGGAAAAACCTGCCCCGGTTGCTGCCCTATTTTCAGGCGCAGCAGGGGCAAATCGGCAACTATTCGGCGGGGCTTTTGTTCATGTGGGGCAGATATCTCTCTACGCAGTACTGCGAGGAGGAGGGGTGCCTGTTCCTCGTCGACCATTATTTCGGGAACAGCTATTTTTACTATCCGCTTTCTAAGGACGGAGACGAGGCCGCCGAGGAGCGCGGCGTGGAAAAGCTCGAGGCGTACTGCCGCGAAAACGACGTGCGCCTGCACTTCACAAACGTCCCGCGCGAAAAGCTGCCTTCGCTTGTCCTGCGCTACGGCGCGGAGGTGCACGTCTCCAACATCCGCCGCTGGCGCGATTACCTGTACAACGCGGAAGATTTTAAGACGTATGCGGGCGGCCGGTACAGCGGACAGCGCAACCATGTCAACAAATTTAAGAAGACGTATCCAGATTTTGAGTTCTGCACCTACGATTCGCAGGATATGCCCGCGGTAGAGGCGTTTTTGCAGGAATATTCCGCGTCGCAGTACGCCAAGGAGGATACCTATGCCGACGAGGAAATGAAGGGCGTGTTCGAAATTCTGCCGCACATCGGCGAGCTCGGCATGTATGCGGGGTTTCTGCGCGCGGGCGGCAAAATCGTCGCATTTTCCGTGGGCGAGCGCTGCGGCGACATGATGGTCGTGCACATCGAAAAGGCGCTGCGCGGCGTGCAGGGCGCGTACCCGACCATCGCGCAGCTGTTCGCGCAGACCTTTTGCGGAAACGGAATCCAATACATCAACCGCGAGGACGATTCGGGCGATTTCGGCCTGCGCAAATCCAAGCTGCAATATCTGCCTTTGCGGCTGGTCGATAAGTACAATTTAGCCGTCAAGCGCCCCATCGATTCCCTCTCCAAGCTGCCCGAATTGGAAACGGAGCGGCTCGTGTTGAAGGAGGTCGCGGGCGAGGACGTGCACGAGTTTGCCCGCCTCGCGCGCGACGACCAGCTCAACCGCTATTGGGGGTATAACTGGCACGACGACGCGCCCGATACCGCGCCCGACTCGTGGTTTTTGGAGGATATCCGCAACGATTTCAAAAAGAAGAACGAGCTTCCGCTCGGCGTATACTTCGAGGGCGCGCTCGTGGGCGAGGTGGTGCTGTATCACTTCGGCTACGCGGCGGAGGCGGAAATCGGCATGCGCATCCTGCCCGAGCGGCAGGGCAGGGGATTCGCGCGCGAGTCGCTGCTCGGGCTGATGGAATACGGTTTCTGCAAGCTGGGGCTGGAGCGCATCGAGGCGAAGTGCTATAAAGAGAATACCGCCAGTTCCTATACGCTCAAATCGGCGGGCATGCGCCCCTGCGGCGAGGACGAAACGTACTTTTATTTTTATAAGACGGCGGCGATGTGAAATAAGTTCACGAAAAAAGTTTTAAGCTGATAAAACTTTTTTCCGTGAGGAAAGGGAGAAACCTGTCGACAAGGCGGCGGTTTCTCCCTCTTTTTTGCCCTTTTAAGGGCACACATATTATAAATGGCAAAAAATTCACCCTCTTCCCAAAAGCAAAGGTGTTTGCAAACAGGGTTGCGCAGCGCAAAAGCGCGGTTTTGCTTGCGCGAGTAATTGTTTTAAGTGCCGCGGCTTCACTTTTCCTGCAAAAGCCGTATGTATGCGGCAAATTGAGTGCGCTTTTTGAGAAACGCGGTTCTCAAACGCGCAAATATTTATAATAATATAAATCCAAATTCTCACAAAAAACCGCAGGCGACTGCTCGTCGAGGTTTTCGTGAATTAAGGCGCGGCGCGAGATTTTCGTGAACAAAGGCGGCGGAGACGGTTAGTGTATAAATTTTTTCAATGCGGTCAATAAATAGAGGGCAAAACAAAAAAGGCGGTCAATCGGAATGAAAAAATTTTGCATAGTTTTCGGTTTACTAATCATAATAATCGTGACGGCAGCGGTGACGGCGGGCGGCGCCGCAGAAACGGAATACCTGCGCATGCACGTCCGCGCCAACTCCGATTCGCAGGCAGACCAGGCGGTCAAGTACGAGGTCAAGGACGCCATTGTCGACTATCTCATGCCCGTCGCGGCTTCCTGCGAGAGCAAGGAGGAGGCGATGGCGGCTTTGGAGAAAGCCATCCCCCAAATCGAGGAAGTGGCGGACAAAGTGTTGGCGGAAAACGGCTTTTCGTACACGGCGCGCGCCGAGGTGCGGCGGGAGGAGTTCCCCACCCGCGTCTATGAAGACGTCACGCTCGAAGCGGGCATGTACGACGCGCTCATCGTCGAGCTGGGCACGGGGGAAGGCGCAAACTGGTGGTGCGTGCTGTACCCGCCCATGTGTTTTTCGGGCGAGGCGACGGGCGAAAATATCGTGTTCCGTTCCCGCATCGCCGAAATCATTCGCAGCTTTTTCGCGGATTGAAAGGGCGGAGTTTTTTCCTCCCTCGGCGCGGAAAACAAATTGTTTTTAAAGTGAGGAGGAAAAATGAACAAAATTTTGCGTGTGAGCGCGTTGACGCTCGCATTGATGGCGGTTTTGGCGGCGGCGGTGTTCTTTGCCGCACAGGCGGCGCGCCCGCAGACGGAAATCGCCTACGGGCAGGACGTCGAGGCGGCGGCACTCCGGCAGGGCAGCCGCGGCGAAGACGTCAGAACGGTACAGCAGAAGCTCAAGCGCTGGGGCTATTATTCGGGCAGCGTAGACGGAATTTACGGCCCCGCCACCAAAAAAGCGGTCGAATATTTCCAGCGCAAAAACGGGCTTACGGCCGACGGCATCGTCGGAAAGAAGACGTATGCGGCTCTCGGCATGATGGAGCAGGCGGGCCAGTCGGGCGGCCAGAACAGCGGCGGTTCGAGCGGGTACACCAATTCGGATACCTACCTGCTCGCGCGGTGCATCTATGCGGAGGCGCGCGGCGAAAGCTATACGGGGCAGGTCGCCGTCGGGGCGGTCGTTTTAAACCGCGTAGAGAGTGCGCAGTTCCCCAACACCATCGCGGGCGTCATCTATCAGAAGAACGCCTTCACGGCGGTCAGCGACGGGCAAATCAATCTCACGCCCGACGAGACGGCGCTCAACGCCGCCAAGGACGCGATGAACGGCTGGGATCCGACGAACGGCTGCCTGTACTACTACAACCCCGCCAAGGCGACGAGTTCGTGGATTTTCTCGCGGGAGACGGTCGTCACCATCGGCAAGCATGTGTTCGCGATATAAGGAGGGAAAGGCATGAAAGACAAACATTTATCGAGCGGCGCGGAAAAGGTAGAAGAGATTGCCCGCCGCAAATCGGGTAGAGAATCGCAGGCGGACGCCGCGGGCGGCGGAACGTTCGTCTCCGAAGAGCGCATACGGGAGGCGGAGCAGGCGGCGGAGGCCGCGCGCGAAGAGGCCCGCGCCGAAAAGCGCATCGCTGCCGCGGAGATGAAGCGCGCCAAAAAGGAGGCGCGCGCCGAGGCGAAATTGGAAAAAAAGAGCGAGCGCGCCGCGCGTGAAGCGGCGGAGGAAGAGGAGCGGCTGCACCGCCGCGCCGCCCGCGCCGAGCGCAAGGCGGAAAAGCGGGAACAGCGCGGCGATAAGCGCGCCCCCGGGTTCGGCGGCTGGCTGGCGGCGGTCGTATCCCTGTCCGTCGCAGTGCTGGCGCTCGGCGCCGTCGTCACCGTCGGGTATTTCGACCTCATGAACACCCGAACCGAGCTTTCGGGCGGGTACCAGAGCTCCGTGTACGAGTTTTCGGAACTCGTCGAAAATCTGGACGCGAACCTCGCCAAGGCGCGCATCGCCGACGGCAATTACGAGATGCAGAAACTTCTGACGGACGTGCTCGTGCAGAGCGAGCTGGCGGAAAAGTGCATCGAGGCTTTCCCCGTCGAGGGGCAGGAAACGGAGAACCTCACCGCCTTTTTCAACCGCACGGGCGATTATTCCAAGTCTCTTTTGCACAAGTTGGCGCACGGCGGCAGCCTGACCGCGGAGGAAAAGGAAGTCATCGAGTATATGTATTCGACGACGGAAAAAATCCGCGCGGCGATGCCCGAGCTCATCGAGAGCGCGCGGCTGGGCAGCATCGAAGAGCTGTTCTCCGAGGAGGGCGACTTCCTTAAAAACTTCGGCACGCTGCGCGAGCCGACGGTCGAAGTGCCCAAGAGCATCGAGGACGGCCCCTTCTCGCAGGGCGCGAAAAAGCGCGAGAGCAAGATGCTCGCTTCCGAAAAGGCGCTGAGCGAGGCGCAGGCCACCGAGCGCGCCAAGGAGCTGTTCGAGGGGTATAAGCCCGCGAATATGCGCCTTGCCGGCAAAACGGAGAGCAAGAGCTTTGCGATGTACAACTTCGAGTTCGAGGACGGGAAGGGAAAAAATTACTTCGCGCAAATCACCGAGCGCGGCGGGCATCTCGCCCTGCTCGACAGCTTCGAGGCGTGCAGAAACCATAACTACGACGCAGACGCCTGCATCCGCATCGCCGAAAAGTTCCTCAAAAAGTGCGGCTACGATGGGTTGAAACCCGTCTGGTCGAGCGAGGCGGGCACCGAGTGCACCATCAACTTCGCCTACGAGCAGAGCGGCACAATCGTCTATCCGGACATGATCAAAGTCAAGGTCTGCGAGGAAAAGGGCGCCGTCACGGGGTTGGAGGCACATTCGTACCTCGCCAACCACACCGAGCGGAATATCGGCTCGGCAACCGTGTCTGCGAGCCGCGTCAAGGCGAACGCCGAGGCCCGCATGGACGAGGTGCAGGGCGTGCGCAAGGCGCTCATCGAGGTGGACGGGAATGAGATTCTCACCTATGAAATTGCGGGCGAGTTCGGCGGAAGAACGTACTACGCGTATATCGACGCAAAGACGGGCGACACCGCGGAAATTTTCGTCGTAACAGGGACGGACAGAGGGAAGGCGATTATGTAGAGGTTCTCACAATTTGTTTTGAGCAGACAAAACAAATTGTCGAGAGCTTGAGGAAAACCCCAACGAAAAGCGCACCCAAGCGGGTGCGCTTTTGGCGTTCGGAGTTTTCCTCGCCGCGCGATGAATTAGGGGCACGCATATTACAAAATCGCGCGGCTTCACCTTTCCTGCAAAAGCCCTTCGGCAAATTGAGTGCAAAAGCAAAAAGCGTGGTTTTTGCTTTTGCAGATGTTTATTTAAGGCAAAAAATTCACCCTCTTCCCGAAAGCCGCAAGTATGCGGCAAATTGAGTGCGCTTTTTGAGAAGCGCGGTTCTCAAACGCGCATCCGATTATTAAAAATATAAAACCGCAGACTCACGGAAAATCGCAGCGCAGTAAGATTTTCGTGAACAAGGCGGCGGAAAAGCCTCTCCATCGCTTGACAAATCTGCCGAGGGGGGGGGGTATACTTATTTAGAACCGCGCCAAAATAATACCGCCGTTAAGACATTTTTTATACAACTCTGTGCTATAATCATAAAAAAAGCCGCAGGGCGGCGGAAGGGGAAATGCAATGCTCATCATCTACGGCAGTAAGTACGGCGCGGCAAAGCGCTACGCGGAGGAATTCGCCCGCCGAACGGGCGATAAAGCGATTCCATATAAAGAGGCGCGCCACGCGGGCGAAGACACGGTCGTCTATTTCGGCGGGGTGTACGCGGGCGGCGTCAGGGGGCTGGCGCGCACCGCGAAACATTTCATCGCAAAAAACATTTCACGGTTTCTCGTCGCGACGGTGGGACTTTCCGATCCCGACGACGCAAAAAACGCGCAGAATCTGCGCAGGGCCGTCCTTGCGGCGGTGCCCGAACCGCTGCGCGGAAAATTGCAGATATTTCATCTGCGGGGCGGCATTGATTACGCAAAACTTTCCGCCCCGCACCGCCTTTTGATGAAATTGATGTATTCGTTTGAAAAGCGAACTCCGCCCGAACGGCGCGGCGCCGAGGCGCAGGCAATCGTCGAAACGTACGGCAAGGCGGTCGATTTTACCGATTTTGCCGCGTTGGACGCAGTTTGCGCTTGTATCGACGGAAAAAGTATGTTAAAATAATCGTATAAACGGACGGAGGGCGACTATGCCGGAAAACATCGTTGAGGTGGAAAACCTCGAAAAATCGTACGGGCAAATCCGCGCGGTACAGGGGATAAGTTTCACGGTCGAACGGGGCAGCCTGTTTTCATTTTTGGGAGTGAACGGCGCGGGCAAAAGCACCGCAATCAACATTCTCTGCACCCTCTTGAAAAAGGATGCCGGCAGAGTGCGCATCGGCGGCTTCGATTTGGACGCCGCGCCGGAAAAAATCCGGCCGCTCATCGGCGTCGTGTTTCAGCACAGCGTGCTCGACGATTTGCTCACCGTGCGCGAGAATCTGGGCGTGCGCGCCGCCTGCTGCGGCATGCGGGGCGCCGCGTGGAAAAAGCGCCTGGGCGAACTTACAGAGCTGTTGGAGCTGAACGATATTTTGGAGCGCCCGTTCGGAAAACTTTCTGGCGGGCAGCGGCGGCGGGCGGATATCGCGCGGGGGCTGGTCAACGAGCCGCGGCTTTTGTTTCTCGACGAGCCGACCACCGGCTTGGATCCGCAGACGCGCCGTACCGTGTGGGAGTCGGTGCGGCGCCTGCGCGGCGAAACGGGCATGACCGTCTTCCTTACCACCCACTATATGGAGGAGGCAAACGGTTCCGACCGCGTGGTTATCCTCGACGGCGGCAAAATCGCGGCCGAGGGCACGCCCGTTTCCCTCAAAAACCGCTATTCGCGCAGCTATCTGTACCTGTACGGCGACGTGGCCGCGGGATTGGAAGCGGCGGGCGTTTCCTACGAACGGGAACCGACGGGCGCACGGCTGGCGATGAAAAGCGCGGAAGAGGCGCGCGGGTTTCTCTGCAGGCACCCCGCGCTCTGTTCGGATTTTGAGTTTTTGAAAGGGGATATGGACGATGTTTTCCTCGCCGTAACGGGTAAAAATCTGTCCGAAGGGGGAGCTGTATGAACGCCTATGCCCTGCTGTCGCTTGCGCGCCGCAACCTGAAAGTATTTTTAAAGGATAAGGCGAACGTCTTCTTTTCCCTTCTGGCTCCGCTCATCGTGCTCGCCCTCTATGCGCTGTTTTTGGGCCGGGTGCAGGCGGACGGCCTTCTGGCCGCGCTCGAAGAGATGGGCGTTTCGGGCGGAGAGAGTGCCGTGCGCGCCTTCTGCGACAGCTGGATGCTCGCCGGCAGCGTTTCCTGCGCCTGCATCACCGTGCCGCTGTGCGCCTGCGGCATCATGGTTACAGACCGCTCCCGCGGCATCTCTGCCGATCTGCGCATCGCGCCCCTCTCCGGATGGGTACCGCCTGCGGCATACTTTTTGTCGGTCGCGGCGGCGGGGCTGGCAATCGGGGCAATCGTCCTCGCGGTCTGCTTCCTATGGCTCGCCGCGGCGGGGGCGTGGTTTCTGACGGTTGCAGACGTGTTCGGCTGCATCGGCACGCTGATTCTTTCCGTCCTGTCCTCGTCGGCGCTGCTCGTATTCGTCGTCGGCTTTATCCGCTCGCAGGGAGCCTTTACGGGGCTGAACATCATCTTCGGCACCGTCGTCGGCTTTCTCATCGGCGCGTATATGCCCATCAGCTATTTCCCGAAAGAGGTGCAGTATTTTACGCTGTTTATCCCCGGCAGCTATACGGCGGGCTTATTCCGCAATTTTATGATGGGCGGCGCGCTCGATAATATCGCCGATACCCTTTCGCCCGCCTTCGCGGAGTCTCTTCGTTCGGAGTTCTCGCTCACGTTCGACTTTTTCGGCGCGGAAATCGGTATGCCCGCCATGGCCGCGGTGCTCGCCGCCTGCACGGTGCTGTTTTCCGCCTGTTTCGCCGGCGCGGCGTATTTGCGCCAGCGCCGGGGCGGGAAATAATAGAGAAGGAGCGGGGCGCCCCGCTCCTCGATGTTTTTATCGGTACCGCTGATTTTGCGGCAAAAGGATACGCTCCCGCGGGCAACCGCGGGAGTTTTTTTGGTCAATATTCCGTCCGGCCGAGCAGATAGTCCGTAGTTACGTCAAAAAAATCCGCCATACGGCACAGTGTTTCCATGTCCGGCTCCGACTGCCCCGATTCGAGATAGGAAAGTTTCCTCTGCGTGATTCCCAATTTTTGCGCCAACTGTGTCTGCGAGAGACCCGCCTCTTTTCGAAGCTGCCTCGCTCTTTCCGAAAACAATATCAGCATAGTTAGAATTATAGATAGAAACCGTCTATTTTATTTGACATAGACAGAATATATCTGTTATAATTTATTATAGACATAAAATATCTAAACTTGTCGTTCGGGGGGGCGGCCGGGCCGCTTTCTGTCGGCCGTGCAAGGAAAAAGGAGGAACGGAAAATGAGTAACAAGTGGGTTGGCTTTGCGATCAATTTCGTGCTTGCGCTTGCCGTTGCCGTCGTTTTTACGGCGCTGTTGGTAAACTCGCAGGACGGAAATCTCGGCGGCTTGGCGGCGCTGGGATCTTGGTCGGTTTTGGCGCAGGTACTTCTGTACGCCGCGTTCCGTATGCTGGCGGACAGCGAAAATCGGTTTGCCGCCTTTCTGCGTGTCGTTTTATTGCTCGCGGGCGGTGCGCTCATTCTCACGGCGGGCCTGATCCCTTCCGCAGTTTATACCGCGGGGGCGGATATCCCCACAGGCATGTCGCCTTTGGGGTATGCATTCGGCGGGTGCTGGTTTTTGTGCGGCGTGCTCGCTTTTCACCTGTATTATGTCGCCTGCGATAACCGATGGGGAGGTTTTTGGTTTGCATTCATGCCGGTCATCAGCCTCGCCGCGAGCTATATCCTGTACGTCGTTTTCGGTTATATCGGGGAAGCTGCGGGCTCTTTCTTTACCGGTTGGTTCGGTTTTATCATCGCGTTGGCGGGCGCCGTCTTTATGATCGTGCGTTTTATCCGCAACGGTTCGCCCTTTATGGGCTCGCTGCGCGCATCGGATGTCCCTTTGGGAGCGCCCGCGCAGGACGGCGAGGACGAACGGGAGAGCCGCAGTTCCGCCGCGCCGCAGTATGAAGAGGGGCAGGACACCCGCCCGAAGGGCAGCGAATGGAAGCTGCGTTCCGCCATCGAATCTGCCTTGCATCGCTGTCAAGGCCCGAAACAAGAGGGAATGTACGGCCAAATATGGATCGATTATACGAGTGCGGAAATCTCCGGGTTTTCGAACACGGTGCGCATAAACGCGAGGATGCGTTATGTGCTGCGCAGGAAGGAGGCCGCGGCGGAATACCCGTCGGAGGTCAAAGACGACGCGCAGAGCCTGATGCAGTCCGCGGCCAATAAATTGCTGCGCGCCGCTTTAGAAGCCTTCGAACAGTTCCGCAAAAAATACAGCGGCTACGATGACGAACACAAATTCGTGATCGGCAAAGCGGACGCGAAAATCGAGTGAGGAGAGAAGATGAAAAAGGTTTTCGGGGCAATTATACTTGTTTTATGGATCATCGCCGTACCGTGTTATCTCGTATACAGCGTTCAAGCGATCCTGAGCGGGAATCTTCAGGCGGAAGAGATCGTCTTGATCCTCGTCGTGTGCCTGATTTTGTATTTTATGCTTATTCTGATATGCCGCATCAGAGGGGTTTTCAGTTCTATTTTCAGAGGCGGTTGGGGCACTGTCATCTGTATCGTTTTGTCTCCCGTTATCCTCGCGATCGGGTGGTTCTATGTTACGATCGGCGCGATCGTCGGGTTGTTTCAGGGCATATTCGGGCGAAAGGGATGATTGCCTGCGCCGTACAATTGAAGAACATTTTTCGGAAAGAGGTGCGTTTTTACAAAATCGCCCCTCTTTTTCCTTTCTTTTTTATAAACGGATATTGACAAATTTTCCGCAAAAAGGTATAATTGTATATAGCGCAACCGCGCGCGGCCGGATGCGGCGCAGCGCGGAATACGGCGCAGGAGTACATTCATATGGAAAACGTAAACCTCATTCTCAAAGGGATTCGCGCGGACGAGATGAGCTTTAAGCTCAACGGCGTGCGCCTGCAAAACGGCGGCAAGGTCAGCCTCGCGCCCACCTTTTCCCGCCGCGTCCGCCACGCCGCGGAAAACGAAAAGCTCTTTTTCGTGTCCCTCACCGTGAAAATCGAAAACACGCCCGAGGCGCCCAAGCCCTTCGATTTGCTCGTGACGATGACGGGCATCTTCGAGACGGACGCCGCCGACGACGATACCCGCAAAGAAGCGGTCGTGCGCGCCACGTCGCTGCTGTACCCGTACCTGCGCGCGGCAATCACCAACCTTACCACCACGGCGCTCGCGGCGCCCATCGTACTGCCCGTCATGAACGGCCCCCTCTTCCCCGAGGACAGGGAAAAGGCGGATAAAACGGTGTCGTAAGGAGGCCGCATGAACAGGGAAGAGATTAAAAATATCCTGCCGCACCGCGAGCCGATGCTCCTGTTGGACGAGGCGGAACTCAACGAGGCGGGCGAGTCCGTCGGCAGATACACCGTCAAAGGGGACGAATTCTTTTTGCAGGGGCATTTCCCCGGCAACCCCATCGTGCCCGGCGTCATCCAGTGCGAGATGATCGCGCAGGCGGCGGTGCTGCTCATTTCCGACGCGAAGGACGCGACTCCCATGTATACCGGCCTGAACAACGTCAAATTCAAAAACCCGCTCCTGCCCGGCGACACGGCGGTCATGACCGTCTCGCTCACCGCGCACAAGGGAATCTTCTATTTTGCCAAGGGCAAACTGGAGGCGAACGGCAAGCTGTGCACCAGCGCCGAGTTCTCCTTCGCCCTCGTGCCGAAGAACCGTTAGATAACGCCGCCGCGCCTTTCGGCGGCGCGTTTTCGGTATGTGCGGAAGCCGCATTTTCGCCCCCTGCGGGCGAAATGCTTGACGGGCGCACGCAAATTTACTATAATTGACGGAGAGTGCAGAATTTTCTGCCCCGCCCGGCGCGCGCTTTTTTGCGGCGGGCATGGCAAGGATTTGAGGTATACGGCAGTATGTTTTATATCGCGGGGACGGGCAGCGCCCTTCCCGAAAAAGTTGTTTCCAACGACGATTTGGCACAGTTTCTGGATACGTCGGACGAATGGATTTACACGCGCACGGGTATTCACCGCCGCCACGTGCTCACGCACGAGCGGCTGGACGATTTGGCGATTCTCTCCGCCAAGCGCGCGCTCGAAGACGCGCATACGGAGGGCAAGGACGTCGATTTGATTCTGTGCGCCACCATGCGCGGGGATACATATACCCCCTCGCTCGCATGCACCGTGGCGGAGGCAATCGGCTCGCACGCGCCCGCCTTCGATTTGAACGCCGCCTGCGTGGGCGTTTTGTACGCCATGGAAATCGCCGATTCCTTCATCGGAACGGGCAAGGCGAACACCGTTCTCATCGTTTCCGCGGAGGCGATGAGCAAGCTGGTCGACTGGACAGACCGCTCCACCTGCGTGCTGTTCGGCGACGGCTCGGGCGCGATGGTCGTCAAAAGGGGAGAGGGCAGGCTCGCGGGAGTTCTGACGTCCGACCCCGACACGAAATCCATCCGCATGCCCAACATCGAGGGAATGAACAGCCCGTACAATCAAATCGGGCAGGAAAAGCTCGCCATGTATATGGACGGGGGCGAAGTGTACAAGTTTGCGGTCAACGCGATGGGGCACCGCATCGAGGAAGTGTGCGCCCGCGCGAATCTTTCGCCGGCGGACATCGATTGGTACCTCCCGCACCAGGCGAACGTGCGCATCATCACCGCGAGCCTGAAAAAATACAAGATTGACAAAGATAAAGTGCTCCTCAACATCTCCGAATGCGGGAACATGAGCGCGACGTCCGTCATGGTTCTTTTGGACGAGTACGCGAAAAAGGGCACATTCAAAAAGGGAGACAAACTGCTCTTCGTCGCCTTCGGCGGCGGTCTCACGAGCGGTGCAGTCATTATAAATTGGAATAAAGAGTAAGGAGTAAAAAATCATGAACATTTTGGAAAAGCTGCAGGAAATCTTGAGCGAGTGCAAGGGCGAAGACCTCAATATCTCCCCCGAAACCACCTTTGACGAATTGGAGTTCGACTCCCTCGACAAAGTCGACATCGTCATGCAAATCGAGGAAGCGTTCGACATTTCTCTGGGCGACAACATGCAGCTCTCCACCGTGGGCGAGCTCGTTTCGAAAATCGAAGAGGCTGTCGCCAACAAGTAATTTTTGATACGATGCAGACGAAATTAACAAAACTTCTGGGCATCCGCCACCCCATCATTCAGGGCGGCATGGCGTGGATTGCCGACGCATCGCTGGCGAGCGCGGTCTCGAATGCGGGCGGGCTGGGCATCATCTCCGCGATGAACGCCAACGCCGATTGGGTGCGCGAGGAAATCAGAAAGTGCCGCGCGGCGACGGATAAGCCCTTCGGCGTGAACATCATGCTGATGAGCCCGCACGTCGAGGAAGTGGCGCAGATGGTCGCCGAGGAAAAGGTTCCCGTCGTCACCACGGGCGCGGGCAACCCTTCCCGCTTCGTCAAACTGTGGAAGGAGGCGGGCGTCAAGATCCTGCCCGTCGTGGCATCCACGGCGCTCGCGAAAATGGTCGAGCGCGCGGGCGTAGACGCGGTCATCGCCGAGGGCGGCGAGAGCGGCGGCCACGTCGGCGATCTGACGACGATGGCGCTCGTGCCGCAGGTCGTCGACGCGGTGAGCATCCCCGTCGTGGCGGCGGGCGGCATCGGCGACGGCAGGGGCATGGTCGCGGCGTTCGCTTTGGGCGCGTGCGGCGTGCAGATGGGCACCCGCTTTCTGGTCGCCGACGAATGCACGGTCAGCGCGGAGTATAAAAAGAAGGTGCTCGCCGCCAAGGATATTTCCACCATGGTCACGGGCAAGCGGCTGGGGCACCCCGTCCGCGCCATCAAAAACACGTACATGAACGCCTACGCGAAGCTGGAGGCGGATTCCAACATCCCCGACGAACAGCTCGAACAGTTCGGCGTCGGCTCTCTGCGCAAGGCCGCCAAAGACGGCAACGCCGAGGAGGGCTGCTTCCTCGCGGGGCAGATTGCGGGCATGGTCAAAAAGGAACAGCCCGCCAAGGAAATGATTGACGAAATCATGGCGCAGGCGGAAAAGCTGATGGAGGGCGTCAAATGGGACGTATAGCTTTCCTTTTCGCCGGGCAGGGAGCGCAGGTTCCCGGCATGGCGGGGGACGTAAAAGACCTCCCGAAAGTCAAAAAACTCTTCGACCTCGCCGAGAGCATTCAGCCCGGCGTCGTCGATAAAATGCTCAGCGGCACGCAGGAGGAGCTGAACAGAACGCTCCTCACCCAGCCGACCATGTTCCTCGCAGATCTCGCGTACGCGTATGCGAAAGAGGAGGAACTGGGCGCGCCCGACTGCGTGTGCGGCTTTTCGGTGGGCGAAGTGCCCGCGCTCTGCTTTGCGGGCGTTCTGTCCGAAGAGGACGCGTTCCGCGCCATCGTCAGGCGCGCGGAGCTGATGGACGCGTACACCGAGCGTGTCAAAGGCTGCATGATTGCCGCCGTCAAGCTTACGGCGGACAAGGTCGAAGCGCTGTGCGACGGCGTGAACACACACCCCGCCAACTACAACGGCGCTTTGCAGACGGTCGTCGCATGCCGCGCGGAGGCGGAGGAGGAATTCACCGCCAAAGTCAAGGAAGCGGGCGGCCGCGCGATGAAGCTGCGCGTTTCGGGCATGTTCCACTGCCCCGAATTGCAGCCGGAATCGCAGGAGTTTGAAAAGTTTTTGCGCACGCTCACGATGAACGCGCCGCGCATGGATGTATATGCCAACCTCACGGCACAGCCGTACGAGGGGGATTTCGCGGCCACGCTCGCCAAGCAGATGTGCTCGCCCGTTCGGTTCACCGAAACGGTCGCGAACATGAAGGCGCGCGGCGTGGAAGAATTCGTCGAAGTCGGCCCGGGCAAAGTGCTCACGGGGCTGGTGCAGAGAGGGTGAAAGATTGCTCGCGTAAATTGTTTCGAGCTGACGAAACAATTTACTGCGATTGGAGGGGAAACCCGAGCGGTTTTCCCCTTGTTGCGGCATATTAAGGGCACACATATTATAAAATGCCGCAACTTCACCCCTTCCGTAAGGCAAGGGATTGCCAAATTGAGTTGCGCTGGCGCAGAAATGTGATTCTGCTTGCGCGATAGATTATTAAAATAATAACTTGCAAAAACGGAAATCGCAATTTTCGTTTTTGCCCCCAATATGCCGAAAGGCATACGCGGAAAGAGTGAATTTGCGCGCATAAAGGTATGAGAGCCCTCAATAACGGGGTCCCCGAAAATCGCAACGCGCGAAGCGGTGTGAGATTTTTGGGGAAGAGGAGCAACAAGCACACGAAGGTAAGGCGGCAAGAAAAGCGCGCCGCCTGCCGTCCGTCGCCTTGATGCGACGAGCGCAAAGAGGGAGAAAACGCCGCAGAAAACGCGAAAGCGTTGGAACGGCGGTGTCGCCCACAAATCACGGAAAACCGCAGGCGACAGCTCGCCGAGGTTTTCGTGAGAAAAGGAGTTCTTTCTATGGAAAACAGAGTCGCCCTCATCACGGGCGCGGGCAGGGGAATCGGCGCGAAAATCGCGCTCACCCTCGCCCAAGACAATACAGATATCGCCGTCGTCGATTACAGCGACGAATCCGCCGCCAAGGAAACGATGGACGCACTCGCAGCGGCGGGTGTCACCGCGCGCTATTATCGCTGCGACGTATCCGATTTTTCGGCTACAAAGGCAGTCGTAGACCAAATCGTCAAGGATTTCGGCAAAATCGATATCCTCGTCAACAACGCGGGCATCACGGCGGATAAACTCATTATGCGCATGGAAGAAGCGGATTGGGACAGGGTGCTCGGCATCAATCTCAAGGGCTGCTTCAACATGGTCAAGCACGTCACGCCGTACATGATGCGCAAGCGCTACGGCCGCATCGTCTCCATCAGCTCGGTCGTCGGGCTCATGGGCAACGCGGGGCAGGCGAACTACGCCGCGTCCAAGGCGGGCATTGTCGGGCTGACCAAATCGGTCGCCAAGGAGCTCGGCTCGCGGAACATCACGGCGAACGCCGTCGCGCCCGGTTTTATCAAAACGGCGATGACCGACGCTCTCACCGAGGAGCAGAAGCAAGCGATGTACAAGCTCATTCCCCTCGGGGCGTTGGGCGAAACGGAAGACATCGCGCAGGCGGTCAAATTCCTCGTCTCCGACGCGGCGCGCTACATCACGGGCGTCGTTTTACGGGTTGACGGGGGAATGGATATGTGAAACAGTTCACGCGTTTCTCGGCAAGCTGTTGCCTGCGAAACGCCGTGAGTTTAAGGGGAAACCCGAGCGGTTTTCCCCTCGTTGCGGCATCTTTAAGGGCACACATATTATTAGAATGCCGCAACTTCACCCTTTCTGTAAGGCAAGGGATTGCCAAATAGGGGTGCGCTAACGCAAAAGCGTGGTTTTGCTTGCGCGAGTAATTATTTAATAATATTTTGCGCGTTTGAAAACGACGTTTTTCAAAAAGCGCCCCCAATATGCGGAAAGGCACAAGCGGAAAAAGTGAATTTGCGCGCATAAGGGTATGAGAGCCCTGAAAAAGCGCGCAAAGAGAAAAAACCGAACACAGAGCCGCGGGAAAAGCGGCGAATGTTGGGTTTTCTCTGAAATCAAGCAAAAGCTCTCATCTCTTTTGAGAAATTTTGCGCGAAGGAAGGTTTTTTTATGGAAAAACGAGTCGTCGTAACAGGGTTGGGCGCGGTTTCGCCGCTCGGCAACGACGTAAAAACGACCTGGGAAAATATGAAAAAGGGCGTCTGCGGCATCGACATCGTCACCAAGTTCGATATCACAGACTATAAGTGCAAATTCGCGGGCGAAGTCCGCGATTTCGACCCTACCCTCTATATGCCGAAGGGGGACGTCCGCAAGACCGACCTCTACTGCCAATACGCCGTCGCGGCGGCTACGCAGGCGTATGAGGACAGCGGCATGACCGCCGAAAGCGTCGAGCCGGAGCGGTTCGGCGTGTATATCGGTTCGGGCATCGGCGGCATTCATACGCTGGTTACCGAACATTCCAAATTAGTCGAAAAGGGCCCCGGCAGGGTATCTCCCTTCTTCGTCCCGATGATGATTTCCAACATCGCTTCGGGCACGGTGGCCATCAAATACAACGCGCAGGGCCCGAACGTCGCCATCGTCACGGCCTGCGCCACTTCCACCAACAGTATCGGCGAGGCGTACCGCGCCATCAAGCACGGCTATGCGGACGCCATGCTCGCCGGCGGCAGCGAGGCGGCAATTACGCCGCTGTGCTTCGCGGGCTTCATCAGCTGCCAGGCCCTCTCGCAGAGCGAGGATAAAAACCGCGCATCCATTCCGTTCGACAAGGAGCGCGCGGGCTTTGTCATGGGCGAGGGCGGCGCGGTTGTCATGCTCGAGGAATACGAGCACGCCAAGGCGCGCGGCGCGAAAATTTACGCCGAAGTGGTCGGCTACGGCTGCACCAACGACGCCTATCATATGACGGCGCCCAACCCCGAGGCGATTGCTTCCGCAAAGGCAATCGAGCTCGCGGCGAAGGAGGGCGGCATCGCAGCGGGCAGAGACGTGTACGTCAATACGCACGGCACGGGCACGCCGCTCAACGATAAAACGGAAACGCTCGCGTTGAAGCGCGCGTTCGGGCAGGGCGCGTACGAGCTGCGCGTTTCCTCCACCAAGTCGATGACGGGGCACATGCTCGGCGCAGCGGGCGGCATCGAGGCGATTGCCTCCATCCTCGCGCTCGACGAGGGAATCGTGCCTCCCACCATCAATTACCGCGTCAAAGACGAGGAGTGCGACCTCGACATCACCCCGAACGAGGCAATCAAGGCGGAGCTGAAATTCGCGCTTTCCACCTCTCTCGGGTTCGGCGGGCATAACGGCTGCCTCGCTTTTCGGAAAATTTGAACACTGAATTATGCGTTTATTTCATTGTAATTGCGATAAACGCATTTTTTATAGGCGTTAGGAGTGTATAAATATGGATAAGAAAAAATTGCGCGAGCTCATCAACCTGTTCAAGGAGAGCGGGCTTGCGAAGATGGAAATCACGGAAAACTCGGCGGAGGAGAATTTTTCTTTGAAGCTGGAGAGCGGAAGCGCGGCGCCCGCGTACATGCCGGCTCCGTTGCAATACGTGCAGTCCGCACCCGAAGAAAAGGCGGTTTCCGGCGAGGAAGGCGCGGCGGACATCAAGGATTACAACAAATACCGCGACATCAAATCGCCGATGGTGGGCATCTTTTATGCCGCGCCCTCGCCCGATGCGGAGCCGTTCGTCAAGGTGGGCAGCAAAGTCAAAAAAGGGGACACGCTGTGCATTATCGAGGCGATGAAGCTGATGAACGACGTCGTTGCGGAAACGGACGGCGAAATCGTGGAAATTTGCGCGGATAACGGCTCTTTGGTCGAGTTCGGGCAGATTTTGTTTAAGATATTTTAAGAGGTTCTCGAAATTTGTTTTGAGCTGACAAAACAAATTTCCGAGATTGGAGGACAACCCCACGGCACGCGGCTTTTGCCGCTGACCGTCGGAGTTTTCCTCGCCGCGCGATAATTAAGCGCACACATATAACAAAATCGCGCGTCTTTACCTTTCCTGCAAAAGCAAAAGTATTTGCAAATTGGGGTGCGCTAACGCAAAAGCGTGGTTTTGCTTGCGCGAGAGATTATTATAAAATATATCCAAATAGCTCACGGAAAATCGCAGCGAAGCGAGATTTTCGTGAATAAGGCGGCGGAGCCGAGGCGGAAGCGAGCAATGCCCGATAGGGCATTGTGAGAAACCGGCCTCGTGCGTAGCCGCTAAAAGCGCCCCTAAGTTGCCGCATACTTACGGCTTATGGGAAGAGGGTGAATTTGCGCCCGTAAATAATAAGTGTGCCCTAAAAAATAACGGGGTCCCCGAAAATCGCAACGCGCGAAGCGGTGTGAGATTTTTGGGGAAGAGGAGCAACAAGTGTACGAGGGCGTGGCGGCAAACAAAGCGCGCCGCCTGCCGTCCGTCGCCTTGTTGCGACGATAAAGAGGGAGAAAACGCCGCAGAAAACGCGGGAGCGTTTGATGGGCGGTGTCGCCCTCAAATCGTAGAAATTTGCTTTAACAGCTTAAAGCAAATTTTACGAGGAGTTTTTATGTTCAGTAAAATTTTAATTGCCAACCGCGGCGAAATCGCCGTTCGAATTATCCGCGCCTGCAACGAGATGGGCATCCACACCGTCGCCGTGTATTCGGAGGCGGACGCGGAGGCGCTGCACGTCAACCTCGCGGACGAGAGCTATTGCATCGGCCCCGCGCTCTTGAAGGACAGCTACCTCAACATGACCGCCATTATCGACGTGGCCATCGCCACCGGCTGCCAGGCCATTCACCCGGGGTACGGGCTCCTGTCCGAAAACCCCCGCTTTGCCGAGCTGTGCGAAAAGTGCAACATCAAGTTCATCGGCCCGCACTGGTCGGTCATCGCCAAGATGGGCGACAAGGACGAGGCGCGCCGCACCATGAAGGCGGCGGGCGTCCCCGTCGTGCCCGGATTGGACGAAATCACCGACGTCGCCGCGGCGAAAAAGTTCGCCGCCGAAATCGGCTATCCCGTCATCGTCAAGGCGAGCGCGGGCGGCGGCGGCAGGGGTATCCGCATCGTCTATAAAGAGGAGGACTTCGAAAACGCCGTCCTCACCGCCTCGGCGGAGGCGAAGAGCGCCTTCGGCAACGGCAAGGTGTACCTCGAAAAGTTCCTGATGGACGTCAAGCACGTCGAAATGCAGATTGTCGCGGACGAGCAGGGCAACGTCGTGTGCCTGGGCGAGCGCGACTGCTCCATGCAGCGCAAGAATCAAAAGCTCATCGAGGAGAGCCCGTGCGTCGCATTAAAGCCGGACGTGCGCCAAAAAATGATGGAAGCGGCGGTGCTCGCCGCCAAAACGGTGCACTATACCAACCTCGGCACCATCGAGTTTTTGCTCGACAGGCAGGATAACTTTTACTTCATGGAGATGAACACCCGCCTGCAGGTCGAGCACCCTGTCACCGAATATGTGACGGGCATCGACGTCGTCAAATGGCAGATTCGCATCGCGGCGGGCATGGAATTTTCCTCGCGGCAGGAGGATATCCGCCTGCGCGGCTGTGCCATCGAGTGCCGCATCAATTCGGAGGACGCGCGCAACAATTTCCGCCCTAGCTGCGGAAAAATCGCGCTCCTGCACATTCCGGGCGGGCCGTGGGTGCGGTTCGACACCGCCATCTACCAGGATTACCAAATTCCGCCCTATTACGACAGCATGATAGGCAAGCTCATCGTGTACGCGCACGACCGCACCGAGGCGATTCGCAAGATGCAGGCGGCGCTGTGCGAGCTGGTCATCGAGGGCGTGCACACCAACGCCGAACTTTCGAGCGATATTTTGGCGCAGCCGGAATTTAAAGACGGCAGCTATTGTACCAACTTTTTGGATAAATTTTTGAAAAATTATCATTGATACAGGGGGCGCGCAAGCGGGCGCGCGAATACAACGTGGATAAGAACATCGTACGGGGCAAAAAATCGGCGCGCGGCGTCAAGCGCGGGCGCGCCGCCGAAAAGGAACGAAAAAAGAAGAGCAACCATCCCATGCCGCGCGCCGCGAGGAGCGCCGGCCGCGCACCGCACGTGCGCGTAAGCCTGCCCGAGCGGGGCAAGGGCTTTTTGAGCGGGATATTCGAAGGAGAGATAAAATTGAAATTTGAAGACTTTAAAAAGTTTTTTTTCCGGAAGCCGAAAAACGCTTTGGAGGGAACGGAAGATTCTACGGAGGGCATAGCGCAGCCGCAGGAGGCGGCGATTCCCGAAAAGCTCGCCGTCAAGTGCGAAAAATGCGGGCAAATCGTCCTCTCCGACGAGATGGAGGAGAACTTCGGCGTCTGCCCCAAGTGCGGGCACTACAAAAAGATGGCGCCCCGCGCGCGCATCGCCATGTGCGCGGAAAACTTCGAGGAACTGTTTGCGGATAAAGTCGGCAAAAACGTCCTCGGCTTCCCCGGCTACGACGAAAAAATCGCGGCGCTCCGCGAAAAGACGGGCGAAAACGAGGGCGTCGTGTGCGGCACCGCCGAAATCGGCGGCGTCAAGTGCGCGGTGTTTTCCATGGATTACCGCTTTATGATGGGCAGCATGGGGCACGCCGTCGGCGAAAAAATCACCGCCACCTTCGAATACGCCACCGAGCACGGCCTGCCCGTCGTCGGGTTCGCCCTCAGCGGCGGCGCGCGCATGCAGGAGGGCATCGTCTCCCTCATGCAGATGGCAAAGACAAGCGCGGCGGTCGCCAAGCACAGCGAGGCGGGGCTTTTGTATATCTCCGTGCTCACCGACCCGACCACGGGCGGCGTTTCCGCGTCGTTCGCGTTCGAGGCGGATATCATCGTGGCGGAAAAGGGCGCGCTCATCGGCTTTGCCGGGCCGCGCGTCATCGAGCAGACCATCCGCCAGAAGCTCCCCGAGGGCTTCCAGCGCGCGGAATTCCAGCAGCAGAAGGGGTTTGCCGACCTCATCGTCCAGCGCAAAGAGATGAAAGAAAAACTTGCGCAGCTGCTGCGGCTGCATTGCGGGGAGGCGATTTGACATGAGCGCATACGACATCGTTTTAAAGAGCCGCGAGAAGGGCAGGCCCACCGCGGTGCGCTATATTTCCGAAATCGTGGAAAACTTTATCGAACTGCACGGCGACCGCCGCTTTGCGGACGACCGCGCGATTATCGCGGGCATCGGCACCATAAGCGGCAGGCCGGTCACCGTCATCGGCATCGAAAAGGGCGAGGATACCAACGGGCGCATCGAGCACAACTTCGGCTGCGCGCACCCCGAGGGGTACCGCAAGGCGGTGCGCCTCATGAAGCAGGCGGAAAAATTCCACCGCCCCGTGCTCTGTTTTGTGGATACGTCGGGCGCATATTGCGGCATCGGCGCCGAAGAGCGGGGGCAGAGCGAGGCGATTGCCTCCTCCATTTTGGAGATGATTCGTTTAAAGACGCCCACCCTTTCCGTCATCATCGGCGAGGGCGGCAGCGGCGGCGCGCTCGGGCTGTGCGCGGCGGACGAGGTGTGGATTGACGAGAATGCGACCTATTCCGTTATTTCGCCCGAGGGCTGCGCGTCCATCCTGTGGAAGGACAGCGCTAAAGTCGCCGAGGCTTCGGAGTGCCTGAAGCTCACGGCGGACAATCTGCAAAAGCTGGGCGCGGTGGAGCGCGTACTGCCCGAAAACGGATTCGGCGAAGAGTTTTTTGCCAAGCTCAAGGAGGACATCGCCGCCTTCTTTGCCGAAAAGAGCCAAATTCCCGCCGAAACGCTCATCGAAAAGCGGTACGAGCGTTTCCGCAAATTTTAAGCGGTTTTCCGCCGCGGGCAGAGTATATTCAGGGAGGAAAAAATATGGTCGCCATCGTCACCGATTCGTCCGTCGGCTATTCGACCGCGGAAATCACCAGCCGCGGTATCCTGAGCGTCGTACCGCTCAATTACCAGCTGGGCGGTTACTTTTACGAGGAATACGCATCCGATAAAAACGGCGAGTTTTTGCCGCTCATGGCGCGGCTCAGCCCCTGCAAAACGGCGCAGCCGGCGCTCAACAACTTTATCCGCACCTTTCAGTCGCTCACCGATAAGGGGTGCGACGTAATCTGCATCGTCCTCTCCTCCGCGCTGTCGGGCACCTATTCGTCGGCGTGCTTCGCGGCAGACCAGGTGGGGGGCAACATCCGCGTCGTCGATTCGGCGACCATCGGCCCCGGCATGCATCTTTTGGTGGATGAGGCGGTCAATATGGCCAAGTGCGGCCTTTCCTTCGAGGATATCGTCGCGCATCTGGAGGGGCTGAAAAAGAAAATCGGCATCGTGTTCACCGTCGAATCGCTGGACAGGCTGCTGTACGGCGGCAGGCTGAACAACGCCAAGGCAAAGGCGACGCTGAATTTGCGCCCCGTGTTCGAGCTGAAGGGGAAAATCCTGTTCAAGGCGAACGCGCGCGGCAGCCGCGAGAAGCTGGAAATGCTGTGCGGTCTCGTGCCCGATAACGTCCGCCGCCTCATCGTCGGCCGCTGCGGGCAGGATACGGACGTGGGGGACTTCACCGCCATGCTGAAGAACCGCTTTCCGCAGGTGTATATCCACCAGCGCGTGCTGGGGCCGGTTCTGAGTATTCATACGGGCGTCGGCGCATTCGGCGCGGCATACGTTACAAACGATTGATAAAAGCGCGCGTTTGCGCGCTTTTTCTCCCTCCGCCGGGAGGGATGGATAAAAACGCGCGCCTGCCCGGCTTTTGCGCGGCGGGCGCTTCCGCCCGTCCGGGCGGGTAAATTCGACCGTGAGGAGGATACGGATGCAGCCGAAGATGCTCTATATGCGCAAAACGCCCATCGAAAGCGCGCTCATACTCTATCTGCTCGCGGCGGGGCTGGTTCTGTTCCCGTACCAGTGGCTGGGCAATTTTTTCACGCAGGACGAGCAGCTCGCAGGCTTTCTGGGACTGGGTATCCTGCGAATCGTATTTTTCGGCGTAATGCTGCTGCTTTCTTTCCATATGGGAATCCGCGGCACTCTCTCCCCGCGCAAGGGCGGTTGGAAGGCGCTGTTCATCGCCCTGCCCGCGCTCGCGGTGGCGGTGAACAATTTGCCCATCGTCGCGCTCGCGCGGGGCACCGCTTCCGTTACGGGGAGCGCCGGGCACATCGCGGCGTTTGCGCTGCAGTGTATCGGCGTGGGGCTGTTCGAGGAGATGGCTTTCCGCGGCGTCATTTTCCCCTTCGTGCTCGGGAAGACGGGCACGGGCAAAAAGGGGCGGTTCGTCGCCGTGCTCGCATCCTCGGCGGCGTTCGGGCTGTTGCACCTTGTCAACCTGCTCGGCGGGTTTTCGGGCGGCGTGTTTTTGCAGGTGGGGTATTCTTTCCTCATCGGCTGCATGCTCGCCGTGGTTATGTTCTGCGGCGGGGGAGTTTTCGTCTGCGCATTTATTCACGCCGTCTACAATTTTTGCGGCAATATCGTCTATGAATTGGGGAGCGGCGGAGCCTTTGGGAACATCTGGAACCCCGAAGAAATCGTTTTGACGGCAGTCGTCGCCGTCGCGGCGGGGGTGTTTTTCTTCTTTGCCCTCGCAAAGAGCAAGCCCGATTTCGCCGAGGCGTTTGCGGTGTATCCGCCCCCGAAAGCGAACGGAGCGGAAGCAGGCGTGCAGACGGGCGCGGGCGTGCAAGCGAGCGGCGAAGCGGGTGACAGCGAGCAGGCAGCCGCGGGAGAAGCCGCAGGCGGTATTAACGCGGATGGCGCGGAGGGAATCGCCTCACCCGATGCGGAAGAGCGCGCGGGCGCGTCAGCGCCCGAAGGGGACGGTTCGGATGGCGGCGCTTCTGCTGACGGGGATACCCAATAAACAGACATCATGCAAAAAAGGCTCTGCAACTTGCAGAGCCTTTTTTGCATGCGGTAAGGTCAACCGACCTTGCGCCACTTCAGATTCAACGCGTTTTAAACGAACGCGTTCTTATCCGCCGAATATTCGTACCCGATTTGGGCGAGCGTTTTGCAAATTTCGTCCTTGTCCGCGCCCAGGTCGTCGCACAGGGCGGCAAGGGAGGGATAGACGTCGCGCAGTTTCATGTTGATAAAGCTCAATAAAATGGCGGGGTCTCTCGGTAAATTCATATCGTCACCTCCCCATTAGTATAATCCTTTTTATGCCGAATTGCAACTATTTCGCATTTGCGGTTGACAAATACAGAGTTCGGATGTTATAATATTTATAAATAATTTTGCATATTTATTCATTTATGCGTGCGAGGGGATTGGATATGAAAATCCAAATACAAAAACCGACAAAGGCGAAAGTGCTGGAGATGGTGCGCCGCTTTGCTGCGTACGTTATCGGCATGTTTTTTATCGCGAGCGGCGTGTCGTTTTCGCGCTCGACGAATTGGGGCATCTCGCCCGTCAACTCGATACCCAACGTATTGAGCTTAAGATTTACGCAGATTACCATGGGGCAGTGGATTATCATCGTATTTACCTGCTTTCTCATCATCCAGGCGCTCATTTTGTGGAAACAGTTCAAGTGGTACAGCGTTTTGCAGCTGGCAAGCTCCACCCTGTTCGGCTTTCTGGTAGACGGCACCGACGCGCTCTACGGCCTGTTCCTGCCCGAAAACCAGGCGATTTGGCTGAAAATCGTGCTCATCGTCGTCAGCACAATCGTCATCGCGTTCGGTATATTTTTATATTTGGAGGCGAACATCATGAGCATGCCGGGGGAGGGCGTCACGCTCGCGCTGTCCAAGCGCACCAAGCTGCACCTGTCCACCTGCAAAATTATCTTCGACGTGTCCGTAATACTCATTGCCTCCCTCCTGTCCATCGCCTTTTTCTGGGACAGCGAAGTGTTCTGGTCGCTGGACGGAACGAGCGGCATGCTGCGCGGCGTGGGCATCGGAACGGTCGTCATCGCGGTGTTCGTCGGCGTGGTGATGAAGCCGATTATGCGCTTTTTGAAAAAGCCGGTACATACCCTGCTCTACGGCAGGGAGGAAATGCCGAACGAGTTCGAGCTCGCCGAGGAGATTGCCGAAGAGGAGTCTGCCGCCGAGCGCTACGCCCCGCTCGAGGAGAGCGCGGCGGATGCCGAAAAATAAAGAAACGGTTGCAAAAAATGGAGCCGCGCCCGCAGCAAACGGGCGCGGCTTTTCCGTGCCGGGGGGGGGGAGCATTGGCGATACCGGTACAGCAGAAAGAGTATTATGCAAGAGCCTTCAATCAGAAGTATGGTTGTTCCTGCGGAAATGCCGCCGATATTTTTCCGGCGTCATTCCGGTAATTTTTTGAAAAATGCGATAAAAATACATTTCGTTTTCATAGCCGTAGTAGAAAGCTATTTCCTTGACCGTTTTGTCCGTTTCGATGAGCATTCCCGCCGCTGCGCCAATTCGTTTTTGCAGAATGTATTGCTTGGGGGAAATGCCGAAGTGTTTTGCAAAAGTATTGGAAAAATAAGTTCCGTTTAAGCACATAATCTTGCTGAGCTCGGCATTGCTGATGTTCGTATTAAGGTGTTGCTCTATATATTGCAGAACGGGAATAAAGCGAGCCTTGTCAGGGGAAATATCTTTGTCGGGCAGAAACCGAGAAAATAAATACTGCGACAGACTGGTGTATGCCAGCATGCGGTGCAGCGATGTATCTTGTGTGAAAGAATTAAAATTTTCATGAATCAATTGGAAAATTTTTTCGTCATCCGGCAGCGCTTCGACTGAAAGATGTGGTTCATATATGGTTAAATAGCTGCTGGTGGTAACATCCAAATGAAAATGCAGCCAGTAATGCAGCATTTTTTCGTTGCATTCAGCCCCTATGATTGAGAACGCGGGGATGAAATAGATTTGCCCCGGTTGCAGTTCAAGAGTCGTATCGCGCATGAACATTCTTGCCGCGCCGCTCTTAATATAGTACATGCGATAGTAGGGGAAATAAGTCGCCAAATGACTCCAAGAAGGCCCGACTTCAGTGAGTCCTGCTTCGGTAATTCGCAGATTTGTCAGCAAAAAAGGATTGAAATTTTCCATTATAACCTTCGTTTGTGGGGTATAGGACTATTATGAACGATAATTAAGTTTATGTCAAGTATTTTTTGATTTCTGTAAAAAGTGTAGCATTATCTTAAAATTGTCTATTGATTTATCGTTCGGCTTGATATAAAATTAAATTAGAGAAGGACGAGAATTTTTTGTTTCATCGTATTTCAATCCAAAAATGGGGTACCCCATTTTTGGCGTTTTAAAACGCCAAAAATACGATTAGAAGCCTTATTCGGAGGTAACAATGAAAAAAATCATAGCAACAGTGTGCGGGTTCGTATTTTGTATGGCGGCGCTTGTCGGTTGTGCCGGGAACACGGAGCCTGCAGAGGAAACGATAGATTATTCCAAATTTCCGAACTATGTCAACCCGGAAGATGCCGTATATCAATTTGATTTTGAGCAAATGGTGACGCCGTATTTCACGGGAAATGTAATTTATAACGAAACAGTCATGTTGATTGAAGAAAACGGAGTCATCAGCGGCAAGTTGCAATATGAGCCGGTAAAGATACTGTCTGTTCGCGATTATACGTGGGAAAATGAGTATTCTTCCTCCGAATATACGATAGAAGGCAACGTAATTACCATGAATGCGGGCGGCACGATGCCGTACTTGACGGCGGAAAATCTGCAGGGGAAGAATATTCCCGAGCCGTATCGCGAAGTTACAACCATCACGAATGTCGAAACGGATTGGGTGCTGATGGGGCCCTCGATTTATACGGAAAGTTCCCTTATTTACGGGCATCAGATTTCAGTCAGTTATGTATATGATGTGCGGGATTTAAAATTGGATGATTTTGCTTCTTATGAGACGGCAGGGTATCCGAAACTGAAAGAAAAATTGAATGCCGGGGATGATGCGAAGATTGTTGCCATCGGTGACAGCGTTGCAGAGGGCTGTTCTTCCAGCGGGCATTTCGACCATGCCCCTTATATGGATAACTGGGTTACGCAAGCAACGCAAGCGCTGGATAAAGAGTACGAAGGCTCCGTAACCGTCAAAAATGTCGCGTTGGGAGGCACACAATCGGAATGGGGTGCGGCTGCGGCACAGGTCAACAAAGTGGTTGCGGAATCGCCCGACCTTGTTATTGTCCATTTCGGCATCAATGATGCGGGCGGCAGCGTTACACCCGGAACTTATCAAGACAACATTGAAAAGCTGATCATCGATGTGCAGGCTCGTTTGCCCGAATGTGAATTTATGCTGATTAAAGCTTTTACGCCAAATACGGCGAATTATAACCCCGAACAATTTCGCAAATATTGGGCGCGGTTAGACACTATCGCCGAAAACTATGAAAATGTCTATACATTGGATATGTATACGCTCAGCCAAACGATGCTGACGGAAAAGAAATATATGGATGTGACCGGAAACGGGATTAACCATGTGAATGATTACAGCAGCAGATTGTACACGATGAATATATTGTCTGCTCTGATCAAATATTAAGCGAGGTATAAATTTATGAGAAAGATTCTAACTGTTTTACTGGCGGGGATTATGGCCGCGGTGTTGTTTGTCGGCTGTAATCGGGGAACCGAAAAGCCGGGCGGCGGCTCGACTGTTAAACCGGAAGACATCAACGTAAATCTCGATCCGAACACGACGGCAGCATTAGAGATTATGGTTCCCGGCGGCAACGCGAATGAGCGAACAATGATTGATTGTCTCATCGAGGATTTTAAAGATTTATTTCCAAACGTAACCATTGACATGACCTATGTATCGGTCGATAATTATGTAAGCGCGGTCGGGCAACAGCAGCTTGCCGAAACATTGCCGGATATTGTGTGGAGCAATTCGCCTGATTTTTACGATTTGGTCGAGTCGGAAACCTTTATAGATTTAACGCCGTATATTCAGGCGAACGAAATGGCGGAAACGGTGTATACATATCGCGACGAGAATAATCAACCGAGCAAGTTTTCCAGCGAAGATTTCTATACTGAATTTTTCGATATGGGTACGGCTAACGGAAAGAACTATGTCATTCCGCGCAGCTGCGATACCGTTATAACCTTTTTAAATACGGAAATTCTGAGCAATGCGGGCGTGGATCTGAATCCGGAGACGACCAAGGTGAAAAACGGCTGGACGTGGGACGATTTTATGGATGTTTGCGCACAGGTAAGAACCTGGATGGACAACAACGGAATGAGCAATAACTATGTCATTGACGCGAATCTGACCAGCTGGCTGTCTGTCTGTTATCCCATGCTTCTTTCCTACGGCGCAGAAGTGATTGATGAAAACGGCAATGTCGCTATCGACAGCGAAGCGACGCGCCAATGTTTGGAAATGGTCGCCGAAATGGTTGAAAAACGGTATATCAACGATTCGACCGTCGCAACGACGGGGTCTTATGACAATGGCAAGAGCGCAATGCTTTTCCAGTCTGCGTCTGTTTCGCTGTATGCCGACCGTGTGGCTTTGCGCGACAAATGCGACTTGGTTTCCTTCCCTCTGATCACTGTAAACAATACGCCGAAGATCGGTGCGGGCATTGCCGGCTATGCAATTAGTTCTCAATCGGAAAACAAAGAGGTGGCGTGGGCGTTCCTCACTTATTTGCTCAGCTATACCGGTCAACAGGAAATGGCTTTGAATGGCTTGAATTTAGCTTCAATTCGGCAGGATCTTTCCGATTACACGACGGCGAATTGGGGCAAGGGCTACGAAACGCTGAACCTGAGCGCATATACTTATGGTTCAGAATATAAAGTTTCTGCCGACTTCTTTACGAGGACGACATTGACGGCGAAAGCCGGTTTGCAGCAAGCTTTGACGCAGATGTTTAACAACGCTTGCAATGCGGAAAAAGCGAAAGACATTGATTCGATTATCGCAACGGCGGTACGAGACATGGAAGACGCCATGATTGAATATTGATTGGCGGGGGATGCGCATGAAAATAAATATTCAGACAGCGGAAGTTGCTCCTGCGCCGCAGGAACAACTTCCCAAAAAGGAGAAAGGTTCGCTTAAAAAATTTATCAAAAACAATTATACGGGCTGGCTGTTTAATCTGCCGCTGGTAATCGGGTTGCTCGCGTTTACGTTAATACCGGTCGGTTATTCGCTGTACATTTCTTTTTGGAGAACAAACGGCATCAATATTTGGGAGTGGCGCGGCTTTGACAATTACATTCGCATGTTTACGGTCGATAGGGAGGAGATTGGAATTGTTCTTTTAAATACCTTCTACTATGTCATCGTCAGCGTGCCTTTGGGGTTAGTCGTATCTTATCTGTTGGCGATACTTGTCAATAATACGATTATCAAGGGTGTGAATTCGTACCGTGTTCTGTATTATCTTCCTTGTATGATTCCAGCAGTGGCGGCGGCGCTTCTTTGGACGGATATGATGAAATATACTGCCAGCAGCGAAAGCATGGGAATTTTGAACCAAATGCTGATTTCTATGGGATTGCCTGCATCGCGCTGGTTTCAAAGCGAAGGCCCGTCGGCGATTGCGTCTCTGTTTTTTATCAACCTGTGGAGTTCGGGCAGCGGCATGATTCTGTGGCTTTCCGCATTCAAGAATATCGACAAAGGTTTGTACGAAGCGGCGGACATTGAGGGAGCGTCTCGCTTCCGCAAATTTTACACAATAACTATTCCGATGAGTACGCCGATGATATTTTATAATTTGATTATGTCCGTAATCGGTTCCATTCAGTATACAGGCACACTCATGTATTCTTCCGGTGCGCTCCCCGGGCGTGGCAGCGACGGGCAGTCGCTATATATGCTGGGAGTTAAAATTTATAATACGTCCTTTAAAATCAGCGGCGCGCAGGGATATGCCGCGGCGTTGGCCTGGTTCATGTTGGCGATAATTGCCGCTTTGACAGGAATATTGTTCAAAACCAGCAAATGGGTATTTTACGGGGAGGACGACTGATGGATACGAATTCCGAAATTGTCGGCGCTATGTCCGCCCGTGATGCCTTGAACAGGCATGCTCGCCGAAAAAATTTGGCGCTCAAAATTATTTTGTATATTTTTATGACTGCTATCGCGGTTGTTCTGCTGTTTCCGTATTTCTACATGATAGTTAAAAGCTTGAAAACGGCAGACGAAGTCGATAATCCGTACGCAGGTTTTTTCCCTGCTGTGCCGCAGTTTATAAATTATGTTACCGTGTTTCAGACAGGTGGCTACGGGGAAGGTATCCTCTGGACGATGCTGATCATCATTTTTAACTTGATTGCCGTTCCTCTGTCGGCTACGCTCATCGCGTATTCGTTTGCTAAATTAAAATGGAAGGGGCGTAGCGTCATGTTTGCAGCGATGCTTGGCACGATGATGCTTCCGTCAGCGGTTACGCAACTTCCGCTGTATATCATTTATAGCAAAATTGGTTTTTTAAATACGATTCTCCCTTTTACGGTTCCGAACCTGTTCGGCGGCGGTGCGGTCTATATTTTTCTGATACGGCAATTTATGCGCGGAATACCGAACGAATTGGAAAATGCGGCAAAAATTGATGGGGCAAATACATTTACGCGCTATGCCCGCATTGTTGTCCCTTTGTGTCAGCCCGTCCTTATCTATGTAATGGTTCAGGTGTTTCTGGCGTATTGGGGTGACTATTATGGCCCTTTGGTTTATTGCACCTCTGCAGATGCTCCGCGTCCTTTGGCTCTTGTCCTTTACAACTTCATTACGGATAATTCGAGCGGAACGAAAACAAATATTTTGATGGCGGGCGCTGTATTTATGTCGGTTATACCGACGATTCTGTTCGGTATATTTCAGAAACAGTTAATTGAAGGAGTCACAATGGGCAGCTTAAAGGGCTGAGCCCATGCAAAAAAATCAAACAAGGGGTTTTCAATGAAAAAAACGTTTAAAATAATCGCATCGGCGTTGGCCGGCATTTTGCTGTTTGGCACAGCGGCTTGTGCTTCCGGCGGCGATAATCCGCCGGAAGAGGAAATCGTGCGTGTCGAGGATACTCGAGATTTGACTGCTTTCGAGTATACGCAGGCGAATATAACCGCGACGGACAAAACGGGGCGCGAAGCACCCGCCGGCGATTTGTATAACGGCAACGACGTTGGCATTTTCTACCATACTTGGCACGGCCGTCATGAAACGGCGGGCGAGGTGTTGGATTTGACAAAGATACTGGAAGAGAACCCGGATTATTTAACCAGCGACTATCTGAATGTCAACAGCGAAAAGTTCCATTATTGGGGAGAACCTTTATACGGTTACTATTGTTCCGCGGATCCATGGGTTATTACGCGGCACATTGAACTGATGATGGCAATGGGCATTGATTTTTTGGTTTACGATTATACAAATGCAACGGCTTATGATGCCGAAGCGGATGCTATTTTTGAGATTCTGCAAGAATTTTACGACCAGGGTTTTGATGTTCCGAAAGTAACGTTCTATACCAATACCGGTTCGGCAAACGTAATTTGTTCGCTGTACCGCAGATACTATGAAAATGAATTATACAAAGATTTATGGTATGCACCCAACGGAAAGCCGATGATCATCGGCGTCGGGGCGGACACCGTATCGCCGCAGAACCGCGAATTGTTTGCGTATCTGCGCGACGAGTATTTTGATTTCCGCGAATCGCAGTGGCCGGACGGGAAGACGACTATCGAAAATTTGGAGATAGGTTTCCCCTGGATGGATTGGACGTATCCGCAGAAAAATTACAACGGAATGATGAGCGTGTCGCTCGCGCAGCACCCCGGTGCGCGGATGAGCAGCGGCCCGATGACAAATTACGGACGAGGGTATGATTATACGAAAATGCGCAACTATTCCGCCAACACGGAGCTTGGCACCAATTACCAAGGACAATGGGAATCTGTTTTCAATAACAATGCCGATTCTTCCAAAAAATACGTCAATCAGGTTTTGGTAACAGGTTTCAACGAATGGATGGCGCAAAAGCTCAACGACGGCAACGATTCATTCTTCGTCGATACCTTTTCCGAAGAATACTCGCGCGATATCGAGATGATGAAAGGCGGCTATGATGATAACTACGTCATTCAGACGCTGATCAATACGCGAGAATTCCGCTATACGCAGGCGAAGCATTATATTTACGATTTAAATACCATGACGATGAACGATTTCTCGGCAGAGTCATGGGCGGACGTAAAGAGCGAATACCGCGATTTCGTTGGCGACGCTTTGGAGCGCAATTATCGTGACGCATTTTCCACGACAACGTATGTCGATACCAGTAACCGCAACGATATTGCTTCCGTAAAAGTAACGCACGATAGCACTAATTTGTATGTACGGGTGGAAACGGCGGAAGCGATTACTTCTTACAACGGAACGGACAAGAATTGGATGAACCTGCTGATTAAGACGGAGGATGGCAACGAGAACAGCTTCGGCGGATTCCAGTATATTATCAACCGTGCGCCTGACGGCAACGGCAAGACCACGATCGAGCGAAGCGTCGGCGAGTATAATTGGGAAAGTGCCGGTACGGCAGAATATGCTGTTTCCGGAAACGTCATCCTATACAGTATCCCGTTGTCCGCTTTAGGCTTAAACGCCGAAAATTGTTATGTTCGCATCAAGGCGTGCGACAATGTGACGCATTATGACGATATTATGGATTACTATGTCAGCGGGGATAGTGCGCCGATCGGCCGCTTTGCATACGCTTACGGATATTGAGAGGTGAACCATGAAAAAATTTTTGGCGCTTTTGTGCGCGGGGGCTTTGTGCATGGGATTGGCAGGATGTGGCGGAACCGGCGGCACGGGGGAAGGAACGATTGAGCGCGTAACGGATGATCGCGATCTGACGCCCGAACAATATACAGTGCTGAATACAGTATCAACCGATGCGATCGGCAGAGCTTTTTCTGAGGCAGACGGCGAGCGCGAAGGCGCTCGTTACGTCGGCATATGGTATTCTCTCTGGTTAGGGCAGCACACTTATATGCAGACGGACATCTACGATAATCAGGTGTTGCTGTCCACCGCAGAAGGCAGTGCGGCGCTTGCCTCAACCGAGGACAGTGAACTGTCCCGCTTGAATGAATTTCACTTTTGTTCAGAGCCTCTGTACGGCTATTATAACATGCAAGATCCATGGATTGTCGCCCGCCATATCGAATTGCTGACTGCCGCAGGGATTGATTATTTGTGTTTTGATACGACGAACGCGGCTACCTATCCGGAAGTTGTCACTCTGGTCTTGGATACGCTGCAAAAGTATCAGAATCAGGGATTTGATGTTCCGAAAGCGATGTTCTACGTCAATTCCAATACGGGTACGACCGTCCGCAAGATTTACAACGATTTTTACCAGACGGAAAAGTACGACGATGTTTGGTTTAGCCCGAACGGCAAGCCAATGATCGTGGCGATTACTTCAGATAACCGCGGCGCAAGCGACCAGACAATGAACAATCCCGATTATGCGGATGTTTTCCCGGAAGAATTCCGTGACCGTTTCGATGTTCGCGAATCGCAGTGGCCGCAAGGCATTATAGAGCATGAAAACGCACTCCCCTGGATGAGTTGGAAATATCCTCAGAGCATTCATCCGAACTTAAAGGCGATAAGCGTGTCGGTCGCGCAGCATGATCCTGTACAAATCAATTTCAGCGCGCAGGGGCCTACAAGCAGCCGCGGATACGACCACAAGACGGGCAAGATTTACGAAAATTATCAGGCGGGCCAAAATTTCGAGAGCGAATGGCAGACGGTGTTTGAATACGAAGAGCAAGGGGAAACGATTGAAAATGTTCTTTTGTGCGGCTGGAACGAGTGGATGGCAATAAAAACTTTCAATGGCAACGAAACGGTGTTCTGCGATGTCTACAACGAGGAATACTCGCGCGATATCGAGATGATGAAAGGCAGTTGCGGCGATAATTTTTATCTGCAGATGATCCGCAATTTGCGCCAATATAAGTTTGAAGAAGCCAAACACTACAAGTATCAAAAGATGACGATTGATCTGGATGATACTACGCTCGCACAGTGGGAAAGCGTAAAGGCGCATTACCGCGATTTTGCGGGCGATGCGATGGAACGCAACTTTACTGATGCGGTCGGCAAGAGCATGTATACAGATACGAGTAACCGTAACGATATTACCGATGTAAAGGTAGTCCATAATTCGTCGGATTTGTTTATTTACGTCAAAACACAGGATGACATCACAGCTTACAACGGCACGGATACCAATTGGATGACCGTATTAGTGGGTACGGATTCGGACGACGAGTCCTTTGAAAATTATCAGTTCATAATCAACCGCAACCCGAAAGAAGACGGTACTACGTCTGTCGAAAAATCGAAGGGCGGATTTAATTGGGCAAGCGCAGGTTCGGCGGAGTACCGTTTATACGGCAACGTAATAGTGTATAAGATTCCTTTGTCTTTGTTGGGATTGGATGCGGATAACTGCCATATTCGTCTGAAAGTCACGGATAATGTGACCAATCCAAGCGATATCATGGATTATTATATCAGCGGTGATTGCGCACCGATAGGACGGTTGAGTTACAGCTATGGCTATTAAAAAATTCTTCAAAAAATGTATTGTTGCGGTGCTTTTGTTGACGCTTGCCGCAACGGCGCCGATAGGCTGCAGCGGGCAGGGCAATACAAAGGAACCGGAGGAGCAGCGAGAGATGACGAATCATGCAGTGTACGACGGCGTAGCTCTGCCGGACAGCTTGTGGCAGGCTCCCCAGTATTACGGAGACTCCGCAAACGACCGTACCGAATCGGATATACGCGGTACCATTCAGGCAATTTATTACCGAAGCGACTATATCGGGGAAGAAAGCTATGCGTTTGCATTTCTCGGCATTCCCGAGGATGCGTCGGAACAGAACCGCAAGCCGGCCGTGCTTTTGATTCACGGCGGCGGCGGTACCGCCTATTGGCAATGGGTTAAAGAATGGGTTAACCGCGGCTATGTTGCCTTGGCGATGGATTTGGAAGGGCATGTTCCCAAGCCGGAAGGCACGTCGGACAACGCGCCGGCAGATTTATATGTCGATTCGCAGTACAATGCGCCGCACAACCAGAATTATGGCGATGCGGAACTGCCTATCGAACAGACATGGATGTATTATGCCGTTTCAACGGCGATTCTCGGCAATTCGCTTTTGCATTCGCTGAACTGCGTCGATATCTATAAAATCGGTGTCTGCGGTGTCAGTTGGGGAGGTGTAATTACTTCCATTATCAGCGGATATGATGACCGTTTCGCTTTCTCCATTCCCATTTACTGTTCTTTAAATATTGCGAGCAGTAAGGCGGGGAACCTCAATAGTTATTATCGCAGCCATCCCGCGGCACGGGTATGGGACGACGACGAAGGTCTTAGCCGCGTGGAAACGCCGATTTTGTTTTTGGCGATGAATGACGACGTAAGCGCCCTGCCGGACAGCATTTCTTATACCGTGGAACGTTGCAAAAACGCGACGGTATCTTTCGTGCGCAATTGGGCGCACAGCCATTCGCACGCGTTTGCGCGGCCTGAGCCGTATGCGTTTGCCGACAGTATCGTGAAAGACGGGAGCGGATTGGTTCGCGTAGAATCGCAGCCGCAGGGGACTTCCGGAGCTGTGCTGATAACGGTACCTGAAGGCATTCAGGTCAAAGCTTACATTGCCTTTACGGGTGGAAATATGGATAAAGTGCCATCGTGGGGGCACATTCGGCTGACTGTCGAAAACGGTTCGGTTGCCTATGAAATAACCGATGAAATGGCACAGGAAGCGGGAGGAGCTGTTACTTGGTTTTATATATGGTTTGTCGACCAGTATGATCGCGTCGTATCGACGCAGATGATGCAGGTTGCATAATTGCCGCACTATTGAGCGGATATGTTGGTTTTGGCAATTCGGGCGGGGCAAAGCTCGGCTCGAAAATGAATGAATTACTTTTTTCATGGAGGGAAGAAATGAAGAAAAAACTTTTAGCACTTTTGCTTTCGCTCGTCGCGGCACTGTCGCTTGCGGGTATGGCATTTACGGTTAGCGCGGCGGATGATGCGGCTGCGGCAGAAGCGCAGGAATTGAGTGTTGTTGATGTCAATTTCAGCGGCGGTTGGAATGGCTTTTTAATCAATTTTAATGTTCAGTCCGGCAAAACAACGGAGAATATTGATAAGCCTGCCAACATTGTGATTCAGGATTCTGCCAAGCAGGATATCACTGATTCGTATGGCTTTTTGCTGCATGAAAGCTATTTGATGTGTTTGAATTCCACATCCTTTATGGGTGTCGGAACGGTCATTACGCTGAAAGCGGGCTTTGTGTTCGCCGACCAGGAATTGAAGGAGGATGTTTCGTTCATCTATGCAGAAGCGAACAAACCTTTGGTCGCGTACGATCCCGCGACGCACGATCCGACGAGCCTTGCAATCAATAACGGTGAAGCGGACAACAAAGTTTTCGTTAACGGCACGCTGCAGCTCACTGCTACGGTCAACAGCACGGCTACCACCGTCCTGTATTATTCCGACGATGAAGAAGTTGCAACGGTCAACAAGACGACGGGCGTGGTATCGGGCATCGCCGAAGGTTCCGCTACAATTACCGCGAAGGCGGGGACGCTGACTGATACGTTTGAGGTAACCGTCCTTCCCGCATTGGAGGTGAAAGGCGTCGAGTTTGGCACCTCATACAAAATTTATGTCGAACAGAACGGCACGCTTGCAATTCCTTCCGATTTTACAGCACACCCTTATTATGACAACGAAGGAACGAAGGTTACGGGCAATAATTTTGCTTTGACGGCGGATAACTGCAAATTGGGGACGGTAGACACATCCACGTTGGGAACAAAAAGCACGACTGCGACCGTAACCTTTGAGGAAGAAGAGTATACGCTCGATGTTTCCGTCGAGGTCTATGAAGTATATGAAATGGATATTAAAGAACTCGGCGTCGTCGAATGGTTCAATTTTGCGACCTTCGTACAATTCCCGAACAGCACGGTCAACGTTGCGAATCTTACGGATAGCTCTTTGATTCCGAACGCGACGAAGTATACCTATACCCGCGCGGACGGCACGGAAGTTCCCTGCGGCACCTACAACCTCGGCGGCGGCAATATTGCTATTATTCCGAATTTCCTCGACGGCAATCAGAATATCGACAACTGGAACAAGGCGCCCTATATGCAGGAAGGAGATCGCATCACTCTGCAAGCCGGGTTGGAAGGTTATATGTGGACCGGCGAATTGACTTCAACGGCGACGGACAATGCGGTTATGGTTCCCGGTACTGGTATGGTAGTTCCCGAATGCCGCCTGACGACGGAAGTTACGTATGTGTTTGACGGCAGCATTTGGATGCTGTATATTCCTTATACCGATTTGGAAGTCGATTCGGAAGCGTCTGTTATGATTGGTGAAACGGTCAGCCTGAACGCAGTGCGCGTTCCGAGCGATGCAACAGAGGGCAACTTCTACTATGAAAGCAGCGATACCAGCATCGTCACCGTCAACAGCAACGGCCGCATTACCGGCGTAAAGGAGGGCACGGCGACTATTACCGTTACCTTGAAAGACGGCGAGGCGGGCGAAAAGACGAAAACGGTTACCGTTACGGTCACCGACGGCATCATTGGATTAGAATTTGCCGAAGGTTCCTCGCTGACTGTCGCTAAGGGTACGGAAACTTTGAATTTGAGCGGTTTGACTGCGAACCTCGTTTGGGCGAGCGGCAAAACGCAGTCTGTCGATCTGTCAACAGCCGAAATTATTGGGTATGACAAGGATACGGTCGGAGAAACGGAAGTTACCGTACGCGTCACGGTGGATGGCCAAACGTATCAGGCGCAGCTCCCTGTGACGGTTACGGAGAATGGCGGGTGCAGCTCGTCGATCGGTGCGGCTTCTGTATGTGCGGTTGCGATCGCTTTGTTGGGCGCTGCGTCTATTGCTATCGTGGTTTTCCGCAGGAAGAAGGCTGACTAATATCTCTCCGGAATGACTTTCGTGTTTATCGTTCCGCTCGCGGATGCGTTAAACGCGACAGCCGGAGAAAGGACTCGCCTTTGAGCGGGCAATAAAGGGGAAATGGTAAGGGTAAAAAATGCGTCGACCGCCAAACCGTTTTACGGGGCGGCGGTCGTTTCGCTAAAAAACGAGGAAATATAATGTCTAAATTGATCAATTTTAAAACAGAGTACCAAAATCAGCCGATGGCTGTCGATACGCGCAAACCTCGCTTTTCTTGGCAATATGAAAAAGATTTTACAGGGAAGCAGGCTTCTTACCGCATTTTGGTCGCAAGCGGGCTTACCTTGTTGAAGGAGGGAATAGCCGACGTATGGGACAGCGGTATCGTTCGCTCCTCAAAGCATATCGGCATCGAATATGCCGGTAAACCGTTGCAGTCGCACAGCCGGTATTTCGTTTGCTGCATTGCAGAAGATTCCGAAGGGCACTCCTATCGTTCCGAACCGGCTGTTTTTGAAACGGCGCTGTTCGATGCGGAGGATTGGAAAGGAATGTGGGTATCCATTCCCGATAACTTTAACGGCGGAACGTTATTGTTTCGCAAAGTTATTGAATTGGATTCAAGAAAAAAGGTTATCCGTGCGCGGGCATATATTTGCGGATTGGGGTATCATGAATTTTTTGTCAACGGCAAAAAAATCGGAAACAGCGTACTGAATCCCGGCGTTACAGAGTATAGTGAGAGAATATTGTATTGCGTCTATCCGATGGACGAATTGAACGCAGGCAAAAATGTGATCGGCGTCGAAGTCGGCTACGGTTGGTACGGTTCGCGTAAATTGCTCGCACAGATATATGTTGAATATGATGACGGGACGATTTACGAAGATCATTCCGGCCCCGGTTACGGTTGGTGGGTTGGCGGCAGCCCTACAATCGACAACAGCATTTATGGCGGCGAAGTGTACGATGCGCGCATCGAGGCCAAATATCCGCGCAACTGGAATACGCTTGATTTCGAGCCGACGTGGGCAAACGGCTGGATGTATACGATTTACACAGCTGCGCCGCGAGGTAATTTGGAGGCGCAACAAATCGAACCGATAGAGGTATGCGCGCAATATCCCGAAAAATCGAGAACGGAGCGGGAAAAAAACGTTTGGATTATCGATATCGGGCAAAACATGGCAGGGTGGGCTCGTATAACTGTCCGCGGAGAACGGGGAGCTTCCGTCACCTTGAAATTCGGCGAACAACTAACGAAGGACGGATATGTCAATCAGTTAAATCTGCGGTCAGCGCGCTGCTCGGATACATACATTTTAAAAGGAGAGGGAATCGAAGAGTACGCGCCTCGTTTTACCTATCATGGTTTCCGCTATATTCAAGCTGAAATTGACGGCAATGCAGAGTTGCTTACCTGCGTCGGCGAACACGTGCATACCGCCACGAGAGTGGTCGGCAGTTTTTCCTGTTCAGACGCGCAGTTGTGTCGCCTGCATGATATAGCAGTCGTGACGGAACAAAACAACGAACATTCGATTTTGACGGACTGCCCGCAACGCGATGAGCGTTTCGGTTGGCTCAACGACTTGAGTTCCCGCATCTATCAAACGATGTATAATATCGATATGGCGCGTTTTATTCCCAAATTTATTCGCGATATCACGCATACACAGCGGGAAAACGGCGGCATTGCGGACACGGCGCCCTATTATACGGGCGGTATTCCGGCAGACCCGGTCTGCGTCATCTATCCGCTGCTGGCGAACTATGCGTACCGCTATTACGGCGACCGCAGAACGGCGGAAACGGAATACAAGCCGATTCGCCGTTGGGTTGATTTTTTATTGTCCCGTTCGCAGAATTATATAATGGACTACTATTATTATGCCGATTGGGTTTGCCCGTTTACGGACGTTAAGGCGGATAATCTGTACGTTTCCACATTATTTTTGCTTTGGCATTTGAAGGAAATGCGCCGTTTGGCGGAAATTACCGGGCATGACAAGGACGAACAGCTCTACTCCGCGCATGCGGAAAAGAGTATCAAAGCCATCAACGAGAAGTATTTTGATGAAAAAACATGCAATTACTGCGGCGGTACGCAAACAGAAAATGCCTTGGCGCTTTCTTTGGGCGTGGTTCCGGATAAATATTGCAAAAAAGTGGCGGAAAACGTGTATAAAGATGCGGTGCGGCGCAATCATCACTGCACCAGCGGGAATATAGGATATCGACATGTGTTTTATGTGCTTGCTGAGTACGGCTATGTGGACGAAGCAATCCGCATTTTAAAGAATCCGGAATATCCGGGGTGGGGCTACATGCTCGCCAACGATGCGACGACTGTTTGGGAGCGTTGGGAAGCGGAAATGCAGAACGAAATGCATTCTTTCGACCATCCCATGTTTGGCAGTTACGATGCGTTCTTCTATCGTTATTTGGGAGGCATCGGCATAGCCGAGGATGCTTTTGCCTGCGATAAGATTAGCATTGAGCCTGTCTTTACCGGTTTGCTTGACTTTGCGGAAAGCAAAATGGATACCGTCCGGGGAACAATTGTTTCGCAATGGAAGCGTGAAAACGGCAAAATCAATATTCATATTGAGATACCGCCGCAAACGACGGCGTCCGTGAAAGTAAACGATACGGTTCAGAAATTGACCGCCGGAATATACGACTTTTCGGTTGCGGAATAGAATAAACGGTGATAAAATGAAGAGGAGTATCTGTACGCTGTTGGCGTGCCTGCTTTTGTTGGGCTGCGGCTGTTCCGGCCCGATGGGCGGAGCGGGAGAGGAGAAACAACTGGCGGAAAGAGGAGAATGGATGGAATACACGTCGTATCAACTGGAAACCTGGCTGCGTCCGTTTTGGAATACGCGTGAGGTGTACAACGAAACGGTCTTATTCGTCGGGGAAGAGGATGCGGCGCCGCTCCTGTATAAGCCGTCAGAGGTCGTATCCGTGCGCGATTACGGACTGCAAATCGAATATGTATACGGCAAGGATTACACCTTGACGGAGGACGGAAAGATTCAGCGCATTGCGGGATCGTCGATTCCGTATTTTACCGTGGACGAATATTATCGGACGGAACCGGACAGCGTTCCCGTCGCAATTTTCGGGGACGCTTCCGGATATGAGTTTAAGGAGAACCGATACATCAAATACGGAGAGGGGAATACTTTCACCTCTAAGCAGATAGCCGTAACATATACGCATGACAGCCCGTGGAACGGTTCTGTCCCCGCGGGCAAAAGCGAGCGGGTGCAGGCGTTTTTGCAGAAACTGCAAAATAAGGAAAAGACGACGGCGGTATTCTACGGAGACAGCATCACAGTCGGTTGCAACGCAAGCGGGACGGAATATGGGGGCAATATTTCGCCCTATACGCCGTCGTATCCCGAGTTGGTTACCGCCTATTTGACGAAAAAATACGGCGCGGAAATCGAGCTAATCAATACGGCAGTGGGCGGGAGTAATACCGAGTGGGGCGTGCAGAATGTGCAAGAGCGTGTTATAGCGTATCGACCGGATTTGGTTGTCATCGCTTTCGGCATGAACGATTCCTCTCTGCCTATCGCAGAATATAAAGAAAAAATAGCGGAGATGGTCAATCAAATACATCGGGCCGAGCCGGATTGTTCCATCGTACTCGTTGCCACGTCGGTGCCGAATAATGAAACGGAATGGTTTTACGGCAACCAAAAGCAGTATATAGCGGGGCTTCGGGAAATGGAGGAAGATACCGCCTATCCTTTTGTTGCTGTGGCAGATATGACAACTTTTCACCTTGATTTATTGGATGCAGGAAAGAGATTCCGCGACATGACAGGAAACAATATCAATCACCCTAACGATTTTTTAGTACGCGCTTATGCGCAAATTATTCTGAAAACAATGTTGGGCGATAATTTTACCGTTTAATCAAAGGAAACAGCGGCGGCGTAAAATCGGAATATAACGATTTCCTGTTTATGAGAGATGAACGCAAAAAGTCCTGGCGAGTTTAATCGCCAGGACTTTTAAGTGGTTTCTTAATCGGTCAATCCTTTTGCCGGTACAGGCGTTTGAGCCGGAGCGTCGTCAAAAACACGAACAGCAGGGTAAACACCGCCAGCACGCCGAGGCCGACGAGCGGGTTCAGCGCGAACAGTTCCTTGTGGAAGAGCATGGGCGCCCAGTCGTTGAGCCCCGCCGCATTGCCGAATACGGCGATGCCCCAGGCGCTGGGTGTTATGTAGCGGAACAGCCCCGCCGCCCCGTCGAGCGAGAACAGGCTGTCGCAGAACACCACCTGTTCGATGATGATAAACAACACGGGCAGAATCGCGCTCTCCGATTTTTTCAAAAGCGCCGAGATGAACAGCCCGACGGCCATCGTGGATATGTTCGTCAGCGCCATCGCGCCGTATGCGCACAGGTAACCCGTGGCGGGCGCGGGGAACGCAAAGTCGATAAACAGCAGGGTGCCGCCGAACAAAATACCGCATTGCACGATGCCGATGACGGAGAGGACGGTGAACTTCGAGAGCACGTACGCCGAAATATCCAGCCCGCCGAACACCTCGCGCGAGAGCACGTCGCGCTCCTTGCAGATTTCGCGGTAGCTGTTGAGGATGCCCATCAGCGCGCACATCACCACCAAAACGAACAGCACCACGTTCGCGCTCGTCAGGTATTCCGCATTTTTGTGGGTAAACGCGTCCTTTACGCACACGAGGTACACGATGGCGAGCATCACGGGCGCCTGCAACAGGAGGGGCAGAAAGGTGCCGAGGCTGGTAAAAATCTGTTTAAAATAGCGGCGCACCAACACGCGGTAGTGCATCCGGTTCATGCGCGCGGAGCGGCGTTTGAATTTTTTCATGTCTCTTCCTCCCCGCTCTCCCGCGTATCCTGCGCCGCCGCAGCTTCCTCACGGGCAGTGCCGCCGCCGGCCGCCACGCGCGCCGTGCGCACCCGCCGCGGCAGGCGCTTGGGCGCCTTTTCCCACGCCGCTTCGTTTTCCGTTTCCGCTTCGGGCGGCAGACAGCAGCCCTTGCCGTATTCCTCGACGAGCTGGCCGTACAATTCCTTATAGTAGTCGGTGCGGCGGTATTTCTTCGCGAACGCTTCGCTCGTCTCCTCGTCCGCAAGAGCTGCGAAGATGCGCGAATAGCTGCGGCGGTTGAACCAGCGGAAGGCGTCCTTTGCGGCGCCGTAATAGCACAGCCTGCCGCCCCGCCCCAAAAACGCGACGCGGTCGCACTTGTCGATGTTCTCCATCGCGTGCGTGATGACCACGATGGTGCGCCCCTTTTTGGAGAGGTCTTTCAATAAGTCCATCATCTCCATGTCCAAGTCGGGGGAAAGCCCGCTCGTCGGCTCGTCCAAAAAGATGACCTTCGGGTCGGAGAGCAGCTCCATCGCGATGGAAACGCGCTTTTTCTGCCCGCCCGACAGGGAGGAGATGCGCAAGCGTTCCTTTCCCTGCAGGTGCACGTCCGCAATGGCGGCGTTCACGCGCGCTGAAAGCTCCTCCTTGGAGAGGTCTGCGCGCGTGCGCAGCAGCGCCGTGTAGCGCAGCGCGTCCCAAAGAGTCAAATCGTCGTGCATGATGTCCCGCTGGGGCACGTATCCCACGACGCCCTTGTAGGTGTTCATGTTCTCGTAGTAGTCGTTGGTGTCGTAGTAGATTTTTCCGTCCGTCGCGGGGCGCATGCCATTGATGCAGTCGAGCAGGGTGGATTTGCCTGCGCCGCTCCCGCCGACCACCGCCACGAATTCGCCCGCCCCGATGCGGAATGTCACGTTCGTCACGAGGGAGATTTTCCCGCGCGCGTTCCTGTCCTGCACCCGCTTGCACACGTCCACCGCGTCGATGCGGATGCCGCCCTCCGCCGTGGAAAAGAGCAGGGCGTTGCGGTAGAATATGTATGCCGCCGAGGGGATGGAAAGGCGGTCGTAGTCGTTCAGCTTCTGCCGCTTGACCTTTTTGTTGTTCACGTAGGTGCCGCTCACGCTGTGCGCGTCTTCAACGTAGCAGTTCTGCCCGTCGAACACGATAAAAAAGTGCTTTTCGGAGACAAGCGGGTTGTTCACGCGGATGTCGCACCCCTCGCCGCTGCCCACCGTGGTGATCGTTTTGGCGGTTAAATCGAAGTTGTTTTTCGGCTTTTTTCGGCTGAACTGCTTCACCGCGGAGATGCGCACGATGTCCGCCTTCTCCTTTTTCGCCGCGCGGCGGATGGGGAGCACGCCGTCGAATTTGACCATCGGCCGCTTGAAGCGGCGCCCGTCGAGGAATACTTCGCTCTTGGCGTCTTCGGGCGTCAAATCTTCCGCGTACCATACGTTGTTTTTGAGAATCAGGCGTATCTGCATCGGCTCTACGTACTGCGATTTTACGACGATATCCGCCGTGCGCTTGGAGCCGATGGTCAGCTCCGTGCGCTCTTCGGTGTCCGTAAAGCGGAACAGGTCACCTTCCTCCGTTTTCAGTATCAGGTTTTTCAAGGGCGTTCTCCTTTTTTCTTGCCAAAAATGCGTTTTCGGCAGAGTTGCGGCGGCCGAAAAATTTCAATTTCCCGTATAGTATACCATACGCCCCGCCCCGCAGGCAACCGCGCGGGCGCCGTGTTTTCAAAATTTTTCCAGCCCGCCGCCGCGAAAAAAGACCGCCCTGCCAAAATATGGCGGGGCGGGCAGAGGGTGCGCAGGGACGCGGCAAAACGGGCGGCGCGCGTTTATCCGCGCAGCTCGGACAGAATGTTCAAATCGGAGGGGATGCACACCGAGCAATCGGCAATCTCCTTCGGCGCATACGCGATTTCCAGATTGATGCAGGCGTAGCGCGCGTTTTTGTTGCGGTATGTCATCTGCCAGAAGGGGTATTTGATGATGCCCGGGGTGTTCATGCCCACGCCCAGCTCCAAAAACAGCACCTTTTTCCCCTCGTTTTCCCGCAGGAAAGCCTCGTACCGTCTGCTCGCGGCGTGCCAGCCCTCGTCCTCCGCGAAAGTATCGTCCGAGCGCAGGTTCATCGCCATCGGCTCGCCGCACACGGGGCAGCGGGGCACGAGTTCGGAGGGGATGCGCATGTCCTTCTGCGCTTTCAGCATCGCGCGGATTTGCGCCTCGTTGTCGTACGTCTTGTTGTGGCAGGGCACCGAGCATTGGAACAGCCCGTAATCCCCTTGGGTATAAAAAAGCCGCGCCTTGTCGAACCCCGCAACCTGAAAGCGGTGGTCGACGTTGGTGGTCAGAACGAAGTAGTTTTTGCCCCGCACGAGCGCCAGCAAATCCTCGTACGGCTTGCCCGCAGGTTGGTCGTAGCGGTTGATATAGATATACCGCGACCAGTACGCCCAGAACTCCTCGAGGGTGGAATAGGGGTAAAATCCGCCCGAATACATGTCACGAAAGCTGTATTTGTCCGCAAAATCGATAAAGTAACGGCGGAACCGCTCGCCGCCGTAGGTGAACCCCGCGGCGGTCGAAAGCCCCGCGCCCGCGCCGATAACGATTGCTTCCGCGCCGTTCAGCCATTCGCGCAGAATTTCGATTTTTGCCTTTTCTCCGCTTTCCCCGCCCGCGGCGGGGCGGCTGATTTCATAGTCCTTTCCCATAATCTGCCTCCTAATAAAAAGTTTGCGCCGACGGCGGCCAGCAACATTTTTGCGCAACGAGTCCGCGTTTTTAATCCCCGACGATGAGGCTTCGCCCCGCCTTGCGCGGTTTGGGCGCAGGGCGGGTGCCGTCCGCTTTAAACAGTTCGAGCAGCCTCCAAAAATCGGGGTGCAAAATGGGATCGCCGCCCGTCCGGTAGATGTACGGCGCGCGGCCGAGTTTGCCGCACAGCGCCCGAATCTGCGCATACGTATGCAATAATTCGCTCCACGGCGCGGAAAGGAGGGCGGGGTGCCCCTCCGCAAAGATATAGCAGTGTTTGCAGCGCTGGTCGCACACGTCGGTGATGTGCCATTGCACGGCAAAGTACGGTCTCATTTCGTTTCTCCTCTATGAACACGCCCTCGTCGGGCGGAAAATGCGGTCAGCGTATCCCGAAAAAGCGGGATACGCCTGCCATGAATCACTTGTCCTGTGTTCCGCAGGCGGGTGCCGGGTCTTGCGAGCCGCACGCCGGCGCCGGATCCTGCGAGCCGCAGGCGGGCGCGGGCTCCTTTGCCCCGCAGGACGAAGCAAACAATTCGTTCGCCGTCATTGTTTCGTACCTCCTTTGTTATTCGGGCTTCCCCGTTCGATGCCCGCATTATAGCAGAGCCGCGGTGCGATTGCAAGAGAGTTACTTTTCTATTATCCGATAATAAAAATGTAACTTGGTATCTTTTTGAAACTAATGGAGGAAAACGCTTGCAGTCTGGCGGAGCGATATTATATAATATAGGAAAAACAAGGGAGAAGTTTTGCCGTGCTGACCAAAGAGGAATTGCCCGAATGCCCCGTCGCCACGACGGTGCAGCTGATCGGGAACAAATGGAAGCTGCTCATCATCCGCAACCTTCTGCATGCGCCGCAGCGGTTCACCGAAATGCGCAAAAGCATCCCCGGCATCAGCCAGAAGGTACTCACCGACAATTTGCGCGCATTGGAGGCGGACGGGCTCGTCGAGCGGGAGGTGTTCGCGGAGGTGCCGCCGCGCGTCGTTTATTCTTTGAGCGGGCTGGGCAATTCCCTGCGCCCCATCATCGACGCGATGGGTGCGTGGGGCACCGATTACAAGAACAACCTGCAGGGATAGGGGAGTGCCGCCGCAGGCGGCTCCTTTTTTCGGTCTGTTGCGCCGCGCAAGCGGAAAAAGGACGCGAAATTGCGATTTTTGCCGCCGTTTCGGTTGAAAAATGTGCGCTTCGGGTGTATAATAAGGGGCGTTTGCAGTGAGGGATAAAGGCTATGGAAGTACAAACGGAAACGCCGCCGCGCGGCCGCAGGGCGCTCGCGGCAATCGCGCACGTCGCCAAGAGCAGCGCCGTGCTCATCGTGGCGCTCGTTGCGGCGGGCGTCACCTGCTTTTTTGTGCCCTTCGACGAGGAATACCTCGGCTATTTCGATTGGGGCACGCTCGCCTGCCTGTTCTGTACGCTGGCGGTGGTGGCGGCGCTCAAGAACATCAAATTTTTCGAGTGGCTGGCGGATATTATCGTGCGGCGGTTCAAAAATATGCGCAACGTCGTGCTCGCGCTCGTGTTCGTCACCTATTTCGGCTCGATGGTCATGGCGAACGACATGGCGCTCGTCACCTTTCTGCCCCTCGGCTTTTTCGTGCTCGAATCGTGCGGGAATAAAAAGCTCACCGCTTTCGTGTTCATCATGCAGAACATCGCCGCCAACCTCGGCGGCATGCTCACGCCCTTCGGCAACCCGCAGAACCTGTATCTGTATTCCTATTATTCCATTCCGACGGGCGAATTTTTCAAAATCATGGCGCTCCCGTTCGCGGCGGCGTTCGTGCTCATCCTCGGCGTGTGCCTGTTCGTCAAGCCCGTGCCTGCCGAGGTGCACTCCCGCCCCAAAAACCGCCCGCCCGTCTGGCGCTCCGTCGCCTATGCGGCGCTGTTCGTGCTCTCTGTTTTAATCGTTTTTCGGGTATTTCCCTACTATTGGGGGCTGTTGGCGGTGGTCGTTGCGCTCCTCGTCCTCGATTTTCGCGCCATTCTCCGCGTCGATTATTCCCTCCTGCTCACCTTTTGCGCCTTTTTCGTGTTTTCGGGGAATCTGGCGCGCATCCCCGCCGTGGCGGATTTTTTGGGCGGGTTGGTTGCGCTCGATCCGCTCGCGTTCGGCACTCTCTCCTGCCAGGTCATCTCCAACGTGCCCTCGGCGGTGCTGCTTTCGAAGTTCACGAGCGACTACGCCCGCCTGCTCGTGGCGGTGAATATAGGCGGGCTGGGCACGCCCATCGCCTCGCTTGCGAGCCTCATCACCCTCAACACCTTCCGCCGCGTCTGCCCCGGCGAAACAAAGAGGTATGTGCTCAAATTTCTGGCGTTTAACTTTGCTTTCCTCGCCGTGCTCATCGGCGTCGGGTATCTGAACGCGCTCATCGTGTAGGGCGGCTATCGGCAAAAGACGGGCGCACGGGGAACACTGCGCCGCCCCCCGTCGGAGAGAGACTGGCTTTTAACCGGAATGCTTGCGGCGGCAAAAAAATAGCGCCGGCGGAAACGCGGGGCGCAAAATATTTCCATAAAAAAGGCGGACGGCAATTAGCCGTCCGCTCAATTTTTTGTCGGTTACTCCGCGCAGCTGTGCGCGGCGCTTTTTTACTCTCCTTTGAAGGGGAGGAGAGCGACGATGCGCGCCTTTTTGATGGCGTTGGAAAGCTCCCTCTGGTGCATGGCGCAGGTACCGGTCATGCGGCGGGGGAGAATCTTTCCGCCTTCGGTGATATATTTTTTCAGGCGGTTGACGTCTTTATAGTCGATATAAGCGACCTTTTCCTGGCAGAAAGCGCAAACCTTTCTGCGAGGTGCCCGTTTCATGGGTTTTTTGGCGGGTTTATTCTCTTCCATGATTATTCTCCTTAATAGAATTCTTGAAATTTGTTTTGAGCTGACAAAACAAATTTCCAAGATTGAAGGAAAACCCCAACGCTTGCCGCTTTGCAAGCCGTTCAAGCGTTCGGAGTTTTCCTCATTGCGGCATTTTTAAGGGCACGCATACTATTCAATGCCGCAATTTCACCTTTCCTGCATAAGGCAAAGGATTGCCAAATAGGGGTGCGCAGCGCAAAAGCGTCGTTTTGCTCGCGCGAGAATTTAATAAATAACAGACTGCGCGTTCCAAAACCGCAGTTTTGGAAAAGCGCCCCCAAATTGCCGCATACATACGGCTTGCGGGAAGAGGGTGAAGTTGCGCCCATATTGATTGGTGTGCCCCGAATCGGGCGCAACGAGGGAGAAAATGCCGTCAGGCGCCGCGCGCCGTGCGGCGGTGTCTCCCGAACATCTCGGCGTTTTGTTTTGTCAGCTCAAAACAAAACGCGAGAACCAATTTTTCAGAACGGTATATCCGAATCGTCGTCGAACGCTTCGAGCGCGGGCTTCTTTTTGGGCGCTGCGGGAACAAAATCGTCCTCCGCGGCTCCGCCCGAGCCCTTCGGCGTAAGGAACTCTACGTCGTCGGCAACGATGTCGACAAACGTGCGCTTCTGTCCGGCATTGTCCTCGTAGTTGCGAATCTGAATGCTGCCCGTAACGGCGACTTTGTTTCCCTTTTTCACAAAGCGGTTCACCGTTTCCGCGAGGCTGCGCCATGCGGTCACGTTAAAAAAGTCTACCTGCGGTTCGCCGTCCGTTCCGCTCCTGCGCCTGTTTACGGCGAGGCCGAAGCGGCAGACGGAAACGCCGCTGTTCGTCTCCGAAAGTTCCGGGTCACGCGTCAGGTTTCCGATTAAAAAAACTTTGTTCATCGTTTCGCTCCCTTATGCCTGTGCTTTTGTAATCATTCTGCGAATCACGCCGTCGGTAATCCCCGCGACGCGGTCGAGCTCTTTCACGGAATCGCCGTTCGCTTCGAAGGTCATCAGAACATAAAAAGCTTCGCTCTTATAGTCGATGGGATAAGCGAGCTTCTTCATGCCCCATTTGTCCGTCGAAACTACGGTGCCGCCCAAATTCTTCACGATGTCTTCGAATTTGGCAACCAGCGCGTCGCGCGCTTCTTCGGCAACGGACGAGTCGATCAGATAAAGCATCTCGTACTTCATTTTTTTCACCTCCCGGTCTTATTCGGCGCATCTGTCCGATGCGCAAGGTTTTGCGCCCTTTCAAGCGCGACTAATATTATACCGCAAAAAAAAGTTTTCGTCAACGTTTTTTGCCTCGAAACGCTTCAATTTCGCGCAAAATAGCCCGGCGCTCCGCGCGGACGGCCCCGCGCCCGCACAAAAAAGAAAGGGTACCGCGCGCGGTACCCTTATGCCGATTTGTTTTTATGCGTTTCCGCCCGTAGGAATCGAGCTCGGATTGTTCAGATAATCGAGTGCCTGAGCGGTCAGGTTTAAAAGGTTATTGATGGACAAATCGCCGAGCTTGACGCCTGCCTGGCCGTTGACCAGATAGGGGGGAACATCCGCTTCCAGCGGGTCGGAGCCGCCCGCGGAGGAAACGTCCAGCACGCCGTCGTCGCGCATGTCGCGCAGCGACTTATTGTTGATATTGTAGGTGATGTTGGACATCAGCGTTCCGATGTCGCTGAGCGCGGCGATCTCTTCGACGCCCGCTTCGTTCGTGAGCATATACTTCCAGATGCCCTGCACCTCGCCGCGCGTATAGATGACGGTTTCGGCGGGATCCATGCCTTCGGGCAGGGAGTTGGCGTTCAGCTTGTAGCCGATAATCGTATCGTCTCCGTCGCCTCTCGTCACTTCGTCGAGCTCGGTGATCCGCACGAACGACTCCGCCGCGACATTAAAGTAGTACAGGCTCGCGTCCGTATACATGCCGCCCGCCGCTTCCGCGCCGATATATTTGCTGTAATATTCGGCCGTCTCGTCGTAGCCGCCGATAAAGTCGATGCGGGAGGGGAGCAATTCGATTTCCGCAGTCTCGTCGTTCCCGTCGAGGTAATACAGCACGGAAACGTCGTATTCCCCGTTTACGGGCGCCGCTTCGACGTATTTCGAATCGACGAGCTTATAGAAAGTTGTATTTTCGGGCGCATTGTCCGGCAGTACCCACCCGACGACCTCCGTCGCCAGCTGGTATGCGCCGTCGCTTTTTACATACAGATGCACGTTGTTGTAAATTTCGGAGAGTGTGCCGCCCGGGTTGGCGAGAACATAGTTTTCGCCGTAGATATCGTCCGCAAACAAATCCTGCATGGACAGCGACTGCACGACGGTCGGCATATTGTCCAAGGTGCAGTCTTTGAGCGCATAGAGGATGTTGTCCGATTCGTCGATGTCGCCGAGCATCTGTTCGAGCGTCAGCTGGTTGATTGCGGTGGGAACTTCGCCGATGGAAATGTTTTCCAGCGCCTTCATGATGGGCGAGGGATTGTCGCCGAGATCCATGATTTCGCCGATGGTGAGCCCGTTGACCTTGTCGGCGTCGGAGAAGTCGCCGAGAGTCCAATCCTGAATCGCCTGCATGATTTTGGCGGAGCTGTCATCGATTTTGATGATGTTCCCGATGGCGATTGTATCGATGGAACCGGTCACGTTCGCGATGGTCTTGGGTTTGCTGTTGCCGAGCATCACGATTTCGCCGTTTTCGATGCGGTAATCGATGCCCTCTTCCCCGTAGGCGAGGTAGCGCAGCAGGGGATCGCTCGAGCCGTCGATGTCGAGAACCGCGCCCAGCTCGATGTTCTGCACCGATTCGTCCACCGAACTGCCGATAAAGGCGAGCGGCACATCGAGGATGTCGTCGAGCATCTCCACGGTCAAATCGACGCCGAAGTATTCGCCCGCCAGACGCAGGGTGAGCGTCTCCATGTCGAACACGGCGGAGAGTGCGTTGATTCCGTTCAGGAGGGGCAGCCCCGTGAGCCCGTTTGTCTTAACGTAGACGGTGTTCTGCTGCAAAAATTCGTCTTTGGGCACGCCGTTGTCGAGGTTTTCCTCCGCGACCTGCGTGTATACGTCTTCCATCGCGTACAGCGGTTTGCCCTGATGCTCCGGCAATACGTCGTACCGCCCCGTTTCGGCGTCCCGTTCGGACTGAGTGGCCGCCGTTCCGTCCTGCAGGTACAGCGGCTGATAGCTGTATTTCGTCGGGACGGTGATTTCCGTTTCGCTGCCCGCTTCCTCCGCCTGCAGGGGCACATAGTCGTCCGACGTTTCGCCCAGGCCGCTCTTGCGGTAGAGCGCGTCTGTCGTGAACAGGAAACCGCCCTCCTCCGTTTGCCGCACGCACGAACTTTCCGTGTTCAGGCGGTCGTAGCGCGGGGTATCGGTTACGTTGCCCGCTTCGTCGTAGGTTGGAATTTGCCGGTAGATGTTCCGCCCGTCGGCCGTACGCAGCCAGCCGTCTTCATCGGCGGTCGCGCCCTCCAGGCTGTACAGGGTGACGGTTGTTTCCTCGGTTACGGGCTGTTCGGTGAGCTGTTGGGTTCGGGTGTAATAGGTATATGTTCCGTATTCAAACGCCTTATCCAGCGTTTTTTCCTCGTTGTCGTTGGCGGCGGCGTACAACCACACTTCGCTGCCCTCCGCACCGCCCGCAATCACGGGCATATCGGGCAGTGAAACGCCCATCGTCTCCTGTATAGAGCCGAGCGTGGCCGTAACGACCACCACGTCCATGAGCGACGCGGTGAGTTGATCCACGCGCGTGTTGTACAGCGTTTCGCGGTCAATGGTCACGATGCCGTTCTGGTCTACGTTGTCGAGTATTCCGTCCAGCATCTCCCCCGCCTGCGGGGATATGTCGATAATGGTCTGCAGAGTCAGGCCCTCGTTCGAAAGTTCCTTTTGCAGATCCGATACGAACTGCTGGATGGTCTTTTGCGCGTACTCCTCCGAAACCCACTGCGATTGCTGGATTAAATTGAGCAAATCGCCCACTTTTACGTTGTTATAGGCGTACAGCGCCCCGCCGATAATGCCTGCGACCAAAATGAACGTGTAAACGAGCACGGTCACGAGCACCAGTACGAGTTTTCCGCCGAAGCTGAAAGTTGCTTTTACCATAATTTTACCTCATTTTTCGCTATTCGCGCACGGCGATGAAGGTGCAGTTTCCGTTCACCTCGTATTCGCCCTCGCCCTCGACGCGGAAGGTATCGCCGGCGGCAAAGTCCGTTTCCCCGCGCGCCCATTTGAAATGCCCGCTCCCCGCGAGGAATGTCAGCGTATCCGCCCTGTCCGCATACAGTTTGAAGCGGCGGGGGGAAACCACGTACAGCATGTTGTCCCGCTTGCCGAGCCTGGCGCCCTGCACCGTCTTGTCCGAAAATGCAAATGATTCCGCGGCGGGCAGTTCCCCCGTCCGCTCCGTGCGTTGGATGTTCATGCCATCATTATAATATAAAACGCGCAGAAATGCAATAATTCGTCCCATAAAAATTTTTTAGGATGAGTAAAACAAATTTCCATGCCCGGCAGAAAAATCCTGCCCCGCCGCATTCCGCGGCGGGGCAGGCCCCAAATTGTTTTATTGCATGTCAGGCGATACCGCCGCCGGCGCCGTCGTCCTCGTTCTCGTCGGAGAGCAGTAAATTCGCGCGCGTATCCGAAATTTCGGATACGTTTTTGAGCTTTTTGTCGATGGTGCGCGTCTTTCTGGCGGCGCTGTCGATAGTGTCCTGCGCCTCCTGCAATTTTTTTTGCGCCTTTTCGAGAATCTGCACGAAATTTCTGAACTCGTGGCGGAAGGCGGACAAAAGCTCCCACAGCTCGCCCGAGCGCTTTTCGATGGCGGCGGTCTTATAGCCGATCTGCAGGGTGGTGAGCAGGGCGCCGAGGTTGGTCGGCCCGCACGCCATGATGCGCCGCCGCGCAAAGTATTCGGAGAGCCCAGGCATTTTCACGCTCTCCGCGTACAGGCCCTCGAGGGGCAGAAACATCACCGCAAAGTCGGCGGTCAGCGGCGGGCGGATATATTTTTTCGCGATGGTGTCCGCCTGCAGTTTGAGCGCCCTCTCCAGATTCTTCTGCGCGCGCTCCGCCGCCTCCTTGTCCCCCGAGTCGCCCGCGTCGATGAGCCGGCGGTATTCCTCGATGGGGAACTTGCTGTCGATGGGCAGGTACACCGTCTCCCCGCCCGAGGGGAGCAATACCGCGTACTCGACGACGTCGCCCGAGAGGGGGTCGAGGTGTACGTTCGCGCGGTACTGCTGGGGGGAGAGCATCTGTTCGAGCAGGGCGGAGAGCTGCACTTCGCCCCAGGTACCGCGCAGTTTCACGTTGGTGAACACCTTTTTGATGTCCGCCACGCTCCCCGCCAGCTGCGCCACCTCGCCGATGCCCTTGTACACCGCCTCCAGTCGCTCGTTGATGATGGAATAGCTCTTGTTCAGCCTGTTTTCGAGGGTGGAGGAGAGTTTTTCGTCCACCGTCTGGCGGATTTGTTCGAGGTTGTGCGCGTTCTGCTCGGTCATGTACTTGATCTCGCCCGCCACGACCCGCTGAATTTCGGAGAGCCGCCGCTCCGTCGAGGCGTTGAGCGTTTCCAGCTTTTCGGCGATGCCTTTCAGGTTCCCGTTCTGCTGTTTCGCCATAAAATCGAGGTAGTCGCGGCTCGCGTGCGCGTTCTGCTCCACGATGTAGTGCACCTGTCCCAACAGCTGTTCGAGCCGCGCCGTGTCAGCATTTTGCGGGGACGTATGCCCGTTTTTTTGATTTTTCAGCACCAAGAGGCTCACGACGAGTGCGAGCGCCGCGCACACTGCCGCGATGATTGAAAATACAAGCTCCATGGTTTATTCCCCCTTGCTTGCCTGGCTGGCGAGCCTGCCCGCTTCCGCAAGCAGCGCGGGTTTTGCGTTCCGCGCGCCGTCCTGCGCGCACCAGAGCAGCAGTTTGTTTAAAATTTCGCCCGTCTGCGGGGCGGGTACGATGTCTTTCAGCTCGTTGCCGCGCACGGCGAGCTGTTTTAAGGTGAAGGGCACCCCCTCCGCCTCCATCTCTTTGCGGATGTTTTCCCACTTGGTTATGGTGGGGCACACGTTCAAATCGTCCTTGCAGCCCGAATAGTCCGCCTGCTTTAAGAGGAGCAAGGGTTTGTACACGTCGTAATTTTTCACGATGAAGGCGCGTATCTTGCCCGCGCGCGCCTTGCCGTCCAAATCGTACATGTGCAGGGCGGTCAGGCGGCACACCGTGTCCGTCAGTTTTTTGGGCGCTTTCCACCGCTCTAAAACCTGCCGCGCGATTTTTTCGCCGTACACGTCGTGCCCGTGGTACTTGCCCGTTTCGCGGAAGGCGGCGGGCTTGCCGATATCGTGCAAAAGCGCGGAAAAGCGCACCCGCGTATCCGAATATCTGCACGTGCGCAGGGAATGTTCGAGCACGTCGTGCGCGTGGAAGTCAGCGCGCTGGGGCATGCCCTTGCCCGCCGCCAGTTCGGGCAGGATGTAGTTTAAAACGTCGGTGCCCTCCAACAGTTTCAGCCCGTCGTAGTGCGCGTAGCGCACGCCGTACTTTTCGTCCGCGTGCAGGATGAGTTTGAGCTCGGCGAAGATGCGCTCGGCGGAAATTTTGGAAATGAGCGCGGCGTTGAACTTGGCGCCGAAAATGCACGCCAAATCGGGCGAAAAGCCGAGTTGCGCGGCAAGGCGCGCCAGCCGCATTAAACGCAAACCGTCCTCCGAGAACACCTCGTCCGCGTCGCGGGTGGTGGTAATCGTCTTGCTTTCGATGTCCTTCACGCCGCCGAGCGGGTCGGCGATTTCGCCGCGGCGGATGTCGTAATACACGGCGTTGCACTTGAAATCCCGCCGCCGCGCATCCGTCTCGATGTCCGTCGTAAACTCGATGCTCTCGGGCGCGTGCTCGCCGCGGCGGTACTTATCGGTGCGGAAGGAGGTGAACTCCATCTTCACGTCCCCGTCCGTCAGGTTCACGGTGCCCGTATTTTTATATACGCCGTTCACGGTCAGCCCGCACTCCTGGGCGAGGGCGGAAAAGCGCTCGGCGGAAACGGGCGCGCAGATGTCCCAATCCTGCGAGGAGGGGAGGCCGGCGAGCGCGTCGCGCACCGCCCCGCCCACGACGTAGAGGGGGAACTCCGCCCTCTGCGCCAGCGCGTTCAGTTTTTCGGGCACGGAAAGAAGTATTGGCATTGATTATACACCCTGTCAAAATTTATTAACGCCTATTATTATACAATAAATTTAACCTGTTTGCAATTTAATTCACTTTCTGCTATAATAATAAAGTATTTTACAAGTGAGAGGGCGCAAAAAGTGCTGAACATTATTTTAAACCCCAATTCGGGGGAGGGTAAAAAGCGCAAACTGCAGAGGGCGGCGCTGGAGCGTTTCCGCGCGCGCAACCAGGAGTTCCGCGTATTCGAAACGGAAAAGGCGGGGCAGGCGATTCACCTCGCGCACGATTTGACGCAGGAAGCGGAGGGAGACATCGTGGTCGTCGGGGGCGACGGCACCCTGCACGAGGTCGTGAACGGCTTCACCAACTTCGATAAATGCGCTTTGGGGCTCATTCCCACGGGCACGGGCAACGATTTCGCCGCGGCGGCGGGCATACCGCTCGAGCCGGAAAAGGCGGCCGACCTCATCGTCGATTCGCAGCCGCAGTACACCGAATACATGCAGATGCCGCAGGGCGTGCGCGGCATCAACGTCGTCGGTACGGGCATCGACGTGGAAATTTTGCAGCGCTGCCGATCCTCCAAAATTCTGCGGGGCAGGTTTCAATATATAATCAGCCTCATTATTTCCCTCATCAAGTTCAAAAATTACAAGATGCGCACCCTCGTGAACGGAAAGGAGGGCAACTACAACGCCCTCATCGCCTGCGTGGGCAACGGCTACCGCATCGGCGGCGGCATCCGCATGTGCCCCGAGGCAAAGCTCGGCGACGGGCTTCTGGATTTCGTCGTCGTGGACGACGTGAAAAAGCTGCGCGTTCCGCCCGCCTTTGTCAAACTCATGAAGGGCAAGATTCTCGAAGAGCCGTTCACCCGCTTCGAGCGCGCCGAACACGTGGAAATTTATCCCGAAAAAGACCTCATCATCCAGGTGGACGGCGAGCTGTACGAAGGTCTGCCGTTCATCGTCGATATCGTAAAAAATAAACTCAGAATGTTCCGCAAGTAGGCGTGTTTTTGCCTGCACGGGCACGTTTTTCCGCATACGCTGCGGCAAAAATTGCCTTGCAAGCCGAACGGTGTTCCGCTGAACCGCCCAAGCTGCCCCGCGCGGACATCGAAGGAGGCCGCATGGAATACGTTTATCTCCTGCTGCTGCTCGGCGTGGTCGTCGCGCTGTGCATCTTTATCAACCGCATCACCGATAAGCTGAAAGTTCCGTCTTTGCTGCTGTTTATCGGCCTCGGCATGGTGTTCGGGGTATTGCTGCGCCCGCAAATCGGCAACTTTACCGATTATAACTTCGGCAACATCGTCTGCTCCGTCTGCCTCGTGTTCGTCATCTTTTACGGCGGCTTCGGCACGAATTACAAGGCGGCAAAGCCGGTCGCGCCGCAGGCGCTGCTCCTGTCCTTTGCGGGCACCGCGCTCACCGCGGGCATCATCGGCGTGTTCGTGTATTACGTCTTTCGGCTGCTGCCCTTTTTCGACGGCGGCATCGGCTGGGCGGAGAGCATGCTCATCGGTTCGGTCATCTGCTCGACGGACGCCGCGTCCGTCTTCAATATCCTGCGTTCGCGCAGGCTGAATTTAAAGTACGGCACCTCGTCCATGCTCGAAATGGAGTCCGGCTCGAACGACCCGATGTCGTACATGCTTACCGTCGTGTTTACCGCCGTTATCGCCGCGCAGTACGGCATTTCGGGCAGCTCCATGTCGGCGGGGGAAATCGTCGGCATGCTCTTTTCGCAGGTCGGCTTCGGCGCGCTGTTCGGCGTCGGCTTCGGCTTTGCGGGCGTATATCTCATGCGCAAATTTTCGGGCGACGGCGGCCAGCGCGGCGCCATCTTCATCTTCGCGCTCGCGCTCATTACATACGCCCTGCCCACCCTGCTCGGGGAAATCACGGGCGTGGCGTGGCTCGCGGGCAACGGCTACCTCGGCGTGTATATCTGCGGCATCATGCTCGGCAACGCGCGTATCCCGCAAAAGCGCGACTGCGTCCGCTTCTTCGACGCGCTCACGGGCGTCGCGCAGATGATTATTTTCTTCCTGCTCGGCTTTCTCGCCACCCCCGAGTGGCTCATTCGTCCGCAGGTGCTCGTCCCCGCCGTGCTCATATTCCTGTTCCTGACCATCGTCGCCCGCCCCGTCGCGGTCGCGGGGCTTCTCGCGCCCTTCCGCGCCAAGTGGAACCAAATCGGCGTCGTCTCCTGGGCGGGGCTTCGCGGGGTTGCGTCCATCGTGTTCGCCATCTATGCCATCAGCTCGCTGCCCGCGGCGGAGGGCGCTTCGGCGGAGTCGATGCTCCCGTACGAGCTGTTCAGCATCGTGTTCGTCATCGTCATTATCTCCATCCTGGTGCAGGGCACGCTTTTGCCCCTCATGTCCAAAAAACTGAACATGCTCGGCGATACCGACGACGTCCTGCGCACCTTCAACGACTACACGGAGGCGAGCGACGTCAGCTTCGTCAAAGTCGTGGTGGGGGAAAACCATCCCTGGGCGGGCAAAAAGCTCAGGCAGTGCGTCATGCCGCGCGAATTTTTGGTCGTGCTCCTGCTGCGCGGGGAGGAGGTCATCGTGCCCAACGGCAATACCCTGGTGAACGCGGGCGACGTGCTCGTTACCGCCGCGCCCGAATTCGAAAACCGCGAAGATTTCGGCATGTTCGAGGAATTTATCGGCAAAAATCACGCGTGGACGGGCAAAAAGGTGCGCGAGCTGGAGCTTGAACCCGGCACGCTGATTGCCATGATAAAGCGGGGCGGCGGCACGGTGATACCCTACGGCGCCACGGAAATTGCGGAGGGCGATTCGCTCGTTTGCATCAAAATCCCGCCCAAGGAGGAGCCGCCCGAGGGCGACGGCGGTACGCCCGCCGTGGAGAACCCCGCAGGGGAAGGCCCCGCGGAGGGAGAAGCCGCGGTATCCGCGGAAAAGTAGGGCGCAAAACGCGCGAACGGTTCAAAAAATACAGCAAAAGGGCACCCTTTTCGGGGTGTGCTTTTTTGTATATAGGAAAACTCTTTGAGGAAAGGCACGGGAAAGACGAAGGCTGCTATTGTCATTTCGACCAAGCGAAGCGCGCGGAGAAATCTCTGTGAACAATAACAGCCTTAAATAATGCACTTTTAGCACGGTAATGACGGAATTTATTGAGAGATTTCTCGACTGCGCGCGGCATCGCCTTTCACTCCGTACGGCTCTTGCCGTGCTCCGCTCGAAATGACAGAAGGGGGGAACCGCGCATAAATAATTTACTGCGCTTTTTGAGAACCGCGCTTCTCAAAAAGCGCACTCAATTTGCCGTATACTTGCGGCTTTTGCAGGAAAGGTGAAGCCGCGCGATTTTATAATATGCGTGCCCTTATAGCACGGGGTCCCCGAAAATCGCAACGCGCGCAGCGGTGTGAGATTTTTGGGGAAAAGGAGCAACAAGTGTACGAGGGCTTGGCGGTAAGCTACGCGCGCCGCCTGCCCGCCGTCGCCTTGTTGCGACGAGCGCGGCGAGGAAAACTCTGAACGCAAAACGGCGTACCGATTTGGTACGCCGTTTTCGTTGGGGTTGTCCTTAAAATCACGACTTTTTGTTTCATCAGCTTGAAACAAAAAGTGTGAACAGAATAATTATCTTAATCCCTCTTTTTCGCACAGGCGGAAGGCGCTCGCGATTACCTTGTCCATATCGTAGTACTTGTATTCGCCCAGGCGTCCCCCGAAAATCACGTTCGGGCAGTCCGCCTTCAAAGCGTCGTATCTGGCGATGAGCGCGCCGTTCTTTTCGTCGTTGACGGGGTAGTAAGCCTCCATTCCCTCCTCGTATTCGGCGGGATATTCGCGGGAGATGATGGTCTTGGGCTGTTTGCCGAAGTTGAAGTGCTTGTGCTCGATGATGCGCGTGTAGGGGATTTCGTATTCGGTGTAGTTGACCACGGCGCTGCCCTGGTAGTCGGGCATGTCCAGCGTCTCCGTCTCAAAGCGGAGGGTGCGGTATTCCAATTTTCCGAAACGGTAGCCGAAAAACTCGTCCGCCTTGCCCGTGAACACCGTCTTGCCGAAGGTGTCTTTCGTCGCCTTGATAAAGTCGAAGTAGTCGGTGTTGAGCAGGATTTTCGCGCCCGCGAACATCTTTTCCGCCATGGCGGTGTAGCCCTCCTCGGGAATGCCCTGGTGCGGATCGTTGAAATAGTTGTCGTCGTAGGTAAAGCGCAGGGGCAGCCGCTTGATGATGAAGGCGGGCAAATCTTTGCACTGCCGCCCCCACTGTTTTTCGGTGTAGCCCTTCACGAGGGTTTTATAAACGTCGGTGCCGACCAGGCTGATCGCCTGTTCCTCGAGGTTTTCGGGCGTTTTGCCGCCCAGGCTCGCGCGCTGCCCGTCGATGATGGCCTTCGCCTCCTCCGCCGTCTTTACCCCCCAAAGCTGTTCAAACGTGTACATGTTGAAGGGCATGCTGTACAGTTTTCCCTTATAGTTCGCCTTCACGCGGTTGACAAAGCCGTTGAACCTGGCGAAGCGGTTGGCGTATTCCCACACCGCCTCGTCGGAGGTGTGGAAGATGTGCGCGCCGTACACGTGCACGTCGATGCCCTCTCTCCGTTCGGTGTAGATATTGCCCGCGATGTGCCCGCGCTTTTCCACGACGAGGCAGCTCTTGCCCGCGCGCAGGGCGTGTTCGCAGAATACGGCGTTGAATAAGCCCGCGCCGACGAGCAGAAAATCGTAATGCGCCATTGTCTATTCTCCTCCCCGCACCTGTTGCGGGTAAAAAAAGCCGGGTGTTTTGCCCGGCGAATGTGCGGGAACGCGCGAACCGCCGCACGGCGCCAAGGCCTGTGCGCGGATAACGCTGCGCTCTCTGTATAGGGTTAGTATTATTTGCAGCTCGGATTTTTATTCATCATCTCCGTATAGCGGCGGAAAACGTCGTTCGTATCTCCGTCGGCGACCAGTCTGCCCCGTTCAATCCAAATGGCGCGCTTGCAGTACCGCTCTACGCCCGGGCTGTGCGAAACGATGAGGAAAGTCAGCCCCTTCGCCCGCAGTTCGTCCAGTTTGGCGTGGCACTTGCGCTGGAACGCCATGTCGCCCACGCCCAGAATTTCGTCGATGAGCAATATCTCTGATTCCATATTGACGGCGATGGAAAAACCCAGCCGCGCCATCATACCGGAGGAATATGTCTTGATAGGGGAGTAGATGAAGTCGCCCAGCTCGGAAAACTCGAGGATGGCGGGCAGCTTTTCGTCGATTTCTTTTTTTGTGTAGCCGAGGATTGCGGCGTTGAGGTAGATGTTTTCGATGCCCGTCGCGTTTCCGTCAAACCCCGCGCCCAGCTTTAAGAGGGGGGTAATGCGGCCGCGGCACTTCACCGTGCCCGAAGTCGGCTTCAAAATACCCGAAACGATTTTCAAAAGGGTGCTCTTGCCCACGCCGTTTCGCCCGATGACCGCCACCGCTTCGCCGCGGTTGATGGAGAAACTGATGTTCTTCAAGCAGACAAATTTTTCGCGCTTCAAATCGCCCTTGAAGGCGCGCACCACCAGCTCTTTGAGCGAGTCGACGCCGACATCGTATTTCGTGAACTTCATCGTCACGTTTTTGATTTCCAGCAGGCAGTTCTCCTGCATCGGTTCTTTTCTGCTCATGCGCACCTCACAGTTTTGCGGCGATTTTGTTGCGCACGGCGAGCAGGAACAGCGCACCGAACGCGAACATGCCGAGCCCGAAGGCGTAACAGATAATGTGTTCCCCGAGCGTGGGGATATTGCCGACGAGAAGGTCGCGGAAGTAAGAGACGTAGTGGTACATCGGGTTAAATTCGATAACGGAGGAAACCATCGGGTTGTCCAAACGGTCAATCGTGTAGAACAAAGGCGTCAGGTACGTCCACAGCGTCAGCAGCACCGAATAGATGTGCTTTAAATCGCGGAAAAATACGTACAGCGCGCTCAGAAAATAGGAAAGCCCGAGAGAAAACAGCGTGATGGCGGGCAGGAGCACGAGCACCATGATGGTTTCCCAATGGAATTGGTACGCGCCCGCCCAAAAGCGGAACAGCGCTACGACGACCAATGCGATAAAGGAAAAGCCGAACGTCACCAAAGAGGAAAACACGTTCGCCGTCGGAAACATGCTGATGGGAACTTTCGTCTTCTGCAGCATGTCCCGCTGGCCGACCAGGCAGGGCAGCGAGCCGGAGGTGGACGAACGCATGATTCCGAAGATGATATTGCCGGAGAGGATATAAATCGAGTAATCCAGCCCGCCCGTGTTGCCGCGGCCGAATATCTGCGAAAATACGAACGCCATCACCAGCATGTTCAAAAGCGGATTTAAAACCGTCCACAGAATGCCGATGAAGGAGCGGTAATATTGATTTTTTATGTTCCGGCGTACGAGCAGCCGCATCAGATACGCGTGTTGCCCCATGCGCTTCGCCAAAGAGCGTTTTTCCATTCTGTTCTCCGATTCTCTCATTCGCGCCGTCGGCGCGGGCAAATACAGTATGCGCCTTTTGCGCTGTCCGAATACGCCGCCGCTCAAACGCGGACGCCGTCCAGCGCGGCTCCGTAAAACTTGGTAAGGTTTTCCGCCTCCCTGCGGATATCAAAGTGCTTTTCGCGCAAAATTTGTGCGGGTGCCGCCGTCTTTTCGCGCGGGCGGAGCATCTCGCCCGCCCAAACTTCCGCGTCGAGGGGCAAAAACGCGTTGTCGCCGCACAGGCCTGCTTCGCGCGTTATCTTGTCCGAAAACAGGCACGGGAGCCCCGCCGCCTGCGCCTCTACGCCCACCACGGGGAAACCCTCGTACAGCGACGGCAGGCAGAATACGTCTGCCGCGGCATAATAGGGCGCCGGATCGCACGGCGGCACAAACCGAACCGCGCTGCCCGCGTTTAACCGCGCGGCATAGTCGCGCAACTCCCTTTCCTGCGGGCCGCTGCCCACCAGCACGAGGGTGAGATCTTCGCGCTCGCTCGCTTTTTCGAACGCGTCGAGCAGGAAAAATAAATTCTTTTGGTTTGCGAACCTGCCCACGAACAAAGCAGTCCGCCCGTGCAGGCCGAGTGCCGATTTATTGCCTGCGTTCGGCGAAAAATGTTCCAAATCGATTGCGTTGGGCAGGATATATGCCTCGCCCGCGCGGCCTCGGAACAGGTTTTCCGCCGCGGCTCTGCCGCACGCCATCAAATGGGTGGCGTCCTTCGCGGCGAAGGGGCGAAGTACGGATTTGACGAGCCAATGGTCGCTCTGCCTGTCGAAAGTGCTGTGCGCGTGGCAGATGCGCACGGGAACGCCCGCGCCCTTCGCGGCGCGCAGGGCAAACGCGGAGAGCGTCGTCATATGCGAGTGCGCGATGGGGTATCCGCCCTCTTTCAGCAACTTTCGGAGCACCGGCACCGCTTTGTAAAAATTTTTGTCGAGCGAGGGGATGGTATACACCTTCGCCTCGGAATCGATGCCGTGCAGTTTCTCGTCAAAAGGGGAGGGACCGTACGTGAAAAAATCAAAACGGTACCTCTCCCTGTCGATGTGCGAATAATAATTGAGGATACAGGCGGCAACTCCGCCGAGGGCGGAGTTGCCGATGATTTGTGCTACGGGAATGCGCCCGTCTTTTTCCGCGGGCATCATTCGTGCGTGGGGCGCAGCTCTTTGAGTGTTTCCGGCTGAATGGTGTAACGGCGGAAAACTTCCAGCTTCAGGCGGCGGTATTCCATTTCGGAAACGGGGCGGAGAAACCGCCGTTCGCCGACGAGAATCACTGCGATGGTCTTAAAGATGATTTTCAAATCCATCAGGGGAGAGGCGTGCATCGCATACAGCACGTCGTAATATTTGCGATCTTTTATGCTCAGGTAACCGTTGCCGTATACCTGCCCCAGGCCTGTCATGCCCGGGCGCATTTCGAACTTTACGATTTCCCAGTCCTCGTAGTCGGTATCGAATACGGGCAGGAGGGGGCGCGGCCCGATGATGCACATGTCGCCCTTCAGTACGTTGAAAAGCTGCGGCAGTTCGTCGATTTTGAATTTGCGGATCACTTTCCCCACCTTTGTCAGATTGGGGTTCGTATCCTTGATAACGCGCTTGTGTTTGTCGTAGGAAACGTCGGTGCTCTTCATCGAGCGGAATTTATAGCAGTTGAATTTTTTGCCGCCGATTCCCGTGCGGCGCTGCGCAAAGATTACTTTGCCGCCGTCCTCCGCCTTGATGGCGATGGAAACCGCCAGAAACAGCGGGCTGCACAGAACGAGCGCGATGAGAGCGACTACGAAATCCGCCGCATATTTAAATCGGATATATGCTCTGTTCATCTGTTTTCAGACCTCTTTCTCTTCCAAAAGTTTGCTCTCCGGCAATTGTACGTATGCGTATTATATCATATAAAGATGCCGGAAGCAATCAAAATTGCACCCGGAGCGAAATTTTGTTGCGTTCCCGCTCTGTTCCAATATTCCCCGTCCCGGTGCGCGCAAAAAAACTTCTTTTGGGTTTAGTATGGTTTTTTTGTCGAATTTCATGCGCGGTCGCCCTTTCTCCGAGCATTTCGGCGGATTTGCCGCGCTTGACGGAATGCTGATACTATGATGGCTCATGCGCATGGGCATCGCGTAACACTTTTGTGAAAGATTTGCAAAATTTGCCCGTTTTTCCGGGCGTGCTGCGGTGCGGCGCTTGCGCGCCGCCGTGTCCTTTGCGATTGGTCACGGGGCTTGTGTTCCCGTTTTTTCGGTACGGTTCTCGTTTTTTGCGTCCTCCTGCAGGTACTCCAAAAATATCTGCGCGGGGCGGGAGAATACGGCGTGCTTTTTCCACGCCATGTCGAGGTGCGTTTCGAGCGTGGGGGAAAGGGGACGGAAACACAAATCGCTGTCGCCGGAAGTGTTGATGAGCTTGTCGATTGTAATCGCGCAGCCCATCCCCGCCCGCACCAGGAGCGTCGCGTTGTAGATGAGGTTGTACACCGCGCGTATATGCAGGTGCCCCATGTCTCCGCCGAACCAGGCGGGGAGGCTCATCTTCCGCATCGACTGGCGCGAGCAGATGAGCGGCACGCCGCGCAAATCTTCCGCGGTCACGCTCTCCTTTTGCGCGAGGGCGTCGTCCTTGCGCAGGAGCACCCCCCAAACGTCGCAGGCGGGCAGGCGCAGGGTATTGTAGCGGGAGAGGTCCGCCAAGTCAATCAGGATGCCGAAGTCGATGAGTCCCTTGTCCAGCTTTTCGATTACGTCCTCCGCGTCGCCGCTGAAAAAGTTGAATCGAATCCCCGGGTAATCGCGCTGTACGGCGCGCGCCGCTTTCGCCACCGACTGCAGGGCAAAACTTTCGCCGCCGCCGATGCGCACTTCGCCGCGCACCTCGTCGGGCGGGGCGGCGATTTCCGCTTCCGTCTTTTCGTACAGATCGAGCATCTCCTCCGCGCGCTTTTTCAGCAGTTGCCCCGTCTCGGTCAGGGTGATGGCGCGGCTTCCGCGGATAAACAGGGGCCGGCCGATTTCCTTCTCCAAATTCTGCATCTGCTTGGACAGGCTCGGCTGCGCGATGTACAGGTATTCCGCCGCCTTTGTGATGCTCTTTTCCTGCGCCACCGCCAAAAAATAGCGCAATTCCCGCAGTTCCATGCGTGCTTCCTCCATTTTTTTCTCATTATATCATAAATTTATATAGCCGTCAATTATGGATTTCCATTCCGTATAAGTATTTGACATGCCTGCGCCCCGAAAATTATAATCGTAGGCGAAATACTGCGCCTTGGAGGAGATATGGAAATCGAGGAATTCAAGCGCCGCGCGGGGCGGCGCGAGTACATTGCGGCGGGCGGAGAAATGCACGGGCTCATGCACCGCGCGGCGGAGGAAGCGCGGCGGATTACGGCGGAAATCAACGGGAATTTTCACACCGCGGAGGAGATTCGCGCCCTGTTTTCGCAGCTCATCGGCAAAGAGGCGGGGGAAGGCTTTGCGCTGTTTCCGCCCTTTTACACCGATTTCGGCAAGAATATTTCCGTCGGCAGGGGCGTATTTATCAATTCCGGCTGCTGTTTTCAAGACCAGGGCGGCATTGAAATCGGCGACGGATGTCTGATTGGGCATCAGGTCGTAATTGCGACGCTCAACCACGACGCCGCGCCGGAGCGGCGGGGGAGCATGCTCCCCGCGCCCGTCAAGCTCGGCAGGCGCGTCTGGGTCGGCTCGCACGCCACGATTCTGCCCGGCGTTACCGTCGGCGACAACGCCGTAATCGCGGCGGGTGCGGTCGTCACGAAAGACGTCCCCGCAAACGCGGTCGCCGCGGGCGTCCCCGCAAAAGTCGTCAAAAAAATCGGCGGCACGGAGGAAGCGTGAGCGTCCCGCTGCAAAGGATTGACATCGCCCCGCCGCCCCGCTATACTATAGGCGAATGTTTCTGCAAACGGAACATCGGCTTCGCGACGACTGCCGTGGCTGTGCTATTATTACGCGGTTCAGCAGGGGCAGGTCAGCGTCGTCGTGCCGATTGACAGGCTGAGCATCTTGATTGCGGTGCTGTTTTCCCTCATTGTGTTCAAAGAAAAGCTGTCCGCCAAGGGCTGGGTTGGTCCGTCGCTGCTCACGGCGGGAACGGTCTGCATGGCGGTATTTACTTAAAAAGGCCGTATCGTATGCTCTATTTATTAAACGGCGTAGGCGGGCAATTTGCTCAGCAGAAAGGAAGAAAACAGAAAAAAGCGAAAACGGAATAAGGCGCTGCGTACCCGAATAGCTTGCGCTTTCAGCGCAACCAATCCGAGCTGCTGTGGGTGCATAACAAAAACGGCACAGACAAAAGTCTGTGCCGTTTTTGTGGCGCGCCCTAAGGAGTTTTGCCCCTGCGGGGCAAGGCACTGCGTGCCCGAATAGCTTGCCGCAGGCGGCAACCGACTCGAGCCTGCCTGTGACGCATAACAAAAACAGCACAGACAAAAGTCTGTGCTGTTTTTGTGGCGCACCTACGCATTTTATATCCGAACTTTTTGCGCTTTCCAACTCGGAAAGCGTTATTGTTTCCGTTCCGTCCTTGTAATTGTATGTAAAAGTTATCCTGTCATCATACACATAGATCGCATTGATAAAACCGTCTATCAATCGCTGTTTTCCTTCTTGTGTGGTTAAATCTAACTTTTTGTACTTTTCTATTCCGAACAAAATCTGTTCTTTCGTTAGGAACGGCTTTTTTATTTTTTCCTGCAAGATTGTGATTTCTATTTCTTTTTTCTTTGCTTCCAACTGCGAAAGCCTGTCTTTCGTACTGTCTGTTATGATTCCTTGTTCGATTGCGGAAAGCATATTTTCGATACGTTTTTCTATATCTGCCATTTGCTCGTTCAAACGAGGCAATCTCGGATTTTCTTCGCCTTGTAAAGCGTATAATTTATCCACAAGCAAATTGACCAATTCCGCATTTTCCAAAATGCTGAGAGCCTTTTGGATTGCGATTTCTTCCATCCATTCTTTGCAAACGGCTTTTTTATCACACAGTTTTCCTTTCTTTGCCCGTGCGCATTTATAATAGCGGTATGTTCTCGACGTTCCCGTGCCGCTTTCTCCAAACATATGCGCTCCGCATTTACCGCAAAACAATTTCAAAGTCAGAATGTAGTCGTCCTCAGCCTTATGGCGTGCAGGCGCTTTTTTGTTTTTGGCAAGGCGTTTTTGAACGCGCTCAAATAAACCGTCGTCTATAAGTGCAGGAATGCCGTGCTCGATGATTGTATCACGGAATTTGTACTCACCGATGTATCTGCGGTTTGACAGCATACGCTGAACAATGTTGATCGTCATTTTGCCGCCGCGGATCGTCAGTATATTTTTCTCGTTCAGATAGTCTGTGATTTGCTTTATCGTCTTTCCGTCGGCATATCGGGTAAAAATTTCTTTCACGATCGGTGCGGTCGTAGGGTTGGGGTGGAAATACATTTCTTCATCGATTTCATAGCCGAATGTTACCTGCCCTCCGTTGTTTTTTCCCTTTAAGACGTTTTCTGTCATCCCGCGCACAACTTTTTCGGCAAGTTCCGCCGAATAATATTCAGCCATTCCTTCCAAAACCGATTCAAGCAAGATCCCTTCCGAACCGTTTGCTATTGTTTCCTTTGCGGATATAACCTTTACGCCGTTCTTTTTGAGCAGCGTTTTATAATGCGCGCTGTCATAGCGGTTTCGGGCAAAACGGTCTAATTTCCAGACGATAATGCAATCGAAGGCGTGTTTATAGCTGTCTTTGATCATTCGCTGAAATTCGGGGCGGTGATCCGTCTTTGCGGAAAGCGCACGGTCTATATAATTGCCGATAACGTCTATGCCCGTATGTTTCGCAAATTCCATACATTCGCGGAGCTGTCCTTCGATAGAGGCTTCCGTTTGATTGTCCGAAGAATATCGGGCGTAAATAACAGCTTTCATCGTTTATCTTCCTTTTTTCTTTTTGTGTGCATTATACCATAGAAAACTTGACAGATATAGTCATATATAAAAATTATTTTTGGTTTTCCTGCAATAATTTCAAAATGGACTCCTTCAGCTTTGCATTGGCAGGAGAGTTCGGATCGAAACACATTTCGATGAACTCCTGCATTTGCGCGTTATCCGCCAATATCTTGGGCTGAAAATCGTATAATTTCCCTTGTGGATTATCCGTTCTTCCGAACAAATAATCGAGCGAAACATCGAAAAAGTCGGCGTATTGTATTAACACTGCATAGGAAGGAAAGGTCAGCCCGTTTTCGTATCGGAATACGGCGGGCTGATCTACGCCTAACTTGGCAGCGAGCTTTGCTTGCGATAAGTGTATGCCTTCTCTTAAAGTTTTCATTCTTTCGGCTACGATTGTTTTTGCCATAAAGCACCTCACATACAATTTTCGCCTTTAATATTACACTATATTTACATATTTGTCAATTCTATTTCTGCATTATCGTGTAATCTTTATGTATCAGGTGCGTCATCGGAACATCCAATGCTTTTGCCAATCGAAAAAGTAAGTTTACCGTTGAATGGCTTTGGTCTGCTCCGTCTAAATATTTTTTCAACGTCTTTGGCGTCAAGCCGACAGAGTTTGCCATTGTCTGAACGTCAATATTCTTTTCTTCCATCAACTTTTTCACAAGTTCCATGTCTATATAGTGTTTCTTCTCCATTGTAACAACCTCTTTTCGATTAAAATAATTTTGTCAAATCAAATTCGTTTGTGTCAAACTTGCTCTTTATATCGTTCCAATGATTCAGGCTGATCGTTTTCAATTCCTGATCGGGAATATGGTCAATGGCTTCCATAAGCCATTCATCTACTACGCAGAGATTCTTTCCTTCCGTGGTCAAACAGGCGAGGATTTCATTCAATCTGGATTCGCCGTCTCCCATGAGACGTAGAAAAATTCTCCTGAAATGAAACACAATGCTGATTGCCAAATACTTTGTGTATTCTTCGACCTTTCGTTTTTGCTTGGGTGTTTTTATGAAATTTTCAAACTTATCTCCGCACATCAACTCCCACGCAAAAAGTTCTTGTTCCGACGTGTACCCGTCTTTCACAAAATCCAAATCGTCGTTGTTCTTCATCGCACATTCTCCTTACAAATATAGTAATATTTAGTTCGTTTTTCATTATTATATCATATCATTTAGTTTGAAATCAAGCGTTTCAAACTATTTCTTACTATAATAATATCGTGTAGGAGATTATCATGGATGTATTAAAAGGATTTAGTGAAAGGCTATCCGAACTAATGCAAGAAAACGGATTAAATGCAGAAAGTCTTGGTAAGGCAATCAATATTGCCCCGCCGGTTATTCGTCGTTGGTGTTTACCCTATAAAGACGCTTATTATAAAAATGTTGTGAGAGTGGCAGATTATTTCAACTGTTCGCTTGATTTCTTATGCGGCAGGAGCGATATTGTTTTAGATTTTGTACCCAAAGAGTGTCCGCCCTTTATGGAATGGCTGCCTACGGTGATAAAGGAAAGAGGAAAGTCAACTTACAAAATTTTTAAGGATACCAGAATCAAAAGTTCACATTTTGCTTTGTGGCGTAAAGGCAGAGAACCGCTTTTATCAAGTTTGGGGATTTTGGCGGATTATCTCGATTGCTCTCTCGATCGTTTGGTCGGCAGAGATCGGTAAAAAATCGGAGCAAGCAGGAAATTTTAATAAAATACGAACAAATGTTTGTATTTTATTGACAAACAGAAATAGATATGATATAATGCAAGAGTACAGGTGTAGATGTCGCCTGTACTCTTTTGCCATACTTTGAAGTGCGTATGGCATTGTTCTCCCCCTATAAAGGGGACGCAGAATTTTCTGCGCAGCAGAGCGGGATTTGCCCGCGAGGTTTTCAGCGCATATTGCGCTGCACCCGAGCCGTCTGAAAGACGAGCCGTTAAGGGCTTTGTAAGCGTACAAATTTTTGAACGTGTAAAGCCCTTATATGGTTGTTGTTTTTCGTCAGGCAATGAGGGGCTTTTTTGTGATACGATTTTTCGAAAAAGCCGTTATGCCCCATTGCCAGAAAAAGACGTGCGATAACAGGCTTTATAAGAGTACCGTTTTTTAAGAGGAAAGCCTTTGTTATCGTGTGAGACGTGCCGTGACGGGGTTTTATAAGCGTACAATTTTAGATGTCGGGGCGCGAGAGCGTATTCAACAGTCGGCATCACAATAGAATGGCTAACCACCATAGAGCAATACGAAGTTGTTAAATACGGTTAAGGTCGGTGATACGCGAAAAGCTGTCAGCGACTTTTTTGCACCCTTTTTCAGCTATCTCGTCCCGCCTCTTTCGGCGTGGGTAAAGATAAAAACAAATCGGATAAGAAGGAAGATATGAACAAACAAAGAACGATCAGACCGCCATGATACGGTAAGCCAACAACAAAAAACGGAAAGCTAAACAGACGAAAACAGCCTGTTCCGTAGTGTGTTACATAAACGGAGCAGACTGCCGATTTTCGTAATGGCGAGGTACGCAAGTGGCAAGCCACTTGCCGAGCGTGTCGCTCGCCTCGTTAGGGGAAATGCTTTCCCCTAATACCCTTTGCAGGAACAATAAAAAATTTGGAGGAAAAAATTATCGAAAAGAAAGTAAAGAGAAATAGACCGATCACATATTCCTTTCGGGTATCGGAACAGGAACGGAAAATCATTGACGGAAAAGTGAAATCGAGCGGATTGAACCGAACGGAATTTCTGATCAGTGCGTTGACGGGTAAACCCCTCATCGTGATTTCAAACGGCGGAGAGATATTGCAGGAACTCAAACGGCAAGGCAACAACTTGAACCAAGCGGTGCGAAATTGTTATTTTTATCCGAGCGAAAAGCAAGAGATATTGTCTGCGGTTGCAGAGTGCAAGAGAGCATACCGCGGATTGCTCTCCGCCATTGAGGGAAACTGAAATGCCGCTTTTGAAAGGAACGGCAGGCAAAGCCATGCCGGATATGGCAATCGGTTACATTACCCGAAAGGATAAGGCGAAATACATCGACGTGCAAAACCTTTTCATAGACGAGGACTATTCTGCTCAGTTCAAAGAAACGGCGGCGAGGTTCGGGAAATATACGGAATACGACGAGAGAAAGTATTATCATTTCAAACTCTCCCCCGATCAAGCAGACCACGCCGATCCGTTTATGGTGCAAGCGTATGCCAAAGCCTATGCGGAAAAAGCCTTCCCCGATTGTGAGTGTGTAATTGCAACGCATACGGATACAAAGACCGTTCACGCTCATATCATTGTCAATGCCGTTCATCCGCTTACAGGAAGAAAATTGCGGTTTACGGAAAGCAGATATACCAAACTCAAAGATATGGCGAACGAAATCGGAAGAAAGTTCGGGCTTTCAGAATTGGATTTTCGAAAGAAAGCGCAAAACAAGCGAACAGCCGAAGAAACGCATATCATTCTGAAAGGCGGAACAAGTTGGAAGGAAGATTTGCGGGAAGTCATTGAAGAAGGAAAACGCACGGCAACTTGCGAGAGCGAGTTTATAGCTCATCTTGCAAAATACGGGGTAAGCGTTACGAGGAACAAGACAGAATACTCCTACCTTCACCCCGAAAAGAAAAAGGCTATCCGAGGGCTGAAACTCGGACAAAATTATACGAAAAGCGAGGTATTAAATGTCATTGAAAAACATGGAAACAGGACAAACGGCAACACCGCTTGCGATGTTGCAGGAAATGAACGAACAGGACAGACAGCATATCAAAACCGATTTGCTCAAAGAAGCGTTGGCGATATCGAACGAGAAATGCAACAAATTGATCGAGATGCAGAACAAGCTCATCGAGGAAATGCGGGCGGATATGGCGGTGACGGAGTACAGTCTGACAACAACCGTGGACAAAGCGGTACGGGAAATCAAAACGGAAACCGCGAAAACAGAGAAACTCAACGAGAGCATCGGAATACAAGTCAAAAAGGCGGTTTCGACTTCTGTAAATGATATGAAAGCGGAAATGCTGATTAACGTACGGGAAACATTATCAAAAACGCAGGAAGAAATTCGAAAGACCGAAAAAGAAATGGAACAGTTACGGGAGAATATCCGTTTCGAGAGCGGGTTTCGCAAATTCCTGCTGTGGCTGACACCTGCATTGCTTGTCGTGCAGACGATCGTACTTGCAATTTCATTGCTTTGACCACAACTGAATAATCGCTGAAAAGGAGAAAATGTTATCGGGAAAAAATGTCGAGAAAGAAAAAGAACACCACGGGTATACCAGATTATGAGATTGACTCGCTCGCAAGAGCATTGCTGCCCGCCATTCAATCGCTCTTTGAAACGGAAGAAGGACAAAGAGAGTTTGAAGAATGGAAGGCAGAAAGACAAAAACGACAACTTAATACAAAATTGAATAAGAAAGAGTCCTGTTGAATACATAAGGACAGACCGCATAGACGGTATTTTAAGAGATCCGCAATACGCAGGCGGATTCTGAAAAAATAAGATAATATGTGAATTTCAGAAAGGTTGAGCCGAATATCATAAACCTTGAACAACGGCAAAAGGGCTTGCGGATATCCCGCAAGCCCTTTAACTTTGTTTTACTTATACATGCTTATACTTGACTCTGACTATGCCAATCAGTCTTTAAATAATTTTTCATAGAACCAGATGATGAAATTAAGAAAAATAATAAAAGCAATAATGATAAAACATGCAACCAAGAAGAAATCATAAATTTCAGCGATGATAATGTATCCATCCTCAATAATAGGGATCCACTTATTGATTATCTCAAAATATCCTGAAATCATCATAGATAAGACAAAAATAATAATCAGACTGACTACACTTACAATAACCTTTCTTTTAATTTTTTTACTCATTACATTTTCCCTCACTTGTTATAACTCGTTTGCGGCGCTTTATCTTTTTTCAACGAGGCAAAAAGATAGATCGCAGACATGAGCAACGAAAGCACTGTTATGATGATAAAAACCGCCACGGCTACAGGACCGTCCGATATAAACTCGTTTCCCTGTGCTTTACGGGTAGGCCAGGAAATTAAGCCGATAAGCCAAACGATAATGATAAACGCGGAAGAAAAAACAGAGCCGAAAATCAACGGTTTGACGGAATAATAACTGCTATGAACAAGAGCGGTTGCAATGATCAGCAAAATCAGGTAATACACGCTTAAAAGTATCCCGCCGGACATTTCTTTTGAGTTTGCTGCGGATTCGCCCCAAACAAAGCAAACATCTCCGAACATAATGCAAAAAGCAGCAAATGCCAATATTGCATTTATTATGCAACACTTTCTTTTCATCTTTCTCTCCCTTAAATTTGTTAATGTTATTATATCATAAAATTCGAGGAAGTCAAGATAAACGGGAAAATCAGCGTTTTAAGAACACGTCAAACTGAAAGGGCTTGCGGAAGTTTCCGCAAGCCCTTGTGTTTTATTCTAATTCTGAAAATAAAAAAGTAAATCCGAACCAATCACCCGTTATGAGTAAAAAGTTCGGATTATACCCTTTTGGTGCGCCCTAAGGAGCTCGAATCCCTAACCTTTGGTTCCGTAGACCAACGCTCTATCCAATTGAGCTAAGGGCGCATATCCGTTTTCGTACCCAACTATTATATCATATTTTTATTTTTTGTCAATAAAAAATCGGCTGTCTTTCCTTTTTCTCCGTAAAAATTTTTGGCATAACGGCTTGCATTTATAAACACTTGTTTGCAATTTTGTGGATTTCTTTTTTTAATTTCTATTTGTAAATGTAAAAAAACTGTCGAATTTTGTTGAATTGTGGTGATATTGTGCATAACTCTGCAAAAAATGTGGATAACTTTTTTTGACCTTCACAACAGATTCGCTTTTTTTGCCGAATAGTGCTTTCAGTTTGTGGATAAGTAGGGGTTATCCACAAAAGATATGCCCATTGTGGATAACATACTTTGAAATACAACCAAATTTGTGGGGGTTTAAATTAAAATTATTTTGCGAAAAACTTGTCATTTTCTGTGCCGAATGGTATAATACTAACCACAAACCGTTTTTAAACGAAAAAAAGGAAAGGAGAAACGAATCATGGCAAAGATTACGGCGGATACGCTCATTATGGATTGCCTGAAGCTGAATCCCGATTCGGCAGAAATACTCATGTCTTACGGCATGCACTGCCTCGGCTGCGCAATGGCGCACGGCGAAACCATCGGGGAGGCGGTCAGCGTTCACGGCAACGATTTGGAAGAGCTTTTGGAAAAACTCAACGCGGGCGTGCAGGAATAAGCGATTTGAGCGGCGGAAACGCCGCTTTTCGCTTTTTTTGGGAATAGAACGCTCTTGAGGCGCTTTGGAATATTTTCGGGAGGAGAAAAATGATATCGGAAGCGGAGATTGCGAATTTAAGAAGGCTTATCGAGCGTTCGCGCCGCATGGTGTTTTTCGGCGGTGCGGGCGTGAGCACGGAGAGCGGCATTCCCGATTTCCGCTCACAGGACGGGCTGTATAAACAAAAATATAAATACCCGCCCGAAACGATTCTGTCGCATACCTTTTTTGCGGAGCATACCGAGGAGTTTTACGAGTTTTACCGCGCGAAGATGCTCTGCCTCGACGCAATGCCGAACGCCGCACATTACAAGCTGGCACAGTGGGAGAAAGAGGGGAAACTTTCCGCCGTTATCACGCAGAATATCGACGGGCTGCACCAAAAGGCGGGCAGCAAAAACGTATTAGAATTGCACGGCAGCGTATGGCGCAACCATTGCGTGCGGTGCGGCATGGGGTATCCCGTGCAGAAAATTGTCAAAAGCAAAGGCGTGCCGCATTGCCCGTGCGGAGGCGTAATCAAGCCGGACGTCGTCTTGTACGAGGAGCCGCTGGATCAGGATGTCTTGAACCGTTCGGTGGAGGAGATTCGCAGGGCGGATTTAATGATTATCGGAGGAACGTCGCTGAACGTATACCCTGCGGCGTCGCTCGTCGATTTTTTCCGCGGCGACAATATCGCCGTCATTAACCGAGGCGCGCCCGCCAAGGATATGCGTGGCGTCCTGTTTATCGACGGTAAAATCGGCGAGGTGCTGTCGATGATTTAATACGGATATAAGCAGAAAGGCCGCCCGCGCATTTGGTTGCGCAGGCGGTCAAACGTTTTTTGCGGTATGGCTCAATCTCCGGGAGTATCGAGGGCGGTTTGGAGTTTCTGTGCAAATTTTGCGACATGCAGACCGTCCGCAAAGGAGTGGTGCACTTGCACTGTAAACGGCAGAAGAATTTTTCCGCCGCATTCGCGGTAGCGTCCCCAGTCAAAGAGGGGCGTGGCGGCGTCGCGCTTGCCCGAAACGGTGTGCGAAATGTGCGTGTAGCTGAGCCACGGCAGGGGCGAAAACTGAAACACGTCGTTTTCGAGCGGGCCGGTAAATTAGGCTCTCTGTTTTTCGGCGGTCTCTTTGGCTATGGCAATGTATTCGCCCAAGGAGGAGAGAAACGGTACGCGCACCACCTTGGATAATTCCGTTTGCGTGTCGATCCAAGTGAAGGCCGTATCGATTTTGTCGAAGAGGACGATGTTTCCGTCCAAAAAGCGGTAGCGGAATTCCTCGATTTCATTCGCGCATTTTGCCGCGGTATGAACGAGCGAAAGGGTTAAGGAATACTGTTTTTGCCGAACGTATTGTAAAAAGCGGGTAATATCTGCCTCGAAAGTGACGCAGAACGCCGGTTCAATCTAGTTGCGGAATACAGAGCAATGGACTCTTCGTTTCCAGGCGGATTCAGCGATGATGCGGTAGTTGTTCATGCGTTGGCTCCTGTTCGTTTTGGTTTATTGTATCAATGCGTGAGCGGAATTGCAAGCGGATTGCGAAAAATCTCAAAATTTTTGCGAAAATGGCGGCAAAAACGCTTGATAAAACGCGCAAAGTTTGCTAAAATATCGTAGTAATTTGAATATTGGGGTGTCGCCAAGCGGTAAGGCAACGGACTCTGACTCCGTCATTCGTTGGTTCGAATCCAGCTACCCCAGCCAATTTATGCACGATTTTGTGAATAAACAGCACAAAATCGTGCATATTTTTTATTTTTATACATTGCCCCTTCGCCCGATTTTGGCTGAAAACCGGCGATTGGGGAGAGATTGGGGAGTAAAAGGGGAGCAAAAAACGCCCGCTATAGGCTACAAGGCGTAATTTACTTTTTCCGCTTCCCTTAGTTGAAACTCCTCGGAATAGTGCGTGTAAACGGTGGAAGTGATCGTACCCGTCAGGGAATGCCCCACCCAGATGCTGACGACTTCGCCGGCCACGCCGCACTCTTTGCAACGGCTGACATATGTATGGCGCAGTTCGTGAACATGGCGGGCGGGCAGTACCCGTTTGATGGTCGAGGCGATCGTCCGCGTGTTGGTGGTGCGCGCCTTTTCAAAGTCGATGAGCGGCAGAACTTTCCGCGCCATTGGCGTAAAAGGCGCCCGCCGCAAAACGACGTCCTGCCCCAGCCGCTCTTTGCTCGTTTCGATCTCCAGCCACTTGCCGTCTGTGACGCGCATGGTTGCAAGTTCGCTCTGCCGCATCCCGAAGTAAAGGAGCGCTAAAATCGCGTCCGTGGCTGCGTTATCCGCATTCTCGCGGCAGTAACGCACCAGCTTCGCCTCTTCCTCGTAGGTGAGCGCGCTGCCCTTCTTGGTCTGATAGCGGGGCAATACGACCTTCGCCATCGGGGAGGGGATCTTGTAATCGTCCGCCGCCACGTCGAAGATACAGCGCAGAAGGTCTGCAAGTTTTTCCGCCGTGCGGTGCTTGCCCTCTTTGACAAAGCCGAGAAGATACGATTGCAGTTTGTCGCGGTCGATCTGCGCGAGGGAGTATTGCCCGAACGCGGGGATCAGGTTTTTGCGGCAGAGCCTGTCGTACTCTTTGAATGTCGAAGGCTTTACGAGCGCTTCCTTCACTTCCAGCCATTGCAGGGTGAACTCGCCGAAGTTTGCGGCTGCAGGATCTTTGATCGCCGCGGGCACTGGTTCTTCCTCTTTGTGCAGTGCGCGGATAAATTTTTCTTTCAGCGCAGCGAAGTCCCGCGCGGATACTTCGATGTGCAGGTCTTTTCTGCGCACGCGTGCCTCGTACACGCCGTCCTTTCGGAGACGGTAGGGGACGATGATATCTTCATGCGCGAAAATTTTACGGTATTTCATTGGCATCTTTTTCATCTCCTGTTTTGTGAATCGGATGCCTGTCTTTTGCCTGCCCCGCTGCTGCGGGGCTTTTTCTTCTCCCTTCATTTCATTCGGCTTGGCATTCAGAAGCGAGGTGAATACCTGCTTGGTAAAGGTCTCGGCGGCAAGCTGTAAAACGTCTGCCGTTGCCGAACCCCGCTGTTCTTCGCTCACGTTCGCCGTGCCGATCACTCGTAAAATGTTGCCGATCTGTTCTTCTGTCATTTTCCTCCTTCGGTTGGTCTATCATCGGCTGAACGGGCCGATGAATTGGTTTGTATCCTACCATATTTCCCTGATAAATGCAATTGTTTTTTTAGAAATATTCAGTTGTAAAAAAGTTACTTTGTCCATGACGACGAATTGCCGCGAAAGGGCGTGTGCTTGCTTTCCTGGCGGCGCTTTGCTGTATCCATTGCTTCTTGCAATTTGTCGGGCGCGTGGGCTATAAGCGTCCGCGTGATTTCCGCTTCCCTTTTCAGAATTGCTTTCTCCTTTTCCGATTTCTGCAGTTCGGCATAGAGCCCGTGTTGGTCTGCATGACTGTACTTTAACTCAGTTTTAAGTCTCGCGTTCTCTGCAAGGAGAGCGGGGATCTGCTTTTTGTCGGGCTTTTTTTCGCTCGCCTGCCGGAACGCTTCCGCGGCGGCCGTGAGAGGTGCAACTTCGCGCGTCAAGCGCTCGCGTTCGCTTTCGAGCTGCTGCGTCGCTCTTTCTGCATAGGCCTGTCTGCCTTCCGCAATGTCGGCGCGGAATTGTATTTGTTCTAATTTTTCCTCTGCCGCGGATATATTTGCGTTTTTGTCCTGCAGCGTTCTGTCCGCTTCTTCGATTTGAGAATTCGCCTGTGCGAGTGCGGCATCCTTTTCGGCCAGCTCTTTTTCCTGCTGTTGCTTTTTCCATTGATATTTGGTCGTGTGATTTTTATTGCTTCCGACCTCGCCTCGCTCCAATCCGTACCGCCATGCGACCTGCTCATGAAATTCATCCTGCAAATTTCCGTACGAGATTTGCGCGCCGCGCTGTTCCCAAAATTCCGACGAACAGACTTTCGGCCGTTTCAGTTTTGCGGATGTAAATATACTTTTTCCGTTGCTGTCTTTTGCCTGAACGGGCGAGCCTTTTGCATTGCGCAAAGTTTTGCCGCGTTCGTCCTTTGCGTAAACCTTTTTTCTTCCTTCATCGACGATAGGGATATAGTACAGTTGCAGATGTGGCGTCGTTTCATCTAAATGAATGACCGCCGACAGGATATTTTTATCTGTACCGTGATAGCCGATCTGCAGCAGGGCAAAGGCGTAACAATCTTCAAAAAACTTTTGCAATTCTCGGGGTAGAGGTTCGCCCGGAACATATCCGCGCTCAGTAAAAAATTCGTGGCCGCTCGTAATGACGAGTCCCTCGAAGGCAAACGATTTTTTTGTTTCCTTGTAGGTCGCCCCAAAGTTTTGCATCATGTTGTTCCAAGCCTGCGCAAGCCCTCCGTCCGATTTTTTGAAATAATAGTTGAGCGGCGTGCGCTCACTGTCGATGTCCTCATTGCGGTGACTCTTTGCCGTGCGTTCCGTCTCCGCTCCGATCATGGCAAGGTCTCCCTTTTTGAATTTCTTAATGCGTAATACCTGATAATTGATAATGCTGTTTCTCCTTTTGTCATTTATTGAAAATCCCCCCTGCTGCGGCGAGATTCGTCGCTTTGCGATGTATCTCTATCTCACTAAGATACAACGCTGCGCTTATGTATCCCGTTCGCCCTTGCAGGGGGCTTTTTTGTCGTTGGTTTACGGAAGGTTTCCGTCCTCTTTCCGAACAAACGGCTCTGCCTTTTCGATCGCACGATTCTTTTGCGGCGGTCTTTTGATCTTTTTCGGTCTGCCGCCTTTCGCACCGTTTTCCATGCGCTGTTTGCTTTCATCCAGCTTGCGTTTGCAGATCGAAAAATACTTGTACGCATCGGTTTCCGCTTTTTCGGGTTGTTTGCTTTCAAAGATATATGCGCAGAGCATTTTTACAAACGCGCCGCCTTCGCCGTCGCTTAAATAGGTAAAGGCCTTTCGGTAGAAGGGCAGAAACGGAAAGTGCTTGTACCGCTTGTCCAGCCCGCAGCTTTTGCCTGCCGATTTGCAGTACGTTTCCAGATCGCCTGAAATGCTCTCCCAATACAGTTCAAATTCGGGCGATATTTCCGCATCACTCTCCGCGTCGATCGTGACCTGCTTTCCGTCGAGGAAGTCGCAGATCATGCGGAAAAACTTTCCCGCATGCTTATCGTCCAGCGCTTTGAGCGGCGTGTAATAGATGTCGTAAAAAGTAAATGGTTTCATAGTTTTCCTCCCTTAGTTTTTTCGCGGTTGTTTAACGGCTTTCCGCAAAAGCCTTTATTTGCTCATAGGCATACTCCTTTCGCGCAACGAAAAGAGCCCGCAGAAGTTTCTGCGGGCTTTGCGCGGTTATGATTTCGGGATACCCTCCCATATAAAAGCAACGGGAACACCGATTTTATGCACACTTTCAAAAATTTTTTGAAAAAATTTTTATATATGACAATATCTGTCATGTTTTATTGTGTATAATGACAGCATGGATATGACTGCATATTGGTTAAATTTCAAGAAAAAGCGAGCGGGGGAGGGCAAATACTATTACTTTTATCCTTATACCCGATGCGAGATCGACGACACTCCGACGTTCATTATCGGCGGAAAGCAGTATGTCCGCATCGAGGTTTCCGAAGCGGAGCGCGAGATTTTACGCGAAAAGGATGACGAAGAATATAACGACGAGCGCAGTGCGCACAACAAGAGGTGGACGGCAGATATTCCGCGGCTTCAGAACGAGGACGGGGAAGAGTTCGATTTTTGGAGCGATCGCGCGGAGGATAAAAGAACGCACTACATCGAGGACGATATCTGCGAGGAGATGGATCGCAGAGCGGCAGTCAAGTGTTTGCCGCCTCTCGAACGGCGCATTTATCGCGCGGACAGAGAGGGCTATACGCAGAGCGAGATCGCAAAAATGGTCGGGGTAAATCAGGCCACCGTTTCCCGTAAATTGGACAATATCTATGAGCGTATGGATGCCGTTCGGCTGTATGACGGCGAACGGACGAAAAAAGAACTCGCGTTTGAAATTGGTTGGGAAAGTTTTTTACGGAATCGCTTTATGAAAAACGATGCCGACGTCCGGGCGTTCGCTTTCTTTTTGCGAGCGCAGGGGGAACTTCTAGCGCTTTTGTACAAGTGGTTCTTTACACCGGGCGAACTGCTGCGCTATACGGTACGGTATCTGATGATGGGCGGTTCGGAGACAAAAGAGGAGCTGCTAGCACAGCTTTCCTGCTATGGACAGGCATTTTTTGCGAGGCAGAAATTTGCCGACGAGGTCGAACAGTTGCTCTGTTTGCGTCTCTTGCGGGAGGTCGAGCGGCGCGCCGTGACCATCGCCGAACCGTCCGGCAACGCCTTCCACCGCTATGAGGAGGAGATCAAGGAGCTGGCGCATCGCCGCAGGCTTCCATACAGTTTTTATTTTGAAGAGATCCTCATGCGCAAGTACGAGCTGCGGCAGATTTGCAAGACGCTTTCTTACGCCAAACGTATCGCTGCACGAATGCGGAACGCCGCGCAAAAGGCTGCATTGCGCAGGGAAATTGCAGCCTTAGAAAAGGAAAGTATAGCCCTCAAACGCCTCCTCGTTCGCCTCGCCGAGCGTTATGCAGTACGGCATGAAGAAAGGAAGAAATCATGAAAACACTTCACGTTTTTTGGCGAAATATTGCTTTTTGCTACAGGATATGATATAATTAAAAAATAAGTATAAGTATGGCATACGACGAAAGCTAAGAGTTTTATAAAATGAATTATTGTTTTCAGCATCCATACACGTGAAGATGAAAAGGATACTATCCGATCAGGGTACTGATTTTTTTGTTTTGTGGTTTATACCCAATATGACAGAATTACCGAATCGAGAGAATAATGCTAACTTTTATACATGATAAGGGAGCGAGTGTCATGGCGACGATTGATGAAACAATAAAGAATTATATTGAAATGCTCTCCTGTGAAGTTGATAGCAGTGACGAAAAAGGCGATTCGCAACAGGAGATACAATCTCTGTTGGATTTTCATTTGTTGTGCTTACTGCAAAATAAGGGATTAATAGAAATTGTAAAGGAATACCTGGCTTTATCGGATGAGGGAAAATTAGATTTTGCTTATGAAAAGGTTTTTACTTGTGGAGTACGTTTAATAGATTTTCAGTACGTGGCTTATAGGTTGTTTGGTGAAGGCGAGCCGGACTTTAATGAGTTTCTTTTATTGCAGACAGATTTTTCGCTGGTTCACCCTATTGTGAAAGAGGACAAAAAAGAAGAATCTTCTATAAGAAGTCCTCGCATAGAACAAAAACCGCATGAAGCATATCTTAGCTTGGTATTGAGATCATGCCAAGAGGTCGGTGGTGAGGAAAAATCTTTTATAGAGTTACGGTCGAATTTGCTTTTTGTAAAAGCTTTTCTACAAGAAATTTTCGAAAGGACAAAATCGATAAATTATATTGAAGAAGAGGGACGGTTCCGTATCATAGACGTCAGCGGTGTTTTTGACGATTGTGAGATTTTTAAATCAGAAGCTGCAAGACTGAATTTTGCTGAGAGTGAAGAGGAGAACAGTATTGTAATTGAAGGCGCAGAGGAGCAGATAGAATCGGTTTATTATGGTATAAGATTGTTTTTGCCATTTGTCATGGTGGAGGTCAAGAAACACAATTTATTTTTTAAATTGAAGTGTAGGATATCAGAATTAAAAAACAGGTTTCTTGGGATTAAATTACAGCGTCTGCCTCTTTCGGAAGAGGTATCTAACATGTTAGACGATCACGGATGCCAATACATTCAAGATTTGTTGGTGCTGCCAATGGACAAAACCAGTCTTAATGCTTTGGAAGAAATTTTGAAATGCATCGAGGAAATGGATCAAAGTACTCCGGGAGAGTTGCTTCATGTATTGATGAGGAGATTAAAGCCGTCGCATGAGTTAGTTATTCGAATGAGGTTTTGTGGGGAAAATATTAGTACATTAGAGGATGTTGGGTCATATTTTGGGGTAACAAGAGAGCGTGTACGGCAAATTGAGGCAAAGAGCATACGCTTTTTTAATGCACCGGAACGCAGAGCTGTTCGTAGTCGCATTATAGCTCAAATGCAGTTATTATGTAAATTTGATAATTTTATAGCTCCCATAGATTTTCAAACGTTGGAGTTAAGCAAGGGGGAGTTGCTATTTCTTGAGAAATGTCTAGAAGATATCTCTTATAGTTATGATTTCAAGGTGTTCTTTTATAGCAAAGCATCGGAAGGTATATTGATGCGAGCATTGGAGGACCTCCCTACATATTTTACTGTAAATGATTTAGAGTTTTATGTGGAATATTTGTTTACTGAAACGGATAACAGGTTTTCACCTGATGAAATTGAATATCTTTTAAAAGTAAAGTATAAACGTTATGGGGATTATTTTAGCACAGGTAAACTAAAGCTCGGAATTGTTATACCATACTTGGTGTCGCGCTATTTTCCGAACGGTTTGGACATTTACGATGATAGAAATATAGAATTTTTAAGAGAAAAGGCCATAGAACATTTTGATGGTTTTGAACTTTCTGATAGTAATCGAGCCATTACTGCTCGGATACAAAGTTTTTGTACTCCTGTAGGGCGTGGCTTATGGAAATATGATATTGACAAGCCTCTAATTGGTCATGCGTTGTTAGATCGCATAGTTCTTTATTTGAATGCTTATAATTCTCCGATTGTTCCCATAAGCGCAATTTATCAGGCATTTTCAGAAGAGATGGCTGAGCTTGATATTACCAATAAATATCATTTGCAGGGACAATTGAAGCGCGTATTGCCGCCTGAATTTAAGGTAAACCGTGATTATGTCTATCGCGAAAATGGAGAATCATTTTACCGTGTTGTGGAAGAATACATTAAGCAATCTCAAACGGTGGTCACGAAACGCGATCTGTTGAAACAGTTCCCGGGGATCACGGATATTGTGATCCAGCAGGTTGCGGCTGCAACGCGAGTCGTTAACATGAATGGTTATTTTGCACATTTAGATAATTTGGGTATATCGGATGAGGAAATCCGTGTAATGAAAGAGTGCATAGACAGCTGTATTGTTGATGATTCGATATATCATTCTAAGGCGATATATACGGCGATCAAGAGTAAAATGAGTGGTTTATTCGCTCGGATAGGTGTTAGTCATTATTTGCAATTTTTCTATTTAACGAGAGAGCTGTTGCCTACGGAATATAGCTACAATCGACCGTTTATGGCAAAACGAGGAGTAGAAATCGTTAGCGGAGAAATGCAAGTTCTTCAAAAAATACAAGGGAAGCAAGAAGTCAGCGTTTCAGAGGTGCGTGAATTCGCAAGAGAAGTAGGAACAATTATTGATAGGTATATAGAATTTGCGGATCGAAATAATGACGTGTTGCTGATTAAGGATAATGAAACATTTATAAATGCGGAATTCCTTGAATTAGATGAAGCTCTTTTTGCAAATTTGGATGATATTATGCTGCAATTTTTAGGTGAGGCAGAATATAAACCGCTGACACTTTTTTACGATTATTGGAAATTGCCCAAACTTAAAACCAAGTGGACTAGCTGGTTGCTCTATAGTATAATTAATCTATACTCGAAATCTTATAAAACAGCTGTTTCCTCTAACTATATCGCTGATGCCGTTCCGCTTGTTGTGAGAGAAGGGGTAGAAATCGATAAGAATGAATTAGAGCATATTAGACCGGAAATGTATAGTGAATATAGTGATGATGAAGACGAATTACTTGACGAGATAGATTTGGAAGATATTGTTTAAAGGAGAAGGTCATGACGTTTAAGGAATTTGCAATTGAAAAGAGTTATATTAACAGGGGAAGCAATAACTTTCTCGATTCCTTATTAAAGCCTGCGTTAAGAGAAGCTGCGTATTATCGTCGAAGCGTTGGGTTTTTCTCGTCTTCCGTGTTTTCCTTGTTGTTAAATTCCCTGCCTTCTTTTATTCGTAATAATGGTAAGATTCATTTGATAGTCAGTCCTGAATTGAGTAATGATGATATTAAGGCGATCCAGTTGGGCTATGAAAAGAAGTCTGATTTGCTCAAAAGACGGTTTTTAGAAGATTTTGTTGCTGAAATACGTTTGTTTGATGATGTGGGGTTAGATACATTAGCGGAGCTGGTTGCTCGTGGCATTTTGGATGTTAAAGTTGCCTCAGTTAAAAATGATTTTGGAATATATCATGATAAGTTGGGAATTTTGACTGATAGGGTAGGTAATAATGTTGTGTTTTATGGGTCGCCGAATTCTTCGGCAAACGCTTATTTGAACAATTATGAAAAGATAAGAGTTGTCCGAGATTGGATACAGGGCGAGGGAGAGGCGGTTCGAGATGAAATAAGTGAGTTTGATTCTATGTGGGAGAATCGGAACCCTTATCTTGAAGTGTTTGATTTTATGGAGTCAGTTAAAGAATGTATTTTGGTGGTCAAAGAGGAACGAAGCAGGGGGAAGAAGGTTAAAGATCCGATCGAGCTATACGATTATCAAAAAGATGCTATTCAAGCATGGGTGGATAAAGGGTTCCGCGGATTTTATGTAATGGCAACCGGTACAGGTAAGACTTGGACTGCCATATATTCTGCAAAGCGGTTGCTTGAAGAGCACAAGTGCTTGATCGTTATTGCTGCGCCGTATAAACATTTGGTGCGTCAATGGGCAGAAGATGTAAATAAATTGTTTCCCGATGCGGAAACAGTATTGATTTCGTCAGAAAATCCGCAATGGTATACTATTTCTAAAAGACTTGTTTTGTCGCAACAATACCATCCTGAAAAACAAATTATTCTAATTACTACAATAAAGTCTTTCTATTCGGCAAAGTTCGAAAAGGTAATTAATTTGTCCGATGAAGAGAAATTACTTATCGTGGATGAAGCGCATAGATTTACGCAAAGACCAGAAAATTTAAGACGTGCATATAGCTATATGTTAGGGTTGAGTGCAACGCCCATTAATGGCAAACAGAATGAAAGCGGGATTGCGCTTTTAGACTTTTTTGGTGGATTGGCTTATAATCTTCCAATTGAAGAAGCATTAGAACGCAATTTTTTGGTTCATTATAATTATTTCCCTGTTTACGTTACGGCAACATCGGCGGAAGAGGAGAATTTTAATGCCATATCGAGTAATATGGCAGGCTGTTTTCGCGATGGTGTTTTAATTGATCGGGAGCGATTTGTTAAATACGTGCGAGCACGTTTACGCATCATGGGTATGGCGGAGGAGAAACTTGCACGGATAAAAACCTTTGTTGATCAGATAAAAGAGAAAGACCATTTTGTTGTATATTGTGGGGATGGTCGATTATTTGATGAGCAAGATGAGGAAATTCGTCATATCCAGTTTGTTCAAAATCAAATGGACGATATGGGAATCAGGACAAGCCAGTTTACTGCAAATGAAAATATGGACCGGCGTATGGAGCTGGTGGATATGTTTAACAAGCAGGAGATCGATGCTTTGGTGGCGATCCGTTGTTTGGATGAAGGGATCAATATTCCTTCTATTAAAAGCGCATTGATATTGTCGAGTAATGATGATTATCGGGAATTTGTGCAGCGCAGAGGCCGTATTTTAAGAAAATATAAAGGAAAGAAGAGTGCCGATATATATGACGTTGTAGTTTTGCCGTCAGCCATGTGCCCGAAGATGGCAATTATTGAGCTAAGGCGTTATTATGAATATGCAAAACTAGCGCTGAACAAAGAGGAGCGATTAGTTGAAATGCAAACGCTATTGAGTCAATATGGACTGCGTTTGGAAGATATTATGTTTAACACAGATCTTGAAGTGGAGGTTGATCTTGATGAGTGATAAGGAAATCGTGGAAATTATGATTGCAAAAGTTGAGGAAATCGTTCGAAGCAAAGTGAAAGAGGATTTCAATGAAGCCAAAACGTTAGACAAGAAAAACGTAGCTAAAGCAATTATTAAGGAATTAGAACAGGTGATGCAAGATGAAAATAAAAAGAATTGAATATGAAAACTTCCGTAATTTTAAAAAAGCAGGAGCTGTTGATTGCTCGACGGATGGCAAAGTAACAATAATTTATGGCGAAAACGGCGCAGGAAAGACAACGTTTCACCAGTTATTTCAGTGGATCATTTATGGGCAGGTTCATTTTAATAAAACGGCTAGCGATAAAATGTACAATCTTGAGCTGGAACAGAATGCTTCTATAGATGAGCAGTTTTCTGTGAAGGGCGCAATTGATTTTATTCATTCGGGAGAAGAGTATACGATTCGTCGCGAATGGATTTATCAAAAAACAATGTATGAAACGAAGCGGATTTCCACGTCGTTTACGATATCCAAAAAGGATATGAACCGAAATTGGGTTCGTTTGCCGAATCCGGAAGAGGTAGTGGAACAGCTCTTGCCGTCGGGTCTTGCTGATTATTTTTTCTTTGACGGAGAGAGCATGATTACGGATCTCAAAGCAAAGGGGAAGGATTCTGCCAATAGTTTACGAGATGCCTTGTATTTGATGCTGGATTTAAGCGTTTATGATAAGGCAGTTAAGTATATAGGCCAGCAAGACCGTACAACTACAACTTTAGGAACGCTGTTTATGAGTCAAACGGGAACAGGTTCCAATGCGAATCTTATTACGCTTGGCCAACAGATGGAACAGGCGCAGGGAGCAAGGGATCGTCAGGAGGAAGAAGAGAGAAAACTAAAAAAAGAGATCGACCTTTTGGAAGATCGTATTAAAGAGATATCTGAACAGATTGGCGGGGCAAAATCACAGAGAGAATACGAGACAATGCGCAATCAGGCTAAGGGTTTGCGCGATGAGTATTTGGGTTTAGCAGAGCGGGAATATCAGGGGTTTGGCGATGAGTTGATTTCGATATTCCCCAAACTGATGATGTCTAAGGTGATTGAAAAGGCATCTAAGACCATTAAACATAAAGCTGAGAATTCTAATCTGCTGAATGGTGTGAATGTTCCATTGATAGATGCGTTACTGCAATCTGATGTATGCATTTGCGGCAATCCTTTGACGGAAAAAGAGCGGGAAACGTTAAGAAGGTTGTATGATTACTTGCCCCCGAATTATGATGGCCTGTATCGAAATTTTACTAATATGGCTGAACGGTGGGGGAGAGAGTATAACCGTCAGAAGTTAGAAGGCTATATAGAGAGAGCGTTGGATGACTTAGAAAAAGCCAGAAAGCAAGACGAAAAGATTGCCGCCATCGACGAAAAGATGAAGCAAGATAAACAACATGAAAATCTCGTTGTGGAACGAAAAAAAGCAGAAGAAAGACTTCGTGAATTGAATGATCGAAAAATTACAATACATGAAGAGGCCTATAAAGCCGGCTTGCGTGTAAATAAATTAAAAAAGGAGATCGATAAGGCCTCAGCGACGATGTCGGAGAATGAACTGATCAAGCGTAAGATCCGAATCATGGAAGAAGTCAAGGCTCATTTTGAAAGAATTTTACAGGAAAAATCTTTATCGTATAGTAAAAAATTACAGGAAACAATACAGGAGCTTCTAGATGAAATGCTCAAAGCAAAGCGAACAGTGAATGTTAGTGCTGATTTTTCGCTGAGAGTGGCAGATAGCTATGATGATGAATCAAAATCGGAAGGGCAGTTTGCGACAGTATCCTTTGCTTACATAGGGGGTATTTTTAAACTCTTAAAAGAAGAAGAAATATTGCAGAATAAAGAGTATCCGCTGGTTTTGGATGCGCCGTTTTCAAAACTTGGCGATGAGCCTCGGCAGCGTGTTATCGACACAATACCAAGATACGCTCCGCAAATCATTCTTCTTTCCAAAGATAATTTGCAAAATGATTTTAATGAAGATTTGATCGGTAAAGTTTGGACGATTGTTTCCAATGAAGAGCAAAATGTTGCGGAGATTCGGGAGGGATTTTTATGGAAATAAAAAGCGATGTGAATTTAAAAGGTGACGAGTGGCTGAAGGCGCTTAAACTTTTGGCTCCATTTTTTACCCAATCTTCTCAGCCGAATTATAGTATTTATGCGATAAGTATGTCTATTGGGATTATGTATGATAAACAAAGCGACGTAGCCGGTGAAGAAACGGATGAGTGCAAAGAAAATCCAAAGTCTGTTCCAAGAACCGTATTGTATCAACATAATTTCGACTTAGATTTTTTGTTTCAGTCTGCGATTTTGACTTCGGCTCAAGTAACATTTACCGAAGATGAAAGGATGAACTTGGCGTTTAATGAAGCTTGCGACATACCTTTTGATCGGATGTCTTTTCTGACCAAATTTGCTAATTTCGGGGTCGGTAAGTTGTTGGAGCAGATAGCGGATGACCCTGTTGAGACCATGCAGAATATAAAAAAGTTCTTAGCGGCAACGGTGGAAGGATATAATTACGAGATCGATAGCATTCCGGAGGATGATTTCGATTTGGAAGATATCGAGTAACAGCAATCGAAGCAGTTGACGAAAGATAAAAGAAATGATATACTTACACATATACGTAAGTATATCTTTTTTTGGGGATGTTGAATAAATGAGTTTTACTTTTAACTTTGCAGTTGTTCGAGGCATACAAGCGCATCGAGAGTATTATATAGCAATGATTCCGCTTGGCTTGCTTTCTAAATTATTTCAGAATGAAGAGGGCTATATATCTCCCGAACATAGGGCGCAAAGGTGTATCAATGAATCGCGCATTCCTGAAATAAGGGATTATATACTTCAAAATCGTGATAATTACGTTTTCTCGGCATTGTCTGCATCGATCGACGGGGATTTTACTTTTGTGCCATCGGAAGTCGATTCGAGTGTAGGGTTGCTAAAAGTGGACATGGGAGCGCGATTTTTAATTAATGACGGGCAGCATCGTAAGGCAGCTATTGAGGCGGCTCTGAAAGAAGACCAGGCTCTTGCTCAAGAAACGATTTCCATTGTGTTTTTTAAAGATGATGGATTGAAGAGAAGTCAACAAATGTTCGCGGACCTGAATAAGCACGCGGTTAAAAGTACAACTTCATTATCTTCATTATACGACGATAGAGACGATTTAAACAACGCGGTGAAAGAGGTCGTCCGCACAAATCGCTTTTTAAATCGTTATGTGGATAAAGAACGTGATAACTTAGGAAAAAACTCCCTCAAGCTTTTTACGTTGGCTAATTTTGTTCGTGCGAATCGTCGGATCATTAAACCGGATGAGTTTTCAAAAGGGACAGCTGACTTTTTGAAGAATTATTGGGGGTGTATTTTTACTTATATTGAAGAATGGGAGATGCTTGAAAAGAAGGAGATCCCTAAATGCGATTTGCGGGAGGAATATATTTTAACGCTCGCAGTTACGATGCAAGCGTGGGGGCGATTGGGTCGCTGGTTTTATGAGAATGATCATTCAATGCGCGCGCTAAAGAGTTTGAAGGAGATCGACTGGCTGCGTAGCAATCCGGAATGGGAGGGGCGCGTCTTGGATATATCGGGACGTGTTATAAGTAATGAGGATGCTATTATAAGAATTTGTGCTTATATCAAGAGACAGTTAGGAATTCAGTTGACCAAAGAAGAGGAGCAGAAGGAAAATGTCACAAGAAGATAGGACGAAATTCCCGGAATTTGAAGAAATCATTTCAGAAATGACATATGTTTATCGGCATGATGATCGTCCGTGGATCATCGGATATAGTGGCGGAAAAGATTCTTCCTTGCTGGTATCATTGACGATTGAGACGGTTTTGCGGATTCCTGAATATGCGCGTAGGAAGAAAATTTTTATTGTTAGTTCTGATACGGGTATTGAAAATCCTATTGTTAAGAGATATATGCACGTGTCGTCGGCAAAAATCAACGAGTTTTCGCAAAAAGCAAAGGCAAACATTATCGCTGATATTGTCTACCCTGAAGTAGAACATTCATTTTGGACGTTAGTCATTGGATTGGGATATCCGACGCCTGAGCCTCCGGGTTTTAGATGGTGTACCGAACGTTTGAAGATTTTCCCCATGAATAAGTATACAAATAATATTATCGACCGCTATGGTGAGGCGATTTTATTGTTGGGAGTTCGGAAAGCTGAAAGCGCATCGAGAAGTCGAACAATTACTTCTCGCGAAATTGAAGGGAAGTTGCTTGTACCTCATTCGGATATCCCCAATGCATATGTTTATAACCCATTAACGGAAATAAAAAATGAAAGAGTTTGGGAGTATTTACTTAAGGATAATGGGATTAGTAATTGGGGCGTAGACATGAAATATCTCTTCAGCTTATATCAGGGAGAGGTGATGGGCGAAGAGCAAAGTGTTGTAGGGCAAATTGATAAAGATAAAATTCCAGTTACAGGGAATTCGAGGTTTGGATGCTGGTGTTGTACGATTGTAAAAGAGGATAAATCATTGCAGAATTTTATCGATCACGGCAGCAGAGAACTGATTCCATTAAGGGATTTTCGTAATTGGCTTGTGGGGATTCGACAGGATCCGCAGTTTAGGGACAATAAAAGGCGAAACGGAAAAGTTTATCAAAAAGCAAACGGTGAATATGGATTTGGCCCTTTCAAGATGTCCGCAAGACAAGAGATTTTAAGACGATTATTGAGGTTGCAAAGAGATACAGGATTTGAATTAATATCTATTAACGAGCTGAAAAAAATCGATACTCTTTGGGATCAGGAAGGGGATTTAACAAGGCGTAGCTTGGTGAATATTTATTATGAAGTATTTGGAGAGAGGCTTCCTTGGGATGAATATAAAGAGCCTCTTTATGATGCTGAAGTAATAGCATCTTTGCAAAAAGCTGCGGAAGATGCGGACATTCCTTTTGAATTGATTACTAAGTTGATCGTTGCAATCGATGAAAATAAATACGTCGCTAAGAGCAGCAAGGTGCAAAAAGAATTTGATCGGTTGTTAAATCAAGATTGGCTTCATTACGAAACAGTAAAGGCGAAATTACAAGATGAAAATTAGAAGAATAGAGCTCTTTAATTTAGGGCCGTATATTGACAAAAATATATTCGATATAAATTGCAATCGAGAGAGACATATTGTTTTGATTGGCGGCAAGAATGGCGCCGGAAAGACGACGTTCTTCAAGGCCATAAAAACGTGTTTATACGGCTGTAAGGTATGGGGGTTTGAGGCTCCTGGAAAAGAGTATTTCCGTCAGATGGCCAGCTTTGTAAATTCCCGTATGCAATTTGATAGTCATATAAAGGCATACGTAGAAGTGGAGCTAGAATTTGATGATGGCAAACAGATCAATTATTTCGTTCTTCATCGTGAGTGGTATCGAATCAAGAAGGGGTTAGAAGAGAAATTTTTAATTTGTAAGAATGGATGCGAGTTGGATCGAGAAAGTTCCATCGATTTTTCGAATTACTTATTGTCGATTATACCGCCTGATATGTTCAATTTTTATTTTTTTGACGGCGAATCGATAGCTGATTTCTTTCTTGGGAGCGATGGGAGCAGAAATTTTAGAAATGCTTTTTTAAAACTCTATGGCTTAGACACACTATCTTTGATGGTGGAGAACTTCGCTCGTGCATTAAAGCGATCTGGAAATTCAAGTAATGCATATGAAACTTATCAGGAGATATTGGCTAAAACAAAAGAACAAGTTACAGTATTAGAACGCTACGAGGGTGAAAAAAAAGACTTGATCAATCAGCTTGATGTATTGCAAGTAAAATTACTAGCGTTAAAAGAAGATTACGAGAAGAGCGGAGGGGTTAGTTTAGAAGATTGGAAGAGACTTAATTCTGAGCTTGTGAGAGAGGAAACCCAACGAGAAGAGTATAATAGATGGCTAAAGGATTTTGCCAATCATTATCTTCCTTTTATTATTGTTGAGAAGCAATTGAATAGTTTATTGTGCCAAATAGAGACTGAAAAAGAGGCAAAGAAGAAGGCTTTGATGGCGGAGACCTTGTCATCAGAATCTTTAAGAGAAAAGCTATCGGCATTCCTATCCGCCTCAAAAATTGACGGGGCATATGCTGAGCAAATTTTAGCTTTTGTTCGAGATGCAGCGGTACAATCTGTAGACGCAAAGGCAATTTTTGATTTTTCAGATGCGCAATTGACGCGGATAGTTACTCAAATTTATGAGAAATTGGAATTCGATAAAGTGTTAGCAAAAAAGGTATTAAAATCAATAAAATCCTCTTTATTGGCAAGTAAAAAGATTAGAAATATCATGATGGGAAGCAATGTCGATAGATACGAAGAATATGCCAAACAAAAGGAAGAATTGGGAAATAGCATTAAAGAGTTAACCATTCGCATAGAGCAACTTAATCAAGAAATTTCATTGCAGACAGTGCAGGTTGATCAATGCCAAAAAGAACTTGAAAAGGCAAAAGAGGCATACGAGAAACTATTAAAGAGCAGATCTATTGGAAACATGGCGGAACGTGCAATAGGCGTGTATTCGCGGTTAGAGGAGCAGTTGATTGAAAGACAGGGAAAAATTTTGCAAGATGAGTTTTTAAACTGCTTTTCGAGTATCATCAACAAAGACAATTTTATTGACGGGATAATTATTGATAAAAATATCAATGTGATTCCGTACAAATTTGTCGATGTGTCTTTTTTGCAGATCGATAATTATTTAAAGAATGATGAAAAAAGCCACTTTTTAGAATTATTCGATGTAAAATATTTGACGGATATTAACGATTTAAGGCTTGGGAAGGTTGATTCGATCAAGTTGCCGGCAAAAATCACTGCACCATTCTCTCAAGGTGAGCGACAAGTATATATTATGGCATTATATCTCGCATTATTAAAGACTAGTCGAAAAGACATTCCTTTCTTCATTGATACGCCCTTTGCCAGAATTGACTCTAACCATCGTGATAGGATCGTCAAAAGATTCTTTAGAGGAATTGAAAATCAGATTTTTATTCTCTCAACAGATGAAGAAATTGTAGGGCAGTATGAACTTCTGATGGACGATGCGATTTCCAATAAATTTTTATTAAAGATCAATGCGTATGGATATACGCAAGTTCTGGCAAATCAATACTTTGAGGTGGCGGAATGATATTTAAATTAAAGACAAGTAAAGAAACGGAACAGATTTATAAGGATTTGGGAACGAGTACGCACTTACAGCCATTTGCTTTGGCCAAGTTGTCAATAGCTATGTCTGTGCGAGATGATCAAGAGTTGGAAGAAGGCGATTTTACAACTTCATCTGATGGATTAGAGTTAAATCGGCAAACCATCACGGGAGAGTATGATGATTTATTTAAAGCCTTGATTATTAGTAAAGAAGGGCGTGCCATGTCTGATGAAGAGTATTTTCCTAAATATTTGAAAGCCCATATAGATCGAGGCGCGAAGTTATTGATGAGCGAGTTCAAATATTCAAATAGTCGTTTTTACGAACATTTAATGATGTTGGATATGGGGGTTTGATTATGACGATTATTGAAGCTATTAAGAATGTTTTAAATGAGCAACCGAAAGGATTGATAGTTGATGAGATATATAAAGAAATATGTAATAAGAATTTATATGTATTTGGGGCAAAAAATCCAAAAGATGTTGTTAATGGTGAGATACGGAGACATTGCTATGGATTAGATTTCCCTACTGCTTCGCCAATCAAGCATTTTTATATTGTTAAAATGAATGGGAAGAAGCCAATTTTTAGCCTGTTAACGGATGAAATATTACAAACACGGACGATAGAAGAGAAAAATCTTACTGCATCCGCTGATATTTTACCGGAGGAAAAGGTTGATAGTGTTGTGAATAGTTATAATAATCAGATAAAACAGCGACTAATGGATCTAATTATGACTCGCGAAGCTTCTTTTTTTGAGCAACTTGTTGTTGAGCTCTTGTTAAAGATGGGCTATGGATATGGCGAAGCTGCGGCGGGACAAGTTGTTGGCAAATCTCACGACGGTGGAATTGATGGAATTATTAGTGAGGATAAGCTTGGGCTAGGCCTGATTTATATACAAGCTAAGAGATATGATAAAGCGATTAAAGTTGGACGAAAAGAGTTGCAGGCTTTTGCAGGAGCGATGCGGACGGTAAATAAGGGGGTATTTTTGACTACTTCCAAATTCACGAGGGAGGCAATGGAATTTGCTGCATTATCAGAAAAGCATATAAGTTTGGTTGATGGTGAACGCTTATGTGAATTTATGTTAATGTATGGTGTGGGCGTTCAAGAAATTAAGACTTATATATTGTATAGAGTTGACGATGAATATTTCAACTTATAATATTGAATAAAAGAGGGAAAATCATGAATGAGATAATAGGAACGATAGTCGGGATTAATAGTTTTTTAGGTAAAGAAAAGGTAAATGTCGAGGTAAAATATACGGCAGATCAATCAGCAACGGCGTTTACGTTAGCGGAAAATAGGAAGTATGTTATACCAGCATTTCAGCGAGAAATTAGATGGACAGAAGAAAATTTAAACGTGCTTGTTCAAGATGTTAGTAGGGCAAACAAGTTTTTGGGGAATGTAATTTTGGCGCAGCAAACGAATGACGAATATTTAATTATAGATGGACAGCAGAGAGTCTCGGTTTTGCTTATGATGATAGAATATTTAAAAGAGAGATGGGGGAGGGAAATACAGGCTCTTACTCAATATTCGGCTTGTTCTCTCAGTATTGATAGTTTTAAAGGATTTGATAAATTTCGTGAAGTCAATTATAATATAGATAAGTTAGATAAAGTGGACCTCGAAACGGATAATTATTATCAAGCAGAGCGATATGCTGCATTGTGGCGAGCCATGTCAGAAATTAAGGAGTTTTCTACAAGTAAATCAGTTAGGAGTTTTTTTACTAATTTTTTGCGGTGTACAGTTAATGTAATTCTCGCTGACAAAGACAGTACAAATTATAATGTTGATTATTTTATAGATGTCAACCTAAAAGGCGTAAGGCTGGACACAGAAGATATTTTTAAGGGCTACTTATTTCAAATGAATAACAGTCAGGAGACACAGGAAGCGTGGGTTGAAGTGAAAAGAGCGGCGATGTGCTATAATAGCGCTGTTAAACATATTATAAAATCAAAGAAAGATGTCTATCCGTTGATTAAGATTTTATATCATTATTATCTTTGTGATTTATTTTTAGATGAGAAATATAAGAGTATAGAATTTGGTAGCGACTTTTGGCTTAAAAGGTCAGCAAAAGTAGGTGAGAATGAAGAATACTATAACAAAGGAGATCATCTACTTCGAGCCGTTGGAAATGATTCATATGTAATAGAAAGTTTACACACCATCACTAAACTGTTGGATGTTTTAATCCTTATTGTAACCGAGCATGAAAAGAGCTCAAAGTTTTTTAAATTATTTATTAGAGAAGGGGCTGGTAAAGTTGATACGACAGATATAACTATTTTTGTTGGATTAATGAAATTTTTGCTTCTAAATCCGGACGTAACATTGCCATATGCGTTAGTTGTTAAGTATTTCTTGGAAATAGTGAAAGAGGGGAGAAAAATAGATAAGAAGTATTATCAAGATTTTCTTTCGATATACGCGTTTTCAATCCTGTTCAGTTTCTTTGCTAGACATAAGGAAATCAACGAGGTTGATGAAGTGTTGAAAAGTACAGATTGGTATGCTAAACTAGCGGAGAAATTGAAAATATATGTGGAAGAAGAAAAGATTAAGGAACAGAAAGTTGTCATGCAATGTCAATATATATTAGATGACGATAACGAAATTAATAAGCATAAATGTAAATCGTTGGCAATACTATATAATTTCTTCAATATTAGAGAGGGACGAGCTGCTATTAAAAAGGGGATGGGAGAAAAGATAAAGGAGTTTATATTAAACGTCGATAAGTTTAGTATTGAACACTTTATATTCAATGAAAGCGGAACTTATTTAGGAAATGAAGAAGCTGCGGTGCCTTATCCCAAGGAAGTGAAAAAATATAAGAATTCTGTATTTAATTACATTTTTATTCCTCAAGCCCTGAATGGAAACGTTTTAAAAAATTATTATATCAATAAAAAGTTGTGTATATTATCTGATAAGTTGGATGAAATAAGCTGTGCCTATTCTAAAATGGTCATTAACTGCGCTAAAAATAAATTTAGTGAACTACAATTTTGTGAATCAGGAATAATTGATGAAGACGCTATGAATTATTATTACAAATACAATTTTAAAGGTGAATATGTTAAATATGCAATGGATATTGTTGATCATCTGACAAGTAAATTAACTGCAATTGGCGATTAAGTTTTGTTGAGACATTCTATTTTAGGGAAAATTTTTTGTGCGTAAATTATGAAATCATTAATTGTATAATAATTCAATAACATATGGTTTAATATGTGAGATATCAATTTATAATATTGCAAAGTAAGAGGTGGGGCATCGGAATTCCGATGTCCCAACTTTGCTTATACGTTCTCAAAATTTGCTTACAACAGGTTCATGGGAGAAGGAAGAAATGGTTGCCGTGGCGTCTTTGAAATAATAGACGGCGGTATTGCCGTTCGGCCCCGTCGTGTACATGGCGCGAAGAGACGGGTAATCATTCAGCATGCTCTCCTGCGCTTCAGTGCTGTCATCAAGAACGAGCGTTCCTGCAACGCGGATCCATTCGTCGCCTTTCATGGCGCAGAGTTCCACCTTGGGGTTGGCGGCGATCTGTTTTGCTACGCTCTTGCCTTTACCCGTCTGGATATACAGTTTGCCTTCAAACATATGGACGGTGCCGAACGGCCGCACGCGCGGCTGGTCTCCTTCGACGGTGGCAAGATAGTACGTTTCGGCGGCTTTCAAAAATTCATAGACGCGATTCATGGTGTTTTCTCCTCGGGATTTTTCTTTGTTATACCACGCGCGCAGCGTAAAAGCAAGTTGCCGTTTTTGAATATTAATTACAGGAAAGACGGCGCATGCGGGCTGTCAGAGGCTGTAACTTTTCCCAACTCGACAAAAAATCTGAAAAAAATTTATTGATTTCCTCCGAAAAGTTTGCTGTAATAAAACCAAGCGGAGGAAATCATGTTAGTTTCATTCGATGCTTTGGCGCAGCAATTTGCAGGCTATACCGACGTCAAAGGCAAGATCCGGCGGGAAGTGCAGGGCGGCAGGCTCGTGCAGGTCGCAAGGGGCTTGTACGAGACAGATGCCCGCACCGACGGAAAGTGCCTCGCGGGAGCCATCTACGGGCCGTCCTACCTCTCGTTCGACTATGCCCTGTCCGTTCACGCGCTCATTCCCGAGGCGGTTTACGCCTATACTTCGGCGACGTTTTGCAAGGGCAAGAGCAAGCGCTACGAGAATGCCTTCGGCACTTTTTTGTACCGCGACGTTCCCGCTGCCGTGTACCCGCTCGGCGTGGAGATCAAAGTGGAGAGGGGATATTCATATCAGATCGCCTCACCTGAAAAAGCGCTGTGCGACAAGCTGTATTCGCTTTCGCCCGTGTATTCGGTGAGGGCGCTCAAAGAACTGCTGTTCGACGATCTGCGCATCGACGAAGCCGCCTTCTTTGCGTTGCATAAGGACGACATCTCGCAGCTCGCGCCGCTCTACCGTGCCACCAATCTGAAATTGCTCGCAAAGTTCATGGAGGGAAAGTAAGCTGAACTTGTGGAGCGCGGCATTCTTTACGGATATTACGAAAAATTTGCAGGTGTTGACTTAGAGGAAGTTTTATGCGGGTAATTATCATCTTGGGATATGCGTCCCTGATTGATAGTGGGGTGGCTCTGCAAAATTTATAGTTCCAAACTATCCGGATTAAGAAGAAAATCTATTACATTGATAATCAAATAGCCTTTCTCGTTTCTCCAAGGCTTCGTGTGTTGCTGTAATACGATAATCTTCTTGAATGAATCGTCTATGCGATCAAACGACGCCTGTTCCTGCTCCATCTTCTCCTTATCGGGAATGGCAAAGGCGGACTGAATATAATATCTCCTGCTGCCCTTGTTACACACAAAATCGACTTCTGCTCTCGTTTCAACTATTTTTCCGTTTCCATCGCGCTTGCGGTATTCAACAATTCCTACGTCAACATTGAAGCCGCGCACCAAAAGTTCGTTGTAAATAATGTTTTCAAGTATGTGCGTCTGCTCCTGCTGACGGAAATTGAGCCTTGCATTGCGCAGTCCCACATCGGTAAAGTAGAATTTGTAGGGCGAGCCTATATATTTTTTGCCTTTAATATCATATCTCTTTGCCATGGAAATGATAAAGGCGTCTTTCAGATAATCGATATAGGCGGCAATGGTGTTCTTGTTAGTTTTAATGCCGTGAGAGTTGAAGGTGTCGGCAAGTTTTGTAGGGTTTGTCAGCGATCCTACCGCCGAAGCAAGAATATCCACGAGGGTATCAAGGATAGTGTCGCCGCGCAGTTTATAGCGGTCAATCACATCCTTTTTGTATGTTTCCTCAAACAAGTCGCTCAGGTATTTGCCCTTTTGCTCATCGCTGTTTCTGCTTAAAATGAGCGGCAGTCCGCCGTACATAGAGTATTCGTCAAAGCCTTCATATTTGTCACCGTCGTAGGCAGACATAAATTCGGCAAAGGAGAGGGGATAGATCCTCACTTCATCTCCTCGCCCCCTGAATTCGGTCAGCACATCCGAAGATAAAAATTTGGAGTTGCTGCCCGTTACATATATGTCAACGTTCTGCTGCCGCAAAAGTCCGTTCAGCAACCCGTACAGCCTTATATCACCGCTCTTCATCTCTTCGTCGGTAATTGCAAATTGAACCTCATCCAAAAAGATGTAGTACATTTTTTCATCGCCGGAGGTTGCCGCAGTAAGATAATCGTAGAGTACGTCAACGTTGCGGTATTTTCTGTTCTTTTCGTCGTCGAGGGCAAGGGCTATAATCTGTCTGTCTTTTACGCCCGTGGAGAGGAGATGATCTCTGTAAAGGTTGAATAAGATATAGCTTTTGCCGCATCGCCGTATGCCGGTGATGACTTTGATCGAGCCGTTTTCGCGCCTTGCAACAAGTTGTTCTATATATCGTTCACGCTTAATCTCTTGCATATCGTCCTCCTAATTACTAAAAATTGCAACTGATAACTTTTTGGTAAATAGATTATAGCCCAGATTGAGTGAAAAGTCAACAGAAGAACGAAAATTTATTTACCAAAATACCACATTGATAACTTTTTAGTAAATAGAAAATTAAAGAATTGTTTGATTAGCAGCTCCGAAATACCTAACCTTTCCGTAAAATTTGTTATTCATATAGCAATAATGCATTAAGAAAGCAATATTACGCCGCCGACAAGTGTCGGCGGCTGAAAGTTTAAATGGAAGGGGGCGGGCGGATTCTTTCAGATCCGCCCGCCATTTTCCTTTATGTCTTAAGTTTGTTTTGACTCAAAATTGGGGAGTGATTGGGGAGAAGAAATCAAAAAATGGCAAAAAACAGGCATTTTTATGGTTTTTTTGCCCGTTTTCGGGCAATTTTCGGGGTATTGCAACGGACTCTGACTCCGTCATTCGTTGGTTCGAATCCAGCTACCCCAGCCACGGATACCAT
>CAKNLK010000004.1 GCA_930989535.1 uncultured Clostridia bacterium | reverse complement strand
CTCTGAAATCAAGCGAATCGCAGCATCTCTTTTGCGAGATTCGCGCGAAGGAAGGTTTTTCTATGAATCCCAAAGCATTTCATTCCATGTCTTACGGCGTGTACATCGTTTCCACGTGGGACAACGGCAGGCCGACCGGCTGCACGGCCAACTGCGCCGCGCAAATCACGTCTTCCCCTGCCACCGTGATGGTGAGCATCAACAAGGACAACTACACCAACAAGTGCATTGCCGACTGCGGGCACTTCGCCATCTCCGTCCTCGCGGAAAATTCTAACCCCGCCATCATCGGCACATTCGGCTTCCGCTCAGGAAAGGACTGCAATAAATTCGATTCGGTGCCCTATGCCGTCAAGGACACGTTGCCCGTCGTTTCGGACAGCTGCGCCTACATCGCCTGCCGCGTTATCGACACGATGGACTCCCCGACGCACACCGTTTTCCTCGGCGAGGTTATCGGCGCGGACGTGACCAGCGCGAACCCGCCCATGACCTACGCCTACTATCATTCCGTCGTGAAGGGAAAGACGGCGAAAAACGCCCCGACCTACATCGCAGAGGAAGTGGAAAAGGGCAAATACGTCTGTTCGGTATGCGGCCACGAATACAGCGGCAACATCCCCTTCGAGGAGTTGCCCGACAGCTGGACTTGCCCCGTCTGCGGCCAGCCCAAAGCCGTATTCAAAAAGAATTGACCCCCACCTCCTCCCCCGCGGCGAACCATATCCGCTCTGCCGCGGAAGAGAAACGCGCCCGCCGAATCTATTCGGCGGGCGCTATTTCATTTCTCATTTGTTTTCCGATATATTTCCGTTTACGCCCCCTATTTTATCACACCGATTGGTGTAATGTCAATTATTTTACACCAATCGGTGTAAAATAAAAATATGTATACGATCAAATTTGCGGAAAATTTGAAATATTTAATCGGGGAACGGAGCGTGAGCAGCGTCGCCAAAGAAATCGGTATTCCGCAGCAGACGCTGTACCGTTACCTGCACTGCCAGCGGGAAATCGGGCTGGAAAACTTGTGCAAGCTCGCCGACTATTTCGACGTCGATTTAGACTACCTGGTCGGGCGGCGAGAATTTTAAAGGGAATGCGCGCAGCTCGAACCGAGCTGCGCGCATTCCCTCTATTCGCCCAAAAGCCTGAGCGCGTTTTTATAGTAAATTTTATCGTATTCCGCGGGAGAAAAGCCCATTTTGCTCAAAAAAGCGACGGTATTGGCGGGGGTATCCCACGGGCAGTCGGTACCGAAGAGCACCCTGTCCGCCCCGAACGCGCGGACGGACTGCGCGGCGACGGCAGGCTCGACGGAGACGGCGGAAAAGCTCGTATCGATGAATACGTTCGTATCCGCGAGTTCCTGTACCGCCTCCGCCTGCATATCCTGCCCGCCCAAGTGCGCGACGACGATTTTCGCCTCGGGGAAACGGAGCGCGACACGGCGCATGCGCTTCGGCGCCGTTTTGACGGGCGGGGCATAGCCCCTGTCCGCCCCGCCGTGGAAGAGCATGATAAAGCCGAGCTTTGCGCACATTTCGTAAATCGGAAACGCCTTTTCGTCGTCCACGAAAAAGTTCTGGTATTCGTTGTGAAACTTGATGCCGCACACGCCCGCATCTTTCAGCCGTTCCAGCTCCGCAAAGGCGTTCTCCGAGTCGGGATGAACCGAGCCGAAGGGAATGATGTTCTCCTTATCGAGCAGCGATATCGCAAAATCGTTGACGTGCCGCTCCGTGCGCGGGGAAACGGCGATGTTTAAAACGACGAACCGGTCGACCGCCTGGCTCTTCATCAGCGCCTCGGTGCCCGAAACGGTGCCGTCCGCGAAGGGCGTAAAGCCCGCCTTTTTTGCCAGCGAGGAGACGGCGCCCGCCGCCAGCTTATCCAAAAACGCGTGTGCGTGAAAATCGATGAGCATGTGCAAAAATACCTTTGAGAATTATTCCCCTTCCCGCCGCATCTGTGCGGAAATTTTTTTGCGCGAACGCAGATAGGAAAAGAGGTTGTACGCCGTGCCGACGAACGCAAATACTGCGATGAATACGGCGTTCAGCACGAACATCGTGTAGTATTCCCCGCCAGCCGCCAAATCCGCGGCAATCTTTTCGAAGGCGGAAGCGGCGCCGCCGAGGTCGGTATTCGCCTGGAGAACGAGGCACAAAAGGTACACGCCGTACGTCAGCACGAGCGGGAGCGCAGCGCTCACAACGACCTTGAACGGCGTATTCTTTCCGCCGAACTTGCCGTACAGCCAGCCCCCGAGGAGCACCCCTACCGCCGCCGCGACGGCGGCAAAGTTCCACCAGATGAACATGAGGATAAACACGACGCAGCCCCCCAGCGCGCCGAGCAGCACCCCGCACGTGCCGAGCAGCTTTTTATCGGGAATTTCCGCCTCCAGCCGCTCCTTTTCCCTGACGGAAGAAAACGCGCGCTCGTAGCAGGCGGCGTGCGCCTGGAAGGGAATATCCGACTCCCACATATCCACGGGGTGTTTCCCGAGCGGCGTGCCGCAGTACGGGCAGATATCCGCGCCGGGGTATTCCTCCCGTTTCAGATAGCGGATAATTTTATCCAATATTTCCCCGATTTGGCGGAAAATATTCGCGTACAGCTGGGGCGCGACCATAAGGCCGATGCCCACCACACCGTAGTTGGTGAGTTTTAGCTCCTTTTTATTCTTTTCGAGGAATTTTTCCAGCTGCTTGTCCCGCCCCTTGGTGTCGGTGACGACGGTAATCAGGCAGGCGGGGTTGCCCATCGCGCGGTATTTGATATGCACGCGGTAGCCGCCGTATACCCCGTAGCAGCAGTGCCTGCCCAAAGTCAGCCCGTGTTCGGCGGCAAATTCCTTTAAATTCAATTTCTGTTTGCTCATTCGGTATCGTCCTTTTTCGTCTTATCCTGCCCGCCCGCGGGGCGTTTGAGCCGCTGCCCGCGCACGTCCATGCCCAGCACCCGCGCGTCCTCGAACATGATGCCGCGCTGAATCTTCGCATAGCCGTACTTTTGGCGGATTTTCCCCACTGCTTCCTCGGCGCGCGCCTTCTTTTCGTAATCGCCGCCGAAAGAGTCGAAGGAGAGCTGTTCCACGCCGCCGTCGAACCCGCTCGCCGTGACGCCCAGCCCCCGCACCGGCTTACCCGTTTTGTAGCGCTCGGTATACAGCGCGAACGCCGCCTCGGCGATTTCGCCGCACAGCGCCGTCGGGCGCACCTTCTTCTGCCAGGAATGGTTGTCCAAGTCGCAGTCGCGCACCCACAGGTGCACGGTGTCCGCCTTGCCGAGCCCCGCGTCCTTGATACGCGCCGCCACGCTTTCGCTCAGGGCGTACAGCAGTCGCTTGATGTCCTCGGGCTTGGTGATGTCCTCGAAATAGGTGAGCGAATTGCCCACCGACTTCAAATCTTCCTGCTCGTCCTCGCCGCGCACGGGCGAATCGTCCTCCCCGCGCGCATACGCCGAGAGGGTGACGCCCCACTTTCCCAGCCCCTGCGCGAGCATCTCCCTGTCCGCCGCAGCGAGGGCGCCGATGGTCGAAATGCCGAAGCGTTTGAGCTTTTCCGCCGTCGCCCTGCCCACGAACAGCAAATCGGAGACGGGCAGCGGCCAGATTTTTTGCTTATAATCCTCCCGCCCCACGGCGGTGACGGCGTCCGGCTTTTTTAAATCGCTCGCCAGCTTTGCGAAAATTTTGTTGAAGCTCACCCCCACCGAAACGGTGAGGCCGTATGTATCCTTGACCTGTTTGCGTATCTTTTCGGCGATTTCGGCGCCGCTGCCGAAGAGGGAGCTGTGCGTTACGTCCAGCCAGCACTCGTCGATGCCGAACGGCTCGATTTTATCGGTATACTGCGCGTAAATCTGGCGCACGGCGCGCGAATATTCGCCGTACAGCCCGAAGCGCACGGGGCGGATGATGAGGTTCGGGCACTTGCGCTTGGCCTCCCAAATCGCCTCGCCCGTGCGCACGCCGAACCTTTTCGCCTCCTCGCTCTTGGCGAGCACCACGCCGTGACGCGCCTCCTTGTCGCCGCAGACGGCGATGGGCTTGCCCGCAAGCTCGGGGTACAGAATGCGCTCCACCGAGGCGTAAAAATTATTCAAATCGGAATGCAGAATCACCCTGTCTTTCAAAGATACGCCCCCCTTGCGCCCGCTGTTTTTTACCCGCGCCGTGCAGCGCCGCGCCCGTACGGCGGCATTTTGCGGCCGCCCCGCGGCGCCGCGGCTATACTTTCCGCAATATATCCCCCGCCCGCAGCGGATACGGGCAGCGCAGGCGGAGTTTTTGCATGACGAGCTTCGCGTCCTCTACCCGCTCGCCCTCCTCGCTTGTCATCTCTTCCACGGCAAAGGCGCGGTTAAAACTGTCGGACGGGGATAAAATTTCCAGCGTATCGCCGACGCGGAAACGGCCCCGCATCTGCACGAGCGCGCAGGTATTTCCTGCCGCCCCCGCGCCGCCGTCTTCCAATACGTCGGCGACGTAGGCGCGCGTGCCCGCCTCCTGCGAATCGGAATAATGGATTGTTTCCGCGTTATCGCCCAGCGCGTACGCCGTTGTGAACGCGCGGTGGGCGACCTTGTTCAGCTCCTCCAGCGCCGCGGAAACGGACAGCGTTCCGTCCTGCGCGCGGCGGTAGGCGTTCACCGCCGTGGCGAGGTAGTAGGCGCTCTTCATGCGCCCCTCGATTTTAAAGGAGCACACCCCCGCAGCGGCGAGTTTATCCAGGTGCGGGAGCATGTTTAAATCCTTGCTGTTGAAGATGTAGCTGCCCCGCCCGTCCTCCTCGACGGCGCACTCGCCCCCTTCGCCCTCCTCGCGCTGGGCGCGGACGGAATATTTCCAGCGGCATGCCTGCACACATTCGCCGCGGTTGGAATCGCGCCCGGCAAAGTAGTTGCTGAGCAGGCACCGGCCGCTGTACGAGACGCACATCGCGCCGTGCACGAACGCCTCCAGCTCCAAGCCGGGGCAATATTCGTGAATTTCCGCAATTTCGGAGAGGGACAGCTCGCGCGCCAAAACGACGCGCTCCGCGCCCTGTTTCTGCCAGAATTTTGCGGCGTATTTGTTGGTCGTGTTCGCCTGCGTGGAGACGTGCAGCGGCAGTTTTGGCGCCACCTGCCTGGCGAGCGAAAAGGCGCCGACGTCCGTCACCAGCGCCGCGCCCGCGCCGATTTCCTGCAAATAGCGGAAATAGTCGGCAAGGGCAGCAAAGTCGGCATTTTTGGCGAAGATATTCGCCGTGACGTACACCTTTTTCCCGCGCGCGTGGGCGTACTCCACCGCCGCGCGCAGTTCCTCCGCCGAAAAGTTATCGGCAAAGGAGCGGAGGGAAAAATCCTTTCCGCCCAGATACGCCGCGTCCGCGCCGAAGCGGAAGGCAGTCTTCAATTTTTCAAAATTGCCCGCGGGCGCGAGCAATTCGATACGTTTATCCATATGTTATAACTACAATTTTATTACATCCAATATATAACTTGTCCGGAAACCTGTATTATTTCTACTTTACTGCTGCCACCCATTTGCGATTTTCCATTCCCCGCAGCATTACAATAAAATGTTTCCGTCTTTTCTGTCGAAGCACTTTTTATCGTAAAAGAAACATTATCATATAGAGCAAACGACAAGCATCCATTAACTCTTAAAGCTGATAATTCCGGCAAACCGTTTTCACTGATTTCAAAATATGTTAAATAGTTATCAAGATCTAAATCAATTACAAATTTTTCTTTTACAGGTTGGTTCTCATTATTATCGGAACCTGTCCCCTCTTCTACTTGTTCATTTTTATCATCTTGTTTGTCCGAATCGATATTTTGCCCGTCGGCGCAAGCCGAAACAAACACAAACAAACATAAGGATAACAACAAAACAAAAAATTTTTTCATAAATTTTCCCTCTCTTTTGTTTTTATTATTTAGCCAAAACCGACAACGCAACGCTCACCGTTTGACCGAGAGCGCCAACCCCTCGCCCAGCTCGAAAATGCTCGTGACAAAGTCGGCATCGGAGCACACCGCTTCCAGATACTCGCGCAGGCGCGCGGCGATGGAGCGGCGCTTGGGCGGGGGCGGCACCTTGCCGCTCACCCAGCCGTACAGAAGCACGTCGTCCGCGGCGAGCGCCCCGCCCGAAGGGAGCATGCGCTTCAAGTGCGGAAGATAATGCACGTACTGCGCCTTCGGCCCGTCCAAAAAGATGAAATCAAACGGCCCTTCCAACAAGGGAAGCACGTCCGCCGCGTCGCCCTCTATCAAGTCCGCCCTGTCCGCGACGCCGAAGCGGGCAAAATTCTCCTTCGCGGCCGCAAAGCGCGCCCCGTCCTGCTCGATTGCCGTAACGCGCGCGGCGGGACATTCTAAAAGGAGCGCGATGCTCGTCAAACCCTCGGCGGCACCGATTTCGAGGATACGCTGCGGGTTTTTCAGCCGCGCAAGCGCGAGCAGAAAGTTCAGCGTTTCGTCCGGCACCGTAGGGTCAAGCCCCGTTTTCGCCCGCTCGCGCAGTTCTTGCAGGCGCGCGTCGATGCGCGGCCGTTGGAATTTTTGCAGAAATTCGCCCTGCATAATCGGTTAAATGCGGACGATGTTCGCCATGACGACGGGGTTCTGCTTGGTCTTTTTGTAGATGAAATTCTTGACCGCCTTTTTAATCGCCGCGGCGTAATCGGTGTTGTCGGTATCCCCGGCGATGTCCACCTGGTCGGCGAGACCTACGACGATGCGGCGGATTTCCGCGGCGTAATCGGCGTTTTCCGGCATGACGAAGCCGCGGTTGACGACGGCTGGCTCGCTCAAAAGGTCGCCGCTGCGCTCGGAGACGCACGCCGTGATGACGAAGATGCCGTCCTCGGAGAGATGCTTCCTGTCCTTCATGACGACGCTGTTTTCCCTGTCCTCCAAACTGCCGCCGTCGACGAGGCGGGAACCGGAAGACACGCTTTCGCCGAACTGCATGTTGTCCTTGGTCAGCTCGACGCAGTTGCCGATGTCGGCGATGAGAATTTTATTCTCGCTCATGCCCATATCCATCGCGAGCTGGGCGTGGCGCTTCAAGTGCCTGTATTCGCCGTGCACGGGGATGAAGTACTCGGGTTTGACGAGTGCGTGCAGCGTTTTGAGCTCCTCCTGGCAGGCGTGGCCGGAGACGTGAATCTTTTCGAGGGAGGCGTACACGACGTCCGCACCCTTGCGGTACAGGTTGTTGATGACCTTGTACACCATCTTTTCGTTGCCCGGGATGGGGCTGGCGGAGATGATGATGGTGTCGTTCGGGCCGATGGTGACCTTGTTGAACTCGCCGCTCGCCATGCGGGTGAGCGCGCTCATCGGCTCGCCCTGGCTGCCCGTGGACACGATGACGATTTCCCTGTCAAAGTAATTTTTGATTTTTTCGACGTCGATGAGCACACCCTCGGGGATGGTCAGCTCGCCGATTTTCGTCGCCGCGTCCACCACGTTGAGCATGCTGCGCCCCGAGAGCGCGACCTTGCGGCGGTACTTGGCGGCGAGGTCGACAATCTGCTGCAGGCGGTGCACGTTGGAAGCGAACGTAGCCACGATAATGCGCCTGTTCGTATTTTCGGAGAAGAGATGGTCGAGCGTGGTGCCGACGACCGTTTCGCTCATGGTATAGCCGGGGCGCTCGACGTTGGTCGATTCGCACAGCAGGAGCTTGACGCCCTCCCTGCCGATTTCCGCGATGCGCGACAAATCAATCGGCTCGCCCGCGACGGGAGTCAAATCGATTTTAAAGTCGCCGCTGTGGAAAATTTTGCCGCAGGGGGTATCGATGCACAGCGCCACCGCGCCGGCGATGGAGTGGTTCACGTTGATAAATTCGACGGTGAAACAGCCGAGTTTGACTTTATCGCCCGGCTTGACGGTGTTCATCTGCACCTTGTTGAGCCGGTGCTCGCGAAGTTTGTTGTCGGCGAGCGCCAGCGTGAGCTTGGTGCCGTAGACGGGCATGTTAATTTCCTTTAAAAGGTAGGGTATGCCGCCCACATGGTCTTCGTGCCCGTGCGTGACTAAAAGCCCGCGCACCTTGTTTTTGTTGGCGACGAGGTAGCTGATGTCGGGAATGACGAGGTCGATGCCGGGCAGCTCCTCGTCGGGGAAGGTGAGCCCCGCGTCGATGATGACGATGTCGTTGCCGTACTCGATGGCGGTCATATTCTTGCCGATTTCGCCGACGCCGCCGAGGAAGATAATCTTGACGGGGTTTTTGCTCCTGCCGCCCTTCTTGAACTTCTTCTGCTTGCCCTGCGCAGGCGCTGACTGCCTGTCCGTATTCGCACGCTCGGGCCTGCCCGCCGCAGCCGCCTGCCCCCGCGCGGAAAATTCGTGCGCCGCGCGCTCCTGCGCCGCATGCGCGGCCTTTGCGGAAGGCTCGTGCGCCGCGCGCACCCCCCCCTGCCGCTGCGATTGCGCCGCCTGCGGGGCGCGGCCGCCCTGCTGTGCCTTGGAGGCATCCTTTGCGTTGCCGAGAAAGAGGGGCATCTCCGCGCGCCGGATTTTCGCCTGCCCGTCCTTGTCCTGTGTAAATGCTCGGTCGTTCTGTTTTTGCTTCAAAATATACTCCTTTTTTACCGAATCGCGGCTTTGCGGCGCAAGCGCAAACAGAGGGCTGAACTGCAACATTCAACCCCCGCTGTTCGACTCCGCCGAAACGAAGCCCGACCCTGTTTTATTGTTCTGTATTCCGCCGCGAAAGGTGCCGGACTTACGGCGGCGCAACCGCGCGCCCGCAACAAAAAAACCGGGCGCAACTCTGCGTTCTGCCTTTTCTGCAGCAAATACCCGCCGAGCCGCCCGAAGGCGGCTGCGGGAAAAATTCTATCTCTATTTAACCCTGCTGTTCGCAATCTTTACGGCGAGCTGTTCCACGATTTCCTTGGAGAGGGAGCCGGGGTTGTCGTCCGCCGTTTTGATGCTGCGGCGCACGATGCGGAGGGGTTGCTCCGTCTTTTCCACCTTGTTGTCCTTGGAGGAAACGGCGGGGCGCAGATTGCGCTTTTTCGCGGGAGCGGCAGAGCGCGCGGCCGCAATCTCGTTCAGCTTTGCGCGGATATCCTCCGTCTTTTCCTCTTCCGCAGGCTCGCTCTTCTGCTGGGCAGGCGCCGCGCCCAGGCGCGCAATCGCCTCCAAAATCACCTGCGTATCGACGGAAGCCGCGGCGGGAGCCGCGTCGTCGTTCGGCAGCGCGGGCGTCAAATCGACAAAATAGGAAAGCCCGAAAGACATGAGCTCCTTTTTCAGCTCGGTGAGGTTTGCGACCTTCCCCTCGTCGGGAACGGCGTCGCCGACCTCCTCGCGGATTTCGAGGATTTCCTCGAGCGTCTCTTTATCCATCGCCTCCATGTCCGCATCGCAGAACAGCGTCTGCTTGGCGCGGAGGAGTTTCTGCGCGAGCTCGTCGGACGGGAGCGCGGGGCTCTGCTCAAATTCGAGAACCGCCGCCTTGAACGCGTCCATCGCGTCCTTGGAATAGGTTACGGGCAGATTGTGCGCCGTGACGGCGTCCGCAATTGCCTCGATGGCGCTCGAACCCCATACGTTCACGCGTTCGAGGCGCATGCGCAAATCGGAAAGCATGGTTTCGCCGCGCAGGGCGTTGCCGCTGACGATGTAGCGGTTGGCAAGGTCTTTGATTGCGTTCGCCGCAATCAGCATATCGGGGATGGTATCGTAGGAAAGGGTGCGCAGATAATCGGCAATCAGGCCGTCGAGCTTTTTGAACTCGGGCATCTGCTTGACGCTGACCGCACCGTTCAATGTATTTTTCAGTTCGTCGATTTTGCGCTCCATCGAGGAAAGCTCTGCCATGGCGGAGCTGTCGCCCTTGGTCTGGGGCGCGTTTTCGCCGGTCATGATGCCGACGATGCGCTCGGCGAGCACGTCGTAATCGATGCCGCCCGAAACCACGCGGGAAGCAACTTTATCGGCAATCGCCTCGTAATCGACGGGGGCAAGCGCGTTCAGCTTTTCGCTCATCGCGCCGATGTTTTCGCCCATGGCGGTGATGTTGTCGCCCATGGGTTTGAGCGTCTCTTCGAGGGCGGAATTATCCGCTTTTTTGAGGGAATCGATTTTTTCGGCGAGGTCGTCGTAAATCGCCATATCCTGCTTGTAGGAGTACTTCATCTCCTGCAGAATATCGTCGCGCATCTTTTCGATGTCGAGGGAAAGCCCCGTATACATGCTCTCGATGGCGAGGGACGCATCCCCCTTGCGGAAGCTCGCAACGGCGCTGTCCTGCGAGGAGATGGCGAGGGAATCCACCTTTTTGGAGAGCTCCCCGATTGCCCTGTTGTTCTCCTGCGCCTGTGCCGCGGGGAGGGCCGCTGCGCGTTCCAACGCGCGCTTTTCCTCCTGCAGCCGCTGCTTTTCGGCGCGGTCGCGCTCGGCGCGCTCCGCGTTTTTCTGCTCGCTGCGGGCAATCTCGTCGAGAATCGCGCTCTTCTGTTTTTCCAGTTCCGCAACGAACTTGACGACCGTCGAGCGCTTATAGCCGCCGAACTCGTCGGACGCGGGTTCGCCGCGGCTGGCGCGCAGAGCGGCGATTTCGTCCATCGAAGCGAGGATATCGCGCATTTCTGCCAGATATTTGTCCGTTGCCTTGAGCCTCTCCACAGGAGAAAGGCCGTTCAGTTTCTGTTGAATGGATTCAGACATAGTGCCCCCTTGAAGCCGCAGCCTCGATTCTTTAAAGTACTACTATTATCCTTTATTATATTTTACTACATTTTCGAAAAAAAGTAAATACTTTGTCGCATTATTTTTGACAAAGATGGGAACTTTTTATACGGAAACGGGAAAAATGACAAAAAAATTATTTCTTTTCCGTTTCACGGCCCAAAGACTTGAAAAAGAAACGCAATTATTATATAATAATATGGAACGTTTGATTACAGAAATCCTTATGTTAAACGGTCGATATGATAAACAATCAATAAAAGGAGCAAAGGTTATGAGAGTTTACAATTTTTCGGCAGGGCCTTCCATGCTTCCCCTCGAAGTTTTGGAAGAGGCGCAGAGAGAGCTTTTGGATTTTGCCGGCACCGGCATGAGCGTGTGCGAGATTTCCCACCGCGACAAGGCCTTTTCCGCCATCGTCGAAGAGGCGGAAGCAAACCTGCGCGAGCTGATGAACATCCCCGAAGATTACTGCGTGCTCTTCGTACAGGGCGGCGCGAGCCAGCAGTTTGCGGCGGTTCCACTCAACCTCATGCACACGGGCAAGGCGGATTACGTCGTTACGGGCAACTTCTCCAAAAAAGCCTGGCAGGAAGGGCAGATTTACGGCGATGCGCGCAAAGTCGCTTCCTCCGAGGATAAAACGTATACCTATATCCCCGATGTGGACAAAATCGCGTTCAACGACGACGCGGATTACGTGCACATCTGCTCCAACAACACCATTTTCGGCACCCGCTATATCAAATTCCCGAACGTGAAGGCGCCCCTCGTCGCCGACATGAGCTCGGAAATCCTCTCCCGCGAAGTCGACGTCACGAAGTTCGGCGTCATCTATGCGGGCGCGCAGAAGAACGTCGCCCCCGCGGGCGTGACCATCGTCATCGCGCGCAAAGACCTCATCGAGAACCCCCTGCCCGCCTGCCCGACCATGCTCAAATGGAAAATTCAGGCAGAGAACGGCTCCCTCTACAACACGCCCCCCTGCTTCTCCATCTACATGGCGAACCTCGTGTTCCGTCACCTCAAAAAGCTGGGCGGCATCAAGGAAATCAACAAGGTCAACGAATATAAAGCCGGGCTTTTGTACGACTTTATCGACAATTCCAAGTTCTACACCAACAGCGTCGTAAAGGAATACCGCTCCATCATGAACGTGCCTTTCGTGACTCCGTCCAAAGAGCTGGACGAGAAGTTCGTGAAGGAATCGAAGGCGGCGGGGCTCGTTTCGCTCAAGGGGCACAGGCTCGTGGGCGGCATGCGCGCCTCCATCTACAACGCGATGCCCGTCGAAGGCGTCAAGGCGCTCATCGAGTTCATGAAGAAATTCGAAAAGGAAAACGCGTAACGCGAAAAGGAGATTCTACCATGCCCGAAATACTCAAATTAAACGAAATCAGCCCCGTTGCGGACAAGGAATTCCCCGCGGGCTATACCTTTACGAAGGAATCGAAGAACCCTGCCGGCATCATGCTGCGCAGCTTCAACATGCACGAATACCCCTTAAACGACGAGCTGCTCGCCGTGGCGCGCGCGGGCGCGGGCACGAACAACATCCCCATCCCCGCCTGCACCGAAAAGGGCATCGTCGTGTTCAACACCCCCGGCGCGAACGCGAACGCCGTCAAGGAGCTCGTCATCTGCGAACTCTTCCTCGGCGGGCGCAAAATCGTGGACGCCATCGAATGGGTGAAGACGCTGAAAGGCACCGAGGGCATCTCCAAGGCAGTCGAAAAGGGCAAATCCGCCTTCGTCGGGCACGAGATCCTCGGCAAGACGCTCGGCGTCATCGGCCTGGGCGCCATCGGCGTGATGGTCGCAAACACCGCGGTCGATTTGGGCATGAACGTCATCGGCTATGACCCCTACCTGTCCGTGGCGGGCGCGCTGCACCTCGATAACCGCGTAAAGACCGCCGACCTCGACACCGTGATGAAATCGGCCGACTTTATCACCGTGCACGTCCCCCTCACCCCCGACACCGAAAAGATGTTCAACGCGGAGAGCATCGCGCGCATGAAGGACGGCGCCGTGCTCATCAACAATTCGCGCGGCGAGCTCGTCGACGCGGACGCGGTGCTCGCGGCCGTGGAGAGCGGAAAAATCGAGCGCTACATCACCGACTTCCCCTCCGATAACCTCATCGGCGCAAAGAACGTAATCTGCGTGCCCCACCTCGGCGCGAGCACGCCCGAGGCGGAGGACAACTGCGCGGCGATGGCGGCGAAGGAACTCGTCGACTACATCGAGAACGGAAACATCACGCACAGCGTGAACTTCCCCGACGTATCCGCGCCCCGCACCACCCCCGCGCGCGTGTGCATCATGCACAAGAACGTGGAGGGCATCATCGCGAAAATCACCTCCGTCGTTTCGGGCGCGAACGTGAACATCGCCAACCTTTTGGACAAATCGAAAAAGGACATGGCGTACATGATTCTCGATTTAGACCAGCCCCTGCCCGAAAAGGCAATCAAAGAAATCGAGAAGGCGGACAGCATCCTCCGCGTGCGCGTGATCGGCTAATCGGCGAATGTGTTACCGCACTTTATTATAATATGTATCAAACCGCGCGCAGGTTTTATTGCCTGCGCGCGGTTTTTAACAAAAATTGCTTTTTGCGAATTATCCGCCCATTTCCCCGCATTTGAGAGAAATTCCAAGGTTCTCGGAGCGATTTTCCACCTGCAGAGGTTGCAAAACTTCTCCGAATCGGATAGAATAGGAGCGAAAAAACGGGTGCGCCAACGCCGCGGCCGCGGAACGGCGCGGGCGCAAAGGAGAATTTATGGCAAAAACGACAATCGGAGAATTCCTCGCAATTTTGCGAAAATCGAAGGGCTATACGCAGCAGGACGCCGCAGACAGGCTCGGCGTTTCCAATAAAACGGTGAGTAGCTGGGAGACGGGAGCATCCTCGCCCGACATATCCATGCTGCCCGCTATCGCCGAGCTGTACGGCGTTACCTGCGACGAGCTGCTGCGCGGCGAGCGCATCTCCCCCGCCGAGCCGCCGCAGGCGACCGAGCAGAAGCGGGAAAAGGCGCTTTCGCACCTGCTCGCGCGGTATAAAAACAATGTATCCATCGCGGCGATGGTATCCTACGGGCTGGCGGTTCTGGCGGCGTTGCTCACACTCATCCTCGCGTTTGCGGCGTTCCAGAGCAGGCTCGGCTTTTTTATCGGGTTGATTTTGCTGGCGGCATCCCTGTTCGTCACTCTGATCGCGTGCAGGCGCGCCGCCTTCCTCGTATCGCAGGACGAATTCGAAGCGGAAGCCGCCGAACAATTTTTTGCATACCTCTTCCGCATCCGCGGGCGGGTGTGCATTGCCTGCGCCGCGGCGTTCGGGTTTATCTTTCCGCACGTATTTGTGCCGGCGCATTGGGGGCTTTCCATCAACTCCTCGTTTTTGTACGGCACAATCGGCGCTGCAGTCGCATTTGCAGGCACAGGATTTATCTATCTGCTCCTCAAATCAAAAAGTACACATTTTACCGAAAACGAGCGAAAATTTTTGCGCTATCGACTCTTTATTTTCTTTTTAACTTACGGAATTGCCATTCTAATTGCGTTCGTCTTCAACGTAATTTGGCTTTATATCGCCAGTACAACCTTACAGCAGAGCGATAATACGATGTCTATCGTTTCCGTAACCGTTACGGTCTTTATCTTACTTGCCGCAACGCCCTTCTATTTTGCAAAGCGGAAAAAGTATCTCGCGGCGCACCCGCGGGATGAGAAACGATGAATAAAAAGCTCCGCCATTGCCGATACTTGTGGAAAACCCCAACGAGGTGATTTTTATGGCAAAGAAGAAAAAGAAGGAAAAGGTGCGCACGCTGACCGATCAGCAGTACAACGACTACCTGATGGCGCTCAAGGACGAGCGGCCGACCATGCTCATCGACAAGGACGGAAAGCGCAGGCCGCAGAGGTAAGAGCCGCCCGCAAAAGCGGCGCTTTGCGCGCGCAAAATCCATACAACAGCAAATCGAAAAGGCGCGCCCGAAAATTCGGGCGCGCCCCTTTTATTTTGTACACATTACTTCGCAAACTGCGAATTGTAGAGATTGTAATAAAAGCCCCTGCGCTCCATCAGCTGCGCGTGCGTGCCCTGCTCGATGACCGAGCCGTGGTTCATCACCAAAATGAGGTCGGCATCCAAAATGGTGGAAAGGCGGTGCGCGACGATGAACGACGTGCGCCCCTCCATAATCTTTGCGAACGCGCGCTGGATGCGCATTTCCGTCATCGTGTCGATGTTCGAGGTCGCCTCGTCCAAAATCAGCATGGGCGGGTCGGCGAGCATCACGCGGGCGATACACAGCAGCTGCCGCTCCCCCTGCGAAACGCTCACGTTGCTCGAAAGCACCGTGTCGTACCCGTGCTCTAAGTTGTTGATGAAAAAGTCGCAGTACGCCGCCTTTGCCGCCGCCTCGATTTGTTCGCGGGCGGCGTGCTCGCTGCCGTAGGCGATGTTCCAGGCGACCGTTTCGTTCGCCAGAAAGCTCTCCTGCAAGACCATGCCGAACATTTTGCGGTATTCGTCGAGCGGGATGTCCTTCGCGTTCACGCCGTCGACGTAGATTGCGCCGCTCTTCAAATCGTAAAAGCGCATTAAAAGGTTGATGAGCGTCGTTTTACCGCAACCCGTGGGGCCGACGATGGCGATTTTACTGCCCGCTTTTACGTTTACGTTCAGGTTTTCGATGAGCTTTTGCTCGGGTTCGTAGGAGAAGCAGGCGTTTTCGATGCGGATATCGCCGCGCACCTTGCCGATATGCTCGGTGCCCGCAAGGTTTTCGCCCGGCTCGTCGACCACTTCGAACACGCGCGCCGCCGAGGCGTAGGCGTTCTGCATCTGCGTGACGACGTTGGAGACCTCGTTGAAGGGCTTGGTGTACTGGTTGGCATAGCTCAGAAACACGGCGAGCATGCCCGTGGTGAAGCCGCTCAACACCATTCCCCCGAGCACGAGCGAGCCGCCCGTACTCATCAGGCAGAACACCGCGCCGAGTACGCCGACGAACGCATAGATGACGGCGTTGACGAACCGCGTGCTGGGGTTAGTGAGAGCGGAAGAGAATTGCGCGCGCCAGCCGATTTCGTACAGCTCCGCGTCGATTTGCTCGAATTTCTCCAAGGATTGTTTCTGCTGCCCGAACAGCACGACCGCCTTTTGCCCCGATAGCATCTCCTTGGTGTGGGCGGCGAGCCTGCCCTGCACCTTGACCTGCGCGCTGAAATTTTTGAAGGTGCGCTTTGTAATGAACGCCGCGACGAACAGCGACAGCGGCGTGAGCAGCACGACGACCAGCGCGATGATGTAGTTGATGACGAACATGACGACGAGTGTACCCAAAATGGTGGTAACGCCCGTAAATAATTGTGCCACGCCCTGCAAAAGGCCGTCGGAAATAATGTCCACGTCGTTGACGACGCGCGCCATCACGTCGCCCTGCGCGTGCGTGTCGGCGTACTTGACGGGCGCGGCGGAGAGGCTGTAAAAGGCGTCCTTCCGCAAATCGCGCACCAGCTTGTAGCACAGCGCGTTGACGAAATTATTCAGCAGTTTCTGCGACGCAAAGGCGAGCAGTACGCACAGCGCAAACCCGCCGGACATGAGGTATACCTCTTGAAAATCCACCTGCCCCGCGCCGACCATCGCGTCGATCGCCCAGCCGTACAGCACCGGCCCGAGCAAAACGAACGCCACATACAATAAACTGCAAATCGCCGCGCCGACGACGTAGCCGCGGTACGGTTTGACGTAGACGAGCAGACGCCCCGTCAATCCCCTTTTGAACTCGTTCTTCTTCATTCCGCCGCCCTCGCCTGCGAATCGCATATCTCTCTGTACAGCGGGCAGTTTTCGTACAATTCCTCGTGCTTTCCCCTGCCCGCAATCTTGCCGTCCTCCATCACGTAAATCACGTCCGCATTTTTAATGGACGAGGCGCGCTGGGAGATGAGGATGGTCGTCGTATCTTCGAGCGCCGCGATGTTCGCGCGCAGCTTTGCGTCCGTCGCGAAGTCGAGTGCGGAACAGCTGTCGTCCAGAATCAAAATTTTCGGCCTTCCGACGACGGCGCGCGCGATGGTGAGCCGCTGTTTCTGCCCGCCCGAAAAGTTTTTGCCGCCCTCGGTGACCGGCTCTTCCAGCCCGCCCTTTTCCGAAACAAAGTCGTACGCGCAGGCGATTTTCAGCGCGGCGTTGCACTCCTCGTCGGTCGCGTTTTCCTTGCCCCACTCGAGGTTGGAGCGCACCGTGCCCGAAAACAGCCCCGCGTTTTGCGGCACCACGCCGAATTCGCCGCGCAGGGCGGCGAGGGAATATTCGCGCACGTCCCTGCCGAATACCTTTACGGTGCCGCGCGTCGCGTCGTACAGCCGCGGAAAGAGGTTGACGAGCGTCGTCTTTCCGCTGCCCGTGCCGCCGATGACGCCGACGGTAGCGCCGCGCGGAATGGTCAAGCTTACTCCGCGCAGGGAATATTTATCCGTACCCGCGTAGGAAAAATCGACGTTTTCCAGCTCGACGGCGGGCGCGGATTCGTCGAACGCGGTGCTCGTTCCGTCCGTTACGGAGGGCTTTGCGTCGAACACCTCGCTCACGCGCAGCATAGAAGCGTGCGCCTTGGTGAACAGCGAAACGAGGTTGGAGATGACAATCATGGCGTTGAGAATCTGCGCCATGTAGTTGATGATGGCGATGATGTCGCCGTCGGTAAGCCTGCCGGCATCCACCTTGAAGCCGCTCACGAGCAGAATGATTGCAATGCCGAAGTTGACGATGGCGTAGGTGAGCGGGTTGAGCCACGCGGAAATTTTGCCGATGACGAGGGAGTTATCCAGCATATCCTGCGCGGCTTCGTCGAAGCGGGCGCGCTCCTTGTCGCGGCTCTGAAAGGCGCGCACCACCCGCGCGCCCTCCAGATTTTCGTTGGTAATCTGTGCGAGGCGGTCGAGCTTTTTCTGGTTGCGCGAATAGTACGGCACGCTCTTTTTCATGATAATCCACAAAACGGCGCCGACGAGTATAGCCGCCGCCGTGACGATGAGCCCGATTTGCCAATCCAGAATGAGGCACAGAACGACCGATCCGAGAGCGATGAACGGCGCGCGCACGACGAGGCGGATGATCATCGCCACCGCGCTCTGCATCTGGTTGACGTCGTTGACGGTGCGGGTGACGAGGGAAGCCGAGCCGAGTTTATCCAGCTCGCGGTAAGACAGCGTGTTGATGTGCGCAAACAGCGCGTTGCGCACGTTCGTGCCGAAGCCCTGCGAGGCGATGGAGGCGCTCCTTTGGCAGTACAGCGCGCACGCAAAGCCGACCGCGCCCATGGCGAGCATGAGCGCGCCGCCCCACAGCACGTACGAGATGCCGCCGCCACCGCCCACGCCGATATCGATTACGTTTTTCATTACGAGCGGAACGAGCAGTTCGAGCACAGCCTCAATCCACTTGGAGACCGTGCCGAGGATGCACCGCCATTTGTATTCCCTTAAATACTGAAAATACCGTTTCACCGTTTCTCTCAACTTTCAAAAAATTTACTCTATTTTATTATAAATTGAAAGAGCGATTTATGCAAGCGAAAAGGGCAAAACCGGCCGTCTTTTTTCTGTACGCTCAAAAAATCGGCAACATCCTATGGAAAAACGGAGGCCGTTCCGCCCCCGTTTTATCCCGCTCGCATTGTTTTATACCGTTCAGCATTCCCGGCTAAGAAAGCAACTCCCGATCGGCGGCGCCGTTCCTCCCTATTTTCCGGCATATCTTTTCCGTTCCTCTTCGCACGCATCTCCGCCGTTCTGCGCGCCTTCCATGGAAGGTGCGCCCATCTTGCGCAGGAACCTGCGGAATCGGAAAAAGAACAGAATCGCCGTAAACAGCACCGCAATTGTATCCGCAATCGGATCCGCCATAAAGACGACGGTCGCCTTATCCGCCGTATAGACGAGCGGCATGATATAGATGAGGGGCAGAAGCAGCACAAACTTGCGCACCACCGGACGATGACGGACGCCGCCGCGTTGCCCATCGAAGTAAAGGTCATCTGGCAGGCGATTTGGATGCCGAACAGCATCAGCGCGTCCTGATAGATGCGCAGCGCGGGCATCGCGTAGCTGACGAGCCCCTCGTTGGTGTTGAACATCTTGACGAATGCCTGCGGAATTGCCATCACAAGCGCCCACAGCGTCACCGAATAGCACAGGAAATCAGGAGCGGTTTGAATGCCTTTTTCATGCGCGCCGAATTCTTCGCGCCTTAGTTGTAGCTGATGATGGGCTGCGCGCCCTGCCCCAAACCCTGGAGCGGCAACATGGAGAACTGCATCACTCTGGATAATGCCGTCATGGCGCCGACGTATTTGTACAGCGAGGAATTGAAGCAGATGAGGATGATGCTCTCGCTCGCCTGCATGACAAAGGTGGAAAAGCCGAGCGCCGGGCTGGGGAAAATGATGCCCGCCTGCAACTTGAAATACTTGGGGCGGATTTTGAGCGAAGTCCTTTTCCCGAACAGAAAGAGGAGCACCCACGTACAGGAGGCCGCCTGTGAAATTATGGTGGCGAGCGCCGCGCCCTGCACCCCCATGCCGAAGGCATAGATGAACAGCGGATCGAGCGCGATGTTCGCGACTGCGCCGATGAGCACGGAGAGCATGCCCGTCGTGGCAAACCCCTGCGCCGTGATAAAGGCGTTCATACCCAAAGTCAGCTGTACAAAAATCGTGCCGACGGCGTATATGTTCATATAATCGGCCGCATATCCGATGGTATTCTCGCTCGCACCGAACCACCACAGGAATTGCTCGTTGAACAGGAGCAAAATCGCCGTCAATACGACGGAAATGATTATCTGCGTCACAAAGCAGTTGCCGAGCGTGCGCTCCGCCGATTCCCTGTCTCCCCTGCCCATATAGATGGAGGCGCGGGGCGCGCCTCCGTTGGCAATGAGCGCCGCGAATGCCGATACGAGCAGAATGAGCGGCATGCACACGCCGAGGCCTGTGAGCGCGGCCTGCCCTTCTTCGGGCATATGCCCGATGTAGATGCGGTCGACGATGTTGTACAGCATGTTGATGAGCTGCGCCACGACCGTCGGAATCGCCAGCCTTAACAGCAGTCTGCCGATCGGCGCCCTGCCCAAAGAGTCCTTTTCGCCGCGCTTTTTTCCCGCCGCATTCTGCGGCTCCGCGTCTGCCCCGCTCATTTCCCCTCCTCGACGTCTTTCATGATCGTTTTGGCGTTCTGCATCAGCATGCCTTTAAACTTTTCGAACATTGCAATTTCTTTTTGTTCAAAATTGCAGAACAGTCCTTCGTCAAATTTTTTCCACTCGCCGTCAATCCGCTCCGTTACGGACTTGGACGCCGGCAACAGATACAGATGCACTTTGCGGCGGTCTGCCGTATCGGGTTTGCGCTCCAAAAAACCGCGCCGAATCAAACTCTCCACCGCCTGCGACACGTTTCCTTTGGGCAGCATGCGTAATTCCGCAATATCCCCCGCCGTATTCATCTCCGGATTATTGTGCAGAAAACTGACGACTTTTACCTCCAAAAGCGTCAATCCGTACTCCGCACATATCTTTTTCAGAATCCCGTCGTACGATTTCGATATGCACCGTATGCACGTTATAATATCGATGGCATGCACTTTATTTTCCTCTTATATAGTTTTATTTAAAACTGTTTTAATTATAACTATATAACATTTCCCTGTCAAACAAAGTACAGCTGTTTTTTGCTTTTCACAAAATTTTCGCACAGGAAAAAGAGGGCGCGTTTCGATGGAAACGCGCCCTCTTTTGCAACAGTATAAAACTTTTTTACGACACGCTGAACAGGATATCTCCGTACGTCGGGAAGGGCCAATACTTTTTCGCCGTATTGAGTTCCATTTCGTCGGCGTACGCGCGCAAACGCTGCATCGCAGGAATCACTTTATCCGCAAAGAAGCGCGCCGCGGCTTCCGCCCCGCTCACTTCCTTCGCCTCGACGAGCAGTTTTTCGATATCCCCCGCCGCAAAGTACATCGCCTCGTTGTCGGCGGAAAGCTTTTGAATGAGTTCTCTGTCGGATTTGGTGCAGCCGCCCATCTGCTCCTTGCGGTACGCCGCGGAACACAATTCGGAAAGGTACTCATTGACGGCGGGATAGATGTCCTTTTTCGCCATCTCAATCATGGTGAGAGCCTCGATGGTGAGCACCTTGGAATAGTTTTCGAGCATAATTTCCATGCGCGAGCGCACCTCGCGCTCGGTGAACACCTTGTTGCGCTCAAACAGCTCGATGTTCTTTTTGTCCGCAAAATGCGGGAGCGCATCTGCACAGGTGCGCAGGTTGGGAAGGCCGCGCTTTTCCGCTTCCTCCGCCCATTCGGGCGCATAGTTGTTGCCGTTAAAGATGATGCGCTTGTGCGCCTTCAGTTCCCGCGCAACCAGATCGTGCAGGGCGGCGTTGAAGTCCTTCGCTCCCTCCAACTCGTCCGCATACTGCCGCAGCGAATCGGCGACGATTGTGTTGATCATGATGTTCGGGCCGGCGATGGAGAAGGTCGAGCCGAGCATACGGAACTCGAACTTGTTGCCCGTGAACGCGAACGGCGAGGTGCGGTTGCGGTCGGTCGTGTCTTTCGGAAGTTCGGGGAAGGTGTCGACGCCCAGCTTCATGACGCCCTTTTTTCTGCCCTTGTACTGCACGCCTTTAACGAGGGAATCGATGATTTCCTCGAGTTCCTCCCCCACGAACACGGAGACGATGGCGGGCGGCGCCTCGTTGCCGCCCAGGCGGTGGTCGTTGCCGGCGCTGGCGACGGACAGCCGCAGAAGGTCTGGATACTCATCCACCGCCTTGATGACTGCCGTCAGAAAGAGCATAAACTGCCCGTTTTCCGCGGGTGTCGAGCCGGGATCAAGCAGGTTCAGGCCCGTATCCGTGCTCATCGACCAGTTGTTGTGCTTGCCGCTGCCGTTGATGCCCGCGAACGGCTTTTCGTGCAGCAGGCAGTACAACCCGTGGCGGCTGGCGACCTTTTTCATCGTCTCCATCATCAGCTGGTTCTGGTCGGAGGCGACGTTCGTGACGGTAAAAATCGGAGCGAGTTCGTGCTGGCTGGGTGCGACCTCGTTGTGCTTGGTCTTCGCGAGGATACCCAGCTTCCACAGTTCTTCGTCCAAATCGCGCATGAACGCGGAGACGCGCAGCTTGATGGGGCCGAAGTAATGGTCTTCCAGCTCCTGCCCTTTCGGCGCCTTTGCGCCGAACAGCGTTCTGCCCGAAAATACGAGGTCTTTGCGTGCGTCGTACATCTTGCGGTCAATGAGGAAGTATTCCTGCTCCGCGCCGACGGTCGTATGGACGTGCCTGACCGTTTTATTGCCGAACAAGCGCAGAATGCGCAGGGCCTGCTCGTTCAAAACCGCCATGCTGCGCAGAAGCGGCGTCTTTTTATCCAGAACTTCGCCGCCGTAGGACAAAAAGGCGGTGGGAATGCACAGCGTTCCGTCCTTGATAAAGGCAAAGGAGGTCGGATCCCACGCGGTGTAGCCGCGCGCCTCGAAAGTGGCGCGCACGCCGCCGTTGGGGAAGGAAGATGCGTCCGATTCGCCGACGACGAGCTCCTTTCCCGAAAACTCCATGATGACTTTGCCGTCCTTCGTCGGGGAGATGAAGGAATCGTGCTTTTCGGCGGTGATGCCCGTCATGGGCTGGAACCAATGCGTGTAATGGGTGGCCCCCTTTTCCACCGCCCAGTCCTTCATCGCGTTGGCGACGACGCCCGCGATGGTCGGATCAAGCGGCCTGCCCTCGTCGATGGTCTTTTTCAGCGATTTGAATACTTCCTTCGGCAGTTTTTCCTGCATCACTTGCAGATTAAATACATTTTCGCCGAAAATCTCGGGTACGTTCATACAGTGCTCTCTCCTTCTGTTGTTCAAAGGGTAAATATATAAAAAACGCCGCGTGCAAAGAAAGGCAATTCTCCGCTGCGGCGTTTTTCCGTCTTGAAAAGCAACCCGCCTTGCAGGGCAACGGCTTACGCGAATATGCGCAAATCGCCCGACAATGCGACAGTGACGATATCGACAATCCAAAAGACGATTTCGCCGATGAGTAACAGCTGCAGCAATCCCATAATCCAATGCCCGCGGGTTATGCGCGTGATGCCGCCCAAAATCCAGCTGGTAACGGGAATGATCGCCAAAATCAGATTCAAAATCCAGGGCAAACCCATATTGAGGTAACCCTTGCCGTGTTTTGCCATAATCCCCTCCTATCCGGCTAATGCCGTTTCTATTGACACTTTCATTATATACTTTTACTGCATTTTTGTCAATCATCTCGCGGAAACGGCTGATTTTTTTATTCGGCGCCCCTTGCCCTCTTACAGCCGGCAATGCCAACTCCGCGCATAAACGGCAAAACTGCCGCACAACTGATTGTGCGGCAGTGACCTGCTTCATGCTGTTTTTTCGAGGTATTTGCCCGCCCCGTGCCCGCCGTAAAAATCCCGCGAAGCAAAATAATCGGTTTTTATGACGGCATCGAGATATGCCTGCCTGTCGTAATAGTCCACCGCACGATACAGGAAATCGAGCACATAATCGCCGAACCTGCCGCTGCTGTACGTTTCGTCAAAGGGATAGCACTCCCACGCGCCGCCGCTCTCTACATATACATCGATTGTGGAAAAGTATATATCGTCCTGAAAAATGCCCGATTCGTGACTGATGAATATACTCTCCAGTTTGCTGAACATGCTGACGCCCTGATAGAGGTTCGTGTTGAAGCTGTAGCCGCACAGATGCAGTATCGTCGGCAAAATATCGTACGTATTGCAAAATTTTGTGAACTTTGTACCTCCTTTCAGAGGGCTGCCCGTATCCTTGACGGCAGTAAAATTCAGCGACGAATATCCTGCAATCCCGTTAGACTCCGCTTTGAGATCCATGCTGCCGCCGTACCACAGGAAACAGGGCACGGCATATACATTCGTATTGTAAAATTCCGAAGCGTCGATTCCCTTCATCGCGAAGTTCATCTGGTCGTAGTATGCCGAGTGGTCGGCGTAGAACACAAACACCGTATCGTCCAGCTCGCCGGTGCTCTCCAGCTCCTGTACGAGCAGGTTGACGCCGAGGTCGAGATCCATTATTCCCGCCTGGTAGCGCTTATAACGGAGGAACATTTCGGAGTATACTCCCTCCTCTTCGAGGTACTCCTCGTCTATGCCCGGCGTGCCGCTCACGAAGGTCTGCGGGAAGCTGTCGATGAGTTCGTAGTACTCCTCCAGCCCCTGCACCTGACACTTTTCGCTGAACTCCTCCTTCTCCTCCTCCGTCATGTATTCGGAAGATACATCGCCGGTACCCTGCGGCGTATCCTTGTAGGGATAATTGCCGTAGTCAAGCAAGTCGTCGTACGTGCCGTGCGAAATGAGCGTCATCATCTGCGTAAAGAAGGGGCCGTCGCCGGTAAATTCGTCCATATAGTATCGGAACACGTCGGAATCCTTGTCGAAGTCGTAAAATCCTTCCTTGTCGTCGTACCCGGGCAGCTTATCGAGGTCTTCGAGGAAATATGTATGATCAAACCCGTACATACCGCCGAACGTTTCATTGCGCTTGTAGTAATCGCCGGTGTTGATATGGAAATAGTTGGCGGTGTAGCCGTCGTGGCTGAGAATGTTGGGCAATGTGTAAGGCATCGTGTTGCCGATGACGTTGGAAGGTTCGAGCGAGGTGAGCGACGGATAGCTGCCCATGACGGAGAGCGCCTCGGAACAGTTGGTCTTGTCCCGCGCATGGAAATCGGTCATGGCTATGCCTCCCTCTGCCATTGCGTAGAGCGTGGGCGTATATTCCTCGTTGACGACGTACCACTCTCCCGACTCGATGACGATAAGCACTATATTCTTGCCGTCGATTGCGCCGGTATAAATATTGTCTCCGTAGACGCTTTGGCTCATTCTCCCCTCAGAGAAGTAGCCGTCTATATCCTCTTCGGTAATTTCGTCAACGTAAGTTTCGCTGGAGAAAGTATTGCCGACATTCACCACGATATAACCGAAAGTGCCGAACTCGCTGAACGATTTTGCCGTAAACTTCTGCTCGTTATACAGCTCCGATTCGTCATAGAAAATACTGAGCCTGTCTTCCTCCTGCAAGTCCGCGGCGGCAGAAAAGCTGTTTACCGTACAGGCATAGAGCACCCCGGCGCAACATTCGGCGACGATAAACGCGACGAGCAGAATTATCACGGAATTGCGCGTATACAGCCCCTTGGGAACGGTATACCTGCGGGAAAATACAATCAGCCCCGCGAGCGAAGCACCGAACAGCGCCGCGCAACCGGCAATAAGCCACCAATTGAGAAAACTTGCGTCGGCTACGCCCGTCACTTCGTTGATGAGATTGAGCATGCTGAAACTGAATACCATGCCGCTCATCGAATACAGCGCTTCATTGGCTATGGAAAGCAAAATCTGAAAAACGACGACCAGCGACAGCACGGCTATCTGTGCCGCGGAATGGGGCAGCACGAATATAATGAAGGCGATTATCAGGATTACCGCCATATCCAATCCGAAATACTGCGGCAGGACGCCAAGCCCCATAGACAGAAAGGTTATTACTTCCATCAATATGGCAAGGATTATAAAACTGACCGCAAATACTGTTTTTTTGAGAAGCAACCTTTTCAACGAATAATCTCCCGCGCGACCGATATCAACTGCGCGCCTGAATTTGACTGCCTTCATTATACCATGAATTACGGAGAAACACCACATTTTTACCCCGTTGTTTTGAGGAAAATGTTCCCTATTCCCGCCCTTCGGGCGCGAAAAAGCAAAAAACACGGGAAATTTGCCCGTGTCCCTATGAAAACGCCGAGGGAAAACCCGCCTTGCGGCTGAATTTTCCCTCGGCGCACAATTTTTATCCTGCCGGAATGCCGGCCGTTCAGTTTTTAATAAAACTCGCCTGCGCGTCCAGCGCCTGCCCCAGCGTTTCTACGCGGCGGTACTTGCCGTCCGCGCACAGCCGCTTCGCCTTTACGTTGTCGGCGAGCATCGTCTGCATCATCGCGTATATTTTCCGCTTGATGCCCTTGTCCAGCACGGGCGCGGCAATCTCCACGCGCTTGTCGGTGTTGCGCGTCATGAGGTCGGCGCTGGAAATATACATCACGCAATCCTCTTCCCCGCCGAAACAATACACGCGCGAATGCTCCAAAAATCTGCCGACGATGGATATAACGCGGATATTCTCCGTCTGCCCCGGAACGCCCGGCTGCAGGCAGCAGATGCCTCGCACGATGAGGTCGATTTTTACGCCGGCACAGCTCGCCTCGACCAGCTTGTCGATAATCGCCTTGTCGGTGAGGCTGTTCATTTTGGCGAAAATGCGCCCCTCCTTGCCCGCTTTCGCCTTTTCGATTTCGCAATCCATATAGCGCATCAGCCCCGGTTTGAGCGTTTCGGGCGCAACGAGCAGCTTTTTATACGCAAAATCCGTGTTGCAGATGGCGATGTTGTGGAAAAACGCCACCGCATCCTCGCCGATTTCCTCATCGGAGGTGACGATATTCAAATCGGTGTACTGTTTGGAAGTCGACTCGTTGTAGTTGCCCGTGCCGAGGTGGGTGATATAGCGGATTTCCTCCCCCTCTTTGAGCACAACGGAGACGATTTTGGAGTGCACCTTATAGTTTTCCATGCCGTAAATGATGGTACAGCCCGCATCCTGCAATTTGCTCGCGTAATGCAGGTTGCTCTCCTCGTCGAAGCGCGCCATCAACTCGATTACGACGGTGACCTGCTTGCCCCGCTCGCACGCCTTGCACAGCGCGTCGACGATGCGCGAATGGTTCGCCAGGCGGTAGATGGTAATTTTAATCGCCTGCACCCGCTTATCCTTGGCACATTCGTCCAAAAGCTCCAGCACCGGCGACATGCTGTCGTACGGATAGGAGAGGAACATATCCTTCGAAAGCGCATAATCGATGAGCGAATCCGCCTCCTCCAAATCCGGCGCGATTGCGCCCTTGAAAGGGGGATATTTGAGGGCGTTCGCCGTTTCGGGCGGCAGGTACTTCCCTATTGAAAACAGAAATTTGTAATCGAAGCAATGCTCTTCCGCGAAGCAGAACGCCGAATCGAGCTTCAGCAGTTTCAGCACGAAATCTTTGAGCGGAGAGCGCTCGTCGTCCACCTCGAGGCGCACGGCGGAGAGCTTGGCGCGCATCTCGATTTTTTCCTTCATAATCACGGAGAAATCGTGTTCGACGTCCGAATCGTCCACCCGCGTATCGAGGTCGGCGTTGCGCGTCACGCGCATCATCATGCGGTTTTTGACGTCGTACCCGGGGAATGCGAGGCTGCCGAACGCCTTTACGAGCTCTTCGGCGAGGATAATTTTCGCCTTTTTGCCCCCGCCGATGCGGAACATGCGTTCGACCGAAGAGTTCAGAAACAGGATGCCTATCATGCGTCGGCCGTTGCGCTCCAGCTCGTAGAGCATGTAATTTTTCATGTTTTCGAAGGAGACCATCGGGTGCTTTGCGTCCAGCACCATCACGGAGGTGAGCGGAAGAACGCGGGAGATAAAATATTCCCTGCATTCCTCGCTCTGGCGGGGCGTGAGTTCCTCCGCCTTTACGATGCGCACGCCCGCCTTCGCCAGCTCCTTTTTCAGTTTTATGTACGTTGCAGCGCGGTCGCGGTATCCCTTTTCCACCACGGCCGAAATGCCCGCAAGCTGTTTTGCGGCGGTCAGCTGCGTCTTGTTGTCCACCGCGTTCGGGGCGGTGAGGCTGTCGTTATACAAACTGCCCACGCGCACCATAAAAAATTCGTCCAGATTCGAACAGAAAATCGACAGAAACTTGCCCCGCTCCAAAAGCGGATTCGAAAGGTCGTTCGCCTGGTCGAGTACCCGCTTGTTGAACAGCAGCCACGAATATTCCCGGTTGACGTAAATCCCGCGCATAAAGCGCTTTTTCGCCTTTTCGGCGGAAATTTGCTCTTTCAAATGTTTATCCTCTCTCCATCCGTTTTCTCACGGCTCAGAACAACTTTTTTCTAATCTCGCAGTCATTGCGCGGCTTCGGGCTTTTTCTCCGGAGCACTCCCTTCCCTCTTTTCGGGCATTTCCCCGCCTTTTGTCGGCGCGGGCTTCGATTTGCCTTTCGGCGCCGCGGAAACGTCCTTTTTTTGCGCCGCGGGCCTGCCCCGCTTTTTCGCGGGCGCGGCTTTAACGACCGTCTCAAAACTCCCGCCCCTGGTGAAATCGTAGTAAGCGCCCTCGATTTTTCCGGCGAGCGCAAGTTCGAGGTATCCCTCCTTGACGCCGCGGTCGCTCGCGACGATGTTTTCCGCGCCGAAATGCTTGATGAGCGTCTTTGCGACGACGGCGGCGATGCCGACGGAATGCAGTTTTTCGGGCGCCGCCTCCAAAATGAGTTTGGAGCGGCTCGCGCCCGTCAGCAGATGCTTGGTCAGCTTTTTAAACTTTTTATAGGACATGGCCTTGACGCCGTCTTCCGCATCGTCGCCGGTGTATTCGGCATATACGTCGTACAGGGCGAGGTTGGTCGCGCCTACGAGAATGACGGTGTTGTACCGCGCGTCCTCGGGCACGCCCGCCTTTTCCAATTTGCGGAGTACAAATTTTTTGATGCCCTTCGCCTCTTCCTCGCTCGGCTGAATTTCCTCCACGAACTTTTTGTGCAGGGTAAAAACGCCGACGTCGAGGGAGATCATTTTATCCCTGTCGTCCACGGAGAGGTCGCAAATCTCCGTGCTCGCGCCGCCGATGTCGATGAGCGCCGCCCGCTCGTAAGAGCTGTAAATGCGGTTGGCAATATAGTCGCAGTACGCCTCGGTACGGCCGTCGATGAGGTTGACGGGCAGCCCCGTCCGCTCTAAAAGCTCCGCGCGAATCTGCTCGAAATTTTCCGCCGCGCGCAAGGCGGCCGTCGCGATAAGGTACAGCACGTCTACGCCGAGCTCGATGCATTTCCCCTTCATGACGGTGACCGCGTCGACCAATTTGTCGATGCCGCGCGCGGAAAGAGATTTGCCGTCCAAATAATGCAAAAACGCGAGGCTGGCGCGGTCTTTGAACACGATTTCCGCCGAGCGGGCGGTCACATCCGCCGCGATCATGGATATGCTGCTGGAACTGATGTCGATAACTGAATATTTCATAAAAAACTCCCTTGTCAGCTCGGCGAAATCTTTTTGAAAGAGACAAAAATCTTTCGTCCGATTTGAGGGCGACACCTCCGTTCAAACGCTTCCGCATTTTCTGCGGCGTTTTCTCCCTCTTTTTTGCCCCTTTTAAGGGCTCTCAATTTTTATGGGCGCAAATTCACCCTCTTCCCAAAAGCCGCAAGAATACGGCTACTTGGGTGCGCTAACGCAAAAGCGCGGTTTTGCTTGCGCGAGTGATTATTTTAATAATTTTTTGCGCGTTCCAAAATCGCAATTTTGGATGAGCGCACAGCTTGCCGAGATTTTCGCGAGCCGCTTTTTTCGTGAACTCCCTATCTCCCCATACAAACCCCGATATCCTCCGCCGCGCGGACGATTTCGGATGCGGGGTCGACGAGTTTGTATTTCCCCGCAACGTCTTGCAAGGCGTTAAAAGTGATTTTGCTTCCCGCCACGGCGACCGTGACGCCGAACTTCCCCTCTTTGGCGAGCATGCCGGCATAGCTGCCCAGCCGCGTGGAGAGCGCCTTGTCGTACGCGGACGGGTTTCCGCCCCGCTGGATATAGCCGAGCATCGTCGCGCGCGTTTCCGCGCCCGTGCGCTCGCCGATTACCTCCGCCAAGTGCGCCGTGACCGTGGTTTCCCCGCGCGAAGCGCGCGCAAAAGCCCGCTCCTTTTTTTTGTACGGCGCCTCCGAATCGAGCACGGCGCCTTCGGCGACGGCGATAATGTTGCACGGCTTGCCCGCGCTATAGTTGGCGAGCACCGCCTCGCATACCCTGTCGATATTGAACGGGATTTCGGGTATCAAAATGATGTCCGCCCCCGCCGCGATGCCGGAATGCAGGGTGAGCCACCCCGCCTTGTTGCCCATCACCTCGACAAGCATCGTCCTGCCGTGGCTCGCCGCCGTGGTGCGAACCCGCTCGATGGCCTCCGTCGCCACGTCGACGGCGGTATGAAAGCCGAACGTCACATCGGTGCCGTAGATGTCGTTGTCGATGGTCTTGGGCAGGCCGATGACGTTGCACCCCTCCGCGCACAGGAGCGCGGCCGTCTTGTGCGTGCCGGCGCCGCCGAGGGTGAACAGGCAGTCCAGCCCCATCTTTTTATAATTGGCGCGCATCTTTTCCAGGCGCGTGGCGCCGTCCCGCTCCTCCGCGGTCATCATCTTGAAGGGCGTGCGCGACGTACCCAAAATAGTGCCGCCCATGTTGAGGATTCCCTCGAAATCTTCCTGCGTCATGGGCGCGCTTTCGCCGCGGATAAGCCCGCCGTAGCCGTCGGGAATTCCGACGATTTCCGCATTTTTGATATTGCGATAGGCGTACAGCCCGATAGCGCGCATAACGGCGTTCAGCCCCGCGCAGTCACCTCCGCTCGTCAGGATACCGATTTTCATACACAAACTCCCTTTCCGTTGCTCCCGTTATAACCCTTATTATTTTACCACTACCGGCAAAAATCGTCAAGAATTTTTAACAGTACAACGGAAAAGAGAGGGGCGCCGCCCTGTTCTGCCGGTTCCCCTCTCTCCGCGCGCGGGCAGGCCTTACAGGTCGTCCGCATCCTGCACCGGTTTCCCGCCGTCGGCGGGCGTGCCGGTGTAGCTGCCGTTCACATCGTACGGCGAACGCATAACCTTCGCCTTTTTGCCGCGCGCCTTTCCCTTTACTTGCACGCCTTCGCTCCCGAAGAACTTTTCGCGCTCGTCTTTGCCGAAGTTTTGGAGCTGCTTTGCGTCTTCGCCTTCGTGCCGCTCTGCGCTTTCGACTGCGTTTTGTTCTGCTGGTTCGACTGGTTGGTTTCCTTCATGTTTCTCATCTCTTTTCTCCTTATTCGTTATCGAATGGTAAGGGTATTTCGACATACCCCTGTTTTGCCTTGCACAGAGGGCACAGCTTCCACGCCTCCTTTGTGGCCGCGCGGTAACCGCACTCGCTGCAAATCCAAAGCGTCGGTTTATCCCGCTTGTACAGGGTACCGTCGCGAAGGGCGTCGCGCAGATAGCGGAACACGATTTCGTGCTCCTTTTCCACGCTCAAAACGCGCTCGAACAGGGCCGCTACGTCCTCGAACCCCTCCTCTCTGGCCTCCCGCGCAAACGCGGGGTATACCTCTTCAAATTCCGCGCGCTCGTCATCGGCGGCGAATCCGAGATTTTCGACCAGGGTGCCGAAATGGAACGGATACCCTGCGTTCAAATCGATATTTTCCTGACTACCCGCTTTGAGCACGAGGGTATCGAAAAAGGTTTTCGCGTGGTACGTTTCGTTCTTTGCGATGGAACGAACGGTATCCGCCAGAACCGGGTATTCTTCCGCCGTGGCGAGTTTGGCAATCAACTGATAGCGCATGCCCGCCTGGCTTTCCCCCGCAAACGAGCGGGCAAGGTTGGTAAACGTCTTCGTTTTCGTGAACTGCATGGAATATCCTCCTTACGCCCGTTAGTATTGCCCGCCTGCCCGCCGCTTATACCGCAAACCGCGTGGAATTTTTTGTAAAACGCCGCATTTTTCGCGCAAAAAAGCCCCGCGCATGCGTGCGCGGGGCAGATTGTTCCGAAGGCCGAATCGATTCGGCAGAGCAAATTCGGTTTACAAAAGAAGGGCCGCAGCCTCCTCGCCCTGCGGGATGAGCCCGGCAATCCACGTGCCGAGGGGCAGATACTGGTCGGCAAAGGTCTGGAAAGGATTCGAGCCGAACACAAACTTGAACAGATAAGTTTGGTTGCAGAAGTCGGCGGCGTTTTTCATCGCCTCGAAGTTGACGAAGGTGCCGGCGAGCGCGCCGAGAACCATGAGAATCGCCAGCGTGATGGCTGCGCCGTAGATGCCGCCCAGAATTTTGTCGACAAAACGGAAAAATTTCATCTGGCTGACGCGGCGCAGCACCGCCTTCAAGATTGCCATGACGATGATGACGATGATGCCGATGCCGATCCAGATGATGACCGACGTCACAATATCTGCGACGGAGGCCGGATCGATATTCAGACCGCTATCCTTCAAGGAGGCGAAGGCGCCTTCCAGCGCGGGCGTCAGGCTCGGGCCGATTCCCTGCTTGATGCTCGGCGTCAGGAACAGCCCGAACACAACGATTAAACCGATGTCCAACAGCCACCACGCCTTGGTGAGAAACCCCTTGCGGTAGCCGAAAAAGAACATCAGCGCCAAAAACAATACGAATACAACGTCGATTACAATATTCATAATTCCCTCTCATTCGATAAACCGCGCGCCCCAAAAAAGCGGGGCGCGCGGCCGCAATATTATTCCAAACCGCCCTGTTTTTTCTTTTTACCCCTGTAGAAGGCGAGGAACAGGCAGCGAACCAAGTTCGCACCGGCGCCGACCATGAACAGAATGGAGACGGACGAGAAGCCCGTAACCCAGCAGAAAACGCCGAACAGAATCAACGACACGATAAAGGACATCCACGCTACGAAGCGGTGCCAGCCCTTGCAGCTGATTTTACCGAACAAGCTGAACAGGAGCGGGAACCCGAGCACCAAAAACGCTGCATATACGGCGATGCCGTACTCGACCACATATCTGCACACGGTGCGGCAGACGTTTGCTATCATTTCGCCGCCGGCAAATTCGTGCGCCTCAATCTGCGCGAGGTATGCGGCAAAACCGGCCACGTTATCGCCCTCTTTGTTGAACAGATAGGCAATACCGTCAAAACCCTTGAACAGGAAAGCATCCGTCTCCGCCCCAACCCATGCGACGAAAAACATACCGATGCTCAACGCGAGAAGCAACACGCTGATGACGGAAATCACAATGCGGTTGCTGCTGCGGGTCTTCTTTTTGGCCGTCGCCTGCGCGGCCGCCGGCTGTGCCGGTTGCATTGCCTGCGCGGGATAAGAAGCATATACGAGCGGCTGCGCGGCGTATTGCACGGGCTGTGCGTACTGCGGCCCTGCCGGCGCATTGCCGTGCATGCGGTCGATTTCGGTATGTAGCGCGCGAAGTTCGCCCTTGAGCTGCGCCACTTCCGTGAGCAGTTCGAAACGCTCCCTCGTTCCGTCTGCGGCGGGCTGCTGCGCGGCTGCCGGCTGTACGCCGGGCTGCGCTTCCGGCTGCGCCTGCCCCGGAGCCTGGCCGGCGGAAGGAGCAGGGAGCTGCGCCGCCTGCGGCTGTGCGGGGAGTTGGGCCGCCTGCGGCTGCGCAGGCGCGTTCACGACCGATTCCTTGTATGTGTTGAGGTTCTCCTTCATTTTGCGGAGAACGCTGTCCATATCTTCCTCGAACAGGTATCCGCAATACGGGCATCTGACTTTGCCATCGTCCGTCTGACGGCCGCAATTTTTACATATCTTCATCGCATTGTCACCCTCTTATTATTTTGGTAACGGCTCTCACCGAAAAAGTTACCTATATACATTATATCGTGTCGGCGCGCGATTGTCAATCGTGAAAAGCAAAAATAAAATATTTTATTTCTTGGTCAAGATAGTCAGTTCAGACATTCTATGCCAATTCTCCCCCGCAAAATTGCGAAAAAGCGCGCCCTTTTGCAGCAAAAGGGCGCGACGGCGATTTATTTTTTGTTGAAATTGTCCTTGAGAGACACGATTTCGGAGAGGACGAGTTTATCCCCTTCCTCGCACTTTTTATAGTAGCCCGTGCGCATGAGCTGGAAGGGCGTACCGTCGGCAGCCGCCGCCAGGTACGGCTCCGCTTTGCCCGCGAAGATATGCTCGCTGTCCTCGTTCATGCGCTCGGTGAAGTCCTGCCCCGCATAGTCGGCGTCGCGCAGAAGGCTCTCGTACTGGCGCACTTCGCAGTCGGCGCAGGTATCCGCATTCACCCAATGGATAACCCCCTTGACCTTGATGCCGCTCGTATCGTTTCCGCTGTGGCTTTCGGGAATATATGTGCACAAAATTTCGCATACGTTTCCGTTTTTATCGGTCACGACGTCGTCGCAATGCACGATGTAGGCGTTCTTTAAGCGGACGTATCCGTCCCTCTTCAGGCGGAAATATTTGGGGGGCGGGTCGAGGGAGAAATCGGTGCTTTCGATGTACAAATGCTTGCCGAATTTCACCTTGCGGGTGCCCGCGTTCTCGTCCGCCTGGTTGATGTCGAAATCCAGCTCCTCCTCGCCCTCGTAGTTGGTGACAGTGAGTTTGACGGGCGAAAGCACCGCCATCGCGCGCTCGGCGTGGGCGTTGCAGTACTCGCGCACGCACGCCTCGAAGTAGGAATATTCGCACTCCGACTGCGCCTTGGCGATGCCGATGCGCGAGCAGAAATCGCGCACCGCCGCCGCGGGGATGCCGCGGTTGCGAAGGCCGGAGAGCGTGGGCATGCGCGGGTCGTCCCACCCGTGCACCTTGTTTTCCTCGACCAGCTTTTTGAGGTAGCGCTTGCTCATCACCGTATTGGTGATGTTCAGCCGCGCGAACTCGATTTGGCGGGGCTTGGGATTGAAGCCGAGGGAGATGCCCACCCAATCGTACAGCGGGCGGTGGTCTTCGAACTCGAGCGTGCACAGCGAATGGGTGACACCCTGCAGATAGTCGCAGATGGGGTGCGCATAGTCGTACATCGGGTAGATGCACCATTTGTCGCCCGTGCGGTGGTGCGTGGCGTGCAGGATGCGGTAGATGACGGGATCGCGCATGTTGACGTTGGGGGAAGCCATGTCGATCTTCGCGCGCAGGCACTTTTCGCCGTCCTTATACTTGCCCGCCTTCATCTCCTCGAAGAGCTTCAGGTTCTCCTCGGGGGTGCGGTTGCGATACGGGCTTTCGGTGCCGGGTTCTGTGAGGGTGCCGCGGGTGTTTTTGATTTCCTCGGGCGACAGATCGCATACGAACGCTTTCCCCTCCCTGATGAGGCGCACGGCATATTCATAGATGGTATCGAAAAAGTCGGAGGCGTAGCACTCGCGCGCCCATTCATAACCCAGCCAGTGGATGTCGGCGCGGATGGCGTCGACAAACTCCGTCTTTTCCTTCGAGGGGTTGGTATCGTCGAAGAACAGGTTGCACTTGCCGCCGTATTTGAGCGCGGTGCCGAAGTTGACGAACATGCTCTTGGCGTGGCCGATGTGCAGGTAGCCGTTCGGCTCGGGCGGGAAGCGCGTCTGCACCTGGTCGGGGCGCAGCTTGCCCGCGGCGATGTCCTCGTTGATGATCTGCTCGATGAAGTTGGTTGCTTCTGGTAATTCGATGTTAGACATATTTTTGCTCCAAAAGAGTTGCTCTCTATAAACAAATAATTTATTTGCGCTGGGGAATCAATTCCGGCAACAGCGCCGCCGATAAAAATTTACGGCTCAGCTCAGCCCGAAAATTTCGCCCTTTTCGTCCACGCCGATGTGCTCGGCGGCGGGAACTTTGCCTAAGCCCGGCATCAGCATGATGTTCCCCGCGATTGCCACGACGAACTCCGCGCCGCCCTTGACGATGATGTCGCGCACGTGCACGGTGAAGCCCTCCGGCCGCGCCAGAAGTTTTGCGTCGTCGGACAAAGAATACTGCGTTTTGGCGATGATGACGGGCAGCCTGCCGTAGCCGCGCGCCTCCGCTTCGGCGATTTTCTCCTTTGCAATCTCCGAAAAGCTCGCGCCCGCGCCGCCGTACACGTTTTTGACGATGTCGGAAATCTTCTTTTCGATGGAATCGTTCAAATCGTACGAATAGTGCAGCTCGCTCTTTTGCATCGCCGCCTCGCAGACGGCTTCGGCAAGCTCCTTGCCTCCCTCGCCGCCCTGTAAAAAAACGTCGGTGAACACGGCCTTCGCGCCCGCCTTTTCCACACCGCGCATGACGAATTCGATTTCCGCGGGGGTGTCGGAGGCGAAGCGGTTCATCGCAACGACGACGGGTTTTTTGTATACGTGTTTGATATTTTCGATATGCTTATACAGGTTGGGCATCCCCTTTGCGAGCGCTTCGAGGTTCTCCTCGGAGAGGTTCGCCTTGTCCGCCCCGCCGTGCAGTTTGAGCGCCTTGACGGTGGCGACCACCACGACGCAGTCGGGCTGGATGCCCGCCACGCGGCACTTGGTGTCGAGGAATTTTTCCGCACCCAGGTCAGCGCCGAATCCCGCTTCGGTGACCACCCAATCGGCGAGCGAGAGCGCCGTGTAGGTCGCCAGAATACTGTTGCAGCCGTGCGCGATGTTCGCGAACGGGCCGCCGTGCACGATGGCGGGCGTGCCCTCGAGCGTCTGCACAAGGTTGGGTTTGACGGCGTCTTTGAGGAGCGCGGTCATCGCGCCCTCCGCCTTCAAATCGCGCGCAAAGACGTATTCGCCCCTGCGGTTTTCGCCCACGATGATGTTGCCGATGCGGCGCTGCAAATCCTGCAAGGAGGTTGCAAGGCACAAAATCGCCATAATTTCGCTGGCAGCGGTGATTTCGAAGTGCTCCTCGCGCTCGACGCCCTCGTTCCTCTGCCCAATCGTGATATTGCGCAGCGAGCGGTCGTTCATGTCGAGGCAGCGGCGGAAATAGATTTTTTCGGTGTCGATATCCAGCTCGTTGCCGCGGAAGATGTGGTTGTCGAGCATGGCGCAGAGCAGGTTGTTCGCCGCCGTGATGGCGTGCAAATCGCCCGTAAAGTGCAAGTTGATATCCTCCATGGGCACGACCTGCGCGTAGCCGCCGCCCGCGGCGCCCCCCTTGATGCCGAACACGGGGCCGAGGGAAGGCTCGCGGAGAGCCAGGCACACCTTTTTGCCCAGGCGCGCCATGCCGTCGGCAAGGCCAATCGAAACCGTCGTCTTCCCCTCGCCCGACGCGGTGGGATTGATGGCGGTCACGAGGATGAGTTTGCCCTGCTTTTTGGTGTGCTCGGCGCAGATTTTGGCTTTATACTTGCCGTAGCGCTCGATGTTCTCCTCCGAAAGCCCGAGCTTGGCGGCAATTTCGCCGATGTCCTTCATTTTGCAGCTCTTTGCGATTTCAATGTCCGACAGCATACTGACCTCTCCGATATGTATTTGATTTCATCCATTTAAGCCGTACTTTGCTTGTTTTGTAAGAATAAATCCCGCGCAAGCAAAACCGCGCTTTTGCGCAGCGCACCCCAGTTCGCCGATACTTCGGCTTACAGAAAGGGTGAAGTTGCGGCATTGAATATTATGTGTGCCCTTAATTATGCCGCAACGAGGGAAAACCGCTCGGGTTTCCACTCAAACTCACGGCGTTTCGCAGGCAACATCTTGCCGAGAAACGCGTGAATTAAAACGCGTGAATCAGTAACGCGCGAACTAATCCCCGCAGTCGTGCGGCAAGCGGAGCTTGTCCCACGAGGATACAAAAAACTCCCCATCGCGCGCAAAACCGAACCGCTTGAGCGGCACGCCCCAGGCATCGCGCGTTCTGACTTCGGGAACGAAGTCGTTCATGCACTTGTTGACGAGGGTGCGGAGCATCAGCTCCTTCTGCGGGCAGGCATCGTCGCAGACGAGAATGCCGTTCTCCGTCAGCCCGCCGCCGTACACGGCAGCGCCGTCGGAAAGCGCGAAATAAAAGCGGAATCCCTCCCGCTTTTGCGATAAAACGGATAACATATGCACATTATAGCATAAAATCGCGATAAAGGCAAAAAAAGTTGTGCGTTCGCTCGATTTTGTGCTATAATTTTTTGCGAAAGCGGGGCGCGGAGAAACGCAGACGCGCCCCGCACTCCACTGCGCAAGGAGGCTCTATGGATATTTGGATACTGCAGGCGCTCGAAAACATACGAAACCCCTTCCTCGACGCGTTTTTTGCCGTGTTTACGGCGCTGGGCGAGGAAATGATTATTGCGGCGATCATTGCCGTGGTGTACATCTGTTTCCACAAGCGCACGGGGGAACAGGCGCTCCTCACCGTGATGTGCGCTTCCTGCGTGACGGCGGGCATTAAAAGCGCGGTGCGGCGCAACCGCCCGTACGTCGCGGGCGACGTGAGCCGCGTGGACATCGACAACGCGCTCGTTTCCACCGCCGACCTCGACGCGGACATGAGCTTCCCCAGCGGCCACGCGACCGCCACGAGCGGATTTTTTGCGACTCTCGCGGCGCGCTTCCGCAAGCCGCTCGTCATCATCCTCTGCACGCTGTTCACCCTGTTGGTAATGACATCGCGCGTGTACCTCGGCGTGCACTACCCCAGCGACGTGCTGGCGGGCCTTTTAATCGGCGCGGGCATCGCCATACTCTGGCAGCTCGTCTATTGGAAGGCGTACGGGGCGCGGCTGTATATCTACCTCGCCTTTGCCCTGCTGACGATTCCCCTTTTGTTTATCGGGCGGACGGCGACGCACTCGATGTTTCAGGTATCCGCCATCACGCTGGCGACGGCGCTGGGGCTTTTGATTGAGAACAAATTCATCCGCTTTTCGGATACGAAGAACTGGGGCTGCCGCATTTTGCGGCTTGTGATAACGGGGCTCGTGGCTGTAATCCCCTTCGCGCTCCTCTCCCTGCTGCCCGAGGGGGAATGGTTCTCCTTTTTAAAATATTTCGCCACCATCTTCGTGACGATAACCTTTGTGCCATTCCTCATCAAAAAGCTGGAAATTTAGCCCCAAATCGCGCGAGGGCGCGCAATATGATTTGACTTTATTCCCTTAAAAAAGTAAAATAATAAAGTAAGTAATATTTATCGGAGATACATTGCGATGGCAGACAAACATGCGGTTACGATGGATAAAATCGTGAACCTTTGCAAAGCGCGCGGAATCATCTTTCCGGGCAGTGAAATTTACGGCGGCATGGGCAACACCTGGGACTACGGCCCCGTTGGCGTGGAAATCAAGAACAACATCAAGCGCGCCTGGTGGAGAAAGTTCGTGCAGGAAAGCGACAATTCCTACGGCGTAGACGCGGCGATTCTCATGAATTCGCGCGTGTGGGAGGCGAGCGGGCACACCGCTTCCTTTACCGACCCGAAGATGGACTGCAAGGAGTGCAAGGCACGCTTCCGCGCGGATAACCTAATCGAGGCGCATTCCAAGGGCAAGGTGAACCCCGACCTCATGAGCAACGCGGAGATGGAGGCGTACATCGCCGAGCACAAGGTCGCCTGCCCCAACTGCGGCAAGCACAACTGGACGCCCATCCGCACCTTCAACCTCATGTTCGAGACCTCGCGCGGCGTGACCGACGAGAGCCAGAATAAAATTTACCTCCGCCCCGAAACGGCGCAGGGCGAGTTCGTGAACTTTCTGAACGTGCAGCGCACCACCCGCGCGAAGGTGCCCTTCGGCATCGCGCAAATCGGCAAGGCGTTCCGCAACGAGATCACGCCCGGCAACTTCATCTTCCGCACCATCGAGTTCGAGCAGATGGAGCACCAGTGGTTCTGCAAGGAAGGCACCGACCTCGAATACTACGAGGAGTACAAGCAGAAGGCGAAAAACTTTTTGCTCGGGCTCGGGTTCAAAGAGGAGCATCTGCGCTTTAAAGACCACGACAAGCTGGCGCACTACGCGAAGTCGGCGTGCGACATCCAGTACCTTTTCCCGATGGGCTGGTCGGAGCTGAACGGCATCCACGACCGCACCGATTACGACCTGTCACGCCACCAGGAATATTCGGGCAAGAATATGAACTACCTCGACCCGGCGACGGGCGAGCACTATGTCCCCTACGTCGTCGAATACTCCATCGGCGCCGACCGCCTGATGCTGGCGGTGCTGTGCGAGGCGTACGAGGAGGAAGAGCTGGAAGGCGGCGACGTGCGCACCGTGATGCACTTCCACCCCGCGCTGGCGGCGTACAAGGCGGCGGTTCTGCCCCTGCAGAAGAACCTCGGCGAAAAGGCGCGCGAGGTGTACAAAAAGCTCTCCAAAAAGTTTATGGTCACCTACGACGAGGCCGGCTCCATCGGCAAGCGCTACCGCCGGCAGGACGAAATCGGCACCCCCTTCTGCATCACCATCGACTTCGACACGCTGGAAAACAACTCCGTTACCATCCGCGACCGCGACACGATGGCGCAAATCCGCCTGGACATCGACGAAATTGCGCCCTACATCGAAAAATCGCTCGAACACTGACCTCGAAATTTCAAGCGGCGCCCGCAGTGCGGGCGCCGCGTTTCTTTAAAAACTGATCGCATGCTATCCTTTCGCCAACTTTAGTATCCCCCCACGCGACATTTTGGAATTGAAAAAATAATATATAAAAACGGCCTCTCCGCCGGGAGAGGCTGTTTTTTTGTTTGGTAGCATTATTCGAGCTCGAACGCGCCCGTGTACAGCTGGTAGTAGGTGCCGCGCTGTTCGATGAGCTGTTCGTGCGAGCCGCGCTCGATGATGCGGCCGTGGTCGAGAACCATGATCGCGTCGGAGTTCTGAATGGTCGAAAGCCTGTGCGCGATGACAAAGACCGTTCTGCCCTTCATCAGCGCGTCCATGCCCTTCTGCACGAGCGCCTCGGTGCGCGTATCGATGGAGGAGGTCGCCTCGTCCAGAATCATGACCGGCGGGTTCGCGACCGCCGCGCGCGCGATGGAGATGAGCTGGCGCTGCCCCTGCGAGAGGTTGGACGCCTCGTGCCGCAGCACGGTGTTGTAGCCCTCGGGCAGGCGGGTAATGAAGTCGTGCGCGTTAGCGAGCTTCGCCGCCTCGATGCACTCCTCGTCCGTCGCGTCCAGCTTGCCGTAGCGGATGTTCTCCATGATGGTGCCCGTGAACAGGTTTGTATCCTGCAGCACGATGCCCAGCGAGCGGCGCAAATCGGCCTTTTTGATTTTGTTGATATTGATGCCGTCGTAGCGAATCTTGCCGTCGGCGATGTCGTAGAAGCGGTTGATAAGGTTTGTAATCGTCGTTTTGCCCGCGCCCGTAGCTCCCACGAAGGCGATTTTCTGCCCCGGCTTTGCGTACAGGCTGACGTTGTGCAGCACGATTTTTTCGGGAACGTAGCCGAAATCGACGTCGAACATGCGGATGTCGCCCTTCAGCTCGGTGTAGGTGATGGTGCCGTCCGCCTGGTGCGGGTGCTTCCACGCCCACTTGCCCGTGCGCTCGGCGCTCTCGGTGATGTTGCCGTTTTCGTCGATGTTCGCGTTGACGAGGGTGACGTAACCGTTGTCCTCTTCCGGCTTTTCGTCGAGCAGTTCGAAGATACGCCCCGCGCCCGCGAGCCCCATGACGACCGAGTTGATTTGCATGGAGACCTGCCCGATGTTCAGCGAGAACTGGCGGGACATGTTCAGGAAGGTCGCAATCAGGCCAATCATGGCGACGGACGTGGTGAACTCGTCGCCCCAGCCGAGGATGGTGAAGTTGCGCACGTTGAACATGACGAACAGGCCGGCGACGATCGCCGTGATGACGAACATGAAGTGACCGATGTTCATGACGGCGGGCATCAGGATGTTGCCGTAGGCGTTCGCCTTGTCGGACGCGTCGCAGAGTTCGTCGTTGATTTTGTCGAACTCCTCTTTCGCCTTTTCCTCGTGGCAGAATACCTTGATGACCTTTTGGCCGCCCATCATCTCCTCGATGTAGCCCTCGGTTTTACCGATGACTTCCTGCTGGCGGATGAAGTACCGCGCGCTGCGGCCGCCGACCGCCTTCGCCACGAGCGCCATGAATACGACGCCCACGAGAACGACGAACATCAGCCACAAGCTGTTGAGGAGCATGATGACGAGCAATGTGATCGCCGCGATGCAGGAATAGAATACCTGCGGAATGCTCATAGATATGAGCTGGCGCAGCGCATCGGTATCGTTGGTATACACGGACATGATGTCGCCGTGGGTGTGCGTATCGAAGTAGCGGATGGGCAATGCCTGCATTTCGGAGAACATGTCGTCGCGCACGTCGCGCAGGAATCCCTGCGTGACGACCGCCATCGTCTGGTTGTAGAAGAAGGACGCGCCCAGCGCCACGATATACATGGCAGCCATGCCGAAAATTATCCAGAAGAGGGCGCCGGAAACGTCCGCCCACTGCGCGCCGCCCTCCGTGAGCGGCGTGATTACCTCGGCGAGCACGAGCTGCAAAAATACCGAGGAGCTGATGCCGGCCGCCGCCGTAAAGGCGATGCAGACGAACACGGCAATCATGCGGCCCTTGTAATAATGGAACAGATACCCGAGCAATCTTCCGAGCAGTTTAAAGGTATGCATCTTCGGTTTTTGCTGCGTTGCAACGGCTTTACTCATGGCTCTCACCTCCCTCCGCTGCGGCAGACGGGTTGCCGATTTTGTTCTGCTGATAGTACACTTCCTGATAGATTTGGTTGGATGCGAGCAGCTCCTCGTGCGTGCCGATGGCGTCAATCCTGCCGCCGTCCATCACGATGATCTGGTCGGCGTCCTGCACGGAGGAAACGCGCTGCGCGATGATAATCTTCGTCACGTTCGGTATCTCCTCGCGGAAAGACTTGCGAATCAACGCGTCCGTCTTGGTGTCGACGGCGCTGGTCGAGTCGTCGAGGATGAGCACCTTCGGGTCTTTGAGAAGCGCGCGCGCGATGCACAGGCGCTGTTTCTGCCCGCCCGAAACGTTGGTGCCGCCCTGCTCGATGTAGGTGTCGTACTTATCGGGGAACGCCTGGATGAAGTCGTCCGCGCAGGCGAGGCGGCAGACGCGGCGCATTTCGTCGTCGGTCGCGTCCTCCTTGCCCCAGCGCAGGTTATCCTTGATGGTGCCGGAGAACAGGACGTTCTTCTGCAAGACCATGGCGACCTTGTTGCGGAGCGCTTCGAGGTCGTAGTCCTTGACGTTGACTCCGCCGACGTACACGGCGCCCTCCGTCGTATCGTACAGGCGCGGGATGAGGTTGACGAGGGTGGATTTGGACGCGCCCGTGCCGCCCAATATGCCGATTGTCTGCCCCGATTGGATGTGCAGGTTCACGCCCGAAAGCGCATACTTTTCTGCGTCCTTGGAATATTTGAAGCTGACGTTATCGAATACGATTTCGCCGTCTTTAACTTCCTTGACCGCGTTTTCGGGGGATACGATGTTGCTCTTTTCCTTCAAAACCGCCACGATACGTTCGGCGGAGGTGCGCGCGATGATGACCATGACGAGAACCATCGACAGCTGCATGACGGAGGAAAGAATCTGCGAAGCGTACATGATGAGCGCCGTCAAATCGCCGCCGGTAACCGCGCCGGAGACGTTGTTCGCCTCCATCGCCTGCCCGGTGATAATCGCCGCGAGCAGGAAGATGAGCAGGAAGGCGAGCCAGATGCAGAACTGCATGACCGGCCCGTTGATCGCCATGATGCGCTCGGCGAGGGTGAAGTCTTTGCACACGTCTTCGGAGGAAGCCTTGAACTTTTTCTTTTCAAAATCCTCGCGCACGAAGGATTTGACGACGCGGATGCCCTTGATGTCCTCGCGGACGGAGCGGTTCATGTTGTCGTATTTGTGGAACACCTTTTCAAAGATGGGGTGCGTTTTCAAAATGACGAACACGAGCACCGCGGCGAGCACGGGCACGAGCGCCAAAAATACCCACGAGATGGTGACGTTGACCGTAAACGACATGACGAGCGAAAAGATGAGCATGAACGGGCAGCGGATCGCCACGCGGATGATCATCATGTACGCCATCTGCACGTTGGTCACGTCCGTCGTCTGGCGGGTAACCAAAGACGAGGTGGAAAACCGGTCGATGTTCGCGAACGAATAGTCCTGAATGGCATAGTACATATCCTTGCGCAGGTTCTTCGCAAAGCCCGCGCTCGCACGGGCGGCGAACCGGCCGGAAAGCATGCCCGTGGCGAGCGATAAGATCGCCATGCCAATCAGGGAACCGCCGTAAACGAGAATACAATTCATCAGTTCCGACGAAGTTTTCGACGTTTCGAGCGCGTCCATGAACCACACGATGACCAGCGGCATCAGGCACTCGAGGATGACTTCAATCGAAACGAAGATGGGGGAAAGTATCGACGGTTTTTTGTATTCGCGGATACTTTTCGCCAAAGTTTTAATCATTCTCTTAACTCCTTTTTCTGAAATTTACCTGTTCTCTCCCCTCGCGCACGCCCTGCGCCGCGAGCACCCAACGGCTGCGAATCGGTATCATTCGCATTTTTTGAGATTGTTTTTGAACCGCTCCACGAAAGAGAAAAACGTTTCCAACTCCTCGTCGGAAAAGCCTTCGGTCATCTGCTCCTCCGTTTTGCGGATTTGCGCCTGCAGCTGCTTGCGGATTTCCTCCGCATAGTCGGTGAGCACGATTTTTTTCAGGCGGGCGTCGAACGAGACCGGCTCGCGGCGGATGAGCCCGCCCCGCTCCATCGTCTTCAAAAGCTCCGTCGCCGTCGAACGCCGGATATTAAATTCCCGCTCCACGTCCCGCTGGTAGACGTCCTTCCCCGCGCTTCGGAACAAAAAATTAAGCACCCAAATCTGGATACCCGTCAAATTTTTATTTTCCTTAATCGCCGGTATGCTGTCCATCACCCGGGAGATGCGGCGGCTGAGAGAATTTACGGCGTAGCCGATGTGCTTCTTATCCATCGCAGACCTCAAAATGTTAGGTTATCTAACATTATAACGATTTGCCCGAATTTGTCAACGGAATCACAGCCGTATTTTCCAACAATTTTGTGAAAATATGCAGGAACTCTTTGCATAACTATTATTTATAGTCCGCCGCCGAACTTTCGGCGCCGCGGCGTTGACATTCGGGGCCAAAGAGTCTACAATAGAATCCGCGCGCCCGACGCGCCCACGCATTACCAAAGGAAACGTTTGTTATGGAAAAAATTCTTGCCGCCCCGGAAGGCTGCCCCGCGCCCCGTAGCGCACCCGCCCCCGCGCCCCGCACCGCGCCCGAAAACTCGATGTATGTGTTCCTATCCTTCGCCGTTGTGGGAGGGTTTTTGGAGGCGTATACATACCTTTTGCACGGCGGCGTGTTCTGCAACGCGCAGACGGGCAACCTCGTTCTGCTCGTTTTGCGGCTGGTGCAGGGCGATTTTCCGGCGGCGGGGCATTACCTGTTCTCCATCCTCGCCTACCTGGCGGGAATCCTCGTCTCCGCCGCCCTGCCCGTCCTGCTCAAAAGGCTGCGCCTTCCCCTCTTTACGGCCGCCGTGGAGATGTGCGCCTTTGCCGCGCTCGCCTTTATCCCGCAGGGAGCCTCCGACTGGTATACCTACGTTTCGGTATCCTTTTTGTGCGCTCTGCAATACAACACCTTTACCGAGTGCCGCGGCGCCAAGGCGGCGACGACTTTCTGCACCAACAACCTGCGGCAGGTGACCGTCAACCTGTTCGGCGGCGTGCGCGAACGGGATGCGGCGAAGCTCAAAAAGAGCGGCATCTACGCGCTCGTGATTCTCTGTTTTGCGCTCGGCGCCACCGCGGGCGGCCTTTCCGCCGAATACCTCGGCAACTATTCGGTGCTCCTCTGCTCGGCGGTGCTGGTGCCCGTATTCATCCTCCTGCTCGTACATGCCGTGCGCGGCAGAAAGCCCCGCTCCCCGCACGCGGACGGAGAATGAGCGCCTGCGCGCTATGCCCCGATACCCCCGCTTAAAAAGAAAGCCGTATCGGCAGCAAAGCGAAAGCCGCCCGCTGAACAGCGGGCGGCTCTTTCCATCGGTTTACCGGGTGGTTTTTCCCTTGACGAGGAAGCATTTATGCGTATCGCGGAAGGACTCGGCAGGCAGCTCCTCCCCTGCCAGCAGAGCGAGCATGGCGCTCGCGCCCGCCTCCGCCAAATCGCGGCTGCCCACGTCGACGGTGGTTATCAGCCGGGGCATGCGGAGCATTTCCTGAATATTGTCGTAGCCGACGATGCCGTAATCGGTGCCCGCCTCCATGCCGCGCGCCTCGAGCGCTTCGATGACGATGAAAGCGATGATGTCGTTGAAGCAGAAGATGCCGTCCGCCCCGCTCGCGACGAGCTCCTCGACCATTTCGCCGAAATCGCGCTCGCGGATGTAAAAGACGCGCTCCAGGCTTGCAACGTCCTTTTCCGCAATGGCGCGCTCGAATCCCTTCTGGCGGTCGAGGCAGACTTTTACGTCGTGCCAGCTGCCGATGTAGGCGAGCTTGCGGTAGCCGCAGTCTAACAGGTGTTTCCCCGCGACGTAGCCGCCGTATTCCTCGTCCGCATTGACGCCGCACATGCCGTACGGCTCGCCGTCGCGGCCGAAGATAACGAAGGGAATCCCCGTATCCTTGATAAACCCGACCATATCCTCGGTCGGCTCCAAAAAGGAAAGGATGCCGTCCGGTTTGCGCGCCATTACGCTGCGCATGAGCTCGTAATCGACGTACGCCGTCTTTCCGTTGTTGGAAAAAATGATGGAATTATACCCCGCCTCCTCAAACCGCTTGGAGATGATGTCCGTCGTATAGGAGTAAAACGGGTTGATGAGGTCGTCGAAGATGATGGCAATGGTATGCGTGGAGCCGCTGCGCAAGCCCGAGGCGTTCATGTCGACGATATACCCCAGCTCTTTGCAGGCGGCGGTGACCTTTTCCTCCACCTCTTTGGTGTAGTACGGCTTTTTGTTGAGCACGCGCGAAACGGTATTCACCGAAAGCCCCGTTTTGGCGGCGATGTCTTTTAGGGTAATCTTTTTCTTTCCTTCCATGGCCCTTTTGCCCCTTCGAGTATTTTTATCAATCCATATTAAGGTTAACACATTTTTGGAGCCGTGTCAACGGTTGCCGCAAAATTGCGGGCGCGCAGAGCGCTTTTTTTCGCTTTTCCGCCCCTAGGAGCGCGGAAAACGGCGGACAAAGCCGCATCGGCGGCGAATGAAAAAATAAAATTTTGCGAAATGCCCCCGAAATCGTTTTACTTTTTTTTAAAATCATGTATAATAGATTATGCTGTTTTGCGGCATATAAATCGCCGTGCACGGAATAGCCGTATCGAGGTGTAGCGCAGTTTGGCAGCGCGCCGCAATCGGGGCCCTCAAAAATCGCAGAGAGCGAAGCGAACGAGATTTTTGGGGAGAGGAGCTGCCGAGCGCGAACGCGAGCGATGCCCTATCGGGCAGCGCGAGAAATCGGCCGAGAGCAGCGACGAGGGCCAAGAGGTCGTGGAACGGCCGACGGTAAATTGGATATACAGATATCGAGGTGTAGCGCAGTTTGGTAGCGCGCTTGGTTAGGGACCAAGAGGTCGTGGGTTCAAGTCCCGTCACCTCGACCACAAAAAGACGAAAGGATTTACCTTTCGTCTTTTTGTTATGCGCCGGACTGAACCCACGACCTCTTATAATATAACGGGGCCCCCGAAAATCGCAGGGAGCGATGCGAGCGAGATTTTTGGGGAAAAGGAGCCGCGGAGCGCGGAAGCGAACACCGCACAAAGTGCGGTGCGAGAAAGCAGCCCACAGCGGCGACGATGAAAAGCGGGGCATTGCAAAAAAGCAATGCCCCGCTCTGTTTTTCGATTCTGTTTAAAGGGTGCGCACGTCGATATCCGCCCTATCGGTCAGGCTGCGCATGAAAAATTTCAGCCCCTCCAGCTGCGCGGTGAGCTCCTTGCCCGTATCCGTATCCCGCACCAGCAGGCGGTTTTGCCGCGTTTCAAAGACGGTTACTTCCGAATGGATATCGCTCCGCTGTTCGATTGCCTTTTCGATGGTGTCGAACGGCTCGTGCGCGCACAGCCGCAAGCCGTGCGAGTTGTAAATCAGCGTATACCCGGCGATGCCCGTGCGCTCGTGATACGCCTTGCAGAACCCGCCGTCGATTACAATCAGCTTCCCTTCCGCCTTAATCGGGTTTTCGCCCAGCTTCGTGCGCACGGGCACGTGCCCGTTGACGATGTGGCTGTACTTGCCCGAAATGCCGAAATCGCGCAGAATCCGCTCGCAGAAGCTCTTTTCCTTGCAGTATATGTAATAGCTGTTGTCCTGCTCTTTATGAAAGGCGGAATCGGCGATAAACAGCCGCTCGAATGTGGTCAGTTTTTCCCGCCCGTACAGCGGCGAACAGCGCCCGCACCACAGGTAATAGCAGAAGTCAAGCGCCTCTTCGTCCTCGCCGCCCTTGCGGAATGCGGCGTACGCGCGGCGCACCATCGCGTCGCAGTAGTCGAGCAAATCGCGCCCCTCGTGCCCGCAGAAATTCATGTAACTGCCGTCCGATTCGAGGGGTACGCACCCGTGAAAGATGAGATTGTTGTTGCAGATTTTGTACGCCGAACCGCGCTTCATCAAAAAGGCGATGTGGCGGGACAGTTTTTCGCTCGAGCGGAAGGAGCGCTTTAACCCCTCCGCAACCTCCCTTTCCGCCGGCGTAAAGCGGAGAGGATTGCCCGTATCGAGATTCGGGAAGAAAGGCGCAACCAATTTTGCGCCGCAAAACTCGCCCTTGGCATAGTCGATATTTTTGAGGATATTGCGGCTCTCCATGCCGTATTCCGGCCGCCGCCCGATGATGGCGCCCTCCGCCTTGAGCAGCATCAAAAACGCGGCTTTGCGCATCTTCGCCGTCAGGCGGTCGTCCTCGCCCGCCTTGCCGGGATTGACGCCGACGGGGTAGAAACGCGGATCGTCGTCCATCTGCTCGGCCGCGTACACCATGAGCTTGCGCAGCGAAATGCCGTACCCCTCTTCGAGCAAATCGGCGTTGTTGTATTTCAAAGACAAATCGACGACGCCGAAGATATTCGCCTCGTTGCCCATGTGCGCGCCAATCCACTGAATATCGTGGTTGCCCCACTGCACGTCGGCATTGTGATGCCCAATCAGCAAATCCATGATTTTATCCGGGCTTTCGCCGCGGTCGAAAATGTCGCCGACGATGTGCAGCGAGTCGACGGCGAGCCGCTTGATGAGCCCCGTCATCGCGTACACGAACGGCTCCGCCCGCCCGAGCTCGATGATGGAGGTGAAAATTTCGCCGTAATACGCCTCTTTATCGAAATCGTCGCGGTCCATGTTAATCAGTTCGTCGATGATATAGTCGAAGTATTTGGGCAGCGCCTTGCGCACCTTGCTGCGGGTGTATTTCGACGCGACGGAGCGGCAGACCTCGACGAGGCGATGCAGCTGAACGCGGTACCAATCCTTGTCGTCGGCGCCGTTCGTCTTTTTTTCCTCGATAATCGCCGCGGGATAGTAGATAAAAGTGCAGAACTCGTCGCGCTCGCTCTTGGTCATCGACTTGCCGTACATGCGCTCCACCTTTTCGCGGATGACGCCCGAGCAGTTGTTCATGATATGGCAGAACGCCTCGTACTCGCCGTGCAAATCGCTCAAAAAATGCTCCGTGCCCTTGGGAAGGCGCAATATCGCCTCCAGGTTAATCATCTCCGTCGCGGCCGCCTGCACCGTCGGGTACTTTTCCGAAATCAGGCGGAGATATTCCTTTTCCCGCCCTGCCTGCTCGCTGTCTGCCATACACTCCTCCTTTCTTCTCTCACAAACTTTCCGCGACCCCCTTCCACAAACTGCGGCAAAGGGGACGATTTTCCGCGCACGTTTATCTTTTTCCGGTATCTCTATTTTTCAGGGAACAGAACGTAGAAGGTGCTTCCCTTGCCCACTTCGCTCTCCACGCCGAACAAAAAGTTGTGCTTCTGCAAAATCGTTTTGACGATGGAAAGCCCCAGCCCCGTGCCTTTAATCGGTCGCTTGTGCGTTTCCGAAGAGCGGTAATATCTGTCCCAAATGGTGTCGATTTGGTCGGCGGGGATGCCCTTGCCCGTATCGGTGACGGTGAAGCGCAGCACGCCCTCCTTCTCCTTTTTCAGCCCGACCTTGATTTTCTTGTCCTCGCCCGTGTAGTTGACGGCGTTGCCGATGAGATTGTACACGACCTGCTCGATTTTTTCCATATCCGCCTCGGTGTACAGCTCGTCCTCGATGTCGCGCTCGATGGTAAAGCCCTGCGTTTCGGTGAGATAATCGAACCGCTCGCACACCGTGTGCACGAACTCCGAGAGGTTGAAGTTTTTGATTTTGAGCGAATCCATGCCCGAACGGATTTTGGAGAGGTTCAGGATGTCGTTGACGAGGGATGTAAGGCGGTCGGATTCGTCGATGATGACCTGCGTGTGCTTGGCGCGCTTTTCGGGGTTGTCGCCCGAAATCTCCTGAATCATGCACGCGTACGACTTTATCATCGTCAGCGGCGTCTTTAAATCGTGCGTGACGTTGGCGAGCACTTCCTTTTGCAGCTCGTCCGACTTGCCGATTTCCTCCTTCGCGTAGTCGAGCGTTTCGGCGAGGGCGTCCATCTCCGCATAGGAGTATTCGCCCTTGAAGTTGACGGAAAAATCCCCCATCGCCATGCGCTGCGCCGCCTTTGTGATTTGGGTAATCGGCTTTGTCAGCTTCATCGACAGGAGCGCCGAGATAACGAGGGCGAGGAAGATGACGATAACCGAAATCATGATCAACTGTATCCGCATGGTGCCCATCGCCGTCGCGGCAATTTCGGTAGAATAGTCGATATACAGGTAGGCGTCGTTCGATTCGTTGAGCACCGTGCCGGTGAGGGAACCGACCTTCGCCATAAACACGAAATTCCCGTCCGCCTTCTGCACCGTCACGCCGATATGCGCGTTCGCCTCGGCATGCTCGTCCAGCTCGCTGCGAATCGCCGTGAACATATCGGCGCTGGGAGGCGAAGAGAGTTCGTACTCCTCCTCCTTTTCCGTATACATCGGATACAGCAGTTCGCCCTCCCCGTTGAGCAAAAAGATTTGCGCGGCGGGGTTTTCGCTCTGCTGGCGGCGGATATACTTATCGATCAACTCGCTGTTTTCGGTGAGCGGCAGGCGGCTGAGCGCGTCGTACATCTCCTGCCCGACGGTGGAAATGTCGCGCTGTGTCTGCGCATTGAAAAACACCTGCAAAAGCGTCGACTGAAACACCCAGGTTATGAGAATGATGAACGCCGCAAAGAGCAGAAAGCTCATCCACAATATGAAATTGATGCTATGAAAACGCCTTTTTGCCTGCATCATGCCTCGAATTTATATCCCAACCCCCGCAGAGTTACGATAAATTTTCTGTATTCCTTCAAGCTGCTGCGCAGCATCTTGATATGCGTATCGACGGTGCGGTCGTCGCCGTAAAAGTCGAACCCCCACACGTCGGAGAGCAGCTTTTCGCGCGAGAGCGCGATGCCGTTGTTTTTGACGAGGTAGAACAAAAGCTCATATTCCTTGGGCGTGAGTTCCAGCTTTTCGCCGTCCACGTACACGTTGCGCCCCTTCATGTCGATTTCCAGCCCCTCGAATTTGAGCACCTCGCGCGAAGCGGGCTGGCCCGCTTTGTGCCGCTTGGTGACGGCGGAAATGCGCGCCATGACTTCCTTGGGCGAAAAGGGCTTGGTGACGTAGTCGTCCGCGCCCACCTCGAAGCCGAACAGCTTGTCGTATTCCTCGCCGCGCGCAGAGAGCATGATGACGGGGATATCTTTGAACTTCCGGATTTCCTTGACCGCGGAAAAGCCGTCGAGCGCGGGCATCATCACGTCCATCAAGATGATGTCGTAATCGTTTTCCTTGCACATTTTGACGGCCTGAATCCCGTCCACTGCCTCGAACGCCTCGTTCCCTTCGAACTCGACGTACTCCTTGAGGACGTTGCGTATCATTTCCTCATCGTCTACGATTAAAACTCGCATAGTTTTCCCTCCGTTTTTCCGATATTCTCTTGCAAAGCGGAGCAGGTTTCCTCCGCCGGTATACACAATCATTATATACGCGCATTATTATTATACAGCCAACGTTTTATGAAATGCAAGTGAAATTTTCACATTTTTTTGCAACAACCGCCCCATACGGGGCAAAGTTTGCGCCGCCTGCGCAAAGAGGGAGGCGTTTCAGCGCGCGCCTCCCTCTTTTTCGATTTCCTCTTCCAGCTTTTTGCGGTCGATTTTGCCGATAATGCTGACGGCGAGCTTATCCCGGAACACGATTTGCCTGGGCACCGCGTACCCGATGAGCCTGCGGCGGCAGATTTCCATGATTTCCCGCTCGCACGCCGCCCTGTCCGCGCCCGGCTCCGGCTCGACGTACAGGCGCACGATTTGCCCCTTGACGGAATCGGGCACGCCCACGGCGCAGCACTTTGCCACGCCCTTCGCCTGCCCCGCCGCCTCCTCGATTTCCGAGGGGTATACGGGCACGCCGCTCACCTTTAAAACGTTTTTCAGCCGCTGTTTGAAGAACAGAAAACCGTCTTTATCCACATAGCCGCAGTCGCCCGTGACGAGCCATTTTTTGCCGTCCGCCTCGACGAAGGGGTCGCGCTCCTCGCCCAGATAGCCGAGCATGAACTGCTCGGAATGCAGGTAAATTTCGCCGACCTGCCCCGCGCCCTGCCGCACGCCGTCCTTATAGATGCCTATTTCGGTGCCCGTGAGCGGGCGGCCGACCGAGCCGCCGCGGTTGTTCGAACGGGTATTGACGACGCACACGCCCGCCGTTTCGGTGAGGCCGTAGCCCGCGAAGATGCGCGCGCTCGCGCCCTGCCGCTGCAAAACGGCGTTAAATTCGGAGAGCAGCTGGGGCGAAACGCTGTCGCCGCCCACCCAGATATCCTTGAGATTGGACAAATCGCCCCGCGTGAACGCCTCTTCGCCGAGCAGTTTCAGATACATCGTGGGAACGCCCGTCAATATATTCGCGCGGCTCCTGACGATGGCCCTGGCGCTGCGCTTCGCGTCGAACTTGATGCACATCACGTTGGTGCGGCGCATAATCATGCACATGTGCATGTTGATGCACAGCCCGTACCCGTGGAAGATGGGCAGAACGTTGTACAGCGCGGTGTAGTTTTCTAACGGTTCGCCCAAAAATTCCTGCGCCTTGGCGCATAAATTGTTGCACACGGCGTTGCGGTGCGCGATGGTCTTCGGCTCGCCCGCAGTGCCGCCGCTGGCGAGATATACGGCCGGTTCAAACGCGCCGAACTGCGCCGCCGGCGCGGGCGGATTGCCGCGGTTTTTGAGATATTTTTCAAGCGGAATCCCCTTCGCCCTCCGCTTTTGCGTGAAACGGTAGTACAATTTCGCCGCCGCTCCCATGTAAAAAGCGCTGTCGCTCACCAAAACAGGCATGCCGAATTCGAAGCCCGAAGCGGGGTACAAATCGTACACGACGATGAGCTTGCTGTGCGATTTTTCCGCGCTCTCCTTCAGCTTTTCGGGCGGCAGAAAGGGGTGCACGAGGTTGACCGCCGCGCCCAGCTTGTTCGCCGCGTAGAAGGCGAACACCGCCGCGGGGGAATTGGGCACGCAGAGGGTGACGGCGTCTCCCTTGCCGAGCGAAAACTCCGCCGCGAGGTTGTCCGCGAGCGTATCGATGCGCGCAAACACCTCGGCGAAGGTGTAATTTTTGCCGTAAAAGGCAATCGCCGGCTCAATCGTACTGCCGGATATGTTCATCTTGACTGCTTCGTACATGGAGCAGGTTTCGGGAAAGCGTTCTAACAAAACAGGTACACCTTTGGGTAAAAATATTCAATCGCCGATATAAATTCATTGCGCGGGCGCGAAGTGCGGCCGCGCAAGCGGTTTTAAAACAGGGAAGCAATCCACGCCGTCAAAAAGAGGGCGACGGGGATGACGACCATGTGCGCGACGTACACGAACGCCGCGTGCCTGCCGATGAAGCAGACACCCGAGTTCCACGCGCCGTCCAGCGGGGAGAGCGCATATTTGGCGGAGGAATGATAGACGAGCCGCCCGATGGCGCCGCCGACGAGAATGAGCGCCGCAAAGGGCAAAACGGGGAAATAATCGCCCGAATAGCGCGAAAAATTGAACCCGTCGACATAGACGAAGATGGACAGGAACAAGTTCTCCTCCGTACTGCCCCGAGCGGGAACCGTTTCGTGAATCTGCCAGATGCCGCCCGTGTACGTGACGTACGAGCACTGCGTGAAGTACCAGACCAAAAGCCCGATTCCGGCGAGGGCGGGCAGAAAGCGGAGAACTTCGCGCGCGATGCGGGCGGCCTTCCCCTGCCCCAGCGCGTCGCCGGCGGCAATCGCGGCGTTGTCGATAAAGGCGTACAAAAACACGCCCGCGGCAATCATGTGGATTACGCCGAACAGGACGGTCGCGTTGGAAAGCCCGAAGTTGTTTTCCACGACGTAGGTGACCGCCGTGATGCCCGCGGCGACAATCGCCAAAAGAATCCCGCGGCGAACATTGCCGCGGGTGAGCGTACAGCTCACGCCGCAGAGCATAAAGAACATGGTAATGACGACCTGGCGCACGAGGATGCGCAAATCCCACGTCCAATACCACCGCCCGACGGCCTCCGCGCCCGCGAAGATGTTCGTGCCGAACATATCGTTGAGAAAGGGCAGGATATCGTACAGGCAGAACATGAGGTGGTCGATAATCATCAGGCTCACGCACAGCCCGCGCAGAAAGTCGATTTCCCAAAACCGCTCCTTGCCGCGGCCGCAGTATCGGCCCGTCATCTTTTTATAGCCGAGTCGCCCCGGATTTTTTTGATTGATTCCGCTCAGATACATCTTTTTCAGTTTACCATTTCCGCCGCGCCGTTGTCAAACGGCGCGGCGGCTTTTTCATGGAGAAAGCCGGATTTTTCACAGAGTTTCCGATATTCTATGCCCGCGCGCCCATATCCGCGCCGTATGATGCGGCTCGGAAACGCACCGGACGGCCCGCCGCCCTCTATTCGGAAAAAATTTCGCCGAGAAGGGCGCGCAGCTCCGCGATGCTCCCGCAGGCGAGCAGCTTTGCGCGGAACGCGGAGCTGCCGCGCATGCCGCGGATATAGAACGCCGCCATCTTGCGCATCTGCACAAGCGTGAATTTTTCCCCGTAGAACGGGAGCATGTCCGCGATTTGCCCCTCGATGGCGGCGCGCCTGTCCCACTCGCTCCCCTCTTTTTCCAATATTTCCGCGAATACGTGCGGGTTGTACATCGCCGCGCGGGCGAGCATCACGCCGTCCGCGCCCGTCTCCTCCAGCATCTTCTCCGCATCCTCCCGCGTGAAAATGCCGCCGTTGGCGATTACGGGAATTTTGACCGCATTTTTCGCCGCGGCAATCTGCGCGTAGTCCGGCTCGCCCGCGTACACCATGTCGCGCGTGCGGCCGTGCACGGTGAGCATGTCCGCCCCCGCGCCCTCGCACATTTTGGCGAACTCCGCGGCGAACGGCTTGCCCCGTTCCAGCCCGATGCGGAATTTGACGGTGATTTTTTTGCCGCTCTTTTTGCAGGCGGAGATGATTTTTTCCGCGCGCGGCATATCCGCCAGCAACGCGCTCCCCTCGCCGTTTTTGAATACCTTCGGCACCGGGCAGCCCATGTTGATGTCGATAATCCCGAAATCCTTTAAATATTCGCTCTCGCACGCCTCGCGCAGGATGTCGGGGTCGCTTCCGAACAGCTGCGCCGCCGTCTGCGGCTCGCTTTCGCCCTTATACAGGAGCTGCCGCGTCGCCTCGTTGTTGTACTTCAAGCCCTTGGCGCTGACCATTTCGGTAAAGCACAGCCCCGCACCGAAGGAGTAGCACAGTTTGCGGAAGGCGAAGTCGGTATACCCCGCCAGCGGCGCACAAAGGACGTTGTTTTTTATGTACGTATCGCCGATTTTGAGCCGTTCGCCGATGTTTGCCATACCTCTCCTTTCCCGCCGCGACTTCGCGCGGCGCCCGTAATTTTACTTTCCGCCCTCTCTGCGGAGCTGTTCCTTCGCCCTTTCGTAATACGCCCAAAGCTCGTCGGCGGGGAGCTCATTCATCCTTTTCCCGTCCGCCAAAACCAGCTCCTCGGTGGCGCAGAAGCGGTCGATAAATTTCTGCGTGCTCTCTTTGAGGCTCTCCTCGCAGTCTGCGCCCGCGAGCCTGCCCACGTTGACCGCCGAAAACAGCAGATCGCCCGTCTCTTCGGAGATGTGCGCCTTGTCCCCTTCGGCAACCGCAGCAAGCAATTCGGAAAGCTCCTCTCTGACCTTTTCCGCCGCCTCGTTCGCGTCCTTGAAATCGTAGCCGTACTTGGCGGCGCGCTTTGCCGCCTTCTGCGCGCGCATGGCGGCGGGGAATACCTTCGGCACGTCACGCACCGAATCGGAGGCGGTCTTCTGCCCCTTTTCGAGCGTCTTGTTTTTATCCCACACGGAGAGCGCGCTGTTTTCGTCGCTCGCCTTGTCCTTGCCGAAGATGTGCGAATGGCGGAAGATGAGCTTGGAGCACACGCCGCTCAGCACGTCCTCGGGGGAAAACGCGCCGCGCTCCTGCCCCAGAACGGAGTGGAATGCGCCCTGCATCAGCACGTCGCCCGCCTCCTCGCAGATTTTATCGTCGTCCTTGCAGTCGATGGCGTCGACCAGCTCGTACGCCTCCTCGACCATATTCGTGCGGATGCTCTCGTGCGTCTGCGCCCTGTCCCACGGGCAGCCGTTCGGCGCGCGCAGAAGGCGCATGATTTCCAGTAAATCGTCGTAATTGAACCGCGTGCGTTTTAAGAGCGGGATTTCGGGAATAATAATGCAACAGGTCAAGTCGTACTCCCCCTGCCTGTCCGCCTCGTACAGTTTGATTTTCTTCGCCCTGCCGCCGCGCACGAAAAAGGCCTCCGCCTCGTCGCCGAACCAGTCGCACAGCTTTAATTTCGCGTCGCCCGCGACGAGGTCGCAGTCGGCGTCGTACACGCACAGGGGCAAAAGCGGGCGCGATTCAGGCAGGGCGTACGCCGAAAACGCGGAGCGGGAGGGAGCGCTCACCCGCGCCGCCGCAAACGCCGCGTCCGCCTTGGAAACGCCCGCGAACACGCGCGCCCCCTTGCTTTTTTGCATGGCAATCTGGGCGGAAACGTCGTCGCAGGCGCTCCCGTCCACGCAGTACACCGCATCCCCCTCCTTCGCCGCATCGAGCACGGCGCGGGCGAGCTTCTTGTTCAGCGTATCGAAGTTGCGGCAGCCCGCGTACAGCGCGTCCAGCGTTTCAAACGGCACGCCCAGCGCCTTTACCCCTGCCGCGGCGGGCGCTGCGCCCGTGCGCAGGATGACGCGCGCACCCGACAGGAGCGCTTCCTTCGCGCCCTCCGAAATATCTTCGGGGCTACACCCCAGTCCGACGATTGTTAACATATCTTTTTCTCCTCGGCAATTGCAGTTCTTCCTTCGAAAACGCCCCGAACGCGAGCGCGCCCAGCAGGTACACGGCGGCCGCGACCATGCCGGCGGCCAAAATATGCGCGCGCAGGGGGTACGCCGCCGCCATCGCCCCGGCGGATATGAGCGCGAATTTCAGCGCGCCGCCGTACAGGCGCTGGCGGTTTTTTCGTTCCCTAATACTATACACCAAATTGAAAATTAGTGCAAACAAATAACAGGCCAAGGAAGCATAAGCCGCGCCGCGCACGGAAATTTGCGGCATGCGCAGAAGAAAAAATTCCAGCCCCAGCTTGAGCGTTACGGCGAGCGCCATGGAAATCGCCGCCGTTTTCGCTTTGCCGCAGCCCGTAAGGCAGGCGGAGAGCGTCTGCACGACCGACAGGAGCACCGCCGCAAAGGCGAGCGCGCGCACGAGCGACGCAAGTTCCGCCCCCTCCGCCGCGGACAGGGAGCGGAAGATAAACGAGGAGACCTGCGCCGGAAACAGGAACAGAAACGCCGCCGCGGGCAGGGCCAAAAACAGCGTGCATTTGACGGCGAAGCAAATCTTTTCCTCCGCGGCCGATTTTTCGCCCTTCGCGTACAGCGCGGCGACGGCGGGCACGCTCGCGGCGGCGAGGCCGTAGCATACGGAGACGGGCAGGTTGATGAGGGTGGACGCGCCGCCCGAATACAGGCCGTACAGCGCGGTCGCGTTTTCCGCATACCTGCCCACCAGGCGCACGATGAGGATACTGTCGAGTATATTGGAAAGGGGCAGCACCCCCGCCGCAAGCGCGACGGGTATGGTGGCGCGGAGCAGCGAGCCGGCGTTCTCCTTGCCCCGCTCGGCGTACAGCGGCCGGCGCGAACGGGGCAAAAGCGCGAACATGCACAGGCAGGCGGCAAGTTCGCTGAGTGTAACGGCAAGGAGGGTATACTCGACGGCGCGGGCGGTATTTTCGCGATACGTATAGGCAAAAAAGAGACCGAACGCAATTTTAACGAGCTGTTCGATTATCTCCGACACGGCGGTCGGCACAAAATTATTTTGCCCCTGGAACCAGCCGCGGAAACAGGACAGGGCGGACACGAGCAGTACGCTCGGCGCGAGCATGCGGTAGGCGGCGGCCGCGGCGGCTTCCCCCTGCGCTGCGCTCATGGGGCGGGCGAGCAGGAACATGGCAAAGGTGCCCGACAGCCCGATTGCCGAAAACAAAAGGAGGGAGCGGCGCAGGATGGCGCGGGAATTTTCGCCGCGCGCCTCCGCGCGCGAAACGAGGCGCGCCAGCCCCGACGGAATGCCCGTGGCGGACACGGTGAGCAGGAGGCAATAGAGCGGGAACACCATCTGATACACACCCATCCCCTCCCCGCCGAGCAGGTTGGTAAGCGGCACGCGGTACAGCGCGCCCAGAATTTTTGCGATGATTCCGCCGACGGAGATGACCGCGGCACCCTTGATGAAGCTCTGCTGTTTCATATGTATGCCGATTACCGCATATGCGCATATACTTTGCCGACTTTTTTCGCAAAATTATTGAAATATGTCAAAACCGGTAGTATAATGCTGTTATATACTACAGCGCTTATCAACTTTTTGCGGCAGCCAACATCATGCGAGAGGATATTGTATGTCGAGAGCGTCCGAAAACGTAATCCGCTTTTTTCAGGCAAAGTCGCCTGAACCGCAGCCGTGGGGGATGTATCACTTCCTCTGCCTCGGCGTTTTGGCCGCGCTCGTCGCCGCGCTCATCGCCGGGGGCCGCCGCCTGCGCAAAAGCCCGAAGACGGTGCGCCGGCTCACCGCGTGCCTCGGCTCCGTTCTGCTCGCCGCCGAAATTTTGAAGCAAATTTTTTCCAGCGTACAAATCTCGGACGGCAAAATAATTTGGGACTACCCGTGGCACATATTCCCCTTTCAGCTGTGCTCGACGCCCCTGTACGTCTGTATCGCGCTGTTTTTTCTGCCGGAAGGCAGGGTGCGCCGCGCGCTCTGCTGCTATTTGGGAACGTTCGGCATCGTCGGCGGAGCCGTCGTTATGGCGGCGCCCGAATCGGTGTACATCACCTCGCTGTTTATCAATGTCCACACCATGGTCTGGCACACGGGGTTGATTCTGCTGGGCGCACTGCAGTGGTGCGGCGGCGCCATCCGCCCCGACGCGGCGGATTGGCTCGGGAGCGTTGTCCTCTTTCTGGCATTTGCAACAATCGCATTCTGCCTGGATTTGTTCCTGCCGCAATACGCCGCGGAAAACTTTAACATGTTCTATATAAGCCCGCACGTGCCGCCCGATTCTTCGCCGATTTTCCTGTTCGTGTGGGAAAACGTGCCCTATCCGCTCTACCTTATCTGCTATATCGCGGGGTTTATCCTGCTCACAGGGCTTATTTTCGCCGTTTTGCGCATTCCGCTCCGCAGGGCGGCCAAAGCGGCGGCGCGGTAAAAACGCCCCCGAAACCGCCTCCGCCGCATAAAAATATTGCAAAGCGGGGATATTCATGGTATAATTATGCTAATCCGCCCGCTGGGGAGGAGGGGGAAACATGGAAAAGGTGATACTCTTTTTCGAAACAAAAATCGCAACGCCGCGGCCGTGGGGCGCCTATCACCTTTGTTGTATGTGCGTACTCGTCGCCTGCGTCGCTCTGTTGGTCGGCTTCGGCAAAAAACTGCGCGCAAACCCGAAAGCGGTTCGCCGCATGACAGCCGCTGCGGGCGTCTTTTTAATTGCAATCGAAATCCTCAAACAGGTATTCTACGGCCTGCATGTCGGCGAAAACGGCATTTATTGGGACTACCCCTGGTGGGTGTTCCCCCTGCAGATGTGCTCGACGCCGATGTACGTGTGTTTTGCGCTGCTGTTCTTCCGCGAAGGCAGGATTCAGCGTGCGCTCTGCTCGTACTTGGGCACCTTCGGCATGTTCGGCGGAATCGTGGTAATGCTGTTGCCCTCCACCGTATTCACCGACCTGCTGTTCGTGGATTTGCACACGATGATTTGGCATATCCTGCTCGTCTGCCTCGGCGTGCTGCAATGGTGCGGCGGAACCGCGGGGCAGAAGGCGGGCGACTTTATCGGCTGCACCATTCTGTTCGCCCTCTTTGCCGGCATCGCCGCCGCGCTCGACGGAGCCCTGCCGCAGCTCGCGGAGGAGGGGTTCAATATGTTCTATTTAAGCCCCTATATCCCCGTTGCGATGTCCGGATTCGTCGAATGGTTTTGGGAGAGCGTGCCCTATCCCGTGTACCTGCTCACTTACCTCGCCGGCTTTACCGCCGTGGCGGCAGCAATCTTTTTCGCCGCGCGCGGCATACGCGCCGCCGCCCGGAAGAGCGAAGCGCGAAGCGGGCAGAAAGAATTCAAAAACGAATAGCCGTAAATTGTATGCGCGGGCGCCGAACGGCGGCCCGCGCTTTTTGAATGCTCCAGCCCTGACTGCGCGGCGCACCCTGTGGCGGCGCACCGCGCACCGTTTCAGGCGCGCCGCGTCAGTCGAACTGGTTGGCGAGTATATCGGCGGTGAGCCGGCAGAGCTTAATTGCGCCGCTCTCCATGCGCGCGCCCTCTTCCGACGAGAGGAGCGAAACCGCGCCGAGGCAGTCTCCGCCCGAAACGATGGGCACGATTATCTGCGCCGTAACGTTCACGTTCGCGCCGTCCGTCAAAGGAACGATATCGCCGCCCTCCGCGAGGTTGGCGACGTAGCTGCGCCTGTCGCGCATGATGTTTTCCAGCTGCTGCGAAACGTGTTTTTTGGCAAATTCTTTGCGCCCTTCGCCCGAAGCGTACAAAATTTCGTCCGTATCGCAGATGACGGCGAGACAGCCGCTCAAATCGCCCAGCGATTTGGTCGTGCCCTCCGAAAATTTTTCGAGTGTGGCGATGGGCGAATATTTTTTGAGCATGAGCTCGTCCCTGTCCGTAAAAATCTCCAACGGGTCGCCGTCCTTGATGCGCAAGGTGCGGCGGATTTCCTTGGGAATCACCACCCTGCCCAGCTCGTCGATTCTTCTCACTATGCCCGTAGCTTTCATTGTTACCTCCCTTATTATCCACGCGCCGCAAAGCCGCACGGCGCGGATACTGTAACAAAAGTATGCGCTTCTTTTTTCCTCTTATTCCCTCTTTATCCTCCTTTTTCTCCCTTTCTTCTTCGGCGTCTTTCCGGCGAAGCGAGCCCTTTTAAACTCCCTATACAATGCAATTTTTGCGAGCAAAAAGAATGAGCCGTACGGCAGCCGAGACCGTACGGCTCATTCTTTTTTACAGCGATTTATAAAGGATATCTCTTTTCTATATTGAAATCCAATTTGCACTTTGCGCTTTTATCCCAATACTGAATGCATTCCAAACATTCCATATACGCCAGCTGCTCCCCGTAGTGGAAAAGGTTCGCCTGCGCATCCCCATAATTTTGAATTTCTTCAATACACATGATTAAATACTCCGCCAACAGTTTGAGTACTTTTTCCGCATTGTACATTCGTTCTGCCCCTCATCCGATTTTGCTCTTCAATATATCCTCGTACGAAACATAGCCTTTGAAAATGCAGCACTCATACACCTTACTGATGAACCGCTCCTTCGTCATATAATACTTGGTTCTCTCGACAGGGCTGTCGTACTGAATCGAAACATCTTTGCGCCCGCTCCTCATCTCCCGAATCATTTGCCGCAGCCACAGCGTTTCCTCGCTTTCAATGATTTCGTCGATAATTTTGATTACCTCCAGCACCTCACCGTCGATCACGAGGCGCTCTTTTCTCTTGCCGATTCGGTAATCCTCTTCCGTTTTTCCCTCTTCCAACATCCGCGAAAAATAGGATAATCGCTTGATGATGTACTTCACTGTTTCCTTTGTCAATAACGTATACTCATAATAATTTTATCCTCCCTATAATATCACATCCGGCGATGGTAAAGGTACGTACTTTTACCATATTCCGGCAGGCCGAAACCGCACAATTGTCTGTACATCGGAGTGTCCTCCTTCTCTCTTTCCGCCCCTATTATACCACACTGATTTTCGCTCAATTTTCCATAAAAAGCAACAACCTGCCTGCACCCGTTTTTCTTCGCTTATCTCCGCAAAAAAGCGCCCCGCGGAAAATTTCCGCGGGGCGCTTTTTTGCTCCGTCCGGCAACAGACTTTATAATTCTTGCAATGTTGCAGGCAATTCGCCGATATCCCCGACTACGGCGTCCGCCAAGGGCGAAAGGAGAGACCTTTCGCGCGCGCCGCGCGCAAGTCCGATGCCGGCGATGCCGCCGTTCCGCGCAAAGAGCAAATCGGTGCTGGTATCCCCCACCATGGCAAGGCTCTCTCTGTCTATCGAATAGCTCCTCTCTATTTCGCCGATAATCTGCGGATCCGGCTTGGCGGGATACCCCATTCCGTCCGTATATACTCCGTCGAACATATCCCCGATGCCCAGCTTTTCCAGGCAAGCGCGCGTGCCGTCCTCTTTATCCGAGGTTACGACAAACAGGCGGCATCCGCCGCCCTTCAAGTCCCGCAGTACCTCGCAAAGCCGCGGCGATGTGGGGATAATTTCGCCGCGGAACAGATTATCGCGGAATGCGCGGCAGACCGCGCCGTACATCTCCCGTTCCCCGGCTTCCGCACCGAAAGCGGCAAACGCCGCCCGTATGAGTTCCGCTATCGACGCGTATGTTCCCATGCAGAGGGCGCCGTTCCTGTCCGCCCTGCCCGCAATGACGCCGAGCTTTTTTTTCGCGGCCTGCACCGCCCCGCCCGGCACGCGGAATTCGCCCGCCAAATCGGAAAGCGTGCCCTCCGTTACCGGCAGCCAAAACGCTTCAAAATCGAGCAAGGTGCCGTCCTTGTCAAAAATTATACCCTTTTTCATGTTCTAAAACGCAATCTCCAACCCATCGTATGCGACGATATACCCCTCCGCTTCGGCCGAGGCGCGCATTTCGTCGTATGTCTGCCCGCCGTTGTGCGAAAAATGGCTGACGGCTTTGACCGTGAATTCGTCTGCAACTCCCAGCGCACATAATTTTGCAAAAACCTCTTTCACCGTTTTCAAACTCATATGCCCGCGCCGCCAATCTCCGCTCTCGCCCAGGCAGCCGGTGCAGTCGAAGGATATGAAATCCAACCTGCCGAATTTTTGCAACCCGGAAAACGTTTCTTCGGGGAATACGCCCGTATCGTGCGCGTACAGCATTCGCTTTCCGCCGCCCTCGACGGCGTAAACGACGGGCGAAGAAGCGGCATCATGGTCGGCCGGCAAGGGCAGGACTCGGTATTTGCCGCCCGCCGCGAAAAATTGCCGCCCGCTTTCGACGAGCGTTACGCCCGCGCCGCCGCCCATTTTATCGGTAAACGGCCGCAGTTTTTCGTACCCGTCTTTCGCCGCATAAAAATGCAGCGGAAGATGCCCGTAGCTGTACCCGTGCGCCGCGATTTCCGCATCGTCCGGATATAAATGGTCGCAATGGCTGTGCGTAATGAGGCAATCCCCGATTTTCGAAAAGTCGACAGCATATTTTTGCGCATGGCAAACGGTATCCGCATTGAAGTCGAACAGCAGCACCCCGTCGACGAGCGCCTGCTGCCGCGTGCGAAGGTTCCGCCCTCCCGCCGCCGCGGAGCGCCTACACACATCGCACCCGCAAAAGAGCGCGGGCACTCCTTCATATGCAGCCGTGCCGAAATATTGTATCTTCATAAAACTCCTTTCCGCCGCCGCGCCGCAGTAAAAGGCCGGGCGGCGAGCCGGCTTCTCTCTATTGTATCACTTTATCAAATTTTGTCAAACTATTGGCGCTGCACTCGTCGAAAAGCCCGACAGCGGCGGCAAAATTCGGCAGCGGCCCCCTGCAACGGCAACCACAGGCGCCGCCCGGCAAAAAGAAAGAGGGCACAAAAGCCCCCTTTCTCACCCACTGCCCCATATTTTTTACAACCGCGCCCCCTGATTTGATTACCGCACCCGCAAAATTGTATAAATTGCCCCTGCGCGCACCCCGGCCTTGCCACAAGGAGCGGCGCCTCCGCCTGCACTGCCGAACAAAGCGAGCGCCGCGGAACCGATTTTTTGCCGGCATCCGAACCTGCAAAATTTACTTTTTCAGCCGATAGACGGCTTCCTGCGCGTCGTACACGATTTCGCGGCCGCATATCTCGTCGAAATACCCGCGCAGAAACGCGATATAGCGGCGGAAAGTGGCCACGGAAATTTCATATTTTCCGCAGCAATCCGTCAGCTTGATACCCGCGCCGCTGCGCAGCGCGTCGTACATCCGCAGTAAAACATAGCTCTTGTTCATCTCCGTTTAATTTCATAAAGCGCTCTATTTTTCCTCCGATGTTTTTCGGGCATTCGCCCTGTTGCAACGATTGACATTGTAGCACATATTGCGACACTTTTGTTGAGCCGCGTTTTCCGAAACGCTGGAAAAATCGGCTGAATTATCGGAAAAAACCGCTGAATCGGCTGTTTTTGACTAAAAAAGCGGCGGTGCTTCGGCAATTTCCGAAGCACCGCCCTTCTAATTTTATCCTATCCTCAAACAGCTTCGACGCGGATTTTTACGCGGTATGTGCAGCGGTAGATATGCCCGCCCGTGCCGTCGGCAAGCAAATACAGGGGTTCTCCGCCGAACGTATAGCTGACTCCGCTGTAATAAGCGGTATTCTCCGCATTATAGGCGCTCAGAAAATGAACATTGTCGGAACAGCAGACAGCGCTGTACGCATAGACGAGGCGGTACCGCTCCCCCGACGCTACATCGGGCTTAAAATAAAACTTTTCGTTGGAAAACACGATAAACTCATATTCCTTGCCGCTCTCCAAAAGGGCGGGCGTATACTCGCTGCGGCCGTCGCTCGCCGTCTTTTCTTCGAACACGGCATCCAGAACGACGCCCTCGCGCAGAGGAATGTAATTGCCGTTGACGAAATCTGTTTCCGCATCGTACCACCCTAAAAAGGTATACCCCTCCCTTTCCGGAAACGGGAGGGCAAACGACTGCCCCTCGAGCCGTTTCTCCTGCTCGCCGCTGCGCAGTGTAATGCCCGAAACCTCCCGCTCCAGATAGGTTATTTCGGCGTTTTCGTCCCAGCCATCGATAAAGCGGGAGGTCTGCTCCGCGGTGAGTGCGGTATAGACGCGCACGAACACACTCTCCCCCCCGAAGGCGCGCGCCTCGAGCTCGCGCACGGAGGAGGGCAAATACAGCTGCGGGTGTTGATTGGAGCTGCCTGCACTGATATGCAGGGCATACCCTCCGATAAATTGCAGAGTATCGGGCAGAATGATGCCTCCCTGCTTTACCCATGCGCCATAAAACGCATACGATTCCAGCCGCTCCAGACCGTGCGGCAGGACAGGGATATTTTCGATATAACTGCCCGCAAACGCATACTCCCCGATTTCTTTCAGCGCGCTGTTCTCGGCAAAGCACAGGGAAAATTCAGTGGTGCGGAAGCACTCCCTACCGATTTCTTTAACGCTTGCGGGTATGACGACCGGCTCTGTTATGGTCATATGATTGAATGTGTTCGCACCCAACCGCTCCACCGTTTCGGGAATGACGAGGCTGTGCAGGTAAAAGGTCTGCGGATGGCTTTCGGTATAGCGGTCAAACCGCCCCTCCACCGCGACGACGGGCTTGCCCCCGATGTACGAGGGAATGACGAGGTCTACATTTTTGCCGAAAGCGCCCGTATAGCCCGTAATCGTGACGCTCTCCCGCCCCATCTCGTAGTTAAAATCGTCCGCACTGCCGCTGACGGTAATCTCCTGCCAAACGGCGTACAGAGTCAAATCGCTCTCCCTGCCCGCAGGCGTCGCCTCGTAATACTCCCCCGAGCCGTCGGCGCGGTCGTTCCAGCCGAGGAACAGATACCCCTCGCGCGTGGGCGCGTACAGCTCCACGACTTGCCCGTACGCCACCGCGGACGGGTTGCGCGGAGACTGAACGCCGCCGTTCAGTTCGTAGGTAATTGCATAGGTAAGCCCCGCCTCCCGGTATTTTGCGGTGAGCACCATATCGCCGATGTTTTCCGCCGTAATCGCCTCGACGAGCGCGCCCTTTTCGTCGTACCAGCCGAGAAAATCGTACCCGGCGAGCGTACAGGCGGGCAGCTCCGATCGCTCACCGTAGCGGAGCGTGTACTCAAATTGTTCATACGTTTCGCCGTTTACGGTAAATTTTCCGCCGCCGCCGTTCAACAGGACGGTATACTCGTTCGCCGAAAAGCGCGCGTATACGGTGCGCAGGCGCAGAATGTTCCCTGCGTCGATGCGCTCCACCCTGTTCCCGCCCGTCTTGGCGTCGAACCACCCCAAAAAGGTATGCCCCGCCTTCGCCACGGGGAAGAGCTCGGCTTCCTCGCCGTATTCGATTTTGTTCGGGTTTACTCCCTTGTAATACGTGCCGCCGTCCAGTTCGTACACGACCGTATACGTTTTGGGCGAATAGACGGCATACAACTCCAAATTTTCCCGAATACCGTATAAGGTTTCGAACCAATCGCCGCTGCCGTCGGGCGCGGTGTTCCAGCCAATGAAATCGTAGCCCGCCTTCTGAGCGCCGTACAGGCTATGTACTTCGCCCGCCCCGACGGACGCAGGGTTTTCGCCCAAGACCTCGCCACCGCAGGCATTGTACAGCACCGTATACAGCGCGCCGCTCTCCTGCCAAAGGGCGTAGAGCGTCAGATTTTTCGCGTTTTCGCCGCCGACCGATTCGTACCGTTTGCCGCCCTGCGGCTCGTCGTACCAGCCGAGGAAGTTATACCCGCGGCGGACGGGCTCCGCCAATTGAAACGATTGTTCCGCCGTCACCTCCGCGGGGTTGGAGGCGGAAAGGGAGCCGCCGTTCAGCTCATAGCGGACGGTAAACACCGCGTCGCTCCACTTCGCATACAGTTTTATATCCGAACATGCGCACTCGACGCTCTCCACCGGCTCCCCCGCATAATCGGGCGAAAGGTACCAACCCTCAAAGTCTGCGCCCGCCTTCTGCGGGAGCGGAAGTTCGAGCGCGCCGCTCTCGACGGTGAAGGTATACTCCGCATCCGAAAGGAACATCCCGCCGTTGAGCCAATAATCGATTTTATATTCGCGCGGCGAAAACAGCGCCGTAAAATCCGCATCCTCCGTGATCTTGCGCGGAAAGGAGACGATATTGCCCGCGCCGTCGGCAAACCCGATAAAATCATACCCTTCGCGCGAAGGCGTCTGCGGCGTAAACCAGTCGTCGGCGGAAACCTCGTATTCCGCCCCGCCGATTTTGACGCTGTATACTTCGCCGCTCTGCGGCAGCAGTACTGCGAGGCAGACAACTGCCGTTAAAAGCACGGCGCACACCCCCGCCCAGGCGAAGGAAAAGCGCCTGCGCCGCTTCGCCTGCGCGGGTGTTTCCGTTTTATCCCCGTCCGTTATGCCGAAATAGAGTTTGGAAACGGGCTCGCCGAAATGCTCCGCCAGGCAGAGCAGACGCTCGATATCCGGGCAGACGACGCCGCGCTCCCATTTGGAAACGATGTCGGGCGTCGTATCGCAGACGCGGGCGACGGCTTCCTGCCCCTCGCCCCTGGCCTTGCGGGCGGAGCAGAGCTTTTTGCCGAACCGCACCGAATCGAACGCGCCCGCGAACGGCTGCTCCGGAATCGGCGCGCCGATGAGCCGCTCCAAGGGCACGTTCAGCGCCGCCGCCATTTCGCCCAGCAGGGCGATATCCGGCTCGGATACTCCCCTTTCCCACTTGGAAACGGTCTGCAAATGTACGTTCAATCTTTCCGAAAACTGCGCCTGGGTGTACCCCGCCGCCTTGCGCAGTTCCTTCAACCTGCCGCCGAACGCACCGCCCATCTGTACTTCCTCCGTTAAACCCCGAAATAGGCGAGCGCGCCGAACAGCGCCGCCTGCCATGCAATGCCGAGCAAATTGATTGCCCAAAAATACCAATGCCGCGTTTTATGGCGAAAGGCGAGCATGCCCAAAAGGCCGCCGGGCGCCCCGCCGAAAAAGGAAAAGCCGAGCAATACCTTTTCGGGAATCCGCCACGCGCCCCGCTTCGCGCGCCCCTTATCGGCGCCGTACAAAATAAAAGTGACGGCGGAGATAACCGCCAACAAAATACCGTAAATCAGCAACGCAGATTCCTCCTTTTCCGCTTGTGTGTATCAAAAAATCGGTTACCGTACCAGAAAAAACGCGTCATTGCAGGGTGCGCAACACCGCGCGCACGGGCGCCCCGTCCAGCCCGCCCCACTTTGCCGGCAAGGCGATGAGCCCGTACTCCCCTTCGGGCACGGCGGAAAGGTCGAGCCCCTCCAGCACGGCAACTTCCGCGCGCAGGAGAATTTTATGTATTTCCGCATCCCCCACCGACAGCAATTCCGTGCCGACGAGCAGAAATTTTTCCGCCGCATACGCCGCGGCCTCCGCCGTGAGCCGGCAATTCCCCTTGAAAAGCAGCCGCTCCGCGGAAATGCCCGCCAAATCGGCGGCGCGCACCTCCCCCGCAAACGCGCGCACGGCGCACCTGCCCATACAGCGGGAAAGCTCGAGCTGCTCGACTGTTTTCCCTCCCGCGATAAAATGCGCGGGCGCGTCGATATGCGTACCGTTGTGCGCGCACATCGCCACGTCGGACAGGGTACATTCGCCGCCCTGCGCGATATCGGAAACGCGCCGCCAGGTCGGCCTTGTGTCGCCGTGATAGGTCTGCGCCGAAAAGAGTTCGCGCGTGATGTCGTAGAGCATTTTTTCCTCCGCGGGCGGCCGCGCGCCCGATAAATCGCCGCCGCCCTGTTTAAAAAGTCCCGCGGGCAGGCGGGACTTCGATTTCAGGCGATGAATTTAATGGGATTGTTGGCGTACAGCGTGCCGAGGAAGGTGCCGTTGAGCCTGGCTGTAAAATCGATGACGCCCTGCGTTTCGCCGAAAATCGCAATAACGGCGAATACAAGGAGCACAAGCAGCAGCACGGCGGCGACCATGAGCGCCGCGCCGAGAACGCGATTGACGATTCGGACAGGCAAGACGTCCGCCGAAAACAGCCCAGCGACCAACTTGACGGCAAGAATGCGCACCAGCTGCACCGCAAAGAACAGGACGATATAGTAGAGAACGGTCGCCAAATGGATGGTGCCGAGGAAACTCCACGCCTCGCCTATCTGCGCGTTCAAACCGCCGATCCACCCGGCGACGGCGGGGATGCCCGCAATCATGCCGCCGAAAGACACGCAGATGAAGACGGACAGGAAAAACCCGAAGATACCTTTCGTAAAAAATTTGAGCGTTCTGCCGAACCCAACCGCCAGGCCGAGCCCCGCCAGAAGAATCGCCGCGATGAGCGTTACCGAATCGACCGCGTTCATTTTACCTCTGAAATTGAATATTTGCGCCGAAATCGCGCATACGCATGCGCATTTTATGCCGCGCTCTGTTTATTGCCCACTTGGCGCGGACGCATACCCGCGCATTAAAAACCATACAAATCTTTGCTGCCGAACTCCGGCTCGCAGGTGATGTTCACGCCCAACTTGCGCATGACGGAGAGATCCTTTTCGGGCAGAATGCAGGAACCGTGCGCTTCGCACCCGCTCAGGCGGACGAGCATATTCATTGCCTTTTCCGCGATGGGGTTGGTCGCCGCGCAGATGGACAGCGCCGTTAAAACATCGTTCAAATCGAGTTTGACTTTATCCTCGCGCAGCACCTCCTTTTTCAGCTGAATGATGGGCGCGAGCACGACGGGCGAAAGCAGGAGCATATCGTCGTCGATATTGGACAGCGATTTGACCGCGTTGAGCGCCGCGGAAGCGCAGGCGGTCATCAGCTTGTTCGATTTGCCCGTAACGAAAGCGCCGTTTTCCAGTTCGATGGCGACGGACGCGCTGCCGGAAATTTCCGCTTTTTCCAAGGCGTGCGCGACAACCTTGCGCTCGGACAGGTCGATCTTGTTTTCGTTGATGAGCAGCCGGATGCGCTCGAGCGCGTCGGCGGTGGTGTTGCCCGTCTTGTAGTCGCAGGCGGTCTTGTAATAACGGCGGATAATCTCCTGCCGCGCCGCGGCGCGGCAGGTCTCGTCGTCCACGATTCCGTAACCGGCCATGTTGACGCCCATGTCCGTAGGCGAATTGTAGATGCCTTCCTCCCCGGTGATTTTCGTCAGAATGGACTTGACGATGGGGAAGCACTCGATGTCGCGGTTGTAGTTGACGGTGGTCACGCCGTACGTTTCAAGGTGGTACGGATCAATCATATTGATGTCGCCGAGATCCGCCGTGGCGGCTTCGTAAGCGACGTTGACGGGGTGCCGCAGGGGCAGGTTCCAGATGGGGAAAGTTTCGAACTTTGCATACCCCGCGCGCACGCCGCGCTTGTATTCGTGGTAAAGCTGCGAAAGGCAGGTGGCGAGCTTGCCGCTGCCCGGCCCCGGCGCCGTTACGACGACGAGCGGCTTGGTGGTTTCGATGTACGGGTTGGCGCCGTACCCCTCGTCGGACACGATGACGTCCACTTCGGTGGGATACCCCTTCGTCTTGTGGTGTATGTACGTTTTCAGCCCGTGGTTGTTGAGTTTGTTGATGAATTTATCGGCGGCGGGCTGGCCGAGGTATTGGGTGACGACCACGCTGTTCATGTTCAGGCCGAGGGAACGCAGCTTATCGATTTGGCGCAGAACGTCGGTACCGTAGGGAATACCGAAATCGGCGCGGATTTTGTTGCGTTCCAAGTCCGCCGCGCTGATGACGAAGATAATTTCCGACTGCTCCTTGAGCGTGCACAAAATTTTGCACTTCGCGTCGCTGACGAACCCGGGGAGCACGCGGCAGGCGTGCATATCGTCGAACAGCTTTCCGCCGAATTCGAGGTACAGCTTATTGTCGAACTTTTTGATTCGCTCCAAAATCTTTTCGCTCTGTAATTTTACGTATAAGTCGTTGTCAAAACCCTTCTTCATGCGTAGTCCTCTCTCAATATCCTGTAATCAAAATCCCGTCTATTATACCATAAAGCGCGCAAGAATGCAACGGCGCGGAGAAAAAAAGCGCTCGGAATTTTTTATCCGCATCTCCGCCCGAACGCCCGCGCGGATTCCGCCGCGCGCAGCCTGCACCGCAACACATATGCCCGCCGCGCCATACGGGCGCAATTTACCGCAGCCGTATGCGCGGAAACAGCAAACCGCGCCGCGGCGCATATGTGCCGCAGCGCAAATTTCCCTTTCAGCAGACAATCGACTCACGAAAACCGCCTTTTTATTCCGCCTTTTCGCCCAAGCTGAGCTTGTAGAGTTTGACGGAATTGTCGATGGTCTTTTCCTTGGCGGAGGCGCCGTACTTATCCACGTCAATCGCATTCTTCGGGCCGTGGGTGAGGCAGAGCGGGCCGTTCAGGCAGCCGCCGTCGCACGCCATGCCCTCGAAAAAGTTTTCGACCGCGCGGTTGAATTTGAGCTTTGTGAGCGCGGCGCGGCACTCGTCGATGCCGTTCATCGCGAGCGGCTTGATGCCCTCGATGCCGTACTCCTTCGCAACATCCGCCACGCCCTGCGCGATGCCGCCGCTCTTGGCGAAGATGCGGCCGTAAAAAGACGCGTTGTCGAGCGAGGTCTCCTCCAGGGCGCCGACCTCGATGTCGCGCGCGTCCAAAAACGCCTGCAATTCCTCGAAGGAGAGCACGCCGTCGATGGCGCCCTGCGTTTTGGGGAGCTTGAATTCCAGCTTTTTGCTCGCGCACGGGCCGATGAAGATGACCTTGCCCGTAGGGTCGGTGCGCTTGATAAGCATCGCAGCCTCGACCATGGGCGAAACGCTGCTCGAAACGTATTTCGCGAGTTCGGGGAAGTTTTTCTCCACAAACATCACAAACGACGGGCAGCAGGAGGTCGTGAGCGTGCCCTTTTCCTTCCACTCCTCCGCCTCGTGGTACAGGGTGATATCCGCGCCGAGCGCCGCCTCGACCACTTGGTGGAAGCCGAGCTTGCGCATGCCTGTTACGACCTGTTCGATTTTGGCGTATTTGAACTGGCTGACGATCGAGGGGGCTATCACCGCGTACACGTGGTACTTGGTGTTGTTTTCCGACTTTTTCAGAATGTCGATGCAGTCCATCACGAGCGACTTATCGACGATGGCGCCGAACGGGCACTGGTACACGCAGGCGCCGCAGGAGATGCACTTGTTGTTGTCGATGACCGCCTTCCTGTCCTCGCCGACGGTAATCGCCTTGACTTTGCAGGAGTTGACGCACGGGCGCTTCTGCGCGATGATGGCGCCGTAAGGGCAGGCCTGCGTGCACTTGCCGCACTCGATGCACTTGCTCTTGTCGACGACCGCCTTGTGGTCGATAATCTGAATCGCGTCGCGCGGGCACACCTCCTGGCAGCGGTGCACGATGCAGCCGCGGCAGGCGGGCGTGACGAAGATGCCGCCGATGGGACATTCGTCGCAGGCGATGTCGATGACCTCGACGACGTTGGGGTTGTTTTTATCCCCGCCGAGGGCGAGCTTGATGCGCTCCTGCACGATGGCACGCTCCTTATAGATGCAGCAGCGCATCGTGGCCTTGGGGCCGGGGGAAATTTCCTTCGGAATGTCTATATAAATATTGTCGTAGCAGTGCTCGTACTCGTTGCGGATGACCGCTTTTAACACATCGTATTTGAGTTTTTGCACCGCAGTGTCGAATAATCGCTTGTTATCTGCCATATCTCTCGAAACCTGCCTTTTTATTTATCCTTCCTTTCTGTAAATAGTTCCTTCCATTCACGATTGAAGGAAGAAATTAAATCGATTTTTTTCTGTCTTGACCATCTTTTTATCTGTTTTTCCCGCGCAATCGCGTCCCTGACGTCGGAACAAACCTCGTAAAAAACGAGTTTGTGAACGCGATACTTTTTTGTAAATCCTTCCGCCGCGCCCGACCTATGTTCGTATAAGCGGCGTTCGAGGTTGTTCGTCATTCCGACGTATAAAACGGAATTGCTTTGATTGGAAAGAATATAGACGTAATACATTTTCTTTTCCGGCGCACTGCCCGTTTCCGTTACAGACCGAGCGTCGCCCGTCTCCTTCCAGCGAATGACTCATTTTTTCTCTTTTTTGCGCGAAGGCGAGCCACTCTTTATTCTCCCGAACGCAGCCGTCTTACTCGTATGTTTCACTCGGGCGGCGCCCCTGACTCACTCGTCATTTCGACCAAGCGGATGAACGTCCGCGCGTGGAGAAATCTCTGTGATAATTCCGACAATCGTTATTAAAGACAGCATTTTTTAAGGGATTTCTCGACTGCGCGCGGCTTCGCCTTCCGCTCCGCACGGCTTCCGCCGCCCTCCGCTCGAAATGACAGAGGAGTGCGTGCAAAGAAAACCGCTCGGGTTTCCCCTCAAACTCACGGAAATTCGCAGGCGACAGCTCGCCGAGAATTTCGTGAGTCAAATATTTACTCGCGCAAGCAAAACCACGCTTTTGCGTTAGCGCACCCCTATTTGCATATACTTTTGCTTTCGCAGGAAAGGTGAATGCGGCGCGCGTAAATATGGTGTGCCCTGAAAGGGCGCGCCGCAGAGGAAAACTCCGATTGCCCCGAGCAAAGCGAGGACAATGGGGTTTGCCTCATCATCTCGACTTTTTCTTTTGTCAGCTCAAAAGAAAAAGTGAGACCCCTTCTAATCGTAATCTATAATAACGTTCTTACCCATTTTTTTCAGGTTCGCGGCGAGGCTTTCGACCAGTTTCAACTTCATCGTGATGTCGATGGGCAGGCCCTGATGCGCCGCGTTGATGCTCTGCCCTACATAGAAATGCACGTCCGTCGCCTCCTCGAACAGCATCTGCGCCAAAAGCGAAGCGCCGTCCTTCTTCGTAAAGGTTTTGGGCGTTAAATCGTGCACGTCCACATATTTTTCGGACAGTTCCAAAAGCCGCCGCATGGTCAGAACCCCCTCCGTCGTCAGATCGATGCCGTCGATAAAGCCGATGGGCGGCACGTCTTTATCGGGGAAGTCGAAGGAGGCGCGCACCGTCGTTTTCAGGTGCCGCGCCACGATCTGCGACGAAGTGCCGCCGCAGACCACCTTTTTCCCCTCCCCCGCCAAAAAGCGGGAGATGTAAAAATCATCCTTCTCTTTATCGACGGGCGGGCCGATCATCAAATCGACGTTCAGGCGTTCGCGCACCTTGACGGCGGCGACCGTCGTATCGTCGCCGGGGGTGCCGAGATACAAATCGTTGCACACGCCCGCGAGCAGGCACGCCACGGCGCGCGCGCTCATCGTCGGCTTTACGTTGCTGTCGAGAAATTCCATGACCTCCGGCCGCTGCCAGCCGAGGTTCATCGTCATGCCGATGCCCGCGTGGATGACGCCGTCGCTCATGACGACGACGATGTCGCCCGCCTGCAAGTCGAGCGCGGTCTTGTACACCGTTTTGCCGAGGATATCCATCTCCTCGCGGGGGAAATCGCGGCACTTGCAACCGCGAATCCAGATCGCCTGCGGGTTATCGAACTCGAACAAGTACCCCTTTCCCTGCCCGTTCATGTGGATGACGGAGAAGGTGGAATACGCCACGCCGCGCACCTTGCACACGGGCAGCGACTGAATGATGGTCTCCACGCACTCCTCGATGTTGATGTCGTTGGAGACCATGGTGCACAGTATTTTCGAGGTGAGGGTGGAGAGGATGTTCGCCTTGACGCCGCTTCCCAGCCCGTCGGCGAGCACGAGCGTGGTGTAGCCGTTCGAAACGGTGCTCTCCACGCGGTCGCCGCACAGCTCCTCGTTCTTTTTATTCAGCGACGTGTAGCCGCTTTCCAAGCAGAGCGCCATGGCTACTTTTTCTCCTCTTCCTCTTGCAAGGTCTTTTTGAGCTTTAAGAGCGCGACCTTCGTTTCGGCGGTCGTCTCCCCCAAAAGCGAGGCGATTTCCTGCGCGACGCGCATCTGCTTTTTGATGACCTCGTCGGTCGTGGCGAGCGTTTCCAGCTTGACCTTGTTCAGCTGTTCCTCGCTCTTGGTCTCCTGCGTGATATCCTTCATGACGGCGTACATGCTCTTGCCGTCCTTCAGAACGATGATGGTCAGCTCGATGTAACAGCCCGTCTTTTCGAGGAACACCTTTTTATTGTAGAGGTTTTTGTTGTCGCTCTGCGCGAGCACGAAATCGGTCGGGTTGAAGTATTGGAAGACACCCTTACCCTTGACGTCGTGCTCCTTGATGCCCAACAACTCCTTCGCCTTGCCGTTGATCTCCATGATATTCAAATCGCCGTCCAGCAAAACGATGCCGTTGGGGCTGGTCTGAATGATTTCGTAGCTCATGCTCTCGGCTCGCTCGCGCATGTACGGCACGCACATTTCGATGTTCGCGTAGCCGTTGGCGACCGCCCACGCCTTGTCCAGGCAGGTATCGTAGCCGCACGCGCCGCAGTTGAGCATGTCTTCGGGCTTGAATTTGCCCGTCTTCGCCAAAATTTCCTTCAGCTGGCGGTCGGTGGGCGTAAAGTCCTCGGTACGCCTGCGCTCGTGCACGCAGGTAAAGTCGATGCCCTGCGCCGGCTCATACGGCGCGGAAGCGTTCTCCTGCAAGTCCTTCTGCACATATTTGCGGATATCAGCGTTGGCCTTGAGCGCGCCCGCCTTGAGCGCGAGCGAGCAGGGGCCGTTGACGCAGGCGGAATCGCAGCTGTTCATCTCGATGAACATGCCCGAGAGGCTCTCGATGTTTGCGAGCACCTCCTTGCACTTTTCCGCCCCGTCCACCGCGACGAACTCGTAGCCGTCGATATAGTGCTCGAACGACTTGATGATGCCGCGGCTGATGGGATAGTATTTGGCGCGGTTGGCGCCCCCCTCCGCGTGCGCGGGAAGGCGGGCGATTTCCGAGAGGACGATGCCCCTGTCCTCAAACATGGCGGCGAGGTCTTCGAAGGTCAGCACGCCGTCCACCACGCCGCTCTCGCGCGCTTCCCGCTTTTTGGCGATGCACGGGCCGATGAACACGACCTTCGCCTTCGGATTTTTGCGGCGAATCATCTTGGCGTGCGCAATCATCGGGGTGTCGACGGGCGCGAGGTACTGCAGCGCCTGCGGGTAGTACAGCTCGATCATCGTGTTCACGGCGGGGCAGCAGGAGGTGATAAAGTTTTTATACTTGCCCCCCTCCAGCAGCTTTTTATACTGCGCGGTGACCTCGCGCGCGCCGATGCTCGTCTCCTCAGCGTCGGCAAAGCCCAATCTTCCGAGGGCGAGCTTCATGACGTTGAAATCCTGCAAGTCGAAGCTGGAAACGAAGGAGGGCGCGACGGACGCGACGACGTTGCCGCCCTTTAAAAGCTGCTCCACTTCTGCCCGCTCGGTGTGCACGCTCTTGGCGTTCTGCGGGCAGACCTCGGTGCAGTGCCCGCACAGGATACAGCGGCTCTCGATGATTTTCGCGTGGTGGTCGACCACCTTAATCGCCTTGACGGGGCACTCGCGCAGGCACTTGTAGCAGTCCTTGCAGCGGGCGTCCTTAAAATCGAGATAGCGAATCATGCGCGCCTCCTCATTTGACGAACGGATACACCTGCGTGAGGAAGAGTTCCTCGCAGTTGTCCTTGTTGGCGTTATGTAAAAGCACCTCGTCCGCGAGCAGGGAAACGCCGTTCTGGCAGTTGCCGACGCAGAATGTGGCCTGCAAATCCACCTTGTCCTCCACGCCGTACTTTTTGATGATTCTCTTCATCTCCTCGATGACGTCGTACGAGCCGCGAAGATGGCAGGAACTGCCCACGCAAACTTTCAAAACCATATGTATACCCTCCGATATGTTGAATGCTCCCCCGCAGGGCGCGCAAAGGGTGCGCCGCCGGCGAACCGCGAAACGCACTCCGAAAATCGATAAAAATTTATCGATACTATTATAATATAAATCCTTGCGTTCGTCAACGGTTTTCCGCATTTTTTGCACAGGGATTTCTTAGCACAAACGGGAAAGGCCGCGCGGCGCATGCCGCACGGCCTCCCCTAAATGAAAGTGCAGTGAAGGGTATGTAAGGTATCTTTTTCGCTGCCCCGCAGCTTCATGCGGCTTCCGCCACAACTTCCGGGTCGAGCAGGATGGCTCCTTCAGGCTTATCCTCGGCGGCATCCTTATCCGAACGCCACACGACGACCATCTTTCCGCATTTCTCGCAGATGTAGCCCACATACGTTACGCCGTCCTCGCCCTCGGGATACGTCCATTCGTAGTAAACCTTTGCACCCGAATGGCCCTGGTCCGCAGGCGCGGTCTGGAACGAATAGGTAAACGTGTAAGCCATTACGCAGCTTTCGCGCTCGCCGTACTCGACGGTGATTTCGAAAGACAGCCCGATGCTGTACTTGTACACGACGCCGTTCTCGCAGGAGGAGCTTACAATCGTCCTCTCCCACGCCTTGTCGCCGAGTTTGGGCAGTTTTTCCGTATGCGTTCCGCCGCAGACGGTGCATTTCAGCGTTACGCTGCCTTCCGCCGCCTCCGTGGGAGCCACGGCAGACTCGACCGCCCAGGTGTGCTTGCTCGGTTCGCCGTAATAGAATTCTTCGCCGCATTCGGAGCACTCATATTTCGCGGGATGGTCGCAGGTTGCTTTCTCGATCAGATCGCCCGGGGTATGAGGGCCGGTCACATCGACCAAAATCACCTGGCCGCAATGTTCGCAGATGAAGTACGCATTGCCGAGCTCATCCGTGCAGCTATTCGGGCTGTTGCCGGTGAGTTTGAGGAACGGATAATCGGTGAGGCTATACACCTTGGAGTCGTCCATGACGATGCCGTCATACGAGTGGAACGCCTTGCCGAGGTTCACGCCCTTGAAGCTGTACACCTCTTTCGTGGAGGGGTCGGTGTATTCGATATCGATGATGCCGTCCTTCGAGCAGCTCTGCTCCTGAACGGGCGTAATTTTGAGGTCGGTATATTTGCCGCGCAGTTCGGTAGGTTCGCCTTCGGTACCGATTTCTTCACAGTTTGCGCAATAGATGGAGAGAGTGAAGGAATTCCCCTCAACGTCGTACTCAAAGTTGACGAGCACATAATCGTGGCCGAGCGCGGAGCCTTCCTCCGTCCAGTCTTCGTCGCAAACGTCGCAGTGCCAAACGGCATCTTTCGTGCAGGTTTCGGGAGAAACTTCGCTGCTCTTTTCATGCGCCTGTTTGTACATGACCGTGTACAAGGTGTCGCAGCACTCGCAGGTAAAGTATTTGCATTCTTCCGCGTCCTCCGAGCAGCCGGGTACCTTGTTGCCGACATTTTTCAGGAAGTAACCGTCTTCATCGGTGAACACATGGTTTCCGATCATCTCATCGGTGATTTCGATGCGCTTGCCGTCGAAAGTGACATAGTGCGCGACCTTATCGGTGCGGCGCTCGACGGTGTACTGTTCGCCCGTGGCGGTATCCCTGTACACATAGGTCGTGATGGTAGCGCCCTGGCAGGCAAAACCGTTTTCGTACTCGACTTCCTTGCTGACGAGTTCCGCATTCTCGATGACTTTCTCTTCCTCGCACAATTCGCAAACGAAAGTTACCGTAGCGGTCTGGCCGTCATCGGAAGGTGCAACGATGGGGTCGCCCCAAACGTGGTTTTCAGGATTGAGCACTGCTCCCGTGCTGAGCTTGACTTCCTTCTTCTCCGTGTTGCAGTATACGGAAGTGTAGGCAAACGTACTGCACGTCGCTTCGTGATATACGACCTTGCTCTCGTCGTAATCGTGGTATCCGTAAGCATTGACCGTGATTACATCTCCGCAATGTTCGCACACAAAATAAGCGCCTTCCTCAATCAGCGTGCTGCAATCGGCTTCTGCAAACTCATCCTGCTTGTTGCCGAGCGGCTTGAATCCGGGGTAGGCTTCGATGCCGTATGCCCGGGTGTCGTCGATCGCAACTTCGTTGCCGTCGATGTCCACCGTGTAGTGGAATCCGCCCTTAACGGTTACGTCGAACGAATCGCTGAACGCGCCCTTGACGGTTACGGTCGTCTTGTTTTCCGGATTGACGAGGCTGTCGATCTCGATCTGCTCGCCGTCCGCAAGGTCGTAGGTGTATGTATACGTCGAATCCTCGGTGCAGCCGCCGTCGACCTTGGTGGTCTTCGTGTAGGTGCCGTTCGCGACGTTCTCCGCGGTCAGCTTGGGAAGAACGATTTCGATGGTCTCCTGGCAGCCCGTGCATTCGCCGGTGAGCAAGCCTTCCGTTTCTTCCGTCGGCTCGGCCACCGACCAGTTGGAAACGGTGTGGCCCCTGCCCTCTTCTACTTCCATCTTGGAAGCGTTGCAGCCCTCGCGCGTGCAGAGGTAGATATACATGCCGCCCTCTTCGCAGGGGTTCGCCTCGGTATCGGAGACGAGGGAACCTTCGTTCCAGGCGTGGCCGAGCGGCTCGCCCACATATTCGCCCTCCGTCTTATGTCCGCAGACCGTGCAGACCTTGCCGTGATACTCCGCCTCTTCGCAGGTGGCTTCGGTCACCGTGTCTTTATATTCGTGGCGCGCTTCCTTGAAAATATGCGCCCAACCGCAATCGTCGCAGACGTCGAGATATTCGCCGTTTACGACAGCGCCGTCCTTCATCGTATGCTCGGCGATGACGTAGGTTGAAATATTCGCATGGTCGCAATCATCGGAAACGGAGGGAATTTCCACCGTGCAGATGTTGCCGTCCGTCAATTTGATGACGAGGTTGCCGTTTTCGTCGACGGTGATGCTTTCGATGCCGACGCCGGGAGCACCGGCTTCGCCCTGCTCGCCTTTTTCACCTTGTTCGCCTTGTTCTCCCTGCTCGCCTTGCTCGCCCTGGTCACCTTTATCGCCCTTGTCTCCCGTGACCTTGCCGAGATTTTCGGTGGTTCCGTCTGTATAGGTGATGACGAGTTCGCCTTTATCGTTGATCGCTGCGGAGGTAATGCCCTTTGCGTCACCCGAACAGCCGGAGAAACCGAATATAAGCGCAAACGCACAGCAAAGCATACAAACGACGATCAGAAACTTTTTCAGAATCGATTTGTGTTGCATTTTGTTCTCCTTATTATTTTAAGATTTTTGCCTTATAGGCCCCTTTCGGCGTCGTACGCCGCTACCCGCTACTTCGGATAGATCGCTCTTTTACCCATGGCACCTCCTCCTTGACTCCTTTCATTTAAAAGCCGCGCGCCCGCTTGCGGCGCACAAACTTTTTCATGCAGTATAATAACTCATTTGAGTTGATTTGTCAACTATTTTTGGTTATTATTTTAACTCAATTTGGTTATATAATAGGAACAAGTGAGGGAATATTCGGTGGCAAATGAGGAAAGAGTTTAACTCAAAAACAATAACCGCCGCATTCTCTGCGGCGGCAACAAACGGAGAACCGCATGAATATACTCGACAAAATCGACGCCCTGCGCAAAGAACGCGGGTGGTCGGTAAACAACCTCGCCATGGAAGCCATGCTCACGCAATCGACGCTGAATAACCTGTACACCCGCAAAACGGAGCCGAAACTTTCCACCCTGCGGGCGATTTGCTCGGCGTTCGGGATTTCGCTCGCCGAATTTTTTGCCGAAGATGAGAAGGAAAACAGCGCGGAGCGAAGCGACATGGAAAAGGAACTGGCGGCAAAAGCCGCCGAACTTACGGACGCACAGTTGAAGGCGCTGCTCGCGCTCGTGCGGACGATGTAAAAAATAGGGAATCAAAAATGCGCCCGCCTGCAAGTTTGCAGGCGGGCGCATTTTTTCCGATTGTATTTATTTCCGCTTTACAGCGAGGCGGTGTACGAGTTTGACAACTTCGTCGAGCGCGACGACGGTGAGCGCCAGTCCCACGATTTTCAGCCAGGAAAGGAAGTCGAGCGGGACGGTATCGAACACCGCGCCGCCGAACTGCGTGATGATAACCTGCAGCGCAAACGCGATGACGAACGCGCCGAGCATGAGTCTGTTCTTCAAAAGGTTGGGGAAGATGCTCTTATCCCCCAGTTCGCGGCAGTTGAACGCATTGAAAAGCTGGAAGATAACAAACAAAGTGAACACAGACGTCTGCACTTTATCCTGCCCGACGTTCAGGAAATCGAAGCCCTGCTGCGCCAGGCAGATGAGGCACATGAACACGCCGTTTATCGCGATGCGGCGGAGCATCTCCCTGGAAACGATGCTCTCGCTGCGGGCGGTGGGTTTGCGGCTCATCAAATCGTCGCGGATGGGCTCCAGCCCCAGCGTGAGCGCGGGCGGGCCGTCCATGATGATGTTAATCCACAGCAAATCGAGCGCGGAGAAGGGAGACTCGAACCCTTCGACGAACAGCCCGACGACGGTGCAGATGAACACGGTGAGCACCGACGCGACGTTGACGGTGAGCTGGAATTGAATAAACCGCTTGAAGTTTTCGTAGATGCCCCTGCCCCACTTGACGGTGGTGACGATGGTGGAGAAGGAGTCGTTCAGAAGAACGATGTCCGCCGCCTCTTTGGAAACTTCGGTGCCGGAAATGCCCATCGCGATGCCGACGTCCGCGTTTTTCAGCGCGGGCGCGTCGTTGATTCCGTCGCCCGTGACGGCGACCACATTGCCCTCCGATTTGAGCTGTTTGACGACGCGCATCTTTAAAAGCGGCGTGCTCCTGGCGATGACGCGCACGGTGGGAAGAACCTTTGCGAACTCCTCGTCAGACAGGCTTTCGAGGTACGAAGCCTCGACCGCCTTGCCGCCCTCGCCCAAAAGTTCGAGTTCCTCGGCAATCGCCGTCGCCGTGACGATGTTGTCGCCCGTGAGCATTTTGACCTCGATGCCCGCCGTCTTGCAGGCGCGTACCGCGTCGTACACCTCGGCGCGCAAGGGGTCTGCGATGCCGACGAACCCGTCGAAAGACATGCCGCTCTCCGCGTCCGCCCTGTCCTTGGGCAGTTCCTTTACATATTTATGCGCGAACGCGATGACGCGGCGGGCGCGCTTTTGCAGGGACACGATGTCCGCCTCCGCGATGCCGCGCTCCTCCTCCGTAAGGGAGCAGAGGGACAGGATTTTTTCGGGGCTACCCTTGGTATAGACGACGTATCCGTCCCCTTTTTTGACGCACGAGGTCATATTTTTCGTGTCGGAGGAGAAGGGATACAGCTCGGAGATTTCCGCTTTTTCGCGGAAATCCTTGTAATCGACGCCGCACTTTTTCGCCGAAACGAGCAGCGCTCCCTCGGTGGGGTTGCCGACGAAGCGGACGATGTCGTTGTCGTAATACAAGTCCGCCGTGCTGTTGAGGCAGTAGTTTTCGAGCATCACCCTGTCGCAGAAGGAGTTCTCCTCGACAAACCCGCCGCCCGACCACATATCGACGACGGTCATGCGGTTTTCGGTGAGGGTGCCCGTCTTATCCGAACAGATGACGTTGATGCAGCCGATTGTTTCGCAGGCGATCATCTTTTTGACGAGCGCGTTCTGCCGCGCCATGCGCGCGATGTTGATGGAGAGGGAGATGGCCACGATGGTCGGCAAGCCCTCCGGCACTGCCGCGACCATGAGCACGATGCTGGCGATGAACGCTTCGGAGATGGTTTCAAAGGAGGCATTGCCCGCGGCAAGCACGAACACGAGCTGAATGATAAAGATGAGCGCCGCGAACACCGCGCCGATGATGGTGATGACCTTGCCGAGCTTCGCCATCTTTTCCTGCAAGGGCGTCTGCCCCTCGCCGCCGCTCTGAATTTCGCGCGCGATGAGCCCGAACTGCGTGAAGTCGCCGACGTCCGTCACGACCATCTTACCCGTGCCGCCGGTGATGAAGCAGCCCGAATACACCATATTCACGCGCTCCGCGACGGGCGTGCCGTCCGGAAGGACGGCGTTCGCGTCCTTTTCGACGGGCGCCGATTCGCCCGTGAGGGAGGATTCGTCGCTCATGAGCGAGATGCTCTCGATGAGCCTGCCGTCCGCGGCGATTTTGTTGCCCGTTTCGAGGAACACGATGTCGCCCACGACCAGCTTCTGCTGCGGTATGTACTGCACCACACCGTTGCGGACGACCTTGATTTCGATGCCCTCTTTGATTTTGTTCAGCTCTTCAAACGCCTTGGCGCTGCGCCCTTCCATGACGACCGTCAGAACGACGGAAATGGCAATCGCGACCAAAATGCCGACGCATTCCGCCCAGTCGAAATGCCCGCCCTGCACGACGCTGACGATGTTCACCGCGATGGTGATAATCCACGCGAAGAACAGCAGAATGAGCATCGGCTCGGTAGCCGCCTCCCAAATGCGGCGCAAAAGGGACTTTTTGCCCGCTTTCGTGAACTCGTTGCGGCCGTAGCGCTCTCCGTTTTCCTTGACCTGATGCTCCGTCAGACCGCGGTGCGCATCCGTTTGCAGGCTTTCGAGAACCTCCTGCGCGGACTTGTTGTAAGACTCCATACCTACCTCCATAATTCATTCACAAATTTTCTTTTGAGCAGACAAAAGAAAATTTCGTGAGGCTGAGGGCGACACCGCCGTTCAAACGCTCTCGCGTTTTCTGCGGCGTTTTCTCCCTCTTTTTTGCCTTTTTTAGGGCTCGCATATTATCAATGGCAAAAAATTCACCCTCTTCCCGAAAGCCGCAAGTATACGGCTAATTGAGTGCGCTTACCAAAAGACGCGGCTTTTGGTCGCGCAGTCGATTATTATAAATGCGCGCGAACCGCAAAAAACCGCCCGCGCAAAAGCGCGGGCGGGCAAAATCTTCCGTTTATAATACGGGGAGAGAGATACGCCGAAACCCGCGCCGCTCGCGGCGCGAAATTGACCGAATCTCACCGATTAAGGCAAGCCTATGCAGAACACTGCACGTGATTGTAGACTTGCCGCGCAACGCTTTCCGCACTGCGCCGGTTACTCCTCCGTTCCGTTCAGTTGTGTTTCCATTATAGGAAAATGCGGGGGCATTGTCAAGCGAAAAACGCGCAAAATTTTTCTGAAATTTGTAAAAAATGCGGCGCATTCCGCGGCGGCCGCGCACTTGCGCGCGACCTTTTATAATGCCGTTTTGGCGAAACTAACTTTCCCGCGAGACGAAAAAGCCGCGCTCGGTCAGCTTTTGCTCGATGGCGTCGAGAATCTGCTCGCTGTCCGCCGAAACGGTGTGATAATGATACCCGCCCGTGATGTTTTTGAGGGGCACGGAAATGCCGCTCTCCAGCTTTTCCACGAACTCGTCCGCCTTGCGGCGGGAGTCGATACCCATGGGCGCGGAAATTTTGCCGTACACCTTGTGCCAGACGTACACGTCCTCCACGCAGCCACCCATATCCGCGATGAGATACAGCTCCGCGCGAACCTGCTCGTCGGTATGCCGCACCTTGAACACGCGGCTTATGCGCGTATCCGGCAAAACGTACCCGCGGCTCGTCGCCACGACTTCAAGCCCTTCCGCGCGCAAAAGCGCCACGTCCTGCACGATGACCTGGCGGGATACGCCCAATTCCTTCGCGAGCGCGCTCGCCGTGACGGGCGTTTTGCCCAGCCGCTCTTTTATCTTTGCCCGTCTCTCTTCCCCCGCCATCGCTTAACCCTCCACGGGGTGCAGGTTTTTGAGGGACACGTCGAGGATGGGCGCGGAATGGGTGAGCGCGCCGCTGGATACGACGTTTGCGCCGATTTCCTTCAGCCTTGGCACCGATTCTTTGGTGACGTTGCCGGAAATTTCGACCAATGCCCTGCCGCCGATGCGCCGCACCGCCTCCTGCATCTGCTCCGTGCTCATATTGTCGAGCATGATGATGTCGGCGCCCGCCTCGACTGCCTCCTCGACCTGCGCGAGCGTTTCCGTTTCCACCTCGATTTTCATCGTAAAGGGCGCGTACGCCTTCGCCGCCGCAACCGCCTGCTTTACGCCGCCCGCCGCGCCGATGTGGTTATCCTTTAAAAGAACCGCGTCCGAGAGGTTCCAGCGGTGGTTGCCGCCCCCGCCCACGCGCACCGCGTACTTTTCAAAGATGCGCATGTTCGGCGTGGTTTTGCGGGTGTCGACGAGTTTCAAGCCGCTGCCCTCGAGCAGTTCAACCATCTGCGCCGTATAGGTGGCGATGCCGCTCATGCGCTGCAGGTAGTTGAGCGCCGTGCGCTCGCCCGTGAGAATGGCGCGCATATCCCCGCGCACGGTTGCGAGCTTCTGCCCCTTTCCCACGCGGTCGCCGTCCTTGGCGGAAAATTCAATTTGCACGCCCGCATCGAGCAGCTGAAAGGCGCGTGCGAACACGGGCAGCCCTGCGATGACGCCCTTTTGCTTGCAGATGAGTTCCGCCTCGCCCGGCGCGGGGCCGCGCAGCACGCTGTTCGTGGATACGTCCTCGCTGGTCACGTCCTCCGCCAGCGCCATGCGGATAAGTTCGTCCGCACGGATTTTCATGGTTACTTCGTCAATCAATGGTTGCCTCCTTTTCCGCCTCTTCGCGTATTATTTTTGCATAGTTCTGCTTTAATGCGGCGTAATCTTCGTATCCGCTGTGCTCGGGGACGGGATACCGGCCGATTGCGTTTTTCCTTTCCGCCGCCATCGCCTTTGCCGCCCGCTCTGCCCAGATGAGGCTCTCGAGCAGGGAATTGCTCGCCAGGCGGTTTTTGCCGTGCACGCCGTTGCACGCCGTTTCCCCCGCCGAAAACAGCCGCTTCATGCTCGTTCTGCCGTCCAAATCGACCTTGACGCCGCCCATAAAATAGTGTTGGGCGGGCACGACGGGGATGGGCTCTTTGAGCACGTCGTACCCCTCTTCGAGGCAATGGGCGTAGATGGTGGGGAAATGCTCGCGGATGGTCTTTTCTCCGACGGGGCGCATATCCAAACGGACGAACTTGCTGCCCTCCTTTTTCATCTGCGCGCGGATATCGCCCGTCACCACGTCGCGCGGCATCAATTCGTTGCAGAAGCGATTCCCCTCCCTGTCCAGCAGCACGGCGCCCTCGCCGCGCACCGACTCGGAAATCAGGAACCGCCGCCCCTGCTTTTCCGAATAAAAGGTGGTCGGATGAATCTGCACATAGTCGAGGTGCTCCACCTCCACGCCGTTTTTCAGCGCAATGGCGAGCGCATCGCCCGTAAGATGGCGGAAATTGGTGGAATTTTCGAACAGGCCGCCCACGCCGCCCGTGGCGAGCAGGGTGAAATTGGCGTACACGTCCGTCAATTTACCGCCCGCCGAGCGCACCACGCCGCCGAAGCACTCGCCGTTTTCCGCGATGATATCGATAAGCTCCGCCCGCTCCGCGATGCGCACATTCGGCAGCGTGCGCACCAAAGCCAAAAGTTTGCCGGTAATTTCCTTGCCCGTAATATCGTCGTGGAAGAGAATGCGCGGGCGCGAATGGCCGCCCTCGCGCGTGAAGCGGAAATTCCCCTCTTCGTCCCGCGCGAATTCGACGCCGCACTCCACCAGCTCCGCAATCATCGCGGGGGAGAGGCGGATCATCTGCTCGACCGCCGCCGCGTCGTTCTCGTAGTGCCCGGCGCGCAGGGTGTCGTCGAAGTAACCGCGGAAATCCTCCTCGCCGCGCAGCATGCAGATGCCGCCCTGCGCCAGGAAAGAATCGCTCTCGTCCGCCGCCGCCTTCGTGAGCATCAGAACGCGCATATCGCGCGGCAGATTGAGCGCGCAGCACAGCCCCGCCACGCCCGTACCCGCGATGAGTACGTCGTATTTATGTTCAAAATTTTCCATATCGTGTCCTTTTTTTCGGCCCTCTGCCCTATTTTGCGAGTTCAAGCATGCGCTCGAGCGGGCGCCTTGCGGCGTCCATTTCCTCCGCGCTCATCGTCACTTCGAAGCCTTCTCCGCGGAGGCAGGCAAGTACCTCTTCGGGCGTGATAAACTTCATATCCGCGCAGACGGGCGTGACGGGATAAAACACCTTGCCTGTACAGCGGCGGGAAAGCTCGTACAGCACGCCCGGCTCGGTGCAGAGGATAAACTCCTTCGAATCGCTCTTTTCTGCGAAGGAAATAATCTCCGCCGTACTGCCGACGAAATCGGACAGCGCGCGCACCTCGCCGCGGCACTCGGGGTGGGTGAGCACTTTCGCCGCGGGGTGAGCGAGCTTTTCGCTCTCCACGTCCTGCGCCAGCACGACCGCATGCACGGGGCAGTGCCCGCCCAGGTAATGGAAGCGCTTTTCGGGCAGGCGCGCCGCGATGTAGTGCCCCAGGCTGTCGTCGGGAATAAATAAAATATCTTTGTTCGGCAGGGCCGACACGATTTTGAGAGCGTTGGAAGAGGTGACGCACACGTCGCTCTCCGCTTTCAGCGCCGCCGTCGAATTGATGTAGCAGACGACGGCGAGGCCGGGGATTTCCGCGCGCAGGCGGCGCACATCCTCTGTTTTCGCCATGTGCGCCATCGGGCAGTCTGCCCTGCCGTCCGGCAGAAGCACGCGGCGGGAAGGGTTCAATATCTTCGCGCTCTCCCCCATAAACCGCACCCCGCAAAAGACGATGGTGCTCTTTTCCGACTGCGCCGCAACTTTCGCCAAATAGTAGGAATCTCCCACGCAGTCCGCCATTGCCTGCACCGTTCCGTCCACATAATAGTGCGCCAAAACGACGGCGTCCGCCCTCTCTTTGAGCTCTTGCAGCTCCCGTGCATCCATACCGATACGCTCCTTTGTGCTCCGTTCTTTTTGGATTCCATGATACTATACACGAAAAATTGACAGGTGTCAAGACATATGCGACCGAAAAGTAAAATTTCCGCCGAAAAACAGCGGAAATTCAAAAAACGACATATGTATGTGCGCGCATACGGGCAAAACACCTGCGCGGCGGCGCATTTCTGCGCGCCCTATGCAAAAAAACGCATATGCGCGCGGCCGAAAGGGAGACGCGCGGGAGCACGGGAACGCGGCACAGCGCGCCCCTCTGCCCGGGCGCAATGATTCCGTGCACGCGCGGCGCAAAATTTTCAGCCGCCGAGCTTTTCCTTCATCTTGGCGATGGCGTCGGCGCGGCCGTCGCAGCCGAGTTTCAAATAGATGGCGCTGATGTAGTTGCGCGCGGTGCCGTCGGACAAATTGAGCGCCGAGGCGATTTGACGGTTGTTGAAACCCTCGTAAATCATCACGGCAATCTCCACTTCCCTGTCGGAGAGCCCGAACGCCTTGCGCAGTTTGATTTCGCGGTCGGACGTGACCATCTTCGCCGCGTCGGTAATTTTTTTGGCGATTTTGGCGGGCAGAATGGTATCCCCGGCGTAGGCGTTTTTGATGGCGTCGATGAGGGCGGGGGCGCTGATATCCTTTAAAAGATAACCGCAGGCGCCGTTGTTGATGGCGCTGAGTATATAGTCGCTGTCGTCGAAGGTCGTCAAAATGAGCACCTTGACGGAGGGAAACCGTTTTTTGATTTCGCCCGTGGTCACGACGCCGTTCATATTCGGCATGCGGATGTCGAGGAGCGCCACGTCGGGCACCTGCCCCTGCTCCATCAAGTCGAGCGCCTCCTTCCCGTCGGCGGCGGTGGCGATAACGTCCAGCGCGTCGGAGGACGCGAGCACACTGCGGATACCCTCGGAGAGGATGACCTGGTCGTCCACAATCATCACCTTGATTTTCATAGTTTGCCTCCTTGTTGGGGATTTTTTATCTTTAAACTGCCGGGCAGGCTCAGGCGGATTTCGAACCCCTCGTCCGGCTCGGAGGAGAAGTTAATCATGCCGCCGAGCGCCTCCGCCTTGGCACGCATGCCCGAAAGACCGAACCCCTCCTTAAACTTCGACATATCCGCCCCCGAGCCGTTGTCGGAGAGCAAAAGTTCGACGTAGTTGCCCATATCCTTGAGCTCGAAAAAGAACGCCGTGCTGCCGCCGTGGCGGATGCCGTTGGAGATTCCCTCGCGCAGGGTGTTGCTGATAAACCGCTCCGCCTCCTCGCTCATCTCCACGTCGTCGATTTTGCTGCGCACGGTGAAGGAGGTGCCGTTCACCGTCTCCTCCAAAATGCCCTCGAGGTATTCTTTGAGCGTCACGTTTTCCCGTCGGCCGGAGAGGAGGTGCACCGACAGGCGCAGCTCTTCCAGACAGTTTTTCGCCTGCAGATTGGCGGCATCGATGCAGGTGCGTGCGCGGGCGGGATCTTTGTCCATCGCAAGCCGCGCCGCCTCCGTCTGCATGATGACGGTGGTCAGCGAATGCCCCGCCGTATCGTGGATTTCCTTGGCGATGCGGTTGCGCTCCTCGATGACGGTGGCCTCTTCCACCTTTTCGTACGCGCGCAGAAGCTCGTTGCGGTTCTCCTCGAGTTCGCGCAGATTTTCCTCGATTTGTTTATTTTTCCGCGATACGGTCATCGCAAAATTGAACATAACGAAGTGCAGCAACAGCACGATGAGCGCGAAAAAGTACTGCGAGGAGACGAGGAACGCCGAATCGATTTCGTTGCGGACGACGGCGTTTGCGATATAGACGGCCGTATAGGCGGCGAGGTTGACCGCGAACATGATGACGTCGTCGCGCAGGGTGGGCGCGGAGAGATAGTACTCCGACAGCACCAGCATGTATACGAGGAAGATATAGGAGGAGCCGAACACCAGCGAAACGCCCCAGCTGGAAAAGACGGTGAAAACGAGCAGCAGAAGGCTGTCGAACACGTACCAGGCGATTTTGCGCAGAAAGGTACGCATGACGAAAATTTTCATCGCCATCGAAAACACGAGCGCAATCGCCGAGGCGAGGGTGATGATGACGGGCAGCCCCGTACCCCGCTCGAGCGACGCCAGCGCGATGGCGCCGCACAGGCACACGAGCAGCGCCAAAATCACGTAGCGCAGGGCCTGAATGATATTCTTTTCCGAAATATATTTTTTCAGGGTTTTGAGCTTGAAGCCCGCGCCCTTGCCTTTCTTTTCGTCCATAACCCTACCCGCCGAATCCGCAAAAGTCTGTGCGGTTTTTGCCCGTCAAGCGAGCAGCTCCATGGCGTGGGCGAGCCGCTCCAGCGAGCGCTCTCTGCCCAAAAGCTCCGCCATCTCGCTCGCGCCGCCGGGGGTATTTTCCCTGCCCGTGAGCGCGATGCGCACGCACCAGAGCACCTGGCCGTTCTTCATGCCCTTCTCCTGCGCCAGCGCCACGAGGGCGGCGTACAGTTCGGCGTTTTCGAATTTTTCCAAATTTTTCAGCACTTCCGCCGCCGCAGGGAGCACGGCTTTGGCGATTTCCGCGTCCGACTTCATCTTTTTGTTGAAGTACAGCGCGGAATCGATGTCCCCATATTCCTCCAAAAAATCGATTTTGGACGGGATATCCTCCAAAACGTCCACGCGCGACTGCAGCATTTTGAGCAGTTTGGCCTCGTCGTATTTTCCGTACGCCTTGCTCCTCTGCAGGAAAGGCAGAGCGACGGCTTTAAACTCCTCCGCGCTCATGGCGCGGATATATTCGCCCGAAAGCCAGCGCAGCTTCGGCTCGTCGAAGATGGAGGGAGACTTGTTGATGCCCGAAAGGGAGAAATTCTCCTCCAGCTCCCTAAGCGACATCTTCTCCTGGTTGCTCTTGGGGCTCCAGCCGAGGAGGGCAATGTAGTTGATAATCGCCTCCTTGATGTACCCCTTGTCGACGAGGTCTTGGTAGCTTGCGTCGCCGTTGCGCTTGGAGAGCTTTTCGTGCGCGTTCTTCATGATGGGCGGCAGGTGGATATAGGTGGGGCGCTCCCAGCCGAACGCGTCGTACATGAGGTTGTATTTGGGGGTGGACGAGAGGTATTCGCTGCCGCGGATGACGTGCGTGATGCCCATCAGGTGGTCGTCCACCACGTTCGCGAAGTTGTAGGTGGGCATGCCGTCGCTCTTTAAGAGGATGCCGTCCTCGATGTCCTTGAAATCGACGGTGACGGTGCCGTACACGAGGTCTTCATAGCTGCCGCTCCCCTCCTCGGGCACATTCTGGCGGATGACGTAGGGTACGCCCGCCGCAAGCTTTTCGGCGATTTCCTCCTTGGAAAGGCGCAGGCAGTGCTTGTCGTAGCGGCCGACGCCGTTCTCGTCCTTTAACGAGTCGATGCGCTCCTTGTCGCAGAAGCAATAGTATGCGCCGCCCAGCTCCACCAGCTTTTCGGCGTATTCTTTATAGATGGCGGCGCGCTCGCTCTGAATATACGGGCCGTAATCCCCGCCGATGTCGGGGCCTTCGTCGTAGCGGATGCCCGCGTCTTTGAGCGTATCGTAGATAATCTGCACCGCCCCCGCGACGTAGCGCTTGCTGTCGGTATCCTCCAGGCGGAGGATAAATTTGCCCCCCTCCTTTTTGGCGTACAGGTACCCGTACAGCGCGGTGCGCAGGTTGCCGATGTGCATGTAGCCCGTGGGGCTGGGCGCAAATCTCGTTCTCACTTCTTTCATTGTCATTTCCTCGGTAAATCTTTTCTGTATATCATTTTTTCTCCGACAGAAGCTGTGCGAGCCTGCCGGAATGGTAGTAGCTGAACAGTTCGCCCTTGGCGAAGATGACCGAATCGCACAGGCGGACGCCCTGCATGCGGCACACCTGCGCCATATCGAGCAGGGCCGCGTCGTCGCCGCCCGAAGGCTCGGCCACGCCGCTGGGGTGATTGTGCGCGACGATGATGCCGTGCGGCTTGGCTTCGGAGAGAAGCAGGTTGAGCGTCTTGCTGTCCACGGCGACGCTGTCTCTGCGGGCGGCGGAAAAACTGCGCACACAGAGGAGCAGGCCGTCCTTGTCCAGCAGATACACTTCCAGCTTTTCCGTCTCCTCGTCGGAAAAGCGGCCGCGCACAAAATCGCTCACCTCCGCAAAGTTATACATCCGCCTGCGTACGATGCGCGACTGATTGATGCGTTCGAGCAAGAGCCCCATGAGGCGGATATGCTCCGCCGAGCGCTCGCCCACGCCGGCAACCGCGCGCAGAAGGCGCGGAGACGCCGAAAACACGCCGGCGAGATTGCCGAAACTGTCGAGCAGAGCGTGCGCAACGGGGTTGGTGTCCTTGCGGGCAATGCTTTCGAACAGCGCCATTTCCAAAATCTGAATATCGGTGAGCGCTTCGCCGTGCGATTCCAATTTTTCGCGCAGGCGCTCCCTATGTCCTTCGTGCATGCACTTTCCTGCCGTAATCGAATTTTCCGCTCTTATTTTATCATATAACCGCCGCTTTGCACAACTTTTTTTGCCTCGTTGCGCCGGGCGGAAAGGGCGAATTTTCGCGAAAATAAAAATGTTCCCGCACGGCCGGCCGCACGGGAACATTTTTCGTGAGGGAGAATAAGCATTGTCTGCGGAGAATATTACTTTTCGTCAATCTCCAGATAGGTCGTCGGGTCGATGCTTTCGCCGTTTTCAAAGACGCCGAAATGCAGATGCGCCCCTTCGTTGTATTCGTTGCCCATTGCGTCCGCCGCGGCGGAAACGGTGCCGAGCAAAGTGCCCTGCTCTACCTTGTCGCCCACCTTCAGCGTCGACGCAACGTCGATGGAGGCGTATTCCGTCGTCAGCCCGTCGCCGTGGCTGATAACTACCTTGCCGCCCTCCAAAAGGGTATCCGAAATGCTCTCGACGGTGCCCGCATACGCCGCGGTGACCTGCGTGCCCGCGTCCGCCTTAAAGTCGATGCCCTGGTGCAGGTTGTAGCGGTTCAGCGTGGAATTGTACCAGAAAGTATACGTCGTTCCGACCGTCGCGCCCGATACGGGGAGAGAGAACACGACCTCCACGTCGCTCGGCTCGTCCGGTTCGTCCGTGCCGTCATCAGGGTCTTTCCCGTCGTCGGGGTTTTCGCCGCCGGGGTTGTCCGGGTTGTCGATCGTCGGCGAATTGTCCATCGTGACGAATACGACGGTGACTGCAATCGCCGCCGCGAGGATGAGCGCGCAGGCCGCGATTAAGATATAATAGATGCTTTTGCGTTTTACCTTGACCGTAGTTTCGGTTTCGGCAATCTTTTTGTCTTTCATAACACTCCTCCGAGATTTGATGTTTTGATTTTTGACCGATTTTCGGCTTTTATACATGCTTTCAAAAATTTTTTGCCACAAATTGCTCGGGCGAATCAATACCCGCCGAAGATGAGCGGGCTGCCCACGCTCGCGCCCGCGCCCCGCACCGCCACGTGCAGGTTGACGAGCGCGCCGCCGATTTCCACGCCGCCGCAAAGGCGGGGCGAATAGTAATAATAGTTGGTAACGTCCGCCGCCCTTTCGCAGAACAAAAGTTTTGCGCCGTACCTTTCCGCCTGCGCAAAGGCGCTCTCCGCGCTCTCGTAGCGGGCGCTCTCGCCCGTAACGCCGGCAAGAAAAAACTTGACGCGCGCCGCATCTTCCCCCTCCGCAAGGGTAATTTGCGCGTTGGAGCTTTGGCTGCCCGTATAGAATATGTAGCTTTCCGCGCCCGCAAAGAGCAGGTTTTTATCGAGCATCTGGGGCAGGACGAACAGCGCCGCAAGCACGACGCCCGCGAATAAAATTGCCAGACTTTTGCGGAACGAACGCATAGAAAAAACCGCCTCCGAACATTTTCGGAAGCGGTTATTGACGGATTCTTATGGATTTATACATTGTTTTGGGTTGCAACCTGCGGCAGGCAACCTGTCCACGAAAATCTCGCTTCACTGCGATTTTCCGTGAGTATAAGTTTTATATTTATAATACTCAACTGCGCGTGGCAAAACCACGCTTTTGCCTAAGCGCACTCAATTTGTCGCATACCTGCGACCTCAGCGGGTGAATGTGCCGCGCGTATTTTGGTGTGCCCCTAAAATGCGCGGCACAAAGGGCAGAGCCCTCAAAATCTCGGAAATTTGTTTTATCAGCTTAAAACAAATTTCGAGAACTCGTTTACTGCTTCCCCTTCTTCCCCAGCGGAATATGCGCGCAGGCGTTTACGGAAAGGTCGGCAAAATTTTCGGCATGGTACTGCACCAAACCCTCCGCGGCTATCATGGCGGCGTTATCGGTGCAGTACTTCTTTTCGGGCAGGACGAGCCGGATGCCCGCCGACGCGCACTCTTTTTGCAACAGTTCGCGCAGGTACCCGTTGGCGATGACGCCGCCGCCCGCGGCAATAGTTTTACACTTTTTTTCCTTCGCCGCCGCGACCGCGCGCTCCGCCAAAACGCCGCACGCCGCCGCCTGAAAGGACGCCGCCACGTCTGCGCGGCTGTACTCCTCCCCCTTCTGCTCCCTGGTGTGGCAGTAGTTGATGACCGCCGTCTTTAACCCGCTGTACGAAAAATCGTACCCGCTGCCCCTGAACATTTTGGGGAAAGATATATTCGCCTCGCCCTCGCGCGCGAGCTTTTCCACGCTCGGCCCGCCGGGATACGGAAGCCCCAACACGCGCGCCGCCTTGTCGAACGCTTCGCCCGCGGCATCGTCGCGCGTGGAGCCGAGAATTTCAAATTCGGTGTAGCTTTTCGTGTAAATAACCGCGGTGTGCCCGCCGCTGGCGAGCAGGGTGATGAAGGGTGGCTCGAGCGCCTCGTCCGCCAGATACGCCGCCGCCATGTGCCCGCGGATGTGGTTGACCGCGATGAGCGGCACGCCCAGCGACCAGGCGAACGACTTGGCAAAGGACAGCCCGACCAAGAGCGCGCCCAACAGCCCCGCCCCGTAGGTGACGGCGACCGCGTCGATATCGGCATTGCAGATGCCGGCCTCGCGCACGGCCGACTCGACCGCCCGCTCGATTGCGTCGGTATGGGCGCGGGAAGCGATTTCCGGCACAACGCCGCCGTACTTCGCCTGCTCCGCCGCGGAGGAAATTACGACGTTGGATAACAGTTCCCTGCCGCGGACGATTGCGGCGGCCGTTTCGTCGCACGAGCTTTCGATGCCGAGAATGACCGGCTTTTCTTTGAGTTGAAGGGCGGCAAACCGCGCGGAATACCCCATATTAACCTCCCTGCCGCAAAAACGCATATGCGCGGCGGCACACTTGGGCGCAGTTTCGGCGCGCGGCGGCAATACAGCCGCATATATGCGCCGGAAAACAGATGTATGTGCAAAAAAATGAGGGACGCACCCTCATTTTTTAACCTTTTTCAGCTTTTGCGGGATACGGTCGTACACCGTGACGCGCTCGCTGTCCCCGAATATTTCGTCGAGCGCCGAGCGGTACAGCGCGTAAATATCTTCGAAGATGTAAACTTTTCCCGCGAAATCGGAGTTCCAAAACTCCTTTAAAAACGCAAAATCGAGCGGCATCTCCGTCACCGTCTGACGGCGGAAAGTGAGCCGCGTGTTCGTGCGGGTGTTGCACAAATCCAGCACTTCCTCCGTCAGCGATTCGAGCAGCACGAGCCCGGGGACGTACGCCCGGCCGTTCTCCGTCTGGAAAGAGACGGGCGCAAACCCCTTGCCGCGGCGGTATTCGTCGTAAATGCAGATGACGGCGGCGCCGATTTCGCTCGCGGCTTTCCTGCGCGGAATACCGTATTTCGGATAGTGCAGCGTATTCCCCCGCATACCGTAGCGGGCATATACAACGAAGAGGGGCAGCGAGCCCAACAGCGCGCCGAATACGAAGCAGGAAACCGCCCACGGCAGCGGCGGCTCCATAAAGAAGAGCGCCAGAACGCCCAAACCGAGAAAGATACAGCCGAGTACGATAAAAAAGGCCGCGTTCGGCCCCCGCCGAACGAGTTTATAATATTTTTTCATGCTCTCCTCCGAACGGTTTTGCGCGGGCAATGCGGCGCCGCGCGGTTTGCCGCGCACAACGACGCGCCTGCCGAAGGCGGATTTCGCCCCTATTTCGGCAAACCGTTCAGCTTTTTTTGAGATAATCGATGATAAACGGCTGGATATCCCCGTCCATGACCGCCTGAATGTTGCCCGTTTCGCAGCCGGTGCGGTGGTCTTTGACGAGGGTGTACGGGCAGAACACGTAACTGCGGATTTGGCTGCCCCACTCGATTTTTTTGATTTCCCCCTTGATGTTCTGCTCGTTCGCGAGCCGCTCGCTCTCCTTGAGCTCGATGAGCTTGGAGCGGAGCATCTTCATCGCCATTTCGCGGTTCTGAATCTGCGAGCGCTCGTTCTGGCAGGATACGACGATTCCCGTGGGGATGTGCTGGATGCGGATGGCCGATTCCGTCTTATTGATGTGCTGGCCGCCCGCGCCCGAAGAGCGGTAGGTGGTGACCTTCAAGTCCTCGCTGCGGATTTCCACGTCGCCGTCGTCCTCGATTTCGGGCATGACCTCGAGGGAGGCAAAGGAGGTGTGGCGGCGCTTGTTCGCGTCGAAAGGCGAGATGCGCACCAATCGATGTACCCCCTTTTCCGCCTTTAAGTAGCCGTACGCGTTTTCGCCCTCGATTTTAAAATCGACGCTCTTGATGCCCGCTTCGTCGCCGTCGAGGCGGTCGAGTTCGGTCACTTTAAACCCGTTGCGCTCGGCGTAGCGGGTGTACATGCGGTAGAGCATGGAAACCCAATCGCAGCTTTCGGTGCCGCCTGCGCCCGAATGGAGCGTTAAAAGGGCGTTGTAGCCGTCGTACTTGCCGCGCAGGAGGGAGCGGATGCGCATATCCTCCAAATCCTCTTCCGCGGTGGCGAGGAGGGTATCGAGTTCGGGCACGAGCTCCTCTTCGCCCGTCTCCTCGATGAGGTCGATTACGTCGTTCACCTCTTCGAGCGCCTTTTTGCCCTTTTCGTACGCGTTGATTTTGCCCTCGACGGAGGAAACCTCCCGCCCGAGTTTGGTGGAAAGCTCCAAATTGCCCCACACTTCCGGCTTTTCCTGCTCCGCTTTCAGCTCGGCGAGCCTGCCGCGCAAAATATCGATGTCGAGCGCCTCCTTGGTCTCCTGCAGGGTATCCGCAAGCGATTTGGCGCGCAATCTGTAATCGTCCGCTTTGAACATGTTTGCTCCTGAATTTTGCCCCTATCGGCAAAAGGCGGGGCCGCGCGGCCCCGTTTGGAATTATTTTCCCCAGTATTATAGCACAGGGGGAGCGGGCTTGTCAACAAACGGCGCCCCGCGCAAAAACGCGGGGCGCCGACACGCTTTGAATTTTCGTTTACTGCACATAGCCGACGGTGCCGATTGCCTGCGCCGTAAAGGTGGTGCCGACGAACAGGGCGTTGCCCTCGCCGTCGCCGTAGCCGATTTCGGCGGTGCGGCGCTTCTTTTGGCAGGTGACGGCAATCTCGCCGGCGGCGCCCCTGTCCGCCGCTTTGCCGCGCGCGGCGGTTTTGGCGAGCTCTTCCGCGTAGCGCTCCGCTTCCTCCTCCTCGGCAAAAGCGCGCGTTTCCCCTTCGCCGTATACGAAGTAGCCCTGCGCGCCCGTATCCAAAAAGCCCGTGCGGATTTCCGCCTCCGACGAGGCGTACACGTTGCCCGTGACCGCGCCGAGCGCGTTCGCGACTTCGCCATGTTCGGGCACGTCCGCCTCCGTGCCCAACAGCTCCGCCACCCCGCCCAAAAACAGGCGGATGGGCGCGCCGATGCCGACCAGCTTGAAATCGGTTGTGAACGGCGCGCGTATCATCGCGCCGCCCCGCTCGCCGCGCGCGAGCCGATAGCTCTCCTCGATGAAGTGCTCGCTCGCCCTGTCGAATCCGTTTTTGGCAAAGAACGAATCCTGCACCTGCAGGAGTATTTTGACGATGTTCGTGTACATCTTATGCTCGATTTCGCGGTAGACGAGCTCGCACAGCGCCTCCGCCGTTATGCCGAGGTTCTGCGCCACGATTTCCGCCGCCGTGCGCGAAATTTCCGCGTCGAAGCGCAAAAAATCGCCGCGCACGTGCATGAGGTCGGTGGGCGTCAGACCGCACACCTGCACGATTCCCTCCTTGATTAAGCGGGAAGGGCTAAAAGTGTAAATATCCTGCCCGACGGCCGCAGCGGCTTCGTCTAAAATGAGCGGGCCGCCCGCAAGCGCGGCGATGAGCTTTTGCTCCCTCTCTGTGTAGCGTTCGGGCGAACGCGGCTCGCGCGCGAGCATGTAAAACTCGAAGCGGAACTGCGTATGCACGCCCGCGCCGCTCGCGGCGAAGCGGGAAAGCCGCTCCCGCATGGCGGGATAGCGCGACGCGGCGGCGCACAGCGGCACGACGCGGTACTCATCCAAAACGAGTTTTTTGCCGCGGTAATGCACGGCACTGTCGCCGCCCAGCCCGAAAGTGCGGATGAGCATGCCGTCTACATAGGTGCGCCATTTGCCGACGGTGACGCCGTCGTTCGCGCGCACGGGCAGGCCGCCTTGGACGATGGCGATGTCCGTGGTGGTGCCGCCCATATCGACGACGACCGCATTCTTTTCGCGCGAAAGGGCGCAGCCGCCCGCGACGCTCGCCGCGGGGCCGCATAAAAGCGTTTCGACGGGGTGCTTGCGCGCGAACTCCTCCGACATCAGGCTGCCGTCGCTGCGCATGATAACGGCGGGCGCGTCGATTCCCCTCGCGCGCATGGCGCGGCGCACGGCGCGCAGAAAGTCTTCGATGACGGGGTACAGCCCCGCGTTGAGCAGGGTGCCCGCGCCGCGCTGCAGGCTGTTCGGCTCGCGGAAGAGTTCATAGCCGCAGGTGACGGGGATATCCGCGATTTTGGCGATGCGCTCCTTCGCTTCCCTTTCGATGACGGCGCCGTTTTTAAAGGAATACAGCTCGATGACGCCGATTCCGTCCGCATTGCGGCAGTTTTCGCGCACGTCGCGCTCGAATTTTTCCCAATCGGGATACTCCCCGATTTGCCCCGAAATATCGGTGCGGCACGGCTCGACGAGGATTTCCCCCACCGGCGGCAGGCCGTATTCCCCGCCGTATTTTTGGAGGATGTCCTTATCCCCGTTGAAGAACACGAGCTTCGCCGCGCCGCCCTTACCCTCCACGCAGGCGTTGGTGGCGAGCGTGGTGGAGAGGGAGAGCATGCGCACTTCCCTGAAATGCTCGTTCGGGAGGGCGTCGAGCGCGTTTCCGATGCCCACGCACAAATCGTTTTTGGTGGTGAGCGCCTTGGCGGTGCCGAGGATTTTTTTCGTTTCGAAATCGTAGAGCACGGCGTCGGTATACGTTCCGCCCGTGTCGATGCCGATGGCAAGTTTCATATGCAAAGCCTCCCGCCGCCCTTCCGGCGACGCTGAAAAGTATTCCGTGCTGCGGCCGCGCACCGCCTCTGCGGGCACTGCCCCACTGTATTCCCGTATAGTATACCATGCCGCGCGCAAAAAAGCACCCGCCTATTTTGCGGAAAATCGGTATTCTTTTGCTCTCCTTTTCCAAGCAAGGCGACGGCACCGCGCGGATTCAGGTGAAATTTTTTTGAAAATATGTTAGAATAAAGGCGAAGCGGCTCAATAAAACGCGCGGATAGTTTGTTTAATAGACAAAAGCATGGGAAACAGGGCCGCTTACAGGAGAAGAGAATGTGAACCGAAAAAAGATGGACGAATGCCTCGTGCGGACGCAGGGCGGGGACAAAGCGGCCTATTCGCTGTTCTATGCGGAGACGGCGAAGGGAGTTTTTGCCTTTCTGTACGGGTATTACCGGAATTACGCGCGGACGGAAGAGGCGACGCAGGAAACCTATTATAGAGCGCTGAAAAACATCGGACAATACCGCGCGGGGACGGACGCGCGCGCCTGGCTCTTGCAGATAGCGAAGAACATCGCCCTCAACGACATACGGCGTGCAAAGCGCGAGGATATCCTGCCCGATGAGCGGCTCGCGCCCCTCCTGACGGGGGAGGCGCCCGACGGGAGCGTGTTCGAGGCGCTGAACCGCGCGCTCGACGAAACGGAGCGGCAAATCGTGATTCTGCACGTTTTATGGGGCTACAAGCACCGCGAAATCGCCGAAAAGCTGGAAATGCCGCTCGGCACGGTGACGAGCAAGTACAAAATATCCATGACGAAGCTGAAACAATACTTAAAGGAGGGACAATAAAATGCGCAGTTGGAAGAAAAAACTCGACAGCGAGCTCGACAAAATCGTGCGCGCCATGCCCTCCGATTTTGCCCCCGCCGAACAGGAAGCGGCCCCTGTAAAGAGCAAGAACCGGCGCCCCTTCCGCATCGCCGCGGCGGCGACCGCCTGCGCCCTGTTTTTGGGGATTCTGCTGCCGGTTATAATCCTTTTGGGCCCCTTCCTGCAGAATACGGGCGGCATCATTCTGATGGAAATCAACCCCGCGGTGCGGCTGTACACCGACGAAAACGGCGCCGTCACCGCCGTATACAGCGAAAACACCGAGGGAGACATTCTCCTCTCCGACGAAACGTTTGCCGCTTCCCTGCGCGGCATCCCCGCCGCCGACGCCGCGGAAAAACTGGCCGGGCGCGCCTTCGCCGCGGGGTTCGTGCGCGAGGGAGAGAGCGCCGTGCGCTTTACGGTGGCGGCGGACAAAAACGCCTCCGCCGAGGAATTGCAAAACGCGCTGGAAGAGTCTGTAACCGCCTATTTCTGCGAAACGGGGCTGTTCGTGCCCGTGCTCGGGCGCACGGCGGAGCTGTCCGCCTTCGGGGAGGGCAATGCCCGCGAGCAGGCGGAAAACGCGCAGGGAACGCCCGTGACCGTGACCGAGCGGGAGGCTGCGGCGACGGAGCCGGACGACGTGGAGGAAAGCTACCGCGATTCCCTGCTGCGCTATACGCGGGAGGTGACCGACTGCGTCTACCGCACCGCGAGCGGCAAAAAGGCGGCGTTGGAGGAAATAAACGCCCTCAACGAAGATATCGTCGCACACGAAGACAACGCATACTCCCTCCCCTATTGGCTGTTGGCGGAAGTGCCGAACTTCTGGCCGACGGAAAACCTCGCCGCGCTCATGGCGCAGATGGAGCAAAAACTTTCCGAATACGAGGCGCGCTACGGGCAGTCGCTGAGCGGCTCGGACAAATACCTGCTGTTTTTGACGCTGAATTTCTTTTACGGGGCGTTCGACCTTGCGGCTTTGAAAGAGGGCATGGAAGATTTGCTCGCGCTCATCGAGTATTTTACGGGCATCTTCGACGCGAGCGCCTTTATCGGCATCATAGCGGGCGACGACGCGCTGGCGCAGGCGGTGACCGCGCTGTTCGACGGAATCGGAACCCTGCCCGAAACGGTGGACGGCTATGTGCAGTCCGCGCTGGAAATGCTGCGGCGGGAGACGGAGCTGGCACTGTTCGAGAACAGAGCGGAGGCGGAAAAACAGCGCCCCGCCCTCTCCTGCGAGGAATATCGGCAGAAAATGCAGGAACTTTCGGACAATTTTGAAAATTTTGAAGATTTTTGGAATTCGTTTCAATAAAATGTGCACCCCGCTTGTTTAATAATCGGAAACTGACCGATAAGGAGGTTAAACGGTTATGAAAGTTTGGAAAAAAATCGCCGCCTGCGGGCTGAGCCTCGCGCTGGCGGCAGGTACATGCGCACTGCTCGCAGGCTGCGGCGGAGGGGACGGCGAAGCCGCCGCCCGCATGCAGGTGGACATCAACCCCAGCGTCGAATTTATCCTCGACGCGGACAACAAGGTGCTCAGCGTGACGGCGCTCAACGACGACGGCGCGCTCATCATCGCGGGCGAGGCTTTTGTGGGCAAGACCGCCGAGGACGCCGTGGAGCTCATGGTGAGCATTTCGACGGAGGCGGGATATCTCGTAAAGGGCGACCTCTCCGCAGGGCAGGACGGAATTACGGTGAGCATCACGGGCGACGAGGAAGCCGCGCAAAAGCTGTATGAAGACGTAAAGGCGGGCGTCGACGCGTTTTTGGAGGAGAGCGGCATCAATGCCGCCGTCGAGCGGGGCGAGGCGCTCAAGCTCGACGCACTGCGCGAACTCGTAAAGGAGGCAGACCCCACCCTCACCGACGAAGAAGTTGCAAACATGACCGAGGAACAGCTGCTCAACGCGCTGAAAATTTCCCGCATTGAGACGGCGCAGCTTTTGACCGAGGAACTGCGGGAAGCTTATGCCGACGCCAAGGAGTACGATTTCCGCTTTGCCGAACGGCAGGCGACCAAGGACATCATTTCCGGGCTGGGCAGCGCATACCAAACCTTCCTGGATGGGTATGCGAAGGCGCTCGATTCCTACCGGCAGGCAATCCAGGCGGTGGAACAGGCGCGCTACGACTACCTCGTGGACGCCGAATCGGACTACCAGAAAAAGCTCGCGGAGGTGCGCGCGCAGAAGGATAAGGTGCTCGAACAGCGCAAGGAAGTTGCAGAGCTGAGCGAAGGCGCCGCCAAAGACGCCGCCGAAGCCGCCCTCGCCGCTGAGGAAGCGACATTGCAGACCTTGGAAGCGGCGCTCGAACTTGCGGGCGATGCGGCGAATGCGGCATTCGGCCTCGCGCTTTCCGCGATGAATACGGTGGAAAACGCGCTGACAGAGCTGGAAAAGACCTTCCCCGAAGAAATTACGACCGCGCTCACCGAGAGCGCGCAACAGGCGCAGGACGCCATGAACGCCGCCAAGGACGAGGCGTTTGCAAAGTTTGAAGAGGCGCACAAGGAAGACATCGACAAGGCGCTCACAGACTTGCAGGCGCGCAAACAGGCGCTTATCGACGCGAACAAGGCGGCGTAATCCCCCCTATTGCCCCCTCGCAAAAGCCGTTTTGCCCAAACACATACGGCTTGTAAAATACGGCGGCGCCTCATCGAGGCGCCGCCGCTCTTTTTTGAATACGTCCGCAAAAAAGCGCACCGCAAGGCGCGCTTTTCCTTTGGCTGATTCACTTTTCTATTCGTTCGCCTTCAGCGATTCCGCCATGTCGATGCGGAGAATTTTTCGGCTGAGGAGCAGGTCGGTGATTCCCGCGAAGAGCAAAACGAGGGCAAAGCTCGCCAGATACGAATACCACCGCACGTCGGCGAGGGAGCCGAAGTCCAGATACCCGAGAACGCAGTGCACCAACGCGCACCCCAACCCGACGTCGAGAACCGCCCCCGCCGCCGCCATCATCATGATTTCCCGGTAGATGTAGCCGAGGATTTCCCCGCCGCGGTAGCCGAGCACCGCGAGCGTGGCAATTTCGCGCTTGCGCTCCCCGATGTTCATATTCGTCAGATTGTAGATGACGAACACGCACAGCAGCAGCGCAAAGGCGATGACGACGAAGGAGATGGGCTTTAAGGAATCCTCAAACCCCGCAAACGTTCCGCCGTCGACCGACTCGGAGACGTTCCAAAGCCCGAAGCCCGCAAAGGCGAGCGCCGTGGAGCCGGCGACGGATACGACGGTCATGACGAGGTGCTTTTTATAGCGGAAAATGTTGCGGAGGCTCGATTTGTATTTGAAAGAGAGACGGTTCCAAAAGAACCCGATACGCTCGAGGAAGATGCGCTTGCCCGGCTTCGGCGCGCGCGGCACGAGCAGCTGCGCGGGCTGCTCGCGCAGGCGCCCCTTGCACACCCCCGCCGTCACCGCCAAAACGACGGCAAACATCGCAGCGGCGGATACGATGCCCATGAGCGGATGAAGCGCACCTGCGGCGGCAGGCATAAAAAACACCGTATCGAAAGCGGGCAAAATTGCCGCAGGTAAGACGGTAAGCCCGAGTGCAAAGCCAAGCGCCGCGGCGACAGCGCAGCACACCGCCGCCATGAACAGGTATTTGAATAAAATCCTGCCGTCGCCCGCCCCGAGCGAGCGCAGGCAGCCGATGATTGCGCGCTCCTCTTCAATCATGCGCGTCATCGTCGTCATGACGACGAGCGCGGCGACGAGGATGAAGAACACGGGGAACACCGCCGCGATGACGGATACCTTTTCGCAATAGCTCTCCGCCGTGGCGGCGCTCTTGTTCTCCTGCATGGTGAGGACGGTGAACCCCTCCCCCAGCTCTGCCGAGAGCGCGGCGGCGGTTTCAGCCGCGGCGTCCTGATATCCGTCGGAAAAGATGTCCCGCTCCTCCAGCCCCGCAATGCGGATATATGCGTCGGTTACCGGCAGCGTCAGCGGCAGAAATTCCGAAGACAGATAGAAGATCCGTTCGAGCGGCTCCTGCGCGAGCATATCCGGCTCGCCCAGGCGGTCGAAGATGAGCGGGTTGGAAACAAGCCCCACGATTTCGAATTCCATGCCCATCACGGAGACGGTATCCCCGATGCCGAGGGGCAGCGATTCATTGTTCTGCCGCTCGGCGAGGATCTCCCCCGCCGCCTGCGGCAGGCGCCCCTTGCCGACGTGCGGGAAACGTTGGAAAACGAGCTGTTCGAGAGCGTTACGGGCGAATTGGAAAAGGGAACGGCCTTTTCCTACGATTTTTTCCTGCATATGATTCAGATTATAAAGCGCAACCAAATTCTCGTTACCGCCGTGCTCGACAATATTCAAAACAGCGGTTTTTTCCGCAACGTGGTGTCCTATTTCCGGCACAAATATATCCGCGGCTTTGAAAAGGACGCGCCCGGCCTGGAACAGAAAGAGGCGGAAAGCCTGTTTACCTATATCCTCTCCGGTTCAATCGGAATCATTTCGGATTGGATTCGCGGAAAAGAGGGCGAGCCGGAGGAGGAAATCGCCGGCAGAATCAGCCGCTTAAACGGCGCCGTATTGGCATATGCCCTGCAAAGCGGTACAAAAAACGGGCATACGTTATAATTTTTTGAATACAAAACAGATTTTGCGCCGCAAAACGCCCCGTTCCCTTTGCAAAGGGAACGGGGCGTTTATCGATAAAATTATCAAATATTTTTCCCGCAGCAGTTTTTATACTTTTTTCCCGATCCGCACGGGCATGGATCATTGCGGCCGGGCGTTTTGTTCGCCTTGACGGCGGGGCGGGCGGGGCCGCTGCTTTCGGCGGCGTTCGTCGAGAGCTGCGCCGTATCGACCGCGGGCTTGGGCTCCTCGATGGGCTGCACCATCGGGCGCTGCACCTCGATGCGCACCTTTAAGAGCATGGCGATGGTCGTGTTGCGGATGCGCTCAATCATCTCGTCGAACATCTCGTAGCCTTCCTGCTTGTAGGCGATGACGGGATCGGTGTTGCCGTACGCGCGCAGGCCGATGCCCTTGCGCAGCTGGTCCATAGCGTCGATCTGGTCGATCCAGTTGCGGTCGACATTCATCAACAGGAAGCGCCGCTCCACGTCGCCGTAGTCGATGCCGAGCTCTTCCTTGACCTGCACAATCTTTTCCTCGTACGCCTTTTCCGTCGCCTTGGTAATCTTTTCGATGGCAAAGTCGACGTCCCATTTATTCAGTTTATCCTGCGTGATAAAGTTGCTTCCCTCGGGGAGCAGGCGGTTTTCCAGCGCGCGGTTGAGTGCGGCGGCGTCCCACTTTTCGGGCATCTCGTCGATGTTGACTGCCTCGGAAACCACCTTTTTGACGAAGTCGGGGATGAACTTGACGATTTCCTCGTGCATGTTTTCGCCCTTGAGAACCTTCATGCGCTCGGCGTACATGACCTCGCGCTGTTTGTTCATCACGTCGTCGTACTGCAAGACGTTCTTGCGGATACCGAAGTTGCGCCCTTCGATGGCGCGCTGCGCGTTCTCGATGCCGTGCGAGAGCATCTTGGATTGCAGGCAGGTATCCTCGTCCTTGCTGAAGATGCCGTAAATCTTTTTCATGCGCTCGCCGCCGAACCGCTTGATGAGGTCGTCTTCGAGGGAGATGAAGAAGATGGATTCGCCGGGGTCGCCCTGGCGGCCGCTGCGGCCGCGGAGCTGGTTGTCGATGCGGCGGGATTCGTGCCGCTCGGTGCCGAGGATGCACAGGCCGCCCGCCGCGACCACTTGCTCTTTCTCCTTATCCGTCTCCGCCTTGTACTGCGCGTACAGCTCGTCGTACATGGCGCGGTATTTTTTGCGCTCTTCCTCCTCTTCGCCCTTCAATTCGGCGTACGAGGTGGCGAGCTCGATTTTGTCGTGCTCGACGCCCTCCTCGCGCATGCGCTTTTTGGCGAGGTATTCGGGGTTGCCGCCCAGCAGAATATCGGTTCCGCGGCCGGCCATGTTTGTCGCGATGGTGACGGCGCCGAAGCGGCCCGCCTGCGCGACGATTTCCGCCTCGCGCTCGTGGTTCTTCGCGTTGAGGATGTTGTGCTTGATGCCGTTTTTGCGCAGCATGCGCGCGATTTCTTCCGATTTTTCGACGGTCGCCGTACCGATGAGCACCGGCTGGCCCTTTTCGTGCCGCGCCTCGATTTCCTTCAACAGGGCGCGCTTTTTGCCGTCTACCGTGGAGTAGACCGCGTCGGGCATGTCCTTGCGGATGACGGGGCGGTTGGTCGGGATTTCCAGAACGTCGAGGGAGTAGATGGTGCGGAATTCGCCCTCCTCCGTCTTCGCGGTACCCGTCATGCCCGAGAGTTTTTTGTACAGGCGGAAGAAATTCTGGAAGGTGATGGTCGCGTACGTCTTGTTCTCGTTGCGGACTTTCACCCCTTCCTTCGCCTCGATGGCCTGGTGCAGGCCGTCCGAATAGCGGCGGCCGATCATCAGGCGGCCGGTGAACTCGTCGACGATGATAACTTCGCCGTCGTTGACGATGTAGTCCTCGTCGCGGTGGAACAGCTTGTGCGCCTTCAAAGCCTGCTGGATATGGTGATTGAGGGAGGCGTTGTTGATGTCGCCCAGGTTGTCGATGTTGAAGAAGCGCTCCGCCTTCGCCGCGCCGCGCTCGGTAATCTGCACGCTGCGGTCTTTGCGGTCGATGACGTAATCCCAATCGCCGTATTTGTCGCCTTTGGCGATATCGTCGTAGTCGCCGTATTTGGATTCTTCCTCCGGCTCCGCCTCTTCCTCCGCCTGTTTTTTGCGCTTTTTCTTGGTGTCGTCGTCCTCTTCCGCCTTAACGCCCTCGTCCTCGAAGCCGCCGTTCAACGTGCGAACGAAGCGGTCGACGCGCTCGTACAGCTCGCTCGATTTATCCCCCTTGCCCGAAATGATGAGCGGGGTGCGCGCTTCGTCGATGAGGATGGAGTCGACCTCGTCGACGATGGCGAACGAGAGTTCGCGCTGCACCATCTTTTTCAAATCGGTCTTCAGATTGTCGCGCAGGTAATCGAAGCCGAGCTCGTTGTTGGTCGCGTAGGTGATGTCGCTGTCGTACGCCTGCTTTTTGGCGGCGTCGTCCATGCCGGGCACGACCACGCCGACGGTGAGGCCGAGGAATTTATGGACTTTGCCCATCCAGTCCGCGTCGCGCCGCGCCAGATAATCGTTGACAGTGACGATGTGCACGCCCTTGCCGGCCAAAGCGTTCAGGTAAGACGGAAGCGTTGCAACCAGCGTTTTGCCTTCGCCCGTCTTCATTTCGGCGATGCGCCCCTGGTGCAGGGCAATGCCGCCGATAATCTGCACGTGGTAGTGCTTGAGCTTCAAAACGCGCCACGCCGCCTCGCGCACGACCGCGAAAGCGTCATAGAGAATGTCGTCCAGCGTTTCGCCGTTCTTCAGGCGGCCCTTGAGCACGTCCGTCTGCTCGCGCAGCTGCGCGTCCGTCATCGGCGCGTACTTGGGTTCGAGTTCCTCGACTTTGTGCGCCATCTTGTCCAGCTTGCGCAGGCTGCGCCTGCCGTCGCTGTTCATTAAGTAATTGATAAATCCCATGCCGTAACTCCCCTTTCCCGCCCGCAAAAAACGGGGGCGGAATCGTTGCTTATTGCAAGGCGGAAACAATCCGCCTATATACGCATATTAGAAATATTTTACAATATTTTACGGAAAAAGTAAAAGACTTTTGATGGATTTTTGACAAATCGGCGATATTTTATCTCGTTTTCACTTTTTTTCGCGGTAGGGCACGCTCGCCGCCGTGAGTAGGAGCACTTTGACGGCGCCCGCGGCAAGCAGCGGCCGCGCGGCGGCATTCGCCGTCGCGCCCGTCGTCAGTACGTCGTCCACCAGCACGACGCGCGCTCCCCTGCACTTTTTGCGCTCCGCAACGTGAAAGCTGCCCTGCAGATTCTTTTCCCGCTCGCGGTGGGAAAGCTGCTTTTGCGCGGACGTTTCGCGCGTCTTTGTCAGAAGGGAATATTCGGCCGGGATGCCCGTTCGCGCCGAAAGCTCCTTGGCAAGGAGTTCCGCCTGGTTGTAGCCGCGCCTTTTGCGTGCCAGCTCCGCCATCGGCACGGGCACGAGAAAGTCCGCGTCGGAAAATTCGGACAAAAGAAGGGGCGCCATGTATTCGGCGAACGCCGCCGCGAGGAACCTGCCGCCCGTCTTGAACTGTTTGACGAGCCGCACGATTTCCCCTTCGTAGCGGAAGGCGCTCCTCGCTTCGGTATACGCGGGCATATCTGCCTTACATTCGAGGCAGACGGGATAGTCGGCATCAATCGCGCGGCCGCACTTGGAGCAGACGAACCCCGCGTTGAACGGGAGCGATTGCAGGCAACTTTCGCAGAAATGCCCGTCGGTAAATAAATCCGCCCCGCAGCAGACGCAGGTGAGTTTTTCGCCGAACAGCGCCGCATATGCCCCTTCCGCCCATTGCCGCAGCTTTTGTTTATCCATGTTTCTCCTTTTTCGTCGGAACAACTCCCAACGCCCAAATTTATCCCTCTTCTCGCGCAAGCAGAATCACACTTCTGCGCTGCGCACCCCTATTTGCCGATACCTCGGCTCACGGAAGGGGTGAAATCGACGCGCATATTTTTAAGTGTGCCATTAAAAAGCGCGTCGATAAGGGGAAAGCCGCTCGGGTTTCCCTAAAACTCACGGCGTTTCGCAGGCAACAGCTTGCCGAGAAACGCGTGAAAAGCGCAGCTTTTGTTTATCCATGCTTCTCTCTCCATAGTAGCGCTCTTCGCTCCAACGCCTTTACGAACGCATCCTTGCCGTCGCAGTAGCCCTCGATGTCCTCGGAGTATTGCTGTGCGAGCCGCCTTTTCAAATCCCCGTACGCCGCCGCTTCCTGCGGGAAGGCGCGCAGATAGTCGCGCACGGCGAGGTGGCGGGCGATGTCGTACGCGCTCTCCTGCGCGAAGATATGGATTTGGTGGGTGCGCTCGTCGCCGCCCTTGCGGAAGTACCGCCGCCCCGCGATGCCGAATTCGCCCATGCACTCGTACCCGAGCGCCTCGAAAGCGGCGTTTTTCGCATCGACGAGGCGCAAATCGCGCACGACGGGCAGAATATCGATGATCGGCTTTGCGGCGAGATTCGGCACCGACGTGCTGCCGATATGGTGCACGGCGATACAGTTTTCGCCCAATATATTTTGAATTTTTTCCGCCTCTGCCGCGAACATCTGCGGCCAGCGCGAATCGTACCCGACGACGCGGACGTGCATATTTTCTCCTCCCCTGCGGCAAGCGGAATTCAAGCGCAAAGCCGCCGAAAAAACCGCAAGCGGAGCGCACCGCGCCCCGCCGTTTATATAAAAATACAATCTTCGTATTTCAAGTAACTGCTTTGAACCTTTTTACCCTCTTATAAAATCTCAATTTTCCACTCTATGCTATTACAAATAATATAAGGAGCTTTCGGTAACGCTTCGAAATCAACAACCCCACCGACGCCTCCCGCATCGCAGACTTCAATTTCCCAAAGAAAACCATCTTCCGTCTTTTTAAGTACGGAATCATAGATAATACCGACACGGTCTATAAGCTCTGTATTCTTAATATCTTGAAATTTTACAGTAATATTGCATTGCCATGAGGTATCAAATTCGATTTCAATATCCTCTCCGTTTTGTTCCAACCTTTTCAACGTAGAATCATGGAATCCTAAACTTACGGACATTAAATCTTCCGCATCCGCTTGGTTCTTGATTTCAAACCACTCAGGCAATACAATTTCTTGTGCGTACTCCTTAAACCTTGAAAAATCCTCAATGGACACCGCTTTATGAAAGCGCAATTTTTTCCACAAATCTTTATCTTCGAGAACCCAACAATACCCCGTCCATTGCTTTCTTTTGCAACTGAACTCCTCCTCTTTGACAATAAATACCTGGCGAGAAAGGCTCATCCATTTTTCCCACATATTTATTCTCTGAATATCCGTTCTCCCCCGATTAAAAGCGAGAATTTCAGATTTCCAACCCGCCTCTTTAACTGCAAAGACGGGCGAAACATATGTTCCATCTTTATCTTTAATAATCGCAATCATAAGTAAAACTCCGCCTTACTTACTATGTCGCTGACGGTCGCCATTACAGATATTTTTTCAAAGTTTCTGCCATGTCCGTCTTTTCCCACGGGAAGGCGTCGCGCCCGAAATGCCCGTAGGCGGCCGTCTGCTTGAAGATGGGTTTGCGCAGCCCCAGCTTTTCGATAATCGCCGCGGGGCGCAAATCAAAATTCTCCTCGATGGCGCGGACGATTTTCTCCTCGGGCACCTTGTTCGTGCCGTAGGTATTCACGAACAGCGAAACGGGGTTGGCCACGCCGATGGCATAGGCGACCTGCAATTCGCACTCGTCCGCGAGCCCCGCCGCGACGATGTTCTTGCAGATATAGCGCGCCATGTACGCCGCGCTGCGGTCGACCTTGGTGCAGTCTTTGCCCGAAAAGGCGCCGCCGCCGTGCGCGCACCTGCCGCCGTAGGTATCGACGATGATCTTGCGCCCCGTGAGCCCGCTGTCCCCTTCCGGCCCGCCGATTTCAAAGCGCCCCGTCGGGTTGATGAAATAGCGGGTGTTTTCGTCGACGAGCGACTTGTCGATGATTTCGCCGATGACGAACTCCTTGATGTCCTTGATGAGCTGTTCCTGCGAAACGTGCTCGTCGTGCTGAGCGGAAACGACCACCGTGTCCACGCGGACGGGCTTTCTGCCCTCGTACTCGACGGTGACCTGCGTCTTTCCGTCCGGGCGGAGATAGGGCAAGAGGCCGCTCTTGCGCACTTCGGCAAGGCGCATGGCGAGTTTGTGCGACAAAACCGCCGTGAGCGGCATCAGCTCGGGCGTTTCGTTGACGGCGTAGCCGAACATCATGCCCTGGTCGCCCGCGCCAAGCTGGTCGTATGCGCCGCCGCCCGCGCGCTTTTCCACCGAAGCGTCCACGCCGCGCGCGATGTCCGCGCTCTGCCCGTGGATGGCGGTGATGACGGCGAGGGAATTGTAGGAAAAGCCCTGCCCGTGCGTGTAACCGATTTCCTTGACGGTGTCGCGCACGATTTTGGAGATGTCGACATAGCACTCGGTGGACAGCTCGCCCATCACGAGCACCATGCCTGTCGTCGCGCAGCACTCGATGGCGGCGCGGGAATTTTCGTCGTGGGAGAGCACGGCGTCGAGCACGGCGTCGGAAATCTGGTCGCAGACTTTATCGGGGTGACCTTCGGTCACGCTTTCGCTTGTAAAAAAGTATCTCATAAAAAACCTTCCTTTGGTTCACGAAATTCTCGGCGAGCTGTCGCCTGCGAATTTCCGTGATTGAGGGCGACACCACCGTTCAAACGCTTTCGCGTTTTCTGCGGCGGTTTCTCCCTCTTTATCGTCGCAATAAGGCGACGGAGGGCAGGCGGCGCGCTTTGTTTGCCGCCAAGCCCTCGTACACTTGTTGCTCCTCTTCCCCAAAAATCTCACACCGCTGCGCGCGTTGCGATTTTCGGGGGCCCCGTTTGTTTAGGGGCACAAATATTTTCTATGGCAAAAAATTCACCCTCTTCCCAAAAGCCGTAGGTATGCGGCAAATTAGGTGCGCTTACCAAAAGACGCGGCTTTTGGTCGCGCAAGTAAATATTTTAGCATTTGTGCAAATCTCTAATTCGACACTATTATAATAACAATCGCGCGGATTGTCAATAATTTCCCGCCCGCAGGTGACAACGCTTTGCAAAAGCGCAAAAATATGGTACAATTTTGCCATGAACCGACAATGCAAGCTCTGCCCCGCCGAATGCGGGGCGGACAGGACAACCGAAAACGGCGCCTGCGGCGCGAGCAATACCATGCGCGTCGCCAAATACGGCCTGCACCCCTACGAGGAGCCGTGCATCTCCTGCAAAAACGGTTCGGGAACGGTGTTTTTCAGCGGGTGCGCCCTGCGGTGCGTCTTCTGCCAGAACTTCGAGCTTTCGCGCGCGCGCGTCGGGCAGGAGGTCACGCCCGAACGGCTCGCCGGAATCTTCCGCGAATTGGAGGAGATGGGCGCGGAAAACATCAACCTCGTGACCGCTTCGCACTATGTACCGCAGCTTCTGAAAACGTTCGCGATTTACAGGCCCAAAATCCCCGTAGTATACAACACGCACTCATACGAAAAGCTCGAAGCCCTGCGCGCTTTGGACAGGTATATCGACGTATATCTGCCCGACATGAAGTACTTTTCGCCCAAAATTTCGGCGCGGTATACGGGCAAAGCAGACTACTTCGAATACGCGGGCGAAGCGGTAAAGTTTATGGCAAGCCGCGCGCCGCAGTTCGAGGGAGACAAGATGGTTGCGGGGTGCATCGTGCGCCACCTCGTTCTGCCGCTGTGCACCAACGACAGCATCGAAATCATACAGTGGTTCGCCGCCCTGCACTCCCCCGCCTACTTTTCGCTGATGGGGCAGTACACGCCGTACGGAGAAATCGAAAAATTTCCCGAACTTTCGCGCCGCATCACCCCGCGCGAATACAAAAAAGTGCGCGATTTTCTGCTCGGTTCGGGCATCGAAAATATCTTTTTGCAGGAACTTACCGCCGCGGATACGCAGTTTATCCCCGACTTTGACGAAAAGACGAAGACGCTGTTTTAAGCGCGCCCTTTCGCGGACTGCCGAAAAGCGCGCCCTCACTTCCCGCGGAAATAATACCGTTTATACTTGACCAATTTTTTGACGAGCGGGGCGACCTCGCCCGGAGGAGCGGCGGAAAGCTGTGCTTCCAGCGCCTCGATTTCCTCGCGTGTTACCTTTTTCATACCCATCATTTTGCGAAAATTTTGGTAAAATTATGCTGATTACACTCGAAAACGTACGCTTCGGCTACGACGACAAAATCATACTCGAAAACATCAACTTCACCGTTTCGGAGGGAGAGCGCATCGGGCTCATCGGCCCCAACGGCGAGGGCAAGACGACGCTCATAAAACTCATGACGGGCGCACTCCTGCCCGACGAGGGGCGGGTGCTGAAAAAGAGCGGCTTAAAGCTCGGCATCCTCGAACAGAACGGCGGCCTGGAGAGCGACAGGACGGTTTACGACGAGATGCGCTCGGTGTTCCGCCCCGTACTGCGCGCCATGGACGAACAGCGCGAAATCGAGAGCCGCATGGCGCACGCCGAATACGGCGGCGAGGAATACAGGCAGCTCTCCTCCCGCTACGAACAGCTCTCCCGCGCCATCGACGCGGCGGACGGGTACAACATCGACGTGCGCATCAAAACGGTGCTCAACGGCATGGGCTTTGCGGCGATGTACGAGCAGATTGTTTCCACCATGAGCGGCGGCGAAAAGACGCGCCTGAAGCTGTGCCGCCTTCTGCTCGAACAGCCCGAAATACTCTTTTTGGACGAGCCGACCAACCACCTCGACGTAAATACCCTGTTCTGGCTGGAAGATTACCTCAAAGACTACCGCGGCGCGATCTTCACCGTATCGCACGACCGCTATTTCCTCGACGCCATCGTAACCAAAACGTTGGAATTGGAAAACCGAAAAGTTGCCGCATTCCGCGGAAATTACTCCAAATACAAGGTTCTCAAAGCCGAAAAGTACGAGCACGACCTCAAAGAATACGAAAAACAGCAGGAGGAAATTGCGGCGCTCAAAGACTACGTTGCCCGCAACATCGTGCGCGCGACGACGGCGAAGAGCGCGCAGTCGCGCGTGAAAAAGCTGGAGAATATGGAATTGCTCGAAAAGCCCCTCCCTCCCCCGCAGCCGCCCCGCTTCGTATTCGAAACGACGGAAAAATGCGAGGAGGCCGCCCTTTCGGTGCACGGACTGAGCCTTTCGGCGGGCGGCAAAACGCTGTTCGACGGCGCGGAATTTGCAATACGCCGCGGCGAAAAGGTCGCCATCGTGGGCGAAAACGGCACGGGCAAGTCTACGCTCATCCGCGAGCTCGTAAAGGGGCACAACCCCGCCGTAAAGCGCGGGCGGTTTGTGAAGATGGGCTACTACGACCAGGAAAACGCCGACCTCAACCCCGAGGAAACGGTGCTGGGCGCGCTGTGGCACAAGCACACGGCGCTCTCGCAGACGCAGGCGCGCTCGATGCTCGCGCAGGCGAAGCTGAGCGCGGAGGACATCGACAAAAAGGTGCGCTCCCTTTCGGGCGGCGAGCGGGCAAAGTTGGCGCTCGTTCTGCTCGAAGCGGAAAAGGCGAACTTTCTGGTGCTCGACGAGCCGACCAACCACCTCGATTTGCAGGCACGCGAGGCGCTGGAAGAGGCGCTGAAAGCCTTTGACGGCACCCTGCTGTTCGTATCGCACGACCGCTATTTTATCCAGAATTTAGCGGACAAAATCATCGAAATCGACGCCAAAAAAGTGAATACGTTCGCGGAAAAGTACGACGAATACACCGCCGCCAAAAAGGCGGCGCGCGAAAGGGAGGAACAGGCGGCAAAGGCCGTCAAGGAGGAAGCGCGGGCGCAGGCGGGCGCGGCATCCTACCGTTCCAAGGCGGAGCGGGCGCAGGAAGCGAAGAAAAAACAGCAAATCAAGCAGACGGAAGAAAAAATTTCCGCATTCGAGGCGGAGGCGGCGGCGCTGACGGAGGAGATCGCCCGCCCCGAGGTGGCGGCGGACTACAAACTGCTCTCGGAAAAGTGCGCGCGGCTGGACGCCCTGCACTCCGAGCTCGATAAGCTGTACGAAGAATACGAAAAACTGATATAGAAAAAGCCGAACAGCACTGTTCGGCTCCGCTTTTTTTATTTTGCGCGAAACAATCGTTCGGTAATAAACTCAATCCGCTTTTAATAACTTTATTGGTTCCTGATATTGTCGGTAATTCTATCAAAATTTCAATTTTGACCACATAATTTGAAACCCCTACAAACCGATAATTTCCATCACAATATTTGCGCAATCCCTGTTCAATATATAAATTTTGTAAAAATTGACTATCTTGAATGGTATACCCCATTGCTAAAAATACTGCTGTTTTGCCTTTACTATTAGCCGGATTAAAAATATACTCGGAAAAGTTTCTTCTATCTCCTTGTGCAAAAGCGGTTTCCCATGGAATTGGTTTAGAAATTTTTACCAATCTACACCGACAATTTGCATGTTGCGGATAAGGCGGCATATTTCTTTTAATAAAGTAACAACCGTCCAACTTATCACAATCATCTTCCCACATATTAGAAATTGCAATCCACTAAACCCAATCATCCTCTTTTAACTGCATAAAAAAAGCTAATTAGCCAGATAGCATATCGTCAAATATACTCAAATTATAGCATACCTCCATCCAAAAAGCAAACGGACAATTTCAAAAAAAATTGTCCGTTTGCTTTATTGTAACATGTTTTTTATTAATTTCATAAAATTCATGCCAACTATTTACTCATAATTACGCGTTGTTATCTCGTTAATTTTTGACTTCGCTTACAATTTCCCGCGCGATTATGCGCAGGTATCTCTGTTCGAGTGCGGGCAATGCGCAATAGTATTTGATGAAGGTCTCCTCTGCCGAACCGAGGATTGCGTGCAGCTTGTTGCAATAATATTCGGCGATACGCTCCATAATCGGAATTTCGGGATTCGATAAACCGATTGCCGCGGCGATCGCCTCGGTCGTATCGCTCCCCTTTTTATAGTCGGACTTAAAAAAATGAATGAGCTTTATTTTTGAAATACCCGTCTTTTCGTACAATTGCCGGATACTGCTGTTTTCCAACTGCATAATATCCCAAAGATATTCGTAAATTTCCACTTCGCGCACCTTTATAAAAAGTGATTTGAAAATAGTATACATTTTTTTCGGCTGTAAATGGGGTGTTCCACCCCATACCCCCGTAACGCCGACTTTACTCTTTCAATAAAACCAGCACCCTACGGCTTTTACAATTTTCGATTTAATTACTCGCGCAAGCAAAACCGTTATAATAATCACTCGAAAAAGGCAAAACCACGCTTTTGCCTTTTTTCCCCCTATTTGCCGAATGGCTTTCGCGGAAAGAGTGAATTTGCGCGATTTTATAATATGCGTGCCCCTAAAAATCGCGCAAAGAGAGAAAATCCCGCCGCTCGGCTTATGCCGAACGGCGGGTTGTCTTTAACTCACGGAAAAAGCGACAGACTGTCGCACAACTTTGTCAATTTTGCATAAATGCCCGCAAGCGGTCGCTTCGCAAAATTGACTGCGTTAGACTGCAGGCGACAGCTCGCCGAGATTTTCGTGACCCCCCTTAAAACAGCTGCAACAAATCCACCAGGATAGCAAACCCGATGAGCAGCACAAAGCCAACCGCGTGAATAACAGCCTCCACCTTGCGGTTGATTGGCTTGCCGCGAATCCATTCGATGACGGTAAATACGATTTTTGAGCCGTCGAGCGCAGGGATGGGCAACAGGTTGAACACCGCCAAATTGACGCCGATATACGCCGCAATCTCCAAAAACGACTGCAAACCGCGCGAGGCAATTTCGCTGGTCAACCGAATCGTCGTAATCGGCCCGCCGAAGGCGGAAAGCCCCAGCCCGCCCGTAAACAGCTGCCCCAAAACTTTAAAAATTGTGCCGCCGATTTGGAAGGAATAGACGAAAGAGCGGCCAATCGTTTCAAAAAAACCGAACCCCTTGTAAGCCGCCGAGGCGACCATCCAGGTATAGCTCTCCCCGTCCTCCGCGAACTTCTGCTGTATGCCGATGCACCGCCAGAGGGCGTTGGTATCCGTCAGGTTTTCAAAATCGGCGTCGGAGCGCAGAATGACGGAAATATCCATGACCTGCCGCCCCTCCTGCGTTTTGCGCGACACGGTGAACTGCACCTTGTCCCCCTCCTGCCGCCCTTCGAGCGCGGACATTAAGTCGGTGGTGAGGTAGATGTTTTTCCCCTCGCACTTGATGATGACGTCTTCGTCGTGGAAGGAAAGCCCGTTGACGGCGATATGGTCGTTGTACGTCGTGTCGGCGGTATCGACGCGGTAGGTCATTAAAAGCAGCTGCCCGCAGGCGAAAAAGGAGATGATGATGAGCAAAAGCGCCAAAAGATAGTTCATGAACGCGCCCGCAAACAGCACGATGATGCGCTGCCACGGCTTTTTGTTGTTGAACGCGTCGGGGTGCGGGTTGTCGTCGTCCTCCCCCTCGAACGCGCAAAAGCCTCCGAGCGGCAGGAGACGGACAGAAAACACTTCGCCGTTCTTTTTGGTGTGTTTGAACAGCTTCGGCCCGAAGCCGATGGCGAATTCGTTTATCTTGAATTTGAAGATTTTCCCCGCGACGTAGTGCCCGAATTCGTGCACGGTAATCATGGCGAGAAGTATCAGAATCGCCAAACACACCGAGCCGATCGTACTCATTACGCCCGCGAAGGAGAGCAAATTTGCGGCCATGCGCCTTCCCCTTTTCGGCTTTTTCTTATTGCGGCAGCAGCGCCTGCGCCCGCGCGCGGGCGGCGAGGTCGCATTCCTCCAATTCGGCGTAGCTGCCAGCTGTTCCCCGCAGGGATGCGGAGAGCGTACCCTCTATAATATCCGCGATTTGCGTGTATTTTATTTGCCCTTTCAAGAAAGCGGAAACGGCAATTTCGCCCGCGGCGTTCAAAATGCACGGGTACGTACCCCCTTTTTGGGCACATTCGAGCGCGAGCGAAAAGCAGGGATACCGCTCTTGGTTCACCGCCTCAAAGTGCAGGGCGCCGAGCTTTACAAAATCGACGGGCGGCAGTTTGCACGAGATGCGCTCGGGGTAAGTGAGCGCGAGCTGAATGGGCAGTTCCATCGACGGCACGCCCATCTGCGCGAGCACGGCGCCGTCTTCAAACTCCACCATCGAATGTACGATGCTCTCGCGGTGCACGAGCACCTCAATTTTTTCCGGCGGCGCGCCGTACAGGTGCATCGCCTCGATGACCTCGAACCCCTTGTTGAGCATGGTGGCGCAGTCGACGGTAATCTTTGCGCCCATGTCCCAATTCGGGTGGGCGAGCGCCTCTTTGGCGGTCATTTTCTCCAGTTTTTGGAGCGGAACGTCACGCAGTGCCCCGCCGCTGGCGGTGAGCAGGATGCGGCGATACTTAGCGGCGCAATCGAAATGCAGGCACTGCCAGATCGCCGAATGCTCGGAATCGACGGGCAGAATCTTCGCGCCCTTCTCCTCCGCTTTCCGCAAAACCAAATCACCGCCGACGACGAGGCTCTCCTTGTTGGCGAGCGCGATATCCCTGCCCGCGCCGAGCGCCAACAGGGATGCTTTCAGCCCCGCAAAGCCGGATACGGCGACGAATACGATGTCCGCATCCGCAAAGGCGCACGCCTCCTCAAACGCCTCCTCCCCCGCCGCAAGGCGCGTGCCCTGCGGGGCGGGCGGGAGAGTGCGGGCGGCGCTTTCCTGCCTTAAAACGGCAAAAGCGGGGCGCAGGCGCGCGATTTGTTCGGAAAACAGCGGCGCGTTGGAGTTGGCCGCCATGGCGACGATCTGAAAGCGCTCGGGATAGCGCAGGGCGACGTTGACGACCTGCCTGCCGATAGAGCCCGTACTGCCGATGAGTGCAATTTTTTTCATGCGTTTCCCTCGAATAGATATATGCCCGAACATAGGCAAAAATGCAAGGCAGCGCCTTGCATTTTTTTGCGCGGCGGCAAGCCGCCGGAAATTCCGTTTTATACGATGAACAGCACGAACGCGATATACACGAAAGTGCTCGCAAACAGCGTGCCGTCGATGCGGTCGAGTATCCCGCCGTGGCCGGGCATAATCTTGCCCATGTCCTTGATGCCCAAATGCCGCTTGATGACGCTCTCCACCAGATCGCCGAACACCGTCATGACAGACGTGATGAGCCCGACGATGACGAACATCACCCAAGGATTGCCGAGTCCCGCATATTCGTACCCGGTGGCGAGGGTGTACAGGCTGTACATCAGAACGCTCGCGCCCGTGCCGAACACTACTCCGCCGACGGCGCCCGCAATCGTCTTTTTCGGGCTGATGGACGGGCATAGTTTTTTGCCGCCGAAGATACTGCCCACGAAAAACGCAAAAGTATCCGCGACCGGGGAAATCACGAAGATGAGCAGGAGCGCCAGCGCAGACGCGTCCTTGAAAGAGTTTGCCAAAATCATCGTCGAGAGCATCGCCGTGGGGTAGAAACCGCACAGCATCGATGCTCCCGTATTCTTCAGATTCGTGTTCCTGTGGTCGAATACCAGCAGGCACAGGAGGGCCAAACCCAGCACGAACGTTGCGATGAGCATGCCGCGGTAGCCGTGGCCGGGCCACAGCCATTCGATGATATAGTATGCAGGCGTAAACAGGAGCGCATATACATAAACGGCTATCTTCTGCGAAAGTGCAAGCGCCATGTCGGTACCCTGCTCGGCGCCGTGATTCGGCAGAAAATCGAAAGACAAATCGGGAACCTCGTCCTTCCCGTTCTCCAAAACGCGCTTTGCGGAAAAGGCGTGCACCATCTCATAGGTGCCTATGAGGGAAAAGGCGTAGATGAGGATGCCGAACAGCTGCTTGTCGACCAAGCGCAGGCAAAAGAAACCGACAACGACGGCGACGTAAACGGCGCCGGAAATGATTCGCTTCAGCATCGTCTCATTCCTCCCTCACGTTGCCGTAGCGCCTGTCGCGCGCGGAATAGTTTTCAATCGCCTTCTCTAAATCGCGCTTGGAAAACTCCGGCCACATCTTGCCCGAAAAGTAGAGCTCGGAATAGGCCGCCTGGTACAGCAGAAAATTGGAGAGCCGAATTTCCCCGCCCGTGCGGATGATGAGGTCAGGATCGGGCAGCCCGCCCGTATAGAACAGGCTTTCCAAACTGTTTTCGTCGACGAACCTGCCCAGCGCCACCGCCTTATTGACCGCGCGCACGACCTCCTGCCGCGCGCCGTAGTTGACGCAGATGTTCAAAAGCCCGCTCGTCAGATGCGCGGTGGCGCGCTCGATTTCCCCGATGCTCTCCTGAATATCGGCGGGGAGCACGGAGATATCGCCCAGCACGCAGATTTTGACGTTCAGCTCGTACATGCGCTCTTTCTTTTTGGAAAAGTAGGAGCGGAACAGCTCGAACAGCTCGTCGACCTCCTCCTTGGGGCGGGAAAGATTTTCCGCCGAGAGCGCGAAAACCGTGACGATGCGCACGCCCAAATTGAAGGCGTGCCCGCAAATTTTGAACATGTTCTGCACGCCCATGCGATGGCCGTAGGCGCGCGGGCGGAAGCGGCGCTTCGCCCAGCGGCCGTTTCCGTCCATGATGATGGCGATATGCGCCGGCAATTTAATCCTCTTCATGCAGCCTACAAACCTTTACACAGACATGATTTCTTTTTCTTTATCGGCGGTGTGCTTGTCGATTTGCTCCATGCTCTTGGCAAGAGTCTTTTCGACTTCCTTTTCAAGAGCCGCGCACTCGTCTTCGGAAATTTCCTTGTTGTTCTTCATCTTTTTGAGCGCGTCCATCGCGTCGCGGCGGATGTTGCGCGCGGCGACCTTCGCATCCTCGGAGAGAGCCTTAATCTGTTTGGCGAGCTCCCTGCGGCGCTCCTCCGTCAAATCGGGGAAGATGAGGCGGATGACCTTGCCGTCGTTGGTGGGCGTGAGCCCGATGTTCGACTGCAAAATCGCCTTTTCGATGCCCTTTAAAAGGCTCGCGTCCCAAGGGCTGATTACAAGGCACTTCGCGTCGGCGACGGAAATGTTGCCCACTTGGTTGACGGGCGTCATGGTGCCGTAATAATCCACCTGAATTTTATCCAGAACGTGCGGATTCGCCCTGCCCGCGCGGATATTCGAAAATTCTTCGCGCAGGACGCTCGCCGTCTTTTCCAGCTTCTCCTCCATCGTGAGCATCAATTCGTCTACTTTCTCGTTGTCAACCATGGTTTTTTCCTCCTAATAATTTTCACAAAATTTGTTTTTTAGCGGCAAAAACAAATTTTCGTGATTCAAGGGCTCTGCCCTCTGCGGCGCGCTTTTTAAAAGCCCACCGCTTATACGCGCACCGCATTCACCCGCTGAGGCGCTTATGCGCAAATTGAGTTGCGCGGCGCAAAAGCGTGGTTTTGCTTGCGCGAGTAATTATTGACTCTCGGCGAAATCATTTTGAGCTGACAAAATGATTTCGTCCGATTTGAGGGCGACACCGCCGTTCAAACGCTTTCGCGTTTTCTGCGGCGTTTTCTCCCTCTTTGCGCCCTTTTTCAGAGCACTCTTATTATTTATGGGCGCAAATTCACCCTCTTCCCTTAAGCCGTATGTATGCGGCTGCTTGGGGGCGCTTTTTGAGAAGCGCGGTTCTCAAACGCGCATTTCATTTTTTTATAAATCTTAAACCATATTCTCACGGAAAATCGCAGCGAAGTGAGATTTTCGTGAACAAGGCGGCGGAGCCGAGGCGGAAGCGGGCAATACTCTGCGCGGCTGAAAGCCGCGCAGGCGGGGCGCCCCGCCCTTCATACGCGTGCCTGACACGCAATACCGCTCTTATTTTGCACAGATTCGATACCGACTACTCGGTGGTGATAATGGTGCCCGTCTCTTCGCCGCAGATGGCGCGCACGATGGCGTCCTTTTCGGAGAGGGCAAAGGCGAGCACGGGGACGTCGTTATCCATGCACATGGTGATTGCCGTCGTATCCATCGCTTTTAAGCCGCGGTTGATGACCTCCATGTGCGTGATTTTGTCGATCTTTTTCGCTTTCGGATTGGTTTTCGGATCGCTGTCGTAGATGCCGTCTACGTTTTTCGCGAGCAGGAGAATGTCCGCGTTCGTTTCGCACGCGCGAAGCGCCGCGCCCGTATCCGTCGAGCAGTACGGGTTGCCCGTGCCGCAGGCGAAGATGACGATCCTGCCCAGTTCGAAATGCCGCAGCGCCTTGCGCAGGATGAACGGCTCGGCGACGCTGATCATGTTCAGCGCCGTCTGCACCCGCACGGGCACGCCGCGCTGTTCGATGGCGTCCTGCATAGCGAGCGAATTGATGACGGTGGCGAGCATGCCCATATGGTCGGCAGTCGTCCTGTCCATATTGGTGCCCTGGCGCCCCCGCCAGAAGTTGCCGCCGCCCAAAACGATGCCGATTTCCACGCCCATTTCGTGCGCGCGGACGAGCTGGTCTACCACGCCCGCAATAATTTTTTCGTCCAGGCCGAAGCCCTTATCGCCCGCGAGCGCCTCGCCCGACAGCTTTAAAATGATTCTCTTGTATTTCGGTGTGAGTTTATCCATGCCGCCCCCATGAGATTATTGTATGCGGCGCAGCCTGCCGGCGCGCCGAAAATTTTTATGGAAAGCCCGCCGCACTATGCCAAAGCGCGCCCGATTGGATACCGCGGAGAGCCCTCAGCTTTCCGCCCGCGGCGCGCGCTCTGCCGCGCGGGTTTTGAAAAAAGGGCACACAACGCTCAATTGTGTGCCCTGCCGTTTTTGCTTCGGTTTTAACCTTTCATCTTGGAAACTTGTTTTTCGACTTCCTCTGCGAGGTCGTCCTTCTTCTTTTCGATGCCCTCGCCCATCTCGAAGCGCGCGAAGCGGCGAACCGTAATCTTTTCGCCGATAGACGCGATCGCCTCGGTGATCAGCTGGTTGATGGTCTTGGACGAATCCTTCACGAACGGCTGTTCGAGCAGGCAGAAATCCTCGTAGTACTTTTTGATGCGGCCCGCGACCATCTTTTCGGCGATGGCTTCGGGTTTGCCCTCGTTCATGGCCTGCACTTTGAGAATCTTCTTCTCCTCTTCCAAAACCTCGGCGGGAACTTCCTCCTTGGTCACGTACAGGGGTTTCGCCGCCGCGATTTGCAGCGCGATGTCGTGCACGAGTTCTTTAAACTGGTCTCCGCGCGCGACGAAGTCCGTCTCGCAGTTGACTTCGACCAGAACGCCGACCTTGCCGCCCATGTGAATGTAGCTGTCGACGATGCCTTCCGCGGCGATGCGCCCCGCTTTCTTCGCGGCGGTCGCCATGCCCTTTTCGCGCAGAATTTCGACGGCCTTATCCATGTCGCCGTTCGCTTCGGTCAGGGCCTTTTTGCAATCCATCATGCCTACGCCCGTCTTCTGGCGCAGCGCGTTTACGTCACTTGCCGTGATAGCCATATATCTGAATTCCTCCGTGTTATTTCTCTCAAATCCGCCGGGAATTACTCCGCGTCGGCGGGCACTTCTTCCGCCGCTTCTACGACTTCTTCAATCGACTCGGCGGGAACTTCCTCCGCCGCCTGCTGCATTTCCGCGTTGACCGCCTCGCCCTGGTTCGCCTCGATGACCGCGTTCGCGATGACGCCCGAGAGCAGTTTGACCGCGCGAATCGCGTCGTCGTTGCCGGGGATTACATAGTCGATAAGGTCAGGGTCGCAGTTGGTATCGGTGATGGCGACGATGGGGATGTGCAGCTTGCGCGCTTCCTGCACGGCGATATCCTCGTTGTGCGGGTCGACGACGAACATGGCGCCGGGGAGCGTTTTCATCTCCTTGATACCGCCGAGGTTCGCCTGCAATTTCGCCATTTCCTTTTTCAGGCCCAGAACTTCCTTTTTGGGCAGAAGGTCGAATTCGCCGTTCTCCTCCATCTTCTCCAGCCTGTTGAGGCGGTCGATGCGGGAACGGATGGTTTTGAAGTTGGTGAGCGTGCCGCCCAGCCAGCGGGAATTGATGTAGAACTGACCGCAGCGTTCAGCCTCTTCCTTGATGGCTTCCTGCGCCTGCTTTTTGGTGCCGACGAACAGGATGCTCTTGCCGGCTTTAACGGTGTCGACGACGAAGTTGTACGCCTTTTCGACGAGGCCGACGGTGAGCTGCAGGTCGATGATGTGGATGTCGTTGCGGGCGGCGAAGATGTACTTTTTCATCTTCGGGTTCCATTTCCTGGTCTGGTGACCGAAGTGCACCCCTGCTTCGAGGAGCTGCTTCATAGTGATAACTGCCATAAAAATTCCTCCGTTTCTTCCTCCCCCGTTGCGTTTGGCCCGCTTTTTGCCCGCCCGAATGGGATTTTGGCGGGAACGGAAAAGCGACGCGCGCGGGGTGTGAATTTATAGCCTTACTATTTTAGCACAACTGCTTGTTTTTGGCAAGCGAAAATATTCACGAAAAAAGTTTTAAGCTGATAAAACTTTTTTCCGTGAGATTAAGGACAACCCCACGGCACGCGGCAAAGCCGCTGACCGTCGGAGTTTTCCTCGCCGCGCGATAATTAAGAGCACGCATATTACAAAATCGCGCGGCTTCACCTTACCTGCGAAAGCGCTTACGCGCAAATGCAGGTGCGCTATCGCAAAAGCGCGGTTTTGCTTGCGCGAGTGATTTATAAATAAATTCTCGCAAGAGCAAAAACCACGCTTTTTTGCTCTTGCACTCAATTTGCCGATACCTCGGCTCACAGAAAGGGTGAAGCGGCGGCATTATAGCAATATGCGTGCCCCTGAATATGCCGCCGCGAGGGGAAAACCGCTCGGGTTTCCCCTACAATCGCAGAAAATCGTAGGCGTCAGCTCGCCGAGATTTTCGCGAGCCTATTATTTTTGAGAGCCTTTCTTGTGGTCGTGGTTCTTGCAGCCGCAGCCGCAGCCTTCCTCGTAGTCGGTGTCCAAAGACGCCGCTTCGTCCGCATCGTCGTCCTCTTCCATCACGCGGCAGAACTCGTCGAACACTTCGTCCAGGAGCTTGTCGTCCTCGACGGGGACAAGCTCTTCCTCGCCCTCTTCGCCGACGATCTCCAGAATGGTGACTTCCTCTTCCTCGCTCTCCTCGTCTTCCTCGTCCGCGGGCTGGAAAAAGGCGAACCACCGGTTCTTGTACTCGATGGTGCCGATGTGGTAGCACTTATGCGTTTTGCCCTGGTCGTCAATCAATTCGACGACGTTCACTTCTTCGTCGGCGCAGTCTTCGCAGTCGCAGCCTTCCTCGTGCAGTTTCTTTTCTTCGCTCATGGTATCGCTCCTTTCTTTGTTGATTTTATTCAAATACCCTTCCAGAATATAGGAAGCGGCAATGCTGTCTACCGATTGTTTGCGGTTCTCCCGCCGCACGCCCCCCGCGATGAGCACCCGCTCCGCCTCCATGGTGGTGAAGCGCTCGTCCTCGAACACGACGGGAACGTCCGTCTTTTGGCGCAGAAGTTCGACAAAGCGGCGCGTCTTTTCCGTCTGCACCGAATCGGTGCCGTCGAAATTGACGGGCAGGCCGCAGACGATGAGCCCCGCGCCCTTTTCGCGGACAATGGCGGCGAGCGCCTCCGCGTCTGCCGCAGCGCTCTTCGTGCGGAAGTAGGTTTCTCCTGGCAGGGCAAAGGTGTTGAACGGGTCGCTCGCGGCAACGCCTATTCTTTTATCGCCGATATCGAACGCGATTATTCGCTTTTCCATAACTTCTCCCGACTTTATTCGCCGCGGCGAATCTTTTTCCGCCGTAGCGCTATCAGTATACCATATTCTGCCCGCGCCGTCCACAATTTTCCCGAAAAATTCCGCGGCAAAGCAAAACTTTCCCCGTTTCTTCACACAAAAGCGATACCCGCCGCGCAAGACTTGCGCGGCGGGTACCGTAAGAAAAAGTTGTCTGAGTGTGAGCAAATAAAAGAGAAGGAGGCGGGAAGCGCCGCGCAGGCGGCACCCCCGCGGGCGAAGCGCGGAGGCCTTTTCCCCCTTCCGCGCGTTACCGCCGCAGCAAGGCGCATCGTACGCCCGCGCCGCGGTACACCCCTTATTTCAGCGGCGGCAGACCGCGCGATTTTCCTCGCCGCGGCACCCGCCCGCGTATGAGCTTACAACTATGCTTTTATTATAGCGCATACTTTTCTAAAAATTTTGCAAAATTTGTTTGAAAGTTGTAATAAATCGGCGCAAGCCGCTATTGCGCGGAGATATCCGCCGGCGGCGAACCCGCCTGCACGGCGGCCGTTTCCGCTTCGGCGGTTTCCGTTGCCGCCGCCAACATCGCCGCTCCTGCCGTATCCTCCGCCCCGGCGGTTTTTTCCTCCCCTTCCGCTTTTTCCCCTTCCGCGGGAGCCGCGGGGGATTTGCAGCGGATGGCGACGATAAAGAACGCCAGTCCGATGAGGAACATCACGGACAGCGCCGCGACGCCGATGCTCTGGTTGTTGGAGATATCGGTGACGCCGCCGACGAGCAGGGTGCCCATGAATGCCGCGCCCTTGCCGAAGATGTCGTACACGCCGAAGTATTCGCCCGCCTTTTCGTGCGGGATGATTTTTGCGTAATAGGAGCGGCTCATCGCCTGAATGGTGCCCTGGAACAGCCCCACGCACACCGCGAGAATCCAGAATTCGTATTCCTGGTCGAGGAAAACGGCGTACACGGTGATGAAAAAGTAGGCGATGATGCTCGCCATGATGAGGTATTCCGACTTTACCTTGCGCGAGAGCATGCCCAATAAAATCGCCGCGGGGAACGCCACCACCTGCGTGACGAGCAGGGCGATGACGAGGCTGACCGTATTCAGCCCCAGCGAGGTGCCGTAGGCGGTCGCCATGTCGATAATCGTATACACGCCGTCGATGAAGAAAAAGAAGGCGAGCAGGAAGAACAGGATGCGCTTGTTGCGGCCGAGCTCGCGGAAAATTCCGCCAAGGTTTTTAAAGCCCGTGCGCACGGGGTGCGCGCCCGGCTCGACGCAGTGTTTCTGCTCGTAATTCTTCCACAGCGGGAAGGAGCAGGCAACCCACCACACGGCGACGATGAGAAAGACGAGTATCATGGCGGGCATAAGCTGTAAAACGCCGACCATCTCGTACAAAACGTATACGACGATGGTGAGGATGAACGGGATACAGCTGCCGATGTACCCCCACGCATAGCCGCGGGAGGACACTTCGTCCATGCGCTCGCGCGAAGAAACGTCGCAAAGCATGGAATCATAGACGACGAGGCTGAGCTGATAGCCGGACTTGGCGAGCACGAACAGCACCAAAAACCATATCCAATGCTGCACGAACCCGAGCACCGCGCAGCCGAGCGCGCCGACTAAAATGGACGCGGAAAAAATCTTTTTCCGCGCGCCGCGCAAATCGGACAGGGTGCCGAGCGTCGGGCCGAGCACGGCGACGATCGCCGTCGAGATGCTCGTGGCGTACGCCCACCAGGCGAGATAGTCGGAATCGGACACGCCCGCCCCCGCGGCGATGGTGTTGAAAAAGATGGGCAGCAGCGTGGAAACGAGCAGGGTGAACGCGGAGTTGCCCACGTCGTAGAGCACCCACTTCTTTTCGAGCGGAGACATCTTAAACTTCATACGATTGTTCCTCCTTGAGCGGCAGAACGGGAATATCCCGCCAGTTTTCGGGCGGGCCGAACGTTTTGTTGAACTCGGGCAAAAGTTCCTCTTCCCCTTTGACATACGCGGCGACGTTTTCGGAAAGAAACACGCACCGCCCGACCGCCTTGTCCATCAGCTTGGAAAGGCGCAGGCAGCTGTCCTCGCAGGCGGGAATGGGCTGTTTGGCAAGCATCATGCCGTGCATCTCCTTGAAATTGCCGGTCAGGCGCAGGCACAGCCGCACGAACCCGCGCTTGGGCTGGTGCGGGGCGCGCAGAAGCTCGTTGTAAAAGAGCATGGAGCGCAGCGCCTTTTGCACCTGCTTTGCGCTTACGCCCGCAAAAAAGGGCGCGATAACGCGCGCATTTTTTTCGCTCGGCACGATGTGATAGGTGAGCTTTGCCGACAGCGGCTCGCGCCCGTCCTGTAAGAGCAGGGAGCGGTCGAACTCGCTCTCGATTTCCGTGTGGGTGACGCCCGAAACGGCGATTTTGTTTTCGATATAGCCGTGGCAGGCGGAATCGAGCGCGAAGTGGCAGACGAAGCCCAACAGATAGGCGAGCGCGGCGCCCTTGTCTTCGGCGGCGGCATACGCCTGCTTTGCAGGGGCGAAGAACTCGCGCGCGGGCTTTGCGTGCATGCCGAAACCGACCGCGTTGACGGGGTTGTTCGTCAATGCCCTGTAATAAAAAAGAATATCCGGCCCGTGCAGCCCGATGTTGTACAGCTGCCGATGCTCGCGGACGATTTTCGCGAGCGGGGCGGGATATTGCTCCAAAACGGTTTTACCGAATTTGTAGTGCGCGTATGTAGACGGCATACCTTTTTCCTCCGTGACAACATTTTTTCTTACTTCTATTATTATAGCACCGAAGTTTCACGATTTTTTTGATTTTTCGGGGGCAAATGTAATAAATTTGTAAAGAAAATGCAGGCGCCCGCAGGAAAGGCCCCGCATTTCCGTTTTCGCCGCGCGGCCTCGCCCCTCCCTACCCTGCAAGTTCGGCCGCTGTTTTCCGCATAGGAAAAGAGCCCGGCACCTGCCGGACTCCCTTTGAATTTTTGCCTGCATTTTGCCGCACCGCCGATGTATTGCGGCGCGGGCTTTCCTGCCTTTATTTTTTTACGTCAATATTCAGAAAATCTGCCGCCGAGTCTCCATACGGTACAAAGGTGAGGCTGCTTTCGGTAAGCCCTTCCACTTTCGTTGCCCCAGTCCTTGAATATAAAATGCCGACGCCCACGCGCATTATCGTTGCCCCCGAAATATCCAGCGTCCCTTTATAATCAATCGTCGGGTTAATAACGAAGTTGGTCGTATATTTATCCGTCGTGAACGAACCGCCGCGGATTACCGTTTTCCCCAAAGAGTTGTTCAAATAAACGGCCCTGCTGTATTTTGCGTTGACCGTGGCGTCATTCAAATACGTCTCCGCCGCGTTCGAATAAATGCCGTATGCGTTCATCACCGATTCCGCAGTTACATTGACGGTCGCATCATTGATTTCCAACGACTTCCCGAGGGAATGGACAATACCAGCCGTACCTTTGATATTTCTGACACTGTATGTTCCGCCGTTGAGCGTGATATCCGTATTTTGTGCCCCGTAAACGGCCCAACCACTTTCCGAAGAAGACTGCACGGAAAAGTTCTCCCCGGCATTGACAATCAGCGTGCTACCGTTATTGAACAATTTATCCGCATACAATGCACCGTAAACGGTGCCGTTCCCCTGCACAGTGAGCGTTTTGCCGCCGCTCGATTTGATAGCCTTTGTCCCGCCGGCGACCGTAAGCGTATGGCCGTTCAAATCCAACGCAGCGTCGCACAAAAATTTCAACTCGTCAGCCGTTTCGATATCCGCGCGCAGCGTCACCGTTCCGCTGACGCCCAGCGCCCCGCGCAGCGCTTCCTCCGTCCATACGTCGATTGTACGTTCGACCTCGCCGCTGAGCGTTATTTCGCCATCGCCCGTAACAGTCATTTCGGGAACGCTTGCACCTTCGGCAACCGAAACCTCCGCCTTGGTGCCCGCCGCCGCGTCCACGGAAATGCTCTGCACCTCCGCGCCCGCCGCAACGTCGATTTGCGCCGCGGCGCCCTCCGCCGGCACGACGGATATCTTCTCCGCGCTTGCGCCCGCTTCCATCACCGCATGGCCGCGTTTGACGGTTACGGTGCCGACGTTTCCGTACACGTGCAGCGATTCGCCTGCCAACGCCTCCCCGATGATTTCCTCCGCATCGTTGTAATAGTGCACTTCGCCCGCCGGCGCGTCGACGGTGAGCTTGTTTACCTTATACCCGCGCACATATATCGTGCGGTCGTCATCATACGAGATTTCCGCTTCTTCCCATGCTCCGCCGCTCAGCACCACCGTCTCCTCGTCCTGCATCTTGCCGAGCACTTCTTCCAACGCAGCCTGGTCTTCCACCAGATAGACTTTGCGCGACTCTTCCCCTTCCGTTGTGGCATTGCCCTGGATTGCCTCCACCGCAAACGTGATGTCGCAGCTCTTATCCTGCCAATTTTCGCTCACGTATTCGGGAAGTTCGACGGAGATATACATCGAGCTGACTTCCGGCGTTCCCGTCGTATTCGCCTCGTGATACGTCCATTCCGTCGCGTAGCTGCTGAAATAATCGTATTCCCCGCCGTCTTCGCTGACGCCGACGACCAGCTGGCCGAAAAAGTCTTCCGTGCCGCGCTCAAACTTCAGCGTTGCCCGCTGGCGATATGCGATGTTCGAGTTGTTTTCCACGTCGATTTTTACGACGATTTTATCCCCGGGCGACATCCTGTCGACGATAACCCCCGCGTTGTCCGCGTCGATTTCCGCACTGCCGCCGTTGGCGAACTCTCCGTTTTGCGTCGCCGTGCCGCGCGAATATGTATCGAGCGATACTATCTTTGCCGACACGTCGATTTTACCGCTCGTCACCGCGATGTTCTTTTTCGATTCGCTCCCGAACAGCGCGAACGTTGCGCCCACTATCAGGCTCAGGCACATCGCCACCGTCAACAGCGAAGTCAAAACTATCTTCTTTCTCATCTCTGCTCCTTTTTCCAATTCTCGTCACAGCTTTGCAGGCATATAACCGCTTTCTTTACGGCTTTTTGCCGTAAAGAAAAGGAGGCCTCCTTTTGAGTTTTGCTGGCGCGCAAATTGAAATATATTATATGAAAAAACAGTCAGCATGATTATAACAAATATATTCATAAATGTCAATGTTTGTTATATAAAAACAGCGCATATTCTAAGAAAATATACCGCTAAACTGCTTGTTCCGCCGAACGCAGTAACTATCCCCCACTAAAGTGGGGGCTTTAAGAAGCCCTAAAGGGCGAGAA